>JANQHQ010000036.1 GCA_028282595.1 Chlorobium sp. | reverse complement strand
TCTATAACTGGAGCTTCAACATCCATGCCAGCACGCGGGCCCTCGCAGGGGCCGCAACACTAAGCCGATATTCTATAGGGCGTTACGCCATAACTATCCGATCCCGCGGACGGAAATCGCGGTCGACGGGGGAGGTGTGTGAAGGATTGCGATGAAATGATTGTGTCATAATCGCGCGATCTGTGCGCGCCCATGCGCGATTATGACACAGCGGGGTCGATGGGCCGATCGGAATGATCGGGGCGGGGTTGAAGAGAGGGTGTCCTAAATTACCGGTGTGAGCAGAAAACGGAGGGGCGGGGCGGTCAAATCGTTGTAAAAAAAGAAGCTCGCCCGGGAAGCGTCACGAGCCGAACCGCTTCCGGTACTCTTCCTCCGTATCCCGGTCGGCTGAGGAGATGGTGATGCGGCCGGGAATCGTCTTGAACAGCGCCCGGAAATTCCCGACGCAGGTGGGCGAGGAGAAGTATATCTCGTCGATGAAATCGAGATCGATCGGTTCGTCCTGCCGCACCTCGTGTGCGTAGACGCCGAGCGGCGCGACCTCGTTGCCGAGCCCCCTGAGTCGGGAGACGAGGGCATGGTCGACCGTGTTCGATCCCGGCAGGAGAATATGCCGGCCGGTGATGCCGAGCTCCCCGAAACTGCCGGCGAAGCCGCCCGCGGCGTCGGGTTCGAGCGTGTGATCCGGAACGATCCCGGCTTTCTGCAGCTCCTCCGCGGCGGCGCGCCCTGCCGTACAGATCGTCATGTGCGACAGGCTGCGTGAATCCCTGCCGGATTCGAAGAGGAAACGGAAGAAATACTTGACCGAGAACTTGTTCTGGAAGAAGAGCAGCGAGAACCTTCCGAGATCGTCCAGACAGCGTTCGACCGCTTCGAGATCCGCCCCGGAAATCTTGCGGCAGGGAAAGTGAACCATGATGTAGTCGGTACTTTTGTAGCGGGTCGAGTCGCCGCCGGTCATGAGCACCTTTTTCTTGCGGGAGTGCCAGTTGCGCTCGATGTACTGCCCGATGCTGTCGCCGACGATGAGCAGGGCCGGCGAATACACCGCCTTTTCCCGCCGGCGAAACTCGTCGAGCGTTCCCGTGAAGACCTTCTGGTTGTAGCGCGTGGCGTTCTGGACGACGGCGGCCATCGTCTTTCCCGCCCACCCCTTCGCGGCAACCGCGTCGAGCACGTCGCGCACGGTGGAAGCCACCATGTAGTAAACGATCGTATCGGTGTCCGGCACATGGATCTTGCCGGCATGATGGCCTGTACAGAAGGCCACCGACGAGGATATCCCCCGCATGGTCAGGGGAATTTCGGTGTAGGCGCTCACACCGTGGGCGGCCGTGATGCCGGGAACGATCTCGTAGCCTATGCCGTAGCCACGCAGTGTGTCGATCTCCTCGCCGCCGCGGCCGAAAACGAACGGATCGCCGCCCTTGAGACGAACGACGTTCCTGCCCGCAAGAGCGTGACGCGCGATTTCACGGTTGATCTCCTCCTGCTCGAAATGGTGGCTGCCCTTGCGCTTGCCGGTGTAGATCTTCACCGCGCCGTACTGGTCGACAAGTTCCAGAGCGACCAGATCGTCGTAGAGAATCACGTCGGCCTCGCTCAGGACACGTTCGGCCTTGAGGGTGATCAACTCCGGGTCGCCCGGCCCCGCGCCGACGATGTAAACGTAGCCTTTCGGGGTTTCGGCCGGGCTGTTTCCGGTATGTTGTCCGGTAGCATCCATTACCTTACAACCCGCCGGTGTCCAGAATGGACCTGAGCCGGTTACGCCATTCGACGGACTGTTTCACATTGAGGCCGTTCGACGAAACGGCGATGGTCATGTCGCCCTTTTTCAGGACCGCCGGCGAGATGAAATCCGAAAGCTCGCGGTTGTCGACCACGTTGACCAGAATCCCGAGGGATTCCGCATCGTCCCGAATTCTGCGGTTCACCTCGTGATCGTTCGTGCTCGCATAGACAAGAAAACAGCCTTCGAGATCCGCTTTCTCGTATCGCTTGTAGATTTCCGTAAAGCCCTTGTCCCGGAGATCGGCATGGATCTCCGGCGCGAGAATGGTGATGTTGCGGGTATACTGCTCGACCGTGCGGATTTTATGCATGGCGATCTTTCCACCACCGACAAAAAGGATTTTTTTGTTGTCCACACGGATATTGAGCGGAAGAAAAACTTTCATGGCAGGACTGTTACAGTATAAACGAAAAACCTTGGGACCCCGTCGCTTCATGGTACGGTTTTTCCGCCGCACCCGAAAGCGACACGGCGCCGAAGGGATCAATCCCGGGTCCGGACGTCGACGACCACTTTCAGGAGCATGGTGAGCAGCAGGAGACCGACAGCCCATATGCCGAGCGTAACCCCTATCTCCGTAACGGTGGGGACGTAGTCGACGATCTCCTCGAGAGGGGTGGGAAGAAAGCCTCCGATGACGAGCCCGACACCTTTGTCTATCCAGATGGAAAACACCAGCACGGAACACGCGCCGAGAAGCCACGGGGTACTTGAACGCAGGGCGGGCGAAAGCAGCACGGCTACCGCGCCCAGGCCGGAGAGCAGCGACAGCCACATCCAGGGCACGAACTGGGCGTGACCGTGCAGCCCGAAGTAGAGATGCTGCAGGCTGTGCATATGCCCGGGAACGTTGCTGTAGAACGCCGTGAAAAACTCCGTGCCGAGCAGAAAGAAGTTGGCCGTGCCCGCGTAGGCGCACAGAACGGCCAGCTTGCGGACGGCTTCCCCGCCGACATCGTATCCGGCCCGTTTTTTAAGAATGAAGGCGAGAAGGATCAGAACGGCCGTCCCGGCGGCGAAAGCCGAGGCGAGAAAACGGGGAGCGAGCACGGCCGTGAGCCAGAGGTGCCGGCCGGGCAGTCCGGCGTAGAGAAACGCCGTCACCGTATGGATACTGAAGGCCCAGGGAATGGAAAGGTAGATCAGCGCCCTGGTCCAGGGTGCGGGCGGAACCCCTTTGCGCTCCGCGCCGAGCACGGCCCAGCCGCCGACAAGGTTGAGCAGCAGGTAGCCGTTGAGCGCGAGCACGTCCCAGAAAACCATGGAACGGGGTGACGGATACCGGAGAACGTTGAGAACCCGCTGGGGCTTGCCCATGTCCGCCAGAATGAAGAGCATGCACATGGCCGCCGCCGAGACGGCAAGGAATTCGCCCACGATCACGATTTTCGAGAAGGCTTTCTGGTTGTGCAGGTAGTAGGGCAGCACAACCATCACGGCCGAGGCGGCCACCCCGACCAGAAAGGTGAACTGCGCTATGTAGATCCCCCAACTGATATCGCGCCCCATGCCGGTGACGCCGAGCCCGAGGTTCAACTGGCGGCTCCAGGCGGAAAGGCCGGCCGCAATGATCACGCAGAGCAGTGCCACCCATGACCAGTATGTACGGTTTCCCTTGAGCGCTTTCTCGATCATGGCTTCACATTAGATGATGTAGAATACTGAAGGCAGCGTGCCGAGCTCCGGCTTGCGCTGCACGGTTTCGTTCTCCGCGAGCATCGTGCGGATGGCCGACTCCGGATCGTTCAGGTCTCCGAACGTGATGGCCTTTCCCCGGCAGGCTTCGACACAGGCGGGCTGAAGCCCCTTGACGAGCCGCTCCGAACAGAAATTGCATTTCTCGACGACACCCCGCTCGCGGGTCGGGTAATCCGGGCTGTACGTTTCGATCGCCGGACGGGGATCGAGCCAGTTGAAGCTCCGCGACCCGTAAGGGCAGGCCGCCATGCAGAAGCGACAGCCGATGCAGCGATGGTAATCCATGGCGACGATCCCGTCCCAGCGCCTGAAGGTGGCCTTTGTCGGGCAGGCTTTGGTGCAGGGCGGCTCCGCGCAGTGGTTGCAGAGCGTCAGCACCTCCAGCCCGTCGAGGTTCCGGCTCCCGAACTGCCGGCTCGAGGTTGGAAACGCCTTTTCATAGGGCGCTTTCCAGATCCATTTGATTTCGTTCTTCGAGTCGCCGAAGTCGGGCACGTTGTGCGTCCGGTGACAGGCGGCGACGCATTCGTCGCACCCGTCCCGGCATTTCCGGGTGTCGATGAGCATCCCCCAGCGGGTTGCACCGGGAACGGGACGGTTCGAAAAGACCGAAGGATCGGTTTTCTCCAGCGCGAACGTGGGAATGATACCCGCGACGGCGCCGAGACCGGCGAGACCGGCGAGACCGGCTCTCTTCAGAAACTCTCTGCGTTGTTGGTTCATTGCGGCGGTATCTCTATGGGCGAGAGGTGGCAGTTCCAGCAGGTCGGCTTGACATTGGCGTACAGGTGGCACATGTAACAGAACATGCGGTTGTTCGAATGGCATCCCAGACAGGTCTTCAGGCTCTTTTCGAACCTGCGCCCGTCGGGCGTGACGTGCGTCCTCTCACCCTCGCGCACCGCTTCGTCGCGCCACTTGTCGAGCATCTTCATATGGTGCGATCGCATGTACTCCGTCGGCGCGATGCAGACCGTGCTGTCGACCGCGGCCGGCCCGGCCGCGGGAACCGTTTCGGCCCCTCCGCCGTCCAGCCTGAGGGCGGTGATCGTCACGAGGGCCGCCAGCGCGGCTCCGCAGAACAGCATCAACAGCGTACTACTCTTCATCGTCATCCCCGTCTTCGAATCCGGCCATGGGCTCTTCCCTCAGATCCTCGGTTCTTTTTTTCTCGCCCTCCATGACCAGCGCGTTGCCGACGAGCTCATGCAGACCGTAAACCGACACACCGGGGGTCCAGTAGCGCATGAGCGGAGGAAGGGTGGCACGGTCGATGGCGCAGATCGTCACCAGGGAGTCCACCTTGTGCTTTTCCTTCACGCGACGGACGGCATCGGCCCGGGGGAACCCCCCCTTCATGCGCATTTCCATGTACTCCTCGGCGTTGATGCCGCTCCCGGAGCCGCAGCAGAAGGTCTGCTCCCGGATGGTGTTTTCGGCCATTTCATGAAACGAGTTACACACTTTGTTGAGCACGTAGCGCGGCTCCTCGAACATGCCCATTCCTCTCGCGACATTGCAGGAATCGTGAAAGGTTGTGCGCAGATGATCGTTCCGCCTGGGATCGAGCCGGAGCTTCTGGTTGTGGATCAGATCGGCCGTGAACTCGGCTATGTGCACCATCTTGGTCGCTTTTGCGTTCGTGAACTTCGTGCCGGTGACCGGCGAAACGGGCTCTTCGAGAAAGTCGGCCGGACCGTTCATGGTGTTCATGTACTGATGCACCACGCGCCACATGTGGCCGCATTCGCCGCCGAGAATCCACTTCACCCCCAGCCGCCGGGCCTCGTGATACATCTTGGCGTTGAGCTTCTTCATCATGTCGTTCGAGGTGAAGAGCCCGAAGTTGCCCCCTTCCGATGCATAGGTGCTGATGGTGTAGTCCAGACCGATATGGTGGAACAGGAGCAGGTAACCCATCATGGTGTAGACGCCCGGATCGCCGAACACGTCGCCGGAGGGGGTGATGAAAAGAATTTCGGCCCCCTTGCGATTGAAGGTCGGATTCACCGTGACCCCCGTCAGATCCTCGATATCGTCCACGAGGGATTCGATATTCTGCACGAAGGTGTGCGGCTCGATGCCCAGATGGTTCCCCGTGCGGTTGCAGTTCGCCACCGGAGCCAGCGTCCAGTTGTTGTTGAGACCTACGAGCTGGAGTATCTCCCGCACCATTATGGTGATCTCGGCCGTGTCGATCCCGAGGGGACAGAACACCGAACAGCGGCGGCATTCGGTGCACTGGTAGAAGTACATGTGCCACTCCTTGAGCACCTCCGGGGTGAGCTTTCGCGATCCGGAAAATCCCTTGAGGATCTTCTCGACCAGGGGAAAGTCGTTGCGGTAGACCGAGCGGACCAGTTCGGCTCTCAGTACCGGCATGTTCTTCGGATCCCCGGTCCCGAGAAAGTAGTGGCACTTGTCGGCGCAGGCGCCGCAGCGCATGCAGGAATCCAGATAGAGCTTGAGGGAGCGGTACTTCTTCAGGCGCTCCTTCATGCCGTCCATGACGGTCTTCTGCCATCCGTCCGGCAGCTTCCAGTCATCGTCGGTGGGCGCCCACTTGCGGGGATTGGGAAAACCGAGCTCCTCGAGCACCTCGGGCTTGGCGGGGAAACAGAAATTTCCTTCGCGAAACTCGAGCGGCGTCTCCCACCACTCGCTCTTTGCGTAATCCCCCTTGAGCACGCCCGGCTTTTCCTCGAACTCCTTGACAAGCTCCGACTGTTTTGGAAGGTATTTTGACATGAGTCACTCCTTTTCGACCGGGAGTTTTGCCTTTTTCATCTTTTCGCGGTACTCGTCCTCGTATTCGGCGTAGGTCCGGAACCTGACGGGGGCATTCCACGGATTGACGTGCCTCTTTTCCCGGCTGTTGTTCGGCATCGCCCGGGTGGGACTCAGAAAGATCGCCCCCATATGCATGAGCTTGCTGAAGGGGAAGTAGACGGCGAGCACGCAGACCAGGAAGAGATGGACGTAGAAGAGCGCACCGATCTCTCCCGGAGGATTGAAACTGAAGTCCATCAGACCGAGCATCAGAACCTTGACCGGCATCACGTCGACCTTCGCGACATAGCGCATGCCGATTCCGGCCAGCACGATACCGGCGATCAGAAAAAGCGGAAAGTAATCGGTCTGCAGCGACAGCACCCTCATCTTCGCGTCCAGAATCCTGCGGAGCACCAGAAAGGTCACGGCGGCGAGCGCCAGGACGTCGGTCATGTAGAGTGCCGGTACGGTAACGTCGAAAAAGCTGTCGGCATCCTCGAGAAACTGGAAAAAAGGTCCCGGCGTCATGAAAAAGAAACGGCTGTGACGCAGCACGATCACCAGAAGGGACCAGTGGAAGACAAGCCCTCCGAGCCAGAGCCACTTGTGTGAACCGTAGGCGAGGTCGGGCCCTTTGCGGAGTTCCGCCTTGTTGTTGCGGAAGAGCGAGCGGAAAAAGATCACTTCCGAGAGCACACGCAACGCAGCATGCCGGCGTGTGGGGGGGCATTCCAGCTTCTGCTGCCCGATCCAGTCCAGCGATTTTTCCTGTCCGCAGGTCGTTGCAATATTGAACGGCACGGGCCTTCTGAGCCAGTCGACCATCCTGTAGAGAAAACCCGCGACAAGAAGAAACGCGGCCGCATAGGGAATCAGGACACCGAAAAGGTAGCCGAGCCCCGCGTACTCGACCCCGACATAGGGCACGAGCGCGAGCGCCGCCACCATCAAGAGGGGCATGAGTATTTTTTTCATGACCGCTTCCCCCTCAGCTGCATGTGCATCCTCTTCTGACTCTCCTCGACCTTGAGCCGGTAGATGGTTTCACGGTGCTCCATGAAGCTGTCGAACGCTTCCAGGGTCGTTTCGTCGATGCGCCGGACGCATTCGGCGCCCTCCTCCCCGCCAGGAACAGTCTCCAGCAGGACGGTTTTCAGATCGACGAACATCGAGAGCGCGTGCGAGGGGCGGAAAGGGTGCACGGCAAGGATGCGAGCGACCGTCGTCACTCCCTCCCTGCGGAGGCTGCCGTCGCCGGACGCGAATCCGTCGAGGATCATGGCCATGCCCTCGACGAACGCATCTCCTATCGGTGTCCCCGGCGATATCTTGTCGGAGAGCCGGTCGAAAACCTTCCCCCGCCACAGGGAAACAATCTCCTCACGGCGTTCCCGGATCGCCTTTTCCAGGGTTGTACTCATTGTGTGCCATTGTGTGATGATTCCGAAGAGCCGCCTGCAGATTCAGAGCCAGCTGTTCATGCGGTGTTCTTCGACAAGACCGACAAAACCGTCGTAGTCGACCGTCCGGACACCGCCGGTTACCGAATCGATGCCGCGTGCATCGAGATCGGGTTTGAGAGCGTATACCTGATTGTTTTTCATGACCTCGCCGATGCCGGCCTCGAACCGGTTGCCCGACTGGACGGCGTACACCCCGTCCTCGATGAAGAGCACGGGATCACCCGGCTGCAGAAACCTGAAACAGGTCTCCATCGTCGAGGTATCGAAAGGGGATTTGTTGATGGTATGGAGCATGAGAAATGGCTTTGAAGTTTGTTCGTTGGCCGCCGCCGGGGCCTCTCAGTGATGGATGACCACGTCCTGTTCACTCATGAGCCGGCCGATCTCCCGGGAACTCATTACCTCGACATCGACCAGGAGATCCTCTTCCCGGAGACCGCGCTCGGCGAGAGAGGCCTCGTCGACGTAAAGCTTCTCGACGTCGTAGCCGTCGAGGGCTGGAAAGGTTTTGGCGAACCCCTTGATGCCGATGCCTTCGGTGTCCTGACCTTTTTTCAGGGCGTAGACGCCGTCGCCGATGAAGGCCACGGAGAGATCCTGTTCATAGGCCGCCATGATGAGGATCATCTCCAGACCCTCGTAAGTGTAGATCGAGCCGTGCGGCGCATGGCGCATGACGTGCATGATCTTTCTGATGTTCGAGCTTTCTTCCGTCATGGTTTCAGTCTCCGAAGGTTACAAGTCTGTCGTTGCGGATGGCGATATCGGTCAATGTGCCGAGCCCCGTGATTTCACCGCCTTCGATGAGGACTTCCTCGCTGATGCCGCGGCGTTTCGACGCGGCGATGCAGGCCAGAACCTCGACACCGTGTTTAGCGGAAAGTTCGCTCCAGCGTCCGGCGATGTTCCTGTCGTCCTGCGGGGGATCCATGAGGCGTGTGACGTTGGTGACGCCGTCGTTGTAAAGAAAAACTGCATCCACCTTGTGCCCCCGCGCTATCGCCGCTTCGGCGAATTTGTAGGCCGTATCCGACGCTTGGTGGTTGTAGGGGCCTTCCTTCAAGAGTATTCCTATGTTCACGGTTGTTCACGGTTAATTGTTTATCGAGCGCGATGCCCTGAAAGCTTCGTAAAGCGGAATCCAGGTTCCGGCGTGCCCTTCGAACGGCTTTTCGAGGTAGTGGCAGAAATAGAGGGCGTCGTCGGCGTCATCCAGGCATCCCTCCCTGAGGGCTCTGAGGGCCCTGCGGCCCGCCTCGGCGGTATCGGCGCCCGCAAGGCTCACCTGCAGCCAGTAGTTGAGAGCCTCCTGGCGATAGACCGCGTTCCGGGGGAGCTCCTCGGCAGCCTTCATGTTCGGCACCTCGACGCCGCGCGGCCCGAACGCTACGGGCCATCCCGTCTCCGTCCAGTGTTCCGAGGCCTCGATGGCCGCTTCGACGCTCCGGATCATGTCGTCGCTCATAGCACGTGGTTTAACTGGTTCACTGTTCACGGGCGGGCTCACAGACCGTCGCCCATGCCCATCTGGATGTACCCCGAAGGACAGACGAGCGAACAGAGGTGGCAACCGACGCATTTCGAATAATCGGTATAGACCTTCTCTCCGGTCGGATTGTCGCGGAAACGGGTTATCGCCTCCTGGGGACAGAAGGAGACGCACTGCTTGCAGTCGAAGCAGAGCCCGCAGCTCATGCAGCGTTCCGACTCGGCCCGTACCTCATCCGGCGAAAGCGGAAGCAGCAGTTCATCGTGGTTCCCCACGACATCGGTCGGTTCCAGCATTTCGCGCTTCGCCTGGGTAACGGGGAGAAAGTAGAGCACATCCTGTTTATGCACCTTCGTCACCTCGCGGTATCCCTGTTCCGGCATCTGTTCGTCCCGGAGAAAGGCGTCTATCGACTGCGCCGCTTTGCGGCCGTGACCGACCGCGGTGGTGATCAGGTCGACCTTGATGGCGTCGCCGCCGCCGAAGAGCTTCTCCCGTCCGGGAATCCTGAAATTGCGGTCCACCCTGAGCCAGGGTGAGCCGTTCTGCACCGCTTCGAGTCCCCGCATGTCCGTCGTCTGGCCGATGGCCGCGACCACCATGTCGGCGTCGATATCGAAGGGCTCACCGCTGCTTTTGTAGCGCAGGAAGGGAATGGGCGAGTTCCATCCCTCTTCGCCTTTCTCCTTTCTCGTCATGGCGGAACAGCGCAGCCCCGTGATGCCCCGTCCGTTGGTAAGCACCTCGAGCGTTCCGGTCATATAGTGCATCGCAGCACCTTCGCGCACGGCATCCTCGAACTCGTTCTCGAAGCAGGCCATCTCCTCGCGCGGTACGCCGGAAACCACCGCCGCTTCCGAACCGAGCCTCAGGGCGAGCCGCGCCACGTCCATGGCCACATTGCCGTCTCCGATCACGACCACCTTCTTGCCGACGGGGATGTCGTCTCCCAACACCTCGTAGTTCCGCAGAAAGTCGATGGCATTTGTCGAGCCGGAATTCCCCTCGAACCCCGGCACGGGAAGACCCCGGCCGACCTGCGCGCCGACCCCGACGAAGACCGCGTCGTACTCGGCCTCGAGCTGTTCGAGCGTCACGTCGTGCCCGACGCGGACGCCCATCTTCGTCTCGACGCCGAGATCGATGATGCGGGCGATCTCGGCTTCGAGCACCTTGCGGTCCACGCGGTATCCCATGATCCCGTAAAGGACCATGCCGCCGAGCTTCCGGTTGGCGTCGTAGATCGTCACCGCGTGACCTTTGCGGCGAAGCTGGTAGGCCGCCGACAGCCCTGCCGGGCCGCCGCCGATAACCGCCACCCGGCGGCCGGTTTCCGGACCGGGACCCGGCAGCTTGAGACCGTTCTCTATCCCGTAGTCGCCGATCGCGTGCTCGACCGCATTGATCGCCACGCTCTGGTCGTGCACTCCCCGGTTGCAGGCGCCCTGGCAGGGATGCGGGCAGATCCTGCCCATCACGGCCGGAAAGGGATTGGTGTCGACCGCCGTCTCCCAGGCGGACTTCATCGGATCGTCCGAGGGGTCTGTCCCGTTCAGGAAGCGGTTGATGCTGCGGATATCCTCCCCGGCGGGGCATTCGGCCGAACAGGGAGGAGTCTGCCGGACGTAGACCGGACACTTGTGGCTTTGATCCCCGAACGCGACGATCTTGTCGGTCCCCCTGAGCTCGGCGAACTCCGGAAAAACATACTCCTCCGCAAAATCGAGAATGGGATTTGAATCTGCCTTCATGCTTTCTCCTTTAACGTTCGGCTTAGAAACGCACGTGCGCCGACTGGTTGAACGTCGTACGTGCATGGCGGTAGCTGTCGATCATGTCCTCGTCGAAAACAAGGCCGGTCTCCTCGAAAAACCGTTTCCAGCCGATACGGTTGATCCATTCGCCCACACGCTCCCAGGGCCGCCCCCCCTCCTTGTAAGCCGTCAGAATACGACCGAGCGCCTCGGTGACTTCCGGCCAGCGGGGCGGATTGTTCGGCAGGTTGTGCGCCACGATGCTCATGGTCGACGGCTTGGTGCGGGCGTTGCTGTTTTTGCCTCCGACCCAGATGGCGAATTTCGAATGCTCGGGATGATTGATCTCCATCGCGGGACACGCTCCGAAGCAGGCGCCGCAGCAGATGCACTTCGATTCGTCGACCATGAGCGACTTCTTCCCGTCGACCACGGTCGGGCGGATTGCGGCGACGGGACAACGGGCAACGGCCTTGGGAAGCTCGCAGATCTTGGAGAGGTGATCGTGATTGATACGCGGAGGACGGGTGTGCTTTACCACGACGGCGATATCCGCCTGCCCGCCGCAGTTGATCGCGCAGCAGGAGGTCGAGAGCCTGACCTTGTTGGGCATCTGCATGTCCTTGAACTCCTTGTAGACCGTATCCATCATCGACTTCACGACACCCGAGGCATCGGTCGCAGGAATGTCGCAGTGCAGCCACCCCTGGGTATGGGCGACCGAGGAGACGCACATGCCGGTCCCTCCGACGGGAAACCCGAGCGATTCGAGCTCGCTGATCATCGGCTCGACGTTTTCCTGGTTCGGGGTGATGAACTCGACGTTGTTGCGCACCGTGAAGCGAAGGTGGCCGTCGGTATACTTGTCGGCGATGTCGCAGAGCGTTCGCACCATGTCGACCGTATCCTGGCGCGGCGTTCCGGCCCTGACCGTATAGATCGCGTCACCACTCTCCGCCACATGCTTCAGCACGCCGGGCTTGGGAATCTCGTGGTACTTCCATTTGCCGTAATTCTTTCTGACGACCGGGTGCAGGGCCTCTTCGTAGGTATGGGGCCCCGACTCTATCGTCTTCCATGTTCTTTCTGGGCTGCTCATCTTCGTAAAATTTGCGGAGCGCCGCACCGTCCGCACCGCAATGGGCGGAAAGGCGGGACGCCGGTTGTTCCGGAAATCAGTATTTCGCCTTGAAGTAGGGATTGTCGCGCGGGCGGGATACCATGTTGATGTCGGCCTCGAGACCCACTCCCTCGATGAACTGTTTCAGACCGACCCGCTCGATGGTTTCGCCGATACGCTCGTGATCGAGCCCGTTGTCGTCCCACCAGTCGATGATCTCCTCGATCAGTTCGAGAAACTCCTCGATGTCCTCGTCGGTCTCCATCTTCATGTACGGCACGATAAGCGAACCCATGTTGACGCCTACTTTCAGGGTGTTCTTCCCGCCCATGAGCAGCGAGATGCCCCGCTCCTCTCCCTTGGAAAGAGCTTTCGGCATGACGTTCAGGCAGTGCATGCACCGGACGCAGTCGCGGGACTCTATCTCCATCTCGCCGTCTTTCAGGGATATCGCCCCTGTAGGGCAGTTGCTTATCACCTGATTGACCAGCGTGTCGATGCCCCGTTCGTCGATCCACGCCCTCACTTCGTCGCGGTCGATCTGTATGGCGTCCTTCCAGGTGCCGATAACCGCCAGATCCGAGCGCATGATCGCGTTGGTGCAATCGTTCGGGCAACCGGAAAACTTGAATTTGATCTTGTAGTTCCACTCCGGACGGTGCACCTGGCCCGAGAAATGCTTCAGCGCCTTGAAATGAAGCTTCAGGTTGTCGTAGCAGGCGTTCTCGCAGCGCCCGGGGCCGATACACGAAACCCCCGTCCGCATGCCGGCACCGGCGCCGCCGAGATCCCACCCTTTCTGGTTGAGCTCGTCGAAGCACTCCTGCACCTTATCCTGCTCGATGCCCTGCAGCATGATGTCGCCGGTCTGCCCGTGAAGGGTGATGATGCCGCTGCCGTACTTCTCCCAGATGTCACAAAGCTCGCGCAGCATGGCCGTGTTGTAGTGCAGTCCGGGCGGGGGCTGGATCCGCATGGTGTGAAATTCGGCCGCCTCGGGGAACTTGTCCTTGATCATCGAATAGCGCGTGATGATACCGGCGCCGTAGCCCTCCACCGTCACGAGACCGCCCTTCCAGTAGCCCATCCTGGTCTTGTAGGAGTATTCGAGCTGATCGAGCACCCCGCGCAGCATGGGCTTTTTCGTCCGTTCGGCCATCTCCTTGAAACCCGAGACAAAACTCGGCCAGGGACCGCTTTCCAGCTCGTTGAGCATGGGCGTGGCGTTGAGAAAACGGCCGTTTTCCTCCGGAGCGCACCCGTTGCACCCGCACGCCGCTTTCGATGCGCCTTCCTTGGTACTATCCATGATATCTCCTTTGATTCTCGATAGGTTTCCGGCCGGACGGAACCGGCCGAAACGTTACACGCAGCCGGTCGGCTTGGGAAGACCGGCGATCTTGCAGGCCTGCAGAGCCGGTCCTTTGGGGAACATGCCGTAGAGGAATTCAGAGGCCTCTTTCTTGTCCATTCCCTGCTCCTTCGCGATAGCCTTCGTCAGGACCTTGACGGCCGGGGCGATCTGGTACTCTTCGTAGTAGTTTCTGAGAAAACTGACAATCTGCCACTCGTTTTCCCCCATCGAGACATCCTCGCCTTCGGCGAGCTTGAGCGCAACATCCTCGTTCCAGTCGTCGAGGTTGACAAGGTAGCCGTTTTCGTCGGTCTCGTAGCTGACACCGTTCACTTGGATAGACATGATGTTTTTCTCCTGTTTTCTGTGATTTGCGATTGAAGCGAATTACCGATTTCCTGAATTCTCTGAAGAGTATCCTGATAATATAACTATATAGTTATATAGTAACAAATATAACAACAGCTTTTCATCCGGCCCACTCATTTTTCTTCTTCCGGGCCAAACCGGGCCGTTCAGGCAACAGCCGCGGAGCCCGAGTCCCTGAACGAGGCGGCGAGCGAGACGAACCGCCCGGCCCACCAGGGAGTGGCGGCCGCGTGCAGATGCGAGTAGGAGGCGAACAGGTTCCTGTGGAGAATGCCGTCGCTCCTTCCGTCCAGGCCGAAACCGCGTGAGAGTTCGAACTGGCTGGAAAGCCTCGACGGAACTGCTGCCGGTCTGGAGTAGTGGAACTCGTGCCCCCTCAACCGCTCGCCCCTTCCGAACCAGGGCGAATCGATCCGGCTCTCCAGGGAGACATAGCCGCATCCGGCGGGACGGCGCTGGTAGCGGATATCGAGGGGCAGCGCCCCGGCGAGCGGCCAGCGCCGGCCGTCCCTCGAGGCGCTGGCGGAGAGGTAGATCAGGCCGCCGCATTCCGCCCATGCCGGAAGTCCGCCATCGATACGCTCGCGGACATCCCTGAGCAATGTCGTCTGCGCACTCAGCTCCCCGAAAAACGATTCCGGGAACCCTCCGCCGAGATAGAGACCGTCTATGTCGGGAAGGGCTCCGGCCGTGAAAGAGTCGATGAACACCAGCTCGGCTCCGCTCGCACGAAGCGCCTCGAGATTGTCGGGATAGTAAAAGCAGAACGCCGGATCGCGGAACACGCCGATGCGCGCTCTCGCGGCGTCGACGGAGGGAGTTGCCTCGTCCGGCGCGATCTCCATCGGCGGCGCGCTCTGGAACAACTCCCGTATGGCCGCCATATCGCAGTGATGTTCGACCATGTCCGATACGCGCCGGATGAACTCCCCTGCGTCGGGGGCCTCGTCCACCGTGATCAGGCCGAGATGCCGTTCCGGCATCCGCAGAGCCTCGTCCTTCGGCAGGGAGCCCAGCACCGGAACGTTGCAGAACCTCTCGATGGCGAGCTTCTGTTTCGACTCCTGCCGACGGCCCGCCACCTGATTGAGAATGACACCGCCTATCCTCACCCTGGGAACCATCACCTGCAGTCCGAGCACAAGCGCCGCCGCCCCCCGGTTCATCTTCCGGCTGTCCAGGACGAGCAGAACAGGGGCGTCGAGCAGGGAGGCGAGCCCGGCGCTGCTGTCCTCGCCGTCCAGATCCATACCGTCGTGCAGACCGTGATTGCCTTCCAGAAGAGCGATCCCCCCGTGCCGCGCCGCGGTTCGCGAGAATGCCGCACGGCAGACGTCACGCCCCATCATCCAGGGATCGAGATTGCGGCAGTCGGCCGCGCCGGCCCGCCGGTGCCACATGGGATCGATGTAGTCGGGCCCCTTCTTGAAGCTTGTCACCCGCTCGCCCCTGGACGAGAAATAGCGCAGGAGACCGAGGGTGACGACCGTCTTCCCCGAGCTCTTCGAAGCAGCCGACACCATCAGCCTCGGTAGCGGAAGGCTGCGTTCGGAGCACTTTTTTGAGGCCACGAGATCCACGACAACCCCCTACTTTTTCCTGATAAGGTAGGTGTGCACCCCACCGGACTCCGTATGGGAGAGCACTTCGTTGCCGGTACGCTTCGACCAGGAATCCATGTCGTTGACCGAACCGGGATCGGTAGCGGTCATCGTCAGCACCTGACCGCTCTCCATGCCGTCGATCGCCTTCTTGGTTTTCAGAATCGGCAGGGGACAGTTCATCCCCTCGCAGTTCAGCTCCGCGTTGCTTTTGATCTCCTCCATTGCACTGTCTCCTTTTACACTTCGTTAAGAAAAGCTTCCTGAAACATCCGGTTATCGCCGCCGCCGGCTCAGGCGTTCATAGCCGGCGCCCTCTGTTCAGGGCGCACCTCCGGCAGAAAGAACGCGTCCGCATCTTCCGGCTCCACCGGGGCACCGGTCGCGTTCTCGAACGGTTCGTCGAAATCGTTCCACCCCCTCAGGCCCGTTTTGAGCGACACCACGTTCGCATAGCCGAGACGCTGCATGGTATCGGCCGCAAGAGCGCTGCGGCGTCCGGAACGGCAGACCACGACCACTTCCCGCCCGCGGGCCTTCACCAGCTCCGGCACGGTCTCCTCGAAATCCCACTCGCATGCCGCTTCGAGCACGCCTCTCGGCACGTTCATCGAACCCGGTATGCGCATCGCGTCGTACTCGCCGGGTTCACGGATATCGAGCAGGAGAAGGGAAGGGTTCCCCTTTATCCGTTCGACCAGGTCCCACGGCATGATTTCACGAACACGGCTCAGAGCGTCGTCGATCATGTCGCTGTATCGAAGCATGGCGCTTTTTAACTATCGTGATACGGGCGGGGACGGGCCGCCGGAGGTTCGCCGGGAGCCCCGCAAACAATTTAACTATATAACTAATCAGTAATGTAGTAATAAATACCGGGGGAATCAAGAAAAAGTTTCCCTCCCGGCGGACCGGGGCGCCGGGAGACCCTCCGCCGGGTAGCGGCCGTACCCTGTTAAATCCAGGTTGTTTTATGTATATTCGGGTTTGGTTTCCGTCGGGAAACGCAGGGTTTCTTTTCCTCAAACAGTACTGACCTTTCGATGAGCGCTTCAGATCACGACCGGGTGCGACAGGCGAACCTGTCGCCCGATAAAATCATGCACAAACTGGTATCGCTGGCCAAACGGCGCGGCTTCGTCTTCCCTTCGTCGGAGATCTACGGGGGGCTCTCCTCCTGCTTCGACTACGGCCCTCTCGGCAGCGAAATGAAGAAAAACGTCAAGGATCTCTGGTGGAACTCGATGACGAGAAAGCACGACAACATCGTGGGCATCGACGCATCGATCATGATGAACCCGACCGTCTGGGAAGCGTCGGGGCACGTTTCGAGCTTCAACGATCCCATGATCGACGACAAGACCACCAAACGGCGCTACCGCGCGGATCATCTGATCGAGAACCATATCGAAAAACTGCGGAAGGAGAAGAGGGAAGAGGACGCCCGGAGGGTAGGCACCTACTACGAACGGGCGTCGGAATCCGAAGACCCGAACAAGGCGTTTTACGATATCATCGTCGCCGAGGAGATAAAGGCCCCGGACACCGGCTCGGCCGACTGGACGGAGGTGCGCCAGTTCAATCTGATGTTCCAGTGCAACATGGGCGCCCTGGCGGATTCGTCGGGCATCGTCTACCTGCGCCCCGAAACCGCGCAGGGCATTTTCGTGAATTTCCATAACGTCCGGGAGTCCTCACGCATGCGGGTGCCGTTCGGCATCGCACAGATCGGCAAGGCTTTTCGAAACGAAATCGTGAAAGGCAACTTCATTTTCCGCATGGTGGAGTTCGAACAGATGGAGATGCAGTACTTCGTCAAGCCGGGCGACCAGCAGGAGGCTTTCGAGGCGTGGCGGGAGGAGCGTTTCTCCTGGTACACCGACCGCCTCGGGATCGACCGGGAAAAGCTTCACTGGTACCGCCACGACAAACTTGCCCACTACGCGGACCTGGCCTACGACATCAAGTTTTCGTTCCCGTTCGGCGTCGAGGAAATAGAGGGGATACACTCCCGAACCGATTTCGACCTCCGGCAGCATCAGGAGTTCTCCGGCAAGAACATGGAATACATCGACCAGGCAACCGGCGAGCGTTACATCCCCTACGTGGTGGAAACTTCCGCCGGCTGCGACCGCCTCTTCCTCGCCCTGCTCTGCGACGCCTACACGGAAGACGTCGTTGACGGCGAGGAGCGCGTCATGATGAAATTCTCCCCGAAAATCGCTCCGGTCAAGGCGGCGGTGCTTCCTCTCATGAAGAAGGGAGAGATGGGAGAGAAGGCCGCGCGTTTCCGCGAAAGTCTTTCGGAAAGCTTCCCGGTCCAGTACGACGAGTCCGGTTCGATCGGGAAACGGTACCGCCGCCAGGACGAGATCGGCACGCCGTACTGCTTCACAATCGACCATCAGACCATCGAAGACGGCACCGTAACCGCGCGCTGGCGCGATACGGCGACGCAGGAACGGATCGACATGACGAAGGCCGGCGAGTTCCTCGGAGCGAAACTCGCCTGACATTCCCGCCCGAAGCGGGACAACCTCTGAAACGGGAAAAGCAATGTACGATGTCGCAGTCATAGGCGGCGGACCTTCGGGAGCCGTCGCCGCAGCGGATCTGGCAAAAGCCGGGATCTCGACGGTCCTTATCGAACGGAATCTCGAAAACGTCAAACCGTGCGGCGGAGCCATCCCGCTCGGCCTCATCGAGGAGTTCAACATCCCCGCTCCGCTGGTGGAAAAAAAGCTTTCGATGATGAGCGTCCGCTCCCCCGGGGGACGCACGATCTCGATGGAGATGCCGAACGGCTATGTCGGCATGGTTCGGCGGGAGCGTTTCGACAGCTACCTCCGCGACAGGGCGAAACGGTACGGGTCGGCTATCGTCGAGGCCTTTGTCAGGGAAATCCGGGAGGAAAACGGCCGGTACTCCATCCATCTGTCGAAAGGGCTCCCTCCGGTCGAGGCGTCGTTCATCATCGGCGCGGACGGCGCGAACTCGAAAACAGCTTCCGCGCTCGGCTTTCCCCCGAACGAACTGCAGGTGCTCGCCATGCAGCAGCGGTTCGGCTACTGCGACACCATGAAACCCTACGAAGAGCTGGTTGAAATCTGGTTCGACGGTGAGGTCTCACCGGACTTCTACGGCTGGATCTTTCCGAAAACCGACCACATCGCCGTCGGCACGGGCACCGAATTCCGCAGGCACGACCTGAAGGCGCTGCAGCGCCGTTTCATCGAAAAGCTCGGCATCACGGAAACACCCTATCTCGAGGAGACGGCGAAGATCCCCATGAAGCCGAGAAAATCCTTTGCCGCGGACCGGGTCATTCTGGTAGGCGACGCCGCCGGCCTGGTCACTCCGGCAAACGGTGAAGGGATATTCTTCGCCATGCGCTCGGGCCGCCTCGGGGCCGAGGCCATGATCGGGAAAATACAGAACGACAAGCCCCTGCACGCTTACGAAAAGAAGTTCAGGAAACTGTACTCGCAGATATTTTTCGGGCTGCAGGTACTGCAATCGGTTTACTACAAAAGCGACCGGCGGAGGGAGAGCTTCGTAGCGATCTGCGAGGACAGAGACGTGCAGCGAATCACCTTCGACTCCTATCTGTACAAGAAAATGGTGCCCGCACCGTGGACCGTTCAGATGAAGATCTTCATGAAAAACATCTACCATCTGACAAAGGGCTCGTAAATGCTTCTCTCACTGCCGAACTGGATCATCCACCTCTCGTCGTCGCTCGAATGGGGGGTCGCAGCCTTTCTGCTCTACCGTTACGGCTCGCTGATCGGAAGAAAAGACATCCGGCGCCTCGGGCTCTTCATGATACCGCACTGGATCGGAAGCTGGTTCGTACTGGCCTACCACGTCAGCGGGGACGCCATCCCGGTGCTGCTTGACCTGTCGGAAACCGTCAACCTTTTCGGCAGCCTCTCGCTGCTCTCGGCATCCCTCGGGATACTCAAAACCATTCGCAAGGAAAGCGTTTCGGGCGTCATGGCCGCCCTCGGGCTCGTGCTCATCTCCGGAAGGCCCCAATCGTTCATGGGCGAGGACATCTTCGATGCCATTCTGCAGATTTCCAGCGTCGTCTACCTCGGCTTTCTCGTCTCCCTCCTGGTCATCCGTAAACGGGACCCCGGTCTTCTGCCGGGACTGACCGTGTTCGGTTTCTGGTTCGTGCTGGTCTTTATAGGGGTCACGGTCTTTTTCATGTACCTTTCGACCGACCTCAGAGGCTTCCCGACACTCTCGCACGACGACCTGCTGCACGGTGCGGCCGAAAGCCTGCTGACCGTCAGCAACCTGCTGATCGCTCTTGGCGTGCACCGCAAGATACGGGAAACGGAACGAAGGCTGGAAGAAGGGGAGCAGGGCCAGGTTCAGGGGCGAAGAAGCTCCCGATAGGCCTCCGGATCGCGCAGGATGTCGAGCGCCTTTTTCACCACCGGGTCGCGTTCGACGCCGCTTCTGATGGCGGCGTCCTCGTCGTAGTGACGGAGAATCTCCTGTTCGAGAGCCAATGCGATGCTGCCTGCCTCACGCGTGCGCTCCCCGGCCGCGAGGAGGGCGATCTCCTGTTCGAGCGAATCGACCAGCGCTCCGGCCCTCTGCGAATCTCCGCCGGGCCGGCTTTCAAGCGCGGCTTTCACGTCGTCAAGCTGCAGTTCCGCCCGGGTCCTGTAGGTAAACTCCCGCTCATCGAGAAAGTTTTCGAAATCGGCCATCAACGCCCGGCCGTCAAGGCCGTCCGGGGGAAGGAAATCGTTCGACGCCCGGAACCGGTTCGCGTATCTGAACAACATCCCCTCCTTGCGCAGGGCGGTTTCGTAGCCGCCGAGACTGTCGTCGGCGACCTGCACATCGGGAAGGATGCCGCCGCCCCCGTATACCGTTCTCCCGTTACGGGTGTAGAACGCCGCTGTCTCGTCCTGGGAACGTCCGGTCCTGAGAACCTTGCGGGATCCCTCGTCCCATCCGTTGCGCAGCTTCTGGATCAGACGGCCCGAAGGGGTATGGTATTTCGAGGTGGTCATCTTGAGCGTGCATTCGTAGGGCAGCGAAATGATCGACTGCACCAGGCCCTTGCCGAAAGAGCGGGCGCCGACGATAACGCCGCGGTCGAGTTCCTGTATCGCGCCCGCAACGATCTCGGAAGCCGAGGCGCTCCGCTCGTTGATCAGCACGACAAGGGGAAGCTCATGCACAACCGGCTCGCGCTCGGTCCGGTAGCCGGTTTCGCTGTCGCTCGAACGACCCCTGGTCGAGACCACGCGACTCCCCTTCTCGACGAACAGCCCGGCCATATCGACCGCTACCCCCAGGAGTCCTCCCGGATTGTCCCGTAAATCGAGAATGACGGCGTCCATGGTCCGGTTCAGCCGCTCGGCCGACGCCTCCACCTCACCGATCGCGCGGCTGAGCTCGTCAGCGCTGCGGTTTCCGAAAGTACTCACTTCGAAATAGCCCGTGGAGCCGAAAAGGCCGGCGTAGCGGACACTGTTCACCTTAACCTCGCTGCGGGTGAGCCTGAAGAGCCTGGACTTCCTGCTGCCCTCACGATGTACGCGAAGTTTCACCCTGCTGCCCGGCGGACCCTTGATAAACGTTTTCACCTCATCGAGATCCTTGCCTTCGAGAGAGTGTCCGTCAACGCTCACGATGCGGTCGCCGACCCGAAGGCCCGCTTTGGAGGCTTCCGCACCATCGATCAGCGAAACGACAAACACCTCCCCGCCGATCCGTGCGATCCTGACACCTATCCCGGCGTAGCGGCCGCTGGTAAGTTCGTCGAGCTCCACCGACTCCTCGCTGTCGAGAAAGACCGTATAGGGATCGAGGGTCTCGAGCATGCCGTCGATGCCTGCATAGACGAACGCCGATGGGTCGATGTCGTCGACGTAGCTTTCCGTGACCTCCCTGTAGATCTCTCCCAGCAGTTCGATGCTGCTGGCGGCGGCAAAATACTCGCTCTCGCGGTCCGAAACGGGCTTGAAACCCGTTCCGGCACAGACCACCCAGAGCACGAGTATCCGCACCACTCTATAACCGATCGGGACGTTGCGTCTCATAGCCGTAGTTCCTGGACGTTCTCTTGGCGGCGGGAAGGCGTTCTCAGCGCAAGGCGCTTTCCAGTGCCGTGGCGCTGTCCGTTTTCTCATCCCTGTACTTGACGATAAGAGGCGTATAGATCGCCAGGCCGTGCTCCGCGGCGAAATCCCCTCTCGCCGTTCTCGATCCGGCGACGACCACGGCGCCTTCAGGAATCGTGAGGGGCGCATCCCCGGTTTTTCTGATGATGCATCCGTTGACCGTGTCGTAGACCGGCGTCGACCCGTTGAGAATGACCCCGGTGCCGATCACGGCCCGGGAACGGACGACCGTGCCTTCGTATATTCCGCAGTTTCCGCCGATCATCACGTCATCCTCCACGACGACCGGCACCGCTCCGACAGGTTCGAGCACGCCGCCGATCTGCGATGCCGCCGAAAGATGCACGTTGCGCCCGATCTGGGCGCAACTGCCGACGAGAGCGTGAGAATCGATCATCGTTCCCTCGCCGACCCAGGCGCCGACGTTGACGTAGGCCGGCGGCATCATGACGACCGACGGCGCCAGATAGGCGCCGTCCCTCACCGAGGAGCCGCCGGGAACGACGCGCACACCGTCCCCGGCCGAAAACCGTTTTACCGGGTAGGTGTCCTTGTCAACGAAGGTCCAGTCGTTGCCTCCCGGCAGGGGAACGGAGCTCTCCTGCATCACGCCGAGCTTCATGCCGACCAGAATGCCCTGCTTGACCCAGGCGTTCGCTTTCCACTCCCCGTTCCTCTTTTCGGCGGCCCGCGCCGCGCCGCTGTTCAGGAGCTCCCTGAAGGCGAAAAACACCTCGCGAGAACCGGAGCGATCCCTCAGTTCGTCAGAGGAAAGCGCGGCAAGTTCCTCTATGTTTTTTCTTGTTTCTTCGAGTTGCATGTCCGTTCGATGGTACCTCTTTTTCTCCGGTTGTCCGATACTCTGCCTTTGCCGGGAGCCGCTACAGATCGCTGAACTCGGCCGTGATGTCCTTGCTGTTCTTGCGGGTATAGAACCGGAAGTCGTCGCTTCTGAGACTCTCGTCCGATTTGACACGCACGAACAGCATGTGCTGCAGAAACCAGCGCAGCTCGATGTTGCGGTCGCTCTCACGGAGAGGGTCGGCAACCGTCTGGCTGACGTAGAGATCAAGCTGGTGAAAGGGGGTTTTCTGCTGCAGGGTGTACTTCCTGAGCCAGCGCTCGATCTGGTTGATCGTGGTGCAGCGGGCCTGGATCACGCCGCTGCCTCCGCACGCCGGGCACTGGTCGCCCATGCGCTGCATGAGGCTCGGCCTGATGCGCTCCCTCGTGATCTGCATGAGCCCGAATTCCGACATGGGAAGGATGTTCGACTTCGCCCTGTCGTGGCGCAGCTCGCCTTTCATGGCGTCGTACACCTTTTTGGCGTTTTTCGGATCGAGCATGTCGATGAAGTCGACCACGATGATGCCCCCGATGTCGCGAAGCCTGAGCTGGCGGACAATCTCCCGGGCGGCCTCGAGGTTGGTCTTCAGGGAGTTCTCCTCCTGCTCCTTCTTGGCGGCGTAGCGCCCGCTGTTGACGTCGATCACGACCATCGCCTCGGTATGTTCGATGATGATGTAACCGCCGGACTTGAGCCAGACTTTGCGCGAAAAAATGGACTCGACATCCTTGGCGACGCCGTAACCCTCGAACAGGGGAAGTTTGCCCTGGTAGAGGCTGACGTTTTTTTCCATCTCGGGAGCGGCCCACTGGATATAGTTCAGGGTCTCCTTGTGAATCGAGGACGAATTGGCGACCACCTCGGTCACGTCCGTAGTGAGGGAGTCGCGCAGAACACTTGAAATGATGGTATCTTCCTTGAAAATCAGCTGGGGAGGTTGCGCGTCCTTGAGCTTTTCCTCGATCTGCTCCCACTTGACCAGCAGCTTTTCGAGATCCTTTTTCAGGAGCTCCTCCTCCTGGTTTTCGGCCACGGTTCTGATGATCGCGCCGAACCCTTCCGGCAGCATCGACCGAACCAGTTTTTTCAGCCGGCCGCGCTCCTTGCGCGAAACGACGCGGCGGGAGATCGCGATCTGGCTCCCGCCGAACGGCAGAAGCACCATGAAGCGACCGGCGATAGTGATATCCGACGTAAGCCGCGATCCCTTGTTGCTGATAGGCTCCTTGATAACCTGCACCAGGATGGAGTCGTTCGGCTTGAGCTTGCTTGCAATCATCTGCGTATAGGACTGGCGCCTCCTGTCGGAAGACCTGCCCTCGGCGCGCCCTCCCGAACCGTTCTTCCGGCCGTTCCGGGATTTTTCCTGGGCGGAAGAAGCGGCAGCGTTTCCCCGGCCGCTCTCTTTCTCTTCCTCCTCGTCCTCTCCGTTGCCGTTTTCGTCATCGTCGTCATCCTCGATCAGCGCACGGTAGTCCTCGTTCGTCGTGCCGACGTCGGAGAAGTGCAGAAACCCGTCGGATTTCTGTCCGATATCGACAAATGCCGCCTTGAGACCCTCGACAACCTTGTGCACCCTGCCGAGGTAGATGTCACCGATGCTTCTCAGGCTGTCCGGCCGCTCGATCACGAGCTCGGCCAGCCGCCCCTCTTCGACGAGGGCGACCTGGATCTCGTCGCCTGACTTGTTCATCAATAGCTGCTTTTTAACCGTCTTCTTCATACGCTGCCTGTTGTAACACTTGTAAACTTGGCGGGTTTAACCCCTTCACCTCACCGGCCGACCCCCGCTTCATGGAAATGAATGTAACCTGTATTATTTAACATTTTTGTTAAAAGCACAAATTTTCATCACTTTTCTTCGTTACACCGTCAGCAAACCGCTCCTGTCCGGCGGCTCCGCCGCCCACCGGAGCATCGACGCTCCCACATGTTATCAACAGCGGAATACGAGGAAAAATTCTGGAAGGAACATCGACGGGTGTGCGGCATCGACGAGGCCGGACGGGGCCCTCTCGCCGGGCCGGTCGTAGCGGCGGCGGTGGTCTTTCCCCGTTTTTTCAAACCCGGGGGACCCCTGCTTGACCTGAACGATTCCAAGGCTCTCGATCCCGAACGGCGAGAAGACCTTGCGGCGGCCGTCCGCGAAGCCGCGGAGAGCTACGGCGTCTCGGTCGTCGACCGGCACACCATCGACAGCGTGAACATTTTCAGGGCCACCATGCTGGCGATGAACCGGGCGGCGGAATCGCTCCCCGATCTTCCCTCCCTCCTTCTTGTCGACGGAAACCGTTTCACGCCGCACCTCCCGGTCCCCTACATGACCGTGGTCGGCGGCGACGCCAGGGTGTTTTCCATCGCGGCGGCGTCCGTTCTGGCCAAGACGCACCGGGACCGGCTCATGAAGGAGTACGCAGAGCGCTTCCCGGAGTACGGCTTCGAACGTCATTTCGGCTATCCGACCCGGCAGCACGTCGAAGCCATCGCCAGGCACGGGCGCTGCCCGCTGCACCGGCGGACCTTCCGCCTCAAGCAACTCGGGGAAAAGTAACAGGTGCCATGTCGACGACACCGCACGATCTCGGCCGCCAGGGCGAACTGGCGGCGCTCTCGCACCTCGTCGGGAAGGGATACCGCATTCTGGAGCGCAACTACCGGTACCGCAGGAACGAAATAGACATCATCGCCAAAGAGGGCGCCACGCTCTGCTTCATCGAGGTCAAAACGCGCGCGTCAAGGGCCGCCGGAGATCCCCTCGAAGCCGTGACGCCCGAAAAGCAACGGGAGATCATCCGCGCTGCATCGGCCTATCTGGCTCACCTCGGGGAACCGGAGCCCGACTGCCGGTTCGACGTCGTCGGCATCCTCGCCCGGCGCTTCCGCAGCGGACGGCTCGTCGATTACGAGCTCACGCACGTCACCGACGCCTTCATGAACGATCCCTGGTGAGCGCGGAAGCCGAACGACAGCGGACAACGACTCCGCCTGTCGTCCTCCGGCGCGCAATCAACCGCCCCCTTGCAAGCGTGGATATCATCACTATTTTTTCTATCTTTGAAGATCAAAGATTTTGGATGAAAACCGCATTCCCACGATAACACAACATGCCAGAAACCCAGAACCCCTCCCCCGCAAAGACGACGTACGAAGCAACCAATATCCAGATTCTCGACGGCATACAGCATGTCCGGAAACGTCCGGCGATGTACATCGGCGACGTTCATGCGCGAGGCCTGCACCATCTCATCTACGAGATAGTCGACAACTCGATCGACGAGACCCTGGCCGGGTACAACGACGTCATCGAACTCTCCCTGAACGAGGACGGCTCCGTAACCGTGACGGATAACGGCCGGGGCATTCCGGTGGACATTCACCCCGAGAAGAAGAAGTCCGCGCTGGAACTGGTCATGACGGTTATCGGAGCGGGCGGCAAGTTCGACAAAGGCGCCTACAAGGTTTCGGGAGGCCTGCACGGCGTCGGCGCATCGGTGGTCAACGCCCTTTCGGAGTGGTGCGAGGTGGAAGTGTCCAGGGACGGCAAGATCTGGTTCCAGCGTTACCACCAGGGAATTCCGCAGTGCGAGGTCCAGGTTATCGGCAAAACCTCCAAAACCGGGACGAAGACGACCTTCAAACCGGACGCGTCTATTTTTAAAACCACCGAATTCCGCAAGGATGTCATTGTCGATCGCATGCGCGAGCTGGCGTTCCTGAACAGTACGCTGAAAATCGTCGTAAGCGATGTGGACGGCGTGGAGGAAACCTTCCACTTCGAAGGCGGCATACGGGAGTTCGTCAAGTTTACCGACCACAACCGGATCAGCCTCGTCAAGGCCCCCATCTACATCAACGGGGAACGCGACACGACCATGGTCGAAATCGCCCTGCAGTACAACGACTCCTACCAGGAAAACGTCTTCAGCTACGTCAACAACATCAACACCCACGAGGGAGGAACCCATGTCACGGGTTTCCGCAAGGCCCTGACGAGAACGCTCAACGCATCGGCGCAGAAAAACGACCTGCTGAAGAACCTCAAGATATCCCTCACCGGGGACGATTTCAAGGAAGGACTCACGGCGGTGGTCTCGGTCAAGGTGGCCGAACCGCAGTTCGAGGGGCAGACCAAGACCAAGCTCGGGAACTCCGAAACCCAGAGCATCGTCGAAAGCATCCTGAACGAACAGCTCTCGGATTTTTTCGAAAGCAACCCTTCCGTGCTCAAAACAGTGATCGAGAAGGTGAAAGGAGCCGCGCTGTCGAGGGAAGCGGCCAGAAAAGCCAAGGAGCTGACCCGCCGCAAATCCGCGCTCGAAAGCTCCGGCCTCCCGGGCAAGCTTGCGGACTGCTCCATCAACGACCCCGAGCATTGCGAGCTCTACATCGTGGAGGGCGATTCCGCGGGCGGCAGCGCAAAACAGGGCCGCGACCGCAGTTTCCAGGCGATCCTTCCCCTCAAGGGCAAGATCCTCAACGTGGAGAAAGCCCGCCTGCACAAGATGCTCGAAAACGACGAGATCAAGACCATCATTCTCGCCCTCGGCACGAGCTTCGGAGAAGGGGAGTTCTCCGTCGAGAAACTTCGCTACGGCAAGATCATCATCATGACCGACGCCGACGTCGACGGGGCGCACATCCGCACGCTTCTTCTGACCTTCTTCTTCCGGCACATGCGCGAACTGATCGAGGCCGGCAGGGTGTTCATCGCCCAGCCCCCGCTCTACCTGATCCGTAGCGGCCGTGAACAGCGCTACGCCTGGGACGACGACGAACGCGCAAGCATTATCGAATCGATGAAGAAGATGCAGAAAGGGAAGTCCGGCGTCTCCATCCAGCGCTACAAAGGCCTCGGCGAAATGAACCCCGAACAGCTCTGGAGCACGACCATGGACCCGGCTCACCGTTCGCTGCTCCAGGTCACGGTGGAGAACGCCATGGAAGCGGACCAGATATTCTCGACCCTCATGGGGGACAAGGTCGATCCGCGGCGCACCTTTATCGAGAAGAACGCGCGCTACGTACGCAGGTTAGATGTCTGATATCCTGACGTAAACCTCCTCCTGCAGCTCGTTGATCCACTCCAGGAAAAGACGGCTCTGCTTCTCCTCTTTCGCCAGCTTCTCAAGGCGGGCGTAATCGGAGGAAAGGTCCGGCGAATGCGCAGGAATCCTCTTGTTGAGCATGAAGAGCGCGTAGAACGGTTCGCCCTGCGTCGGTTCGATCCGGACCACCTCGCTCACGGCCCCTACCTCTTTCAGAGAACCGACGACATCCTTGAGTTGATCACGCAGGGAAGCGACGGTGAACATCGTTTCCCCTGAATCCCCCTGTCTGATCAGCCCGCCGAGTCTCGCAGACGCCCGATCGTCGGAGTGTTTTTCAGCCATTTCGGCGAACGATGCGTTTCCGGCCAGAATGTCGCCGCGAACAGCCTCGAGCCCGGCTTTCGCCGCAGAAGCGTCAAGGTTTTCCCGGTCGAACGCGATCAGAATGTGGCGAACGTGAACCGCATCCGGCTCCCGGTCGAGAAGCTGAAGAATATGGTAACCGAAACGGGTTTCGACGATGTCGGAAACCTCCCCTTCCTTGAGGGAGAAGGCCGTGTCTTCAAAGCTCTTGACAAAATCGCCGCGGCGGCTGTATCCGAGGTCGCCGCCGAGAGACGCGGAGCCCGGATCCTGGGAGTACTCGCGGGCAAGGGAAGCGAAGTCGCCTCCGGTCCGGATGTTCTCCCGGATTTCACGGATGGTGGCCAGTGCGGCCGCCCTGTTGGCGGCACTCACTTTCGGATACATGATGATCTGCGAAACCTCGACCGTTTCGGGAATCCCGGGGAGACGCCCGCTGTTGCGCCGGAAGTAATCCTCAACCTCCTCGTAACTGACCGCGACCCCGGCCATCTTCTTTCTCCTCAGATTGTCGATCAGCTTCTGATCCCGGATATCGTCCTTGATCTCCTTTTCGATCACGGCGAACGGTTTTGAAAACGCCGCTTCCATCTCCCTGATGTTCTTGAACCTCCTGCGCAAGAGAGTCAGGCGGGACGCCGACTCCCGGTCGACGTCCGCCTCGTTGACCGAAATGCTGTCGAGCCGCGCCTTTGTCAGCACGATTTTTCGCGTTACGAGATTTTCGAGGATCCGGACGCGGAGATCCGGATCCTCTGCGGCGTCCGGATACTGGTAACGGGTCATCATCGCCTGTTGATCGACCTCCGACTGCAGAATGATCTCGTTGCCCACGACCGCGACGATCCTGTCGGCCACCGAGGCCCCGGCAGCCGAAACAGCGGCGAACACTATCAATGCACTGAGCGCTATACTCCCCGACAAACGTTTTTTCATAATGGTGTGGCTTTGCTTGCTGCCAGCGTGCCGTTCCGGATCTGGCTACTTATAGGTTTCCCTTGCCTGTTTCAGCAATGTACTATAATACTGCTTTTGTTTCTCAACTGTAAGAAGTTCTTCGATCTCCTTCCGGGCCTGCGCCAGCGAGAGACGCTCCCCTGCGCCTACCCTGTCGCGCAGGGCCATGACGACGTACAGGGTGTCACCGAGGGCGACCACCGGCGACACCGCACCGGGCTGCATGCCCTCGAGAAGCGACTTCATGCGCTCGTTTTCCAGAAAAAGCCTGCGCACCGGCTTCAACCGGGACGCAACCAGAGCGCGATTCGTCTCCGCATGGTCCGGAGCCGTACGCCCGACCCTCTCATGGAAGTCGTCCGGACTCCTTACCTCCTCCAGCAGAAGATCCCTCAGCCGGGCGGCACGCTCTGCGCTTGCCGCGTAATACCGTTCGACGGCATAGTGGGGTTCCGTGCAGACGAATTCGGATGGAAAGGTCTCGTAAAACGCCCTGATCTCGTCGGAATCGACCGCGAACGCCCCTTCTTCCGACGCGCGTGACAGCATCCGGTCGATATAGCGCTGCACCGTTATCTGGCGCACGGCCTTCCGGATCAGGAGCTGCGTCTCCCCCTCCTCCTCGACGCCCGCCGCGAGGGCGCTCTGGTAGAGCACCGCCATCTCTTTCCAGTCCTCGATGTAGATGGAGGCCGCCGTCAGGCTGTCGCGTGCATCGCGGTAGGAAATGGAGGCAAGAAGCTCGTCCCTCGTCAGTTCGAGCTTCCCGGCTTTCGCGACGACGTCGTTCTCAGGGAGTGCGCCGCACCCCGCGAGGAGCAGCGCGACCGCCGCCGCAAGCACCGAATGCGGAACAGGATGCCACGGCATGGGGGATCACCCTCCGCGGAGTTTGATTGGACGCTTCGACTTCTGCTGCCAGTCGAACGCAAGCGGGGCGGCTATGAAGATCGACGAGTAGGTACCGACTGAAATGCCGAGCAGAATGGCGAAAGTGAAGCCCCTGATCGCCGGTCCGGCGAAGAAGAACAGCACGAGCACGACGATAAGGGTCGTTCCCGCAGTGATGACCGTCCGGCTGAGCGTCTGGTTGAGGCTGATGTTGAAAATCTGCGGGTAGTTCGTCGACTTACTCGTGCGGATGTTCTCGCGGATCCTGTCGTAAACCACGACCGTGTCATTGATCGAATACCCGGCTATCGTCAGGAAAGCCGCGATGATGCTCTGGTCGATCTCCAGCGGCATGAAGTCGAACATGCCCCCGAAAATGCTGAAAATACCGAGTACGATAAACACATCGTGAAAGATGGCGAGCACGCTGGTAACCGCGAAGCGGAACTCGAACCGGATGCTCACGTAGAGCAGAATGGCCAGCAACGCGCCGATCAGGGCCTTCAGGGCGGCCCACTTGAGATCGGAGGCGATACTGGGACCGACGGCGTCGATGCGCAGCACTTCGTGCGGGTTCTCCGCAAGACGGTCGTCGAGCGAATTGGTCACAAGGTTTTTCAGCTTGCTGATCTCGCCGCTGAAATCCGTCCGGACGAGAAACGAACGATCGGCTCCGTAGCTCTTCACCTCGGCTCCGATCCCGGCCTCCCTGAGAACCGATCTGACCTCTCCCACGCCGACCTCCTCCTCGAAACGCACAACGACTTCCGTACCCCCCTTGAAGTCGATGCCGAAATTCAGGCCCCTTACGGCGAGGGAAACGAGGCCCGCCGCGATGAGCACAAGGGAAACGATGTAAGCGATCTTCCTGGACCTGATGAACTCTATGGTGGTGTTTGCAAGCAAACGCATACTGAGCATCCTTTAAATGATTAACCGAAGCTTTTGACCGTCATGAGGTTCCTCGCGATCAGCAGTTCGAAGATAACCTTCGTGACAACCAGCGCGGAAAACAGACTGGCCGCCGTACCGATCATGAGCGTGACGGCAAATCCCTGAACGGGGCCGATACCGTAGATATAGAGCAGAAAGCCGGCGCCCATGGTCGTGATCTGCGAGTCCATGATCGAGGAAAAGGCCTTGCTGTAACCGTTATCCACCGCTACGCGCACGTTCTTGCCATCCGCGATCTCCTCGCGGACTCTTTCGAAAATCAGCACGTTCGCGTCCACCGCCATGCCGATGGTGAGCACGATGCCTGCAATCCCGGGCAGGGTCAGGGCGGCGCTGAAACCCGCAAGGACCGATAACACGAACAGGATGTTGAGCACAAGAGCGAAATCGGCTCCGAAACCGGCCTTGCTGTAATAAAAAATCATGAAGAGAGCCACGCCGAAGAGCCCCCAGCCTACCGACATGAGCCCGGACCGGATGTAGTCCGCGCCGAGGGAGGGGCCGACGGTGCGCTCCTCGATTATCCGGACCGGAGCCGGCAGTGCGCCCGCCTTGAGAACGATCTCGAGGTCCTGCGCCTCCTCTATGCTTTCGATGCCGTTGATGACCGAACTGCCTCCGGGAATCTTGGATTCCACCACAGGGGCGGAATAGACCGCACCGTCAAGCACGATGGCGATTCTCCGGCCGATATTCGCCCCGGTGATCCTCGCCCACTTGGCTGTGCCGTCGGGGTTCATCTTCATGGTCACCTCGGGCTGGATCGACGACGTGCCGAACGTGGCTTTGGCCTCGGTAATCACGCCTCCGGTCAGCTCCGGCGTTTTTTTCAGCAGGTAGATGTCGTAGAACTTCTCACCCTCCTGTCCCTCCAGCGACCGTGCCGAAAGCCTCAGCTCGGAATCCTTCGGCAGGAGTTTGACGATATCCTCGCGCTGGAACAGTCCGCCGAGGTACTCCCTCGAGTACTCCGGAACATAGGCCCTCCCGTTCTCCAGCACCACGATATGGTCGTAGAGCGGGTTCTCCTCTTTCGCTCCGGGGCTCTGCGGCGGAGCCGCCGTCGTGTCGGGGGCGCCCGTCCCACCCTGTTCCGCGCCGGCCGGCTTCCGGCTTCCGGCAAGATAACGGTCGATGCGGTCGAAGGAGGAGAGCATGCTTTCGTTATCCCTGAGCAGCTTGAATTCGAGCTTCGCCGTACCCTTCAGAAGTTTGCGGATGCGATCTTCGTCCGAAACGCCCGGAAGCGCCACCACCAGGCGGCGTGAGCCCTGCGTCTGAATCAGCGCTTCGGCCACGCCGTACTGGTCGACCCGGTTACGGATGATCTCCTTGGCCCTGACGACCGCCTCTTCGGCTTCCTTGCGCAGCTTGGCGACAACCTCGTCGTCGGTATCGCGCACATCGTAGAAGTACCGGCTCATACGGATGTCACGATTCCTGAACTCGGAGGCAAGCAGTTCGATGACCGAGGTGTTGGAATTACCGGACCGCTCGTCGACCGAGGCGATGATCTCCTGGAACGTCCGGTCCTTGTTCCAGGCCCTCTCTCTCAGGAGATCGACCAGATCGACATCCAGCACCAGATACATTCCTCCCCTGAGATCGAGTCCCAGCTTCAGGCTCTTGGCGGCGGCCTGTTCGATAGCCTCCCGGTTCTTCTGGACAAAGGCAAGGCTGTCCTCGGCCGATGACAACTCCTCGAGCTCACGGCTGTAGGAATAATCCTTGTAAGTCGGCCAGAGGGACCACAGTGCGAGAGCCGTCAGGGCAACGATGAGTATGCTTTTAAACCGGTAATTTTTCATTACATGCGAATTTCTGTCAAACAAGAAAAACAGCGCCCCTGAAGAGCGGTTTATCCGGTTTCCCGGCGCACATCCTCCCGCCCCGCCCTTCAGGCCGGATCTCGCTGATCCGGGAGAACTTACGGACGATAGAGCGACAGGACGCCGGACGGAAACCTCCTTCCACAGGCGCTTTCGGTTCAGCCAATATATAAAACGGGGGTATGATTAACAATGAGCGGCGCAAAGCGCCGGCAACGAAACGGGGATACCGCCGTGAGGATAAAAAAAAGCCCGGCCACAAGGCCGGGCTCCGCTGATGAAGCTGCGGAATATTATCCCCAGATATCCTGGGTAATATTGTTATACCAGCCACGGGCGTAGGTCGCCTCTTCCGTGAGCTGGTCATCATCAGCGTCCATCGGTGTAAGTCCCCCGGCCCCCTTGATGCCGACAATACCGTCGCTGGTCAGCTTGTAGACCGCGGCGACGGAGATGCCGTATCCCGGACCGACGAGGCTGTAGCAGGTATTGACGAGAGAGGGAGGCGCGGGGACCTTGCCCTGCATCAGGCGAATGACACCCGCCGCCGTAACCTTGCCCTGGCTGCTGGCCGCGAAACCCGACTTCGGCATCTTGCCCGCGATGCACGCATCGCCGATAACGTGAATGCCGGGATGAATGGTCGATTCGAACGTAATCGGGTTGACCGGGCACCAGCCGCTGGCGTCCGTCAGACCGGCGTCGACGGCAATCTTGCCCGCGCGCTGCGGCGGGATGATGTTGACGACGCCGCCCTTCTCGGAACCGAACTCGGTTTCGACGGTCATCGCTGCGGGATCGACCGACATGACCTTGCCGCCCATAGAACCCGCTCTCCATTCGATCACGTCGCTATAGAGCTTATCCCAGCCCTTGGTGAAGAGTCCCTGTTTGGAGAACTTCTCCTTTGCGTCGAGAACGATCACCTTCGAGCCGGGCTTGTTCTTCTTGAGATAGTGCGCTATAAGGCTCGCTCTTTCATACGGTCCCGGAGGGCAACGGAAAGGATTGCCGGGAGGACAGATCAGAACGTTTTCGCCCGCCTTCATCTCCTTCAACTGCTTTGTGATAAGCTCGGTTTGCGGACCCGCCTTGTAGGCGTGCGGCATCTGGTTGTTGGCGGCTTCTTCGCTGTACCCCTCGATCGCTTCGTAGTTGAAGTCGATGCCCGGCGAGACGATCAGACGGTCGTATGCAAGCGTCTTGCCCCCCTGGAGCTTGACCGAATTGTTCGCCGGATCGATTTCCGTGGCGGTATCGTGGATAACCTCCACCTGGTACTTGCTTTTCAGCACGTCGAACGTCTGGGCGATATCCTTCATCTCCTTCAGACCGCCCATGACCCAGTTGCTGAACGGACAGGTGTAGAACGTGCTGGCGGGCTCGACAAGCGTGACCGCGATGGACTTGTCGAGCTTCCTGATGTACTTGGCGGCCGAGGCTCCACCGAATCCTCCTCCGATAACCACGACGCGCTTCTCCTGGGCGAAAAGAGGCTTCACTCCGCTGAACGCTCCGAGTGCGCTCCCCGCCGCGCCTGCCGCGAAGAGCTTTCCGAATTCTCTACGTGTAAATTTCTGGCTCATGTTTGTCCTCCAGCTTAATTTGAAGTTGTTTGCTGAGAAACCCAACCGAAGTACTCGGCAATGAGCTTGATCTCATCGTCGCTGTAGCCTTTGGCATGGCGTCCCATTACCGTAGAGTAGCGTCTTTCGTTCTTGAAATCGAGCAGGGCGTTTTCGAGATAGGTCGACGATTTGCCGAAGAAGCCGGGGATGATTCCAACGCTTTCACCGTCGGTGCCGTGGCACGATGCACAGGAAAGGGCGAGAATCTGGCCCCTGGGATTGAACCCCTCCTCTTCCTGGGCCTGGTTCGCACCGTCCTCGGATGTCTGTCCCGCGCATCCGGAAAGTGCCGCAGCAGAGATAAGGCCCGCTGCAAGCCACAAAGTCAGCTTTCTGGACATGGTCTGTTCTCCTTGTTGTTATGTGTTTGCGGATATGATCTAAGCGAAATACTACTTGACGACGGTTTCCGCCGCGTAAGCTTTCTGCTTGTTATCCTTGAGAGAAACCTTGAGCTTCTCGCCCTTCTTTCCTTTGAATCTGAACTGCAGAAACGGGTTCTTCGACACGGAGGGACCGAGTTGCATGGCAAAAAGAGGCGCACCGTCGAGCGTTGCTGACGCCTCTGTGACGAAGTTGGCCGGAACGAACACTCCCTGATCGTCTTTTCTTCTTCCCGATTCATTCGGATGCGGCACGATCACTTTGGCGGTAACCGTCCCGTTCGCCTCCACGGCGACTATACGTATACTCATGGAATCTGTCTGATTGATTGATTAGCAGGCCTCGGAAGAGACATCGCACTGCGACGTCGCCCTGTAAAAGTTGTTTCCGGATTTCACGACGGCATGAACGGGCGAGCTCTGACGCATCTTGATCCGTATGTTGAAGTAGGGCAGCATGGCGCCGGAGAGCGCCATTCTGTAGACGAGGGGGGTATAGTTCTTTTCAACGAAGAGATAGATTTCATCGGCCTTCAGGGTGGTCGAAACCTCGACCGGTACGGATGCACTGCTGACGGCGGAAGCAGGAACGGTAAGCGAGATCTTGTCGCTCACCGGTACGGTCGACGTACCGAGATTGTTCACCATCGCCTGCCGGAACCCTTCGCTCGTAAAGCGCTTCTTTTCCCATGCCGCCAGAAGTTCGAAAGGCATCAGCGCCAGAACGGCGCCCATCATCGCGACATGCTTCAAAAACGATCTTCTTTTCATAACTGCTTGCAGATAATGTACTTTTACAAATGAGCGCAAAAAATCTTCACCCCCGGCCTGAATGGGGGCACCGGAAAAGAGCCTTAGTTACATAACTATATGGTTATATATAATTTTTTATCGGGTAACACAAATTTTTAATTCCTACACACCCCGGCTCCGCCCGACAGCGCTTCGGCATGCGCTTTGCGCCATTCTTCGTATCTTCCTTTCCGCGACGGGGAAACGCCTCTGAAAGGGCACGGCCGGCTTCACCGGTTCACTTTCCATGCGGAAAAAGGCGAAGGGGTGAGCGCATAAATAACCATAAAAAAACAACTTATACGATAATCCTGAATATCGGGAAACACTGTTTCACGTGAAACGTCATTACGAATGAAAGGATACGATGTCATTGTCGCCGGAGCGGGACACGCCGGTTGCGAAGCCGCCCTTGCCGCGGCGAGAATGGGCGCGCGGTGTCTCCTCGTGACCACGGATCTGATGGCCGTGGCGAGAATGTCCTGCAACCCGGCTATCGGCGGTGTTGCGAAAGGCCAGATCACGAGGGAGATCGACGCACTCGGCGGCGAGATGGCCAAAGCCATAGACGCCACGGGCATTCAGTTCAGAATGCTCAACAGGAGCAAGGGGCCTGCGATGCATTCTCCGCGAGCGCAGGCCGACCGGATGGCTTACACGGCGCACATGAAAAAAGCGATCGAGGCTGAAGAGAACATCGATCTTCTTCAGGACAGCGTCACGGGCGTGACGACGGATGCCGGCAGATGTACCGGGATAGTTCTCAGTTCGGGCAGGAACATCCGGGGCCGCTCCGTCATCCTGACCTGCGGAACCTTCCTCAACGGACTGATTCATATCGGAATGAACCACTATCCGGGCGGAAGGACCGTAGCCGAACCCCCGGTCTGCGGTCTGACCGAATGCCTCGGGGCTCTCGGTTTCCGCCATGGCAGACTCAAAACCGGCACGCCCCCCCGGATAGATCGCAGAAGTGTGGACTATGCGAACGTGACGCCGCAGCCCGGCGACGACGACCCCGCCCCTTTTTCCTTCCGCACGCAGAGCCTTTCCGGAAGAAGACAGATCGAATGCTACCTTACGGCCACGACGGAAGAAACGCACCGGGTTCTCGAAAGCGGTTTCAGCCGCTCCCCGCTCTTTACCGGAAAAGTGCAGGGTGTAGGGCCGCGGTACTGCCCCTCGATCGAGGACAAAATTCACCGCTTCGGTGAACGAAAAAGTCATCACATCTTCCTTGAGCCCGAGGGATTCGACACAAACGAGATGTATGTCAACGGCTACTCGACATCGCTTCCCGAAGAGGTCCAGCTCCAGGGGCTGAAAACCATACCTGGACTGGAGGAAGTCGTCATGATCCGACCCGGTTACGCGATCGAATACGATTATTTCTACCCCTACCAGCTCAGGGAGACTCTCGAGACAAAACTGTTGGAAGGGCTGTACTTCGCTGGGCAGATCAACGGCACATCGGGATACGAGGAAGCTGCAGCACAAGGTATCGTGGCCGGAATCAACGCCGTATTCAAACTCCGGGGAAGGCGGCCGCTTGTGCTCGCCCGTTCGGAAGCCTACATCGGCGTGCTGATCGACGACCTTATCACCAAGGAGACGAACGAGCCTTACAGAATGTTCACCTCCTCGGCGGAACACAGAATCGTGCTCCGGCAGGACAACGCGGACCGGAGACTTATGCGCTACGGTCACGATGCGGGACTCGTACCGGACGCACGGTACGAAGAAATGCAGGTGCGGGAACGCCGGATTGCCGAAATCGGGCGGATTATCGAGAAAACGAAGGCCGCCCCGGAAGAGATAAACCCGCTTCTCGAATCGAACGGTTACGAACCGATCTCCGGAGGCGCGAGAATGGCGAGCCTGCTCAAGAGGCCGAAACTCTCGCTGCACGCCTTGCTCTTGTCCTGCAGCGCGGCCGCTGAAGAGGTTCTCGCCGTCAGCGAAGACCCGAATGTACTCCGGCAAGTCGAAATCGACTGCAAGTACGAGGGATACATCAAACGCGAACGCCTCGTTGCCGAGAAAATCACACGCCTTGAATCCCGTTCGATACCCGAGACCTTCGATTACACGGCGGTAAGAGGGCTGTCGAGCGAAGGCATGGAAAAACTTGCCCGCATACGTCCGTCAACAATAGGGCAGGCAACGCGCATTCTCGGTGTAACACCTGCGGATATTTCCGTATTGATGGTTAAAATAGGACGTTAGAGGTTTATACAGGCAATGTTTCACGTGAAACATTCCCTCTGTTTCACAGACTGCCAACAGAACGAACGACACCATGGCCGATACGTTACAGCAGAATATTGAACTTAACCCGCTTCTTTTCGGAAAGGACGGGGAGGAGTGCATCACGGGAATTCATCAGCTTCCGGACAACAAAGTTCGGATCTATACGAGAAACGGCGGAACGGTAACAAGCCGCGAGGAGGACTACTACCCCTACTTTTTCCTGTCCGACAAGGCCCTTCTGGAGGAGTTCGCACCGGAAAACAATGAAAAGTACTGGCTCATACAGCTCCAGGGCGGCAATTTCCACCGGTATCTCGCCATCTTCCGATCGCAGCAGAACTATCGCAACGCTCTTGATTACATCTCCGCCCGTTCGAGAACCGCGGGCGAGGAGAACGCGGAGGAAGAGGAGGAGTACGCCGGTAATCTCACCTACAGCAGGGGGGACGCCGTAACGCAATACCTGCTGCAGACCGGAAAGACCCTTTTCAAAGGCATGGTCTTCGAGGATATCTACCGGATGCAGCTCGACATCGAAACCTACTACCGGCCGGAAAAGGGCGCCGAAAAGAAAGTTTCTATCGGCAGCGACCCCATCATCATCATCTCTCTCTGCGACAACAGGGGGTGGGAGCACGTCATTCACACGAAGGAAAAAAACGAAAAGGAGCTGCTGCTCGAGCTGATCAGGATTATCCAGCTCAAGGATCCGGACGTGATAGAGGGACACAACGTCTTCAGTTTCGATCTGCCCTACATTCAGAGAAGATGCGAACTGCACGGCATCGATTTCCGCATAGGGCGCGACGGCTCGATCCCGAGATCCTTTCAGGCGAGCATCCGTTTCGCCGAACGGTTGATCGATTATCCTTTCTGCGACATCGCGGGCCGCCACGTCATCGACACCTACTTTCTCGTTCAGAGTTACGATGTAGCGAAACGTTCGATGCAGGGCTACGGCCTGAAAGCGGCCGCGAGGCACTTCGGAGTGGCCGCGCCGGACAGGACATACGTCGACTACAGCGAAATGGCCGATGTCTGGGACAGGGACCCTGAACGCCTGCTGGCCTACGCCCTCGACGACGTCAGGGAAACGAGGGAAATCGCCGCCCTGCTTTCCGGAAGCAACTTCTACATGACGCAGATGATGCCCTATACCTACGCCCAGACATCTCGTATGGGGCCGGCCGCCAAGATCGAGGCTCTGTTCGTCAGGGAGTATCTGAAGGAAAAACACTCCCTGCCGAGGCCGGAGATCGGTCAGCAGCACTCGGGAGGATTCACCGAAGTATTTCTGAAAGGAATTCTCGGCCCCGTGGTCTACGCGGACGTCGAATCGCTCTACCCGTCGATCATGCTCTCCTACGACGTCTGTCCGAAAAGCGACGAGCGAAGGATCTTCCCCCGGATTCTTACGGAATTGAAGGACCTGCGGTTTTCGGCGAAGAAGAGAGCGAAAGAGGAAAAAGCGAACGGTAACACAACGATCGCCGACAACTTCGACGCCATGCAGTCGTCGTTCAAGATCCTGATCAACGCCATGTACGGTTATCTCGGCTTCGGGAGCGGTATTTTCAACGACTACGAGGAAGCCGACCGCGTCACCACGACCGGCCAGGAAATCGCACGGAAAATGATCCGGGAGTTCGAATCGAAGGGCAGCAAGGTGATCGAAGTGGATACCGACGGCATTCTTTTTGTGCCTCCGCCCGGAATCGCTACCGAGGAAGATGAAATACGGCTCGTGGAAGAGGTTTCGGCCACGATGCCGAAAGGAATAACGATCGGTTACGACGGCAGGTTCAAGAAAATGATCTCCTACCTGAAAAAAAACTACGCCCTTCTCGACTACGACGGCGCCATGAAACTTAAGGGCTCCTCCCTCATCAGCCGCAGCGCCGAGAAATTCGGACGGGATTTTATCCGCAGAGGTTTCGAGCGGCTGCTGGAAGAGGACGTCCAGGGACTGCACGATCTCTATGTCGAGTACAGGGAACGGATCATGAACCACGACTGGTCCATCGAGGAATTTTCAAGGACAGAGACGCTGAAAAGCACGCTGGATCAATATGTTACAGCCGTAAACAATGAAAAGCGCACGCGGTCCATAACCTATGAACTCGCCCTGAGAAGAAAGCTGACGGTCAACAAGGGCGACCGGATAACCTACTACGTCTCGGGAAGCGGTCTTCAGAACAGCCATTACGAAAAAGGTCGCATAGCCGACGAATGGGACAGCCGGAAACCCGACGAGAACACCCAGTTCTACCTGAAACGCCTCGATGAATTCACCCAGAAATTCCTGCCCTTTTTCAAACCGCAGGATTTCAGCTCGATCTTTTCGGCCGACACGCTCTTCGGTTTCACCCCGGAGGGAATAGAGCTCGTCAAAGAGAGACGCCACAGAGAGACGGAGTCCTTTAACGATGACGATATACCATTTTAAATAAATAACTTAGACGTTATTTTCCCGGTTTGTCATTCGAAGGTGCATCGAGCGCTCTTGCGTGCTCGTCGATCCGGGCAGCGTCCGTTTTTTGTCGATGATCAAGAAAGCGGAACTTTATGCGCTTCATACACGTAGTGTCTCTTACGTTTCCTCGCGGTGCGGGGAAAGAGGGTATCGTATTCAATTCATATAAGGGCACCTCTAAAAAGTGTCATGAGCGAGCAAAGTGTAAGGCGGACGGAGTCCCGATTGCATCGGGATAAACTTCGAAACCGGAATCCCGACTCGTCGGGACAACGCAGCAATTTGGGCGCGCAATACATTTTTAGAGATGCCCATAACATTCACTATTCAACACAATGGATAACAAAGTTCTGCCCATAACGGATGACGTGACCTGGATCGGCGTACTCGACCCCGGACTCGTCACGTTCGATATCGTGATGGAGACCAAGTACGGCAGCACGTACAACTCCTACTTCATAAATGCCGAGAAAAAAACGATCGTAGAGACTACGAAAGAGAAATTCTGGCCAACGTATATTGATAAGATAAAACAGGTTACCGATCCTTCAGAGATCGAATACATCATTCTTGACCACACCGAGCCCGATCATTCGGGCAATCTCAGAAACCTGCTCGAGGTAGCGCCGAACGCAACGGTCGTCGGCAGTGCGAACGCAATCAAGTACCTCAGGGATCTCGTAGGTTACGATTTCAGGTCCATGACCGTCAAGGATGGAGACACGCTCGACCTGGGAAACAAGACCCTGCGTTTCATCAATGCTGTCAACCTGCACTGGCCGGACGCCATGTACACCTGGCTCGAGGAAGACCAGGTGCTCTTCAGCTGCGACTCGTTCGGCAGCCACTACAGCGACGAAAGGATGTTCGACGATCTGGTGGACGATTTCGACGACGCTTTCACCTACTATTTCGACGCCATTCTGCGGCCGTTCAGCAAGTTTATGCTCGATGCGATCGAACGCATCGCACCGCTCGACATCAAGATCATCTGCCCGGGCCACGGTCCCGTACTGCGTTCCAACTGGAAAAAGTACGTTGACCTCTCGAAAAAGTACGCGCAGAGCGCCATAGCCCTGCCGAACGAAAAAAACATCCTCGTCGCTTACGTTTCCGCATACGAGAACACCTCGATCATGGCTGAAAAGATCGCCGAAGGGATTCAGCCCGCATGCGATTTCACCGTGGACGTCTGCGATATCGAGAACATGCATCCCGAGAAACTCGAAGAAAAGATCGCGCACAGCACGGCGATCATCGTGGGCTCGCCGACGATCAACCAGAACATCGTCTCCCAGATCTATCAGCTTTTCGCGGCCATCAACCCGATCCGCGACCGCGGCAAGCTCTCCGCGGCCTTCGGCTCCTACGGCTGGAGCGGCGAAAGCATCAAGATCATCGAATCGAACTTCGCCAACCTGAAGCTCAAGGTGTTCGACCGGCACATCAAGGTGAAGTTCAAACCGCATGAAAAAGATTTCGAGGAGTGCCGTGAGTTCGGCAGAGCCTTTGCCGAACAGCTGATCGAGAAGAACAAGCTCGTTTGCGACGTGTAAACCGCTGCAGCACGATGCACAAAAGGGGCCTTCGAGCCCCTTTTGTTGTTTTCATGTCCACACACTCACCTGAACACGATATCCCTCACCATATCCTTGCCGAGAGCCTCGTTCAGCCTTGTAGCGATGTTGCGCTTGCGCATGGAAAGCTCGTTGCGCCACGACGGGTTGTGCACGCGAACATAGAGAACGCCCCGGTTGAAGTTTTCCACCGTCGTCATGCGCGAAATGGTCTCACCGACGACGCTACCCCATACTCTGAGCGCCCGGCGCTCACGATAAGCATCCTGCAGGTCGAGTGCCGCGCAGATGTCGGGCACGATCTCCGCGAACATTCTGGGTGCTTTTGATGATTTCATGGACACCTTTATTTATTTATTCCGCGCTTCAATTGCTTCGTTGTCCCGACGAGTCGGGATCGAAATCCTCATCCCGACCTGTCGGTACTCCGTTCGCCTTGTACTTGAACCGCTCATGACAATATATAGAGGTGCCCTCATGTCACTTTGCCGAAGCGTTTACCAGCTCCTGGATGGAAATATCGTTTATCGAGGAATCGCCTCTGCTCTCCGTGGCCGTTATGATCGCCTGTCCTTCGCCCTGAAGGTGCTCGAGCACCCGCTCCACTCTCGTTCCGTCCAGCTCGCTGAAAAGATCGTCGAGCAGAAAGAGCGGCTTTTCGCCCGTCTGGCGGCGGACGAACTGCTGCAAGGCGATCTTCATGGCTATCAGGAAGGTCCTGAGCTGCCCCTGCGACCCGTATTTCCTGAGATCGATACCGTTCAGCAGAAAAACAACATCGTCCCGGTGGGGTCCGAGCAGCGTCCGGCGGCGCAAAACCTCCTGCTGTTCGATCTCCCGGAAACGGTCGAGCAGCGTCTCCAGGACGCACTCGGCGGATACAGGCTCCCTGAGACATCCCGCAAGGGAACGATAGCCGATGCCAGGCTCCTCGCCGAGGCCGAGTTCCGCGTAAACCGTTCGGAAATATCCCAAAAACCGCTCGATGAAGTCGAGTCTGCAGGAGACGATAGGGGCCGCGAGTCCGGCGAGGTTCTCGGTCCACACTCCGAGATGCTCTCTCCCGGATGCATTGTCGTACAAAGCGGCCAACAGGGCGTTACGCTGGTGGAGAATCCTGCGGTAGTTGAGCAGATCCTCGAGGTAACGCCGGTTCGTCTGCGAGAGTGCATTGTCGAGAAATCGACGCCGTTCTCCCGGAGGACCGTTCACCACCTGGAGCTCCATCGGGGAAAAGGTGATGCAGGGAACCCTGCCGATCAGCTCCGAAAACCTCTTCAGTTCCTCGTTGTTCAGGAAGACCTGTTTTTCCGAGGTTCTGGAATAGGCTATCCGGACCCCGATGTCGATCTCCCTGTCGTCCGTGAACGCTCCTTGCAGCAGGAAATAGTCCGTTCCGAAATGCAGACACTCACGGTCGGGTGCGGTATTCAGCCCTTTTGCCAACGCACAGTAGTGAACGGCTTCGAGAAGATTCGTCTTCCCCGAACCGTTCGGCCCGTAAACAAGGTTGATCCCGTCAGCCGGATTGCAGACGAGCCCGATGTGCTTCCGAAAGTTCGTGAGACGTATCTCCTGTAATCGCAAGAATGTATCCCGTCTCTCAGTTGTTCATCCGCACCGGCATGACCAGAACTATCATGTCGATGTCGTTCTTGCCCTTCTCCGGTTTGAGAATCACGGCCGTGGTAGGTGTGCTCAGCTCCATCAGGACCGATTCGTCGTCGATATGCGCAAGAGCGACCTCGATGAACTTCGCGTTGAACCCTATCGACATTTCCTCACCCCCGTACGTGCAGGGAAGCTCTTCGTTGGCCGACTCTCCCTCGTTGATGTTTTCGGCCGACAGCCTTAAAGAAGAAGGGTTGATCGTGAGTCTGATATCGCCGATACTCGAGAACCTGCCCACCCGTTTGACCGAATCGTAAAAAAGAAGCCGCTCGACGGACAGTTTTTTCTCATTTTCCAGGGGAATGACAGCCTCGTAATTCGGATACTGTTCCACGATAAGAGCCGCGTCCAAAACCAGTCCCCCGGTTGAAAAGCGGATCGACTTGTTGGCCGTATCGATCGAAAGGGTAACCTCTCCGTCGCTGACGAGTTTCTGCAGAACGGACAGCACTCTCGAGGGAACGACGATCTTCTGTTTTTCCGTAACGGAAGCGCTGCAGGGTTTGCGGTAACGCACCAGTCTGTGCCCGTCGGTCGAAACGGCCGAGAGACTCCCGTCTTCTATTTCCAAAAGAACGCCCATCATCGAAGGCCGCATGTCGTCGGTGCTGCAGGCGAAAGTGGTCTTGTGCACGAGATCGAGCAGCTCTTCCGAGGAAAGCGTCAGCTCGACGTCGAAGGACTTTTCCTGTTTTTCAGCCTTGCTCTCGAAGGTGCAGGGTATCTTGTAGCGCCCCTTGTCGGTCGAAATATTGACCACGCCCTGATCGCTAAGCTGCTGACGATCGACGTCGAAATTCACTCCCGTATCGTACATGCTCCGCAGGAAGTCGAGAATGGTCTTTGCCTTCAATCCGAAATTCCCCTGATCGGAAGACTCGACATCCGTCGTCGCCGTTATGGACATCTCCCCGTCGGTGGCATAGAGCGTCAGTAGCTTGTTGTCGAGGGTAAGGTGCAGATTTTCGTATCGCGGGTCCAGGGCTTTGGCGGGAATGGCTTGCACGGCCTTGTTTACGGCGTCCTGGAAATGACGGATTGAAGTCGAAAATTTCATCACTGACTGCTTTAATATTAAAAGGTATTTACAATGTTGTTGTTGTAGTTGTATGTGTGGAAATCTTGATCGTCGAACTCATGTGTTTCCAAGTTGTATTATTGTAAGGTTTTATCGGTTTTGTGCCAGTGTGGATACATGTTGATAACCTGTTGATGATTTCTGGATTTCCTTCCGGTTGTCAAGGTCCGTCAAAAACCGCCCTTCGGGCGTGTTGACAACCGGAAGGAAATCGGCGGTTCGTGCACATGTTGTAGACAGCCTGTGCACATATCCCCGCGGCAGACGGAACCGCCCCGGTCCCCGGATCAGATGGACATGATTTCTATGCGTTTTTTCAATTCCTCTATCTGGGTTCGCACCTCGTTCGACCGGTCGATCTTTTTCTGAATGGTGTTGTAGCCGTGGATGACGGTCGAGTGGTCCCTTCCCCCGAAGTGCAGCCCGATGGTTTTAAGTGACGAATTGGTGAGTTCCTTGCCGAGGTACATGGCTATCTGACGTCCGGATGCGATTTCCTTTTTTTTCGATTTGCCCTTCAGATCGTTCGGAGTGATCGAAAAATAGGAGCAGACCGCTTTTTCGATGGTCTCCAGGGTAAGCTTTTTGGATTCGACGCGAATAATATCCTTGAGCGTCGATTTCGTGAAGGCAAGGTCGATATCCTGATTGAAGAGCGAGTGGGCTGCAAGAAGCTTGACGATGCAACCTTCCAGTTCGCGCACGTTATGGGTGACGTTTGTCGCGATGAACTCCGTGACGTTTTCATCGAGGGTCACGCCGTTCTGCTCCAGCTTGCTCTGAATGATGGCTTTTCTGGTTTCGTAGTCCGGAGGCTGGATGTCGGCCGAAAGACCCCAGTTGAAACGGGAGATCAACCTGTCCTCGATGCCCCGGATCTCCTTTATCGGCCGGTCCGAGGAAAGGATGATCTGCTTGTTCGACTGGTGCAGGGCGTTGAAAATGTGAAAGATTTCCTCCTGTGTCTTTTCCTTGCCGGCAAAGAACTGGATATCGTCTATCATCAGGACATCCACCTGGCGGTAGAACGCGGAGAAATCCTGAATGCTGCCGTTCTGGATCGCGTTGACGAAATCGATGGCGAACTTTTCACTCGATACGTAGAGTACGTTGTCCGAGGTCATCTGTTCGCGAACCTGATTGCCGATCGCCTGGATCATGTGGGTTTTGCCGAGCCCGACGCCTCCGTAAATAACCAGGGGATTGAAAGCGTTCTGCCCCGGATTCTGGGCTACCGACTTGGCGGCCGCGAAAGCCAGGGAGTTGCAATCGCCCCTGATCAGGCTTTCAAAGGTGTATTTCGGGTTGAGATGGCTTTCGAATTTCGCGCGGTTGCGTTCCAGATACTCCCGTTCGCCCGCGGAGCGTCCGGCGTCACAGCCGTTCTCCTCGTCACGGCTTTCGGTCTTGGCGATGTTCTGGTGAGGAAGCTCGATCGTAACGGGGTGAGCGTGCGATTTGTCCATGACGACCGAATAGCGGAGCTTGCCTTCGACGCCGAGAATATCTTTAAGAGCCTGTTTGAGGTGCTTTGAATAATTTTCTTCTATCCATTCGTAGAAGAACTGGCTCGGGACCTCGATAGTGAGCTCGCTGTCGGAAAAGTGAATGGGTCTGATGGGGGTGAACCAGGTCTTGAAGGCCTGACTGCTGATTTTGTCCTTGAGTATGTCAAGGCAGGAGTCCCAGATTTTCTGCGCTATTCCTGAATGTACCGGGCTGATTGTCGGGCGTTCTTCGACGACTTCGTCTGTAGGCACGTGGGGCATGAATGTACGAGATTTTGAAAACGTGTTAGGGGGTCGGGAAAACAAATCATCAACATTTGTTGTTCACAAGTTACGGTTTTCGGTGGATAAAAAACAATTCGCAAACAGAAAAAAAACGAGGGTCGTAACGGAGCGCCGACATAAGATATCAACAGGTTAACCTTTTTGTTTTTTGTGGCTTAATGATTTTCTTCGAAACGGTTGTCCACATGTGTTGGTGGGGTTTCAGGGCAGGATTTTTGCGGCTTTACGGCGTCAAAAATTTTTTTATCCACAAGTTATCCACATTGTTGAAATCGTGGTTTTCGCCATGTTGAAAAGGCGGTGGAAAAGGGCTGCTCCCGGTTGGATTTGAAAAATGATTGTACTAAATTAAATGCCCTGCATTTTGCAACACAACGTATGAGACCAGAGAGGAGTTTTTCACTATGAAAAGGACATTTCAGCCGCATAACAGGAAGAGGAGGAACAAGCACGGTTTTCGTCAGCGCATGGCCACCAAGAAAGGCCGCAGGGTGCTTGCTTCCCGCAGGGCGAAAGGTCGTCGTTCCCTGAGTGTCAGCAGCGACATGGGAACCCGCCGCAAGTGATGCATGGTGAATGAAGCGGCCGCACGGAAGCGTCGGACAGCCGGTTGAATGTTCACTGAAAAAGCATGAGATACTCAGGGGGCGTAACGCCGTTTCCCGTCTTTTCAACTCGGCCGGGAGTTTCAAGGGAGGTTTCGTCAAGGTACTGTATGCCGTGCTTCCCGAAAGCGGCGGCAGCCGTCGGCTCCCCAAGGTGCTGTTCGTGGCCGGTAAGAGGGGCTGTCCCCGTGCAGTCGATCGCAACAGGATCAAACGCTTGATGAGAGAGGCCTACCGGCATGAAAAACCCCTTGCGCAGAAGTGCGCTGAACGACATACGGCCTCGGAATACAACCTCTTGTGCATGGCGTTTCTCTATACGGGCAGGGCAGAGAGGATTCCTTCGGCCGGGCGATTCAGAAACGAGATGCGCCGCCTGCTGGAAGGTGTGCTGAAAGCGGCGCCGTCCGGGTGAGCGGCGCAGACAGACGGCAATGTCCGCTGGAGTTTATGGAGCTCATGAGCAATATGGAACCCAATCCGTTCTGGAAGGCCGTCAACCGTGTGCCGATTCTTCTCATTACCTTCTACAGGTCTTTCATATCCCCTCTGCTCGGACCGTCATGCCGGTTTCAGCCCACCTGTTCGAATTACGCGCTCGAGGCCTTCAGAACGCACAACTTCTTTTACGCCTCGTGGCTTTCGCTCTGGCGTGTACTGCGTTGCAATCCCTTCTCCAGGGGAGGGTACGATCCCGTGCCGCCGCCCCGGAAAACAGTAAACGATAAACAAGGAAAAGGAGATAATGGATAGAAATTCTGTCATAGGGCTTGTCCTGATAGGTTTGATCATGATCGTATGGATGCGGTTCATGGCTCCGGAGCCACAGCCGGTTCAGGACGGTTCGCCAGGCGTTGCCGTCACCGGTGAAGAGCGGACGCCGGCCTCTTCCGGCCCCGCTGTACCGGCCGTTCGGGATACGGCCGACGGAAACGGCCGATACGGGGAGTTTTCGGCGAGCGCCGAAGGACGCGAGCAGCTTTTCACGATAGAGAACGATCTCTTTACGGCAGTGTTCTCCTCTCGCGGAGCGACCCTGAAGTCGATGGTGCTCAAGGAGCACCTCGATTCCGAGCGCGAGGAGTTCGATCTGATCAAAAACGTCGACAGCGGCGCTCTCTCTCTCTTCTTCCTGACTTCCGACGGCAAGCGGATCGATACGCGGGATCTCTACTTCACCACACCGGTCAAAAACCGGGAAGTCACGATCAGCGGCGATCAGACCTTCAGCATCGCCTACACCCTCCAGACCGCATCCGGCAGGAAGATCGGCATCACCTACACCTTCACCGGAGACAGTTACGCCATCGGTTGCGACGTGCTGATGGACGGGCTCGGCGATGCCATCGCGGGCAACGAATTCCAGGTTGAATGGGAGGGTGGCCTCGTGCATTCCGAAAAGAACGATCAGGAAGAAGTCCAGAATTCCTGGGCCGCGGCCTACATGGGCGGCGGTATGATGAAGCTCGACGCAGCCGATCCCGCGAAAACCTATCGCGAGGAGCAGTCGGGCGTCGCGGGGTGGGTCGCCGTGAGGACGAAATATTTCGTGGCCTCCATGATTCCTTCCTCATCGACAGGCGGGGTCTACCTCTCCGGAGAAAGCAATGCGGAAAAGACCTTCGAGGACTATACCGCCGCGCTGAAATTCGAGCTCCCTTCCGGGGAGAAAACCCACCGTGAATCATTTTCCCTCTACGTCGGACCGATCGACTACAACGTGCTGCACGATCTCGGCGTCAATCTTGAAAAGATCATGGATTTTGGCTGGGACTGGCTGACCCGTCCCTTCGCCGAATACGTCATTCTGCCGATCTTCAACCTGCTCAATACCTTCATCGACAATTACGGTCTGATCATCATCATTTTCGCACTGCTCATCAAGCTGGTCACCTATCCGCTGACCATGGCCTCGACCAAGTCGATGAAGAAGATGTCGGCTCTGCAGCCGCTCATGAAGGAGCTGCAGGAGAAGTACAAGGACAATCCCGCGAAACTGCAGAGCGAGCTCGGCAGAATCTACAAGGAGGCCGGGGTCAATCCGCTGGGAGGCTGTCTGCCGGTTCTGCTGCAGATGCCCCTTCTGTTCGCGATGTTCTACGTCTTCCGTTCTTCCATCCAGCTCAGGCAGGAGGGATTTCTCTGGGCGAAGGACCTTTCCCTTCCGGATTCGATTCTCGACCTGGGTTTCAGCATCCCGCTCTACGGTGATCACATCGCTCTCTTTCCGATTCTGATGGGCGGCGCGGTCTATCTTCAGCAGAAGATCACCCCGACAGCGCAGACCAATGACCAGATGAAGGCGATGATGTACATCTTCCCGGTCATGATGCTGCTCTTTTTCAACAATCTTCCGGCGGGGCTCGGGCTGTACTACCTGATGTTCAATATTTTCAGCATCGCGCAGACCTTCTATATCAACAAGACGACTTCGTCCGAGGACATGCCGGATATTTCGATGCCCAAGTCATCGCCGTCCAAGGCGTCGAAAAAGAAGAAGGGGACGAAAAAACGGTAGTGTTTCTTCATGGAACTCCTGCAGCAGGCCGATACCCGGCTGTTTTGGCTCCTGAACATCGCCTGGAGCCATCCGGTTGCTGACGGTTTCATGATTTTCGCGTCGTCCTTGGCGCTGCCTGCAATCACCGTCTGTTCGGCGGCGCTCTTCATCGTTGTCCGCAGGGGACGGGACGGCGCAGTGATCCTGCTGCTCGCTCTCCTGGCGGCAGCCATCGCCGGCGGGCTGATTTCGGGAATTTACGATCCGCTGTTCGAAAGGACGGGGTCCGGCGCCGCGCCCTGGGAGCGCCGTTTGCTCGTCGACCGGACCCGACTCCCGTTTCCTGCGCACGTTCTCGCCTCGAACGCGGCCGCCTTCGGCGCGATCGCGTGGATTTTTTTCGGCAGGGGGCCCGCGGTCGAAAAGGTTTTTACGGGTATCGTGGCCGCCTCGGCATGTCTCACGGCGTATGCCATGGTGTATGTCGGTGTCTGTTATCCGGGGGATGTAGCGGCGGGAGCCGCCATCGGCGTTTCGTGTGCTTTCGGCGTGTACACGGTGTTCGCCTGGCTTCTGAAGAACCGTATCCACGCGCGCCCGAGTGAGGTGTGACAATCGGGGTAAACTTCAAAACCGGAGTCCCGACACGTCGGGACAACGAAGCATTCGGGCCGCGTAACAAATCAATAGAGGTGCCTTACTGCTTGCATGCGGGACTATGAAACGTTACTGGGGAATCGATCTCGGAGGGACGAAAACGGAAGGCGTGGTGATGGACGAACGGATGCGCACCGTGCTCCGCAGGAGGGTGGCGACGAAAACGGCCGGAGGGTACGCCGGGGTTCTTGACGGTGTGGCCGGGCTTGTGGGTTCAATGGCCCGCGAGCTCGGTTGCAGCCCGCCCTCTTGTATCGGTATCGGTACTCCGGGAAGGCTGGAGAGGAAAAGCGGTCTGTTGAAAAATTCCAACACGGTCTGCCTGAACGGTCGACCGCTCCGGCGCGATCTCGAGGAGGTGTTGCAGGCGAGTGTGTCGATCGACAACGACGCCAATTGCTTCGCGCTGGCCGAATCGGTGCTGGGGGCGGGCAGGGAGGTCATGGGTGGGCAAAACGCCGTCGCCTTCGGCGTCATTCTCGGCACCGGAGTGGGGGGCGGGATCGTCTGCGGCGGAAAGGCGCTGCACGGTGCGCACGGGATCGCCGGGGAGTGGGGGCACAACGAACTGGTGCCGGACGGAGAGCCCTGCTATTGCGGCCGGAAAGGGTGTGTCGAGACCGTGCTTTCGGGTCCCGCACTGGAGCGCTGGTACGCCCGGCGTTCCGGAGGGCCGGGGAAACCGCTGCAGGAGATAGCGCAAAGAACCGGCGTCGATCCGGCCGCCGCCGAAACCGTCGACCGCCTGCTCGCCTTTTTCGGCAAGGCTGCGGCGCAGGTGCTCAATATCGTCGATCCGGACATCGTCATCATCGGCGGGGGCGTCGGCAACGTTCCGGCGCTCTACTCGCGGCAGGCCCGGGCCGAGCTCGAAAAACATCTGTTCAACCGCTCTCTCGACATTCCGATTGCAAAGCCGGCACTCGGCGACAGCGCGGGGGTATTCGGTGCGGCCCTGCTCATGCGCGACTGACGGCTGTCGAAGGAGCGGTGCGGGATTGCAGCGGCGCAACAGTACGATTCGACCATCATGGAAAACAACCTCAGGGACCGGTACAGGAAAGGGGAACGCATAGATCTCGATATTTCGGATATCGCCGAGAAAGACCGGTGCTTCGGGCGACTCCCCGACGGCGCGGGCGTGCTTGTGCGGGGCACGCTTGCCGTCGGGGACCGGGTGTCGGCGAAGGTAACCAAGGTCCGGTCAGGCTATATCGAGGCGGTTGCGCTCGAAATTCTCGCGCCCTCCCCCGACAGGGTCGAGCCGAGATGCCCGGTCTTCGGGGTATGCGGCGGGTGCAAGTGGATGCACGTCACCTACGACGCACAGCTCCGCTACAAACGTAAAAAAGTGCTCGATGCGCTCGAGCACATCGGCGGTTTCCGCGGTATCGAGGTGCAGCCGGTGCTACCGGCGCCGAGCCCCTGGCACTATCGCAACAAGGTGGAGCTTTCCTGTTCGAGCAAACGCTACCTGATGCCCGAGGAGTTGTCCCTGGAAAAGCTCGAGAAGCCGAAGGATTTCGCTCTCGGGTTCCACGCTCCGGGAAACTTCGAAAAGGTTCTGGAAATCGATACCTGTTATATCGCAACCGAAGCGATGAACCGTGCGCTCGACGTGACGCGCGAGTTCGCGCTCGAAAAGGGCCTTTCTCCCTACGCCGCGAGGGAGCACAGCGGATTTCTCAGGAATCTGGTGCTCCGTCAGAGCCGGGAGCACGACGAACTGATGGTCAATATCGTCACCTCCTCCCATGACGGGGCGCTTATGAAGGAGTACGGCGAGCGGCTCGCCGCCGGCATGCCCGGCAGGAAGATGACGGTCGTCAACAACGTTACCGCCAGGAAGAACACCGTGGCGGTCGGCGAAAGGGAGTACACCGTTGTGGGCAACGGTTCTATCGAGGAGCGCCTCGGGGATCTGCACTTCAGGATCTCGGCAAACTCCTTCTTTCAGACCAACACCTCGCAGGCCGAAGCGCTCTACGAAGGGATCGTGGCGATGGCCGGACTGAAGCCGGACGACACGGTCTACGACCTCTATTGCGGAACGGGCACCATCACCCTCTACCTCGCCCGGCGGTGCGGACGGGCCGTCGGCCTGGAGATCGTCGAAAGCTCGATCGCCGACGCCGGGGAGAACGCCGCGCGCAACGGGATCTCGAACGCTTCCTTCTACCGGATCGACCTGAAGGATTTTGAAAATCTCCTCGGCACGCTCGATGAGTTCGGTCCGCCAAGGGTCGTCGTGACCGATCCCCCGAGGGCGGGCATGCATCCCAAAGCGCTGAAAACGATGGTTCGTCTCCAGCCCGAGACGATCGTCTACGTGAGCTGCAATCCCGCGAATCTCGCAAGGGACGGCAAGGAGATCTGCCAGTCGGATTACCGGCTCGAAGAGGTGCGACCGGTCGACATGTTCCCGCACACCAGTCATGTCGAGACGCTGGCTAGGTTCAGACGAACGTTTTGAACGCTCCCGGAACAACCTGCTGCGAGTTTCGATAGCTGCGTTGGGCGGTGCTCGGAATCCTCATGTACTTCAGTACACTCCGGTTCCTGTGCTCCGTTCGCCTTGCTCTCGGAACCTCTCGTGACGGTTCTTCCGGGAGCGTGAATGGAGGTTGTTTTTTAGTGATTCTCAGTTTTCCTCGCAGATGACGGTTACCTTCGCGGCGGCGGCGATCGCTTTTTCCCTGACGGTTTCGATGTCGCTTCCGGGTTCGGCGGCGGCGAGGGCGACGCCCATACGGCGGTAGGGGCGGGTTCCCGGTTTTCCGAAGATTCGGATGTCGGTGCAGGGTTCTACGAGGGCTTCCCCGAGTCCGGTGAACCGGGGGCGGGTTCCGTTCCTTTCGGCAAGGATCACCGCGCTCGCCCCTGCGCGCAAGAGCGCGATCTCCGGGATCGGCAGGCCGAGAACGGCGCGGGCGTGCAACTCGAATTCCGTCAGGTTCTGCGTACCCGCCAGCGTGACCATGCCGGTGTCGTGGGGACGGGGGGAAAGCTCCGAGAAGTATAGTCCCTCGTCGGCAAGAAAGAACTCGACGCCCCAGATGCCCGCGCCTCCGAGCGCGCGGGTGACCTTCCCGGCCATCTCTTGCGCTTCCTGCAGCCACGCCTCTTCGATACGGCAAGGCTGCCAGCTTTCCTGATAGTCACCCCGCTCCTGACGATGACCTATCGGCGGACAGAAGAGCGTCGGGCCGTTCTGTTGCGTCACCGTGAGCAGCGTGATCTCGGTATGAAACCGGACGAACGATTCCACGATCGCCTCCGCACCGTCCCCCCGTTTGCCGCTCTGCGAACAGTCCCAGGCGCGCAGGATATCGTCGGCGCTTTTGACGACCGATTGTCCTTTCCCCGAAGAGCTCATCAGCGGTTTGACCACACAGGGCGGACCGATAGCCTCCACGGCCGCCGTCAGCTCTTGCGGCGACGAGGCGTAGCGATACCTCGCCGTTTTCAGGCCCAGCTCTTTGGCCGCCAAGTCCCGAATCGCCCTGCGGTTCATCGTGAAATTGGCCGCCCGGGCCGACGGTACGACCTGTACCCCCTGCTTTTCATATTCGTAGAAGCGCTCCGTGCGGATAGCCTCTATTTCCGGCACCACGATATCGGGCCGGTGTTTTTCCACCAGAGCGTCGAGCGCCGCGCCGTCGAGCATGTCGACAACCTCCCGCAGGTCGGCCACCTGCTGCGCCGGCGCATCGTCGTAGCTGTCCACCGCCACAACATACTGCCCCAGCCGTTTGACGGCAATGACGAACTCCTTCCCCAGTTCTCCGCTGCCCAGCAGCATGATTTTTTTCGGCATGGTCATTGTGCTGTCCCCTGAAGATTGACTGATCACAAGTGATAAGCTTATGTAAGATATGGCAGTTATACGATAGTTACTATGGTGTTTTGAACGGAAAAACGGGCAGGAAAAGGACTCGTTCCTGAAATGCGGCTGTTTCCCCTCGGTCGTTCGAAGTGCCCGGATGACGGGGGACGAGGAGTTCACGGTCGACAGCGCTTCGGTGGAGAAAAGGTGAGTCGGAATGTCTTTGCCCGGAACAGAAGCGGAGAAAGAGCGGCAGGCAGGGAGAGATAGTGAGGCCCGCAGCGGAAGCATCTGTTTTTCAGACTTCCGCTGCGGGATGTAGGTCAGCGATACCGCCAGTGGCCGTCCACCCAGTGGCCTCTCCTCGACCAGTGCCCGGGAACCCAGACGGCTCCCTTTCTCGGGGCGTGTATGGTTTTCCAGTGACCGCTTACCCGGTTCCCCCGGCGGTTGTTGTGGCAGGGCACCCACACCTTGTTCTTGTGAGGCTTGCCTCTGTAAACCCAGTGCCCCGGAATGACGACTCCTGCGGCTACGGTTCTGGGGGACACCCAGACGAAGTTCGGTCCGGGCCTTGCCGGCCGGGCGACGACACAGGACTCGAGAGGCAGCGCCATAAACAGGCAGAGCAGCACCAACGCAAATTTGCCGTTTTTCATCGTTCCCTCCTATGAAAAGTGTTTTTTTCCGGTCGACAGCGGACCACCACATTCATGTGCACACCGGACTGCGGCGACGACAGCGACATGCTGGCCCGCATTCAGGGTCTACACTTGTTCTATGCGCAGGCCGGGCGAAAGGTTTCGTTTTTGGCTGTAATGTGATTACACAACCACCGGAATGAGCGCAATGTTATTGCCTGGTTTTGCTCTTGTTTTCGATACAGCCGTATATTGTCACATTCCTATCAATTTTTCACCTCAACGCGCCTTTTTTAACCGGACACCAATGTCAGCAAAGGATTCCTGCTGTGTATTTCGAGCGACCTATCGACGGCCTGATATGCGAACTGTATTTTCCCGAAGAGATTAAAGATGCAGATAAGGAAATATCACCCCATCTCGGAGAATTGAGTCTGCTTACAGAAGGATATGAGCGAAGAGCAAAAAATGGCCGTTATCCAACGCGAGTTCGATCGGCTGTACGACCCCTCTCATCCCGTTCGAAACCGTCTGGAAGAACTTGACAGCGTCAAGGTGGTTCGAACGATCCGCGAAACCCTGAAACGATGACTCCGGAATCACTGAAAAAAGAAATAAGCCGTGGTGAAGACAGTCGCCGTCAGTTCAAGGCGGATGTGAGGAATGCCGAATCGTTGGCTTCGGAAATGGCGGCGTTTGCCAATACCAATGGCGGCATCATCCTGATCGGTGTTGCCGATGACGGGTCTGTTCCCGGATTGTCGCAGCAGGATGTTGGTCGGATCAATCAGCTTGTCAGTAATGCTGCGAGCCAGCTGGTTCGTAGCGCCCTGACGGTGGAGACGGAAAACGTGATGTTCGGCGACGGCCGCGTTGTGATTGCGCTTTCCGTACCCAAAGGCCTCGACAAGCCCTATTTCGACAAGAACGGGGTGATCTGGCTCAAGGCGGGAGCCGACAAGCGTAGAGTGAACTCCAAGGAAGAGCTGCGGCGTCTGTTCCAGCTTACCAACCAGTTCCATGCGGATGAACTGCCGACCAGGGCGGGAATTGACAAGCTGGACAAACTGCGTTTCCGCGATTTTCTGCGTGATGTCTACAAGCAGGAGTATCCTGAATCCACGGAAGAGTTGACAAAACTGCTACAGAACATGAATCTTGCTGGTGAGGATCAGAACCTCAACCTGGCAGGGGTGCTTTTGTTTGCCGAAAAGCCGGAATGGATCGTGCCGCAGTTTGTCGTCAAGGCAATTCGTTATCCCGGTAATGAAGTACATGTTTCCGAGTATCTTGACACCGAGGATTTTTCCGGACCGCTGGAGAAAATCTTCGAGGATGCATTGGCCTTTATCATGCGCAATCTGCATAAGCTGCAGGCAGGGAGAGGTGTGAATGCGCCGGGTATTCCGGAGATTCCCGAAACGGTATTCGAGGAACTGCTGGTCAACGCCCTGGTGCATCGTGATTACCTCGTCAGCGCGCCGATTCGACTGTTTATCTTCGACAATCGCATCGAGATTATCAGTCCAGGGCATTTGCCCGACAATCTGACTGTAGAGAAAATCCGGATAGGGAATTCCAATATCCGCAACCCGATTCTGGTCTCTTTTGTGGCGAAGGGTCTTCTGCCTTATCATGGGCTTGGCTCAGGTATTACAAGAGCGCTTGAGGTGTGGCCGGACATAGAGTTTACCGACGACCACGAGGGGTGCCTTTTCACGGCAATGATTCACCGCAAACCGGTGCAGGACCTCGAATTTGCAGGAGAATTGCAAAAAACGCCGGTGAAAACGCCGGTGAAAACGCCGGTGAAAACGCCAGAATTGATATTGAATGCACTGAAGGGCAACCCACATCTGACATTGGGCGAGGTAGCTGAAACTGTTGGAAAATCCTTAAGCGCTGTTGAGCGTGCCGGTGCAAAGCTGGTCAAGGCGGGTAAGCTGAAATATGTAGGGCCGCAAAAAGGAGGACATTGGGAAGTGATCGAATGAGAATCGATACAATCGAAATCACCGATTACAAGGCGTTTCTCGGAGTCCGCCAGTTAAAGGTCGACGGCAAGAATCTCGTTATTTACCCTTCCTTCACTTCCTCGAAGTCCGCCTCCACGGCGGCGGTTTCTTCGGGAGGCGTTTCGCTTACGCGCTCGCTTTCCCACGCTATGAACCTGTCTATTTCATGGTTGATCGAGGAGAAGACGGCCGTGAGAATGGCGACGTCGTCGGCGAAACCGAGGATGGGGATGAAGTCGAAGATAGCGTCGAACGGGGTGACGAAGTAGACGAGGGCCGCCACGCCGAGTATGATCGTCTGCCAGGGAATAAACCGGTATTCCCGGTTCGCGTAAGCGCGGACGAGACGTATGAACGCCTGGAACTTGGCCGCGATCTCCTGGAACTGCGTGCCGGTTCCGGCGCGTTCGGCCCGGTTCATTGCCGAGTCGACGATCTCTTTCGTCTTCTCCGGGTCTTTCAGGATCGACTCGGCTCTTTTCTTTGCCCGTTCGAAGGTTCTTTTTCCGGTTGAGGCCATAACGCGTGGACGGATGGTGGCGGCGCATCCCTAACGGTCGCCGGCCTTGAGGAGCTTCGTTTTTTCTTCTTTCGTCAGGGATTCGTAGCCCTGGCGCGAAATCTTGTCGAGAATCTCGTCGATCTCGGCTTCGGAGACATCGGTCTGGGATGAAGCGTCGTTTTTCCGGTAGAGCTTCGGGCCGTCTCCCGTGTCGTCCTTTTTGGGGAAGGTTTTTTCGAGCCAGTCCGCAAACGACCAACCCTGCTGGCGGAACTTTATGTAGGCGAAACCGACGACCATGCCGCCGATGTGTGCGAAATGGGCGATGTTGCTGCCGCTGCCCATGGTGGAGTTGTTGATGCCCAGCAACAGCTCGAGTGCGGCGTACCCCGCGACGAAGTATTTCGCCTTGACGGGGAACAGAAAGTAGAGAAAGATGTAGCGGTTCGGAAACATCATCCCGAATGCCAGAAGGATGCCGAAAACCGCGCCGGAAGCCCCGACGGTGGGAGACGGGCTGCCGATCGTCGTCATCAGGTTGATGAGCGCCGCGCCGACGCCGCAGGTGAAGTAGTAGGCGGTGAACTCCTTCGTTCCCCAGTAGTTTTCTATCTCGGTGCCGAACAGCCAGAGGGCGAACATGTTGAACAGGATGTGCGTGAGGCTGCCGTGCATGAACATGTAGGTGAGCAGCTGCCATATCTGGAAGGAATACCCTCCGGAAGAGGCCACGGGCCACAGCGGGCCGAAATACATCACGATAGTGCTGATGGGCGAGAACTGCAGGAAGAAGACGGCAATGTTCGTGAGAATTATGGCTTTTATGGCCGGGGGCATTACCCGGAATCCTCCCGGGCTGTAAGGCTGGTCGTAATTGCTCATACCTCGATTTCTTGGCTCATGATGGTTTAGGGTTGTTCCGGCGCAAAAGGCTGAGGGACGGCAGGCCGAGCCTGGCCCTCCCCTGCCGGAGAAAGTAATGCGGCCCCGGTGTTAATCGTTCAGCGCCGATATTCCCGGCAGTTCCTTGCCTTCGAGGAATTCGAGGCTTGCGCCGCCGCCTGTGGAAATGTGCGTGATGCCCTGAGCCAGGCCGGCTTTCGTCACGGCCGCCGCGGAGTCGCCGCCCCCCACGATCGAGATCGAGCCTTTCGCGGTCGCGTCGGCAAGCGCGCGCGCAATCGCAATCGTTCCCTCTGCGAAGGGTTCCACCTCGAAAGCCCCCATCGGTCCGTTCCAGACGATCGTTTTCGCCTGCAGGATCTCCCGCGAATAGCTGTCGATGGTTTTGGGGCCGATGTCCAGGCCCATCATGTCGCCGGGGATGTCGGTGACCGCCACCGTACGGGTTTCGGCCGTGGCGGCAAGCTCCGGCGCGGCGACCACGTCTTCGGGAAGCAGCATGCGGAGGTTGTTTTTTCGCGCGGTTTCAAGCAGTTCCGAGGCCAGTTCGACCTTGTCCTCCTCGACGAGAGATTTGCCGGTCTCGTAGCCCATGGCCCTGAAAAAGGTGAAGATCATCGCGCCGCCGACAAGCACCGCGTCGACCTTGCCGAAGAGGTTTTCCAGCACGTCGATCTTGCCCGATATCTTCGCGCCGCCGAGAATCGCCAGGAACGGCCGTTCGGGATCATGCAGGGCCCGGCCGAGGTATTTCAGCTCCTTCTCAATGAGAAATCCTGCTACCGAAGGCTGCACGAAGCGGCAGATCCCCTCGGTAGACGCATGGGCGCGGTGGGCGGTGCCGAACGCGTCGTTGACGTAGATCTCGCCGAGGGACGCCAGTTCACGGGCGAATTCGGGATCGTTTTTCTCCTCCTCGGGATGGAAACGGAGGTTTTCGAGCAGCATGATGTCGCCGTCCTGGAGCGCGAGCGCCTGCTGCATCACTCCCGTGCCGATGCAGTCTTCCGCCATGACGACCTTCGTGTCGAGCAGTTCCGAGAGCCGTCCGGCTACCGGCGAGAGGGAGAGTTCGGGGACAACCTTGCCTTTCGGTCTTCCGAGATGCGACATGAGGATCAGCCTGCCGCCGGATTCCGTGACCTTTCTGATGGAGGGGAGCGCCTCGACAATCCGTTTGTCGCTGGTGATGTTCCCCTGATCGTCGAGCGGGACGTTGAAGTCCACACGCATCAGGACCCGGCTGCCTTTACAGGTAATGTCCGACAAGGTTTTTTTATGCATTGCTCCTTTTTTGAGAGTGGTGTTGACAGTTAATTCTTTCCTGAATGGAATATACATAATTCAGGCTATTGGGAAGGGGGTTCCGCCCCCGCGGATTTTTCTCTCGATCGCAGGATTTTGCGGTATTTTCTCACGTTTTTCGCATGTTCGGACAGCGTCCTGGCGAAACGGTGTCCGCCGTTGCCGTCCGCCACGAAGTAAAGGTAGGCGCTCTCTTCGGGTGCGAGCACCGCTTTGATGGCCGCGCTGCCGGGACTGCAGATGGGACCCGGGGGAAGTCCGCGGTGACGATAGGTGTTGTACGGCGAGTCTATGGCGAGATCCCTGTAATAAAGCCTTCGCGGGCGGTCCCCCAGCGCGTACTGTACCGTCGGGTCGGCCTGCAGGCGCATGTTTTTTTTCAGTCTGTTGAGATAGACTCCGGCGATCAGCGGCTTTTCCTCGTCGCGGGGTGTTTCCGCCTCGACGATCGAGGCGAGGGTCAGAAGCTTGATTTCGTCGAGTCCGCGTTCTTTTGCGGCAGTTTGCAGGCTGTCGGTGAAGAATGCCCGGTATCGGCGGACGAGAAAGCCGATAACTTCGCCCGGCGTGCTCGCCCATGCGAAATCGTAGGTGCCCGGAAAAAGGTATCCTTCGGCGCTTTCCGCCGCGACGTCAAGCGATGCGAGCAGTGCGCTGTCCCTCGTCGCCTCGATGAAGGAGAGAGAGTCGATATCCAGTCGGGAGGAGACGATCGCCGCGACTTTTTCCAGGCGAAGGCCTTCGGGGATGGTGATCCGCTCCTCGTCCTGCGGGTGCCGGTGCAGGTAGTCGAGCAGGCTGTAGTTGGACAGCCCCGGGGGAATCTTGTAGCGGCCGGGCTTGATATTGCGGAAGTCCTGAAAGAGCCAGGCCGTGACGAGCAGGGGCGCTTCGTATCGCACGGCGCCTTTTCGGCGGATTTCGGCGATGATCGTCCGGAGTCCGTCTCCCCGGTGGACGACGACTCTCGTCTTTTGCAGTCCTTCCGGATCGACGTTCCAGGCCGGAGCGAAAAAAAATACCGTGATGAGAATCAGTGAGAGGATGAGAACGCCGGCGGTGAAAAAGGTGAAGCGTCGTGCGGGCTTGTCGGCCATGGGAGTTCCGGCGGGTTATCTCGAAGAGAGCGGCTGCCGCTCGTTTTTCCACTCATGCTGGAACAGTCTCGTTTCTTCTATGATGCAGCGGTAGATTTTTTCAAGTGCGCCGGCTTTCAGCTCCGAATCAACCCTGTTGAGAACATTGGAGAGCACCTCTTTTTCCCTCGCGGGCTGCAGAACTTCCTCGCCGATGCGCTGTTTCAGGGCGCTGATGTTCTCGGCGCAGTTGAGCCGTTCGCACAGCAGGGCCGAAAGCTGATTGTCGATGGCGTCGATTTTCTTTCGCCACTCCTCGAGTTTCAGCCGGTGGCCGTCCTTGTTGACAGTGCTGTTCGACATAACGGTTCGGATCTTGTAATGAAAAGAGCTCAATGTATAGTATAAAAAATACGACGAATCTTTTCAGGGCGCCTCCGGTTATTTATTCCGCGGTGCACTTGCATCGTCGGCCCGGTACGTCGGAACACCGTCCTCCGTGCATTCCGATGCGATCGGGACTCATGACACAGCATGGGGAAGCCCTTCACTCTTCCGCCGATCCGAACTCCTTCATCCACCTCGCCACCTCCCGGTCGCCGAGCGCGCCGCTGCCGAATTTATCCGGGTGGTCGGGATGGGCGGTCTTTTCCGTTCGTTTCCGCGCTCCCTTCAGATGCGTTTTCACGAACTCTTCCGAAAGCAAGCACGACGCTCCGAGGGCGGAGGCGTGTGTCCGGATGAGACGGTCGGAGGTAACGACGGTAAACATTCGGGCGCTTCTGCCCAGGGACTTCAGGTAATCGATAATCCACTCGTCGGCGGTCGTTCCCGAGGCGGTGAAGACCCTGTCGAGCGCGCCGGTTTCCTCCGAGGGGCCGTGCGCACGGTTCCCGTCGTATACGACGGTTACTTTCTGCCGCGAGGAGCGCTGAAAGCCCAGAAGCCGGGTCTCCATGTTCTCCCTTCTCTCTTCGAGGGAACGGCGGGTACCGCCGTCCGGAAGTTTGTGCAGCAGGTTGTAGCCGTCGACGATGATTTCCCGGAAGTCGTTTCCCATGGCGGCGAAGACCGTTTCGGAGAGGTCTCGGGGTTGAACTGTTTATAATTAAAATAGCGCATTATTTTTTTACACTGCGCTTTTTCATACATTTTAAGTGGTGGAAAATGGTAAAATGTGGGACATAACTCATGTTCTATGGCCGGTTTTATCGGAAAAGAGCAGCATTCGATAGACGAAAAGGGGCGGCTGATGATACCGGCTCGCTTCAGGAAACGCCTCGAAGGACTTACGGGAAGGAGCAACGGCCCCCTTTCGAACGGCGATGGAGCAGGCGCCCTCTACGTCATGAAGGCTATCGACGGCTCGCTGGAGCTGTACGAGCCGACAGTGTGGGCCGAGAGGGAAAAGAGCCTGTCGGCGCTTTCGGATTTCAATCCGGACGAACGGATGCTCAAAACCCTCATGTATGAGAGTCTCGACAGTGTGGAGATCGACCGGCACGGAAGGATCGCTCTTCCGAGGGATTTCATGCAGCATGCTGGCATTACGAAAGATGTAACCATTATCGGCGCCAACGTCAAAATGATTCTCTGGGCCCCCGAAAAACTTTCCAGAATCATGAAGGAAAACGGGTCGCGCTTCCAGGTGCTTGCCGGAAGATATTTCTAAGGCCGATTCACCCAGAGGAAATGATAGAGGAGAGGTACCACCGTCCGGTGCTCGTGCGGGAAGTCGTCGAGCTGCTTGCGGTAAGGCCCGGCATCTATGTCGACGGAACCCTCGGCGGCGGGGGTCATGCCGCCGCGCTTCTGGAGGCCCTTCGCTGTTCGGGGATGCTCGGGGAGTCTCTGCTGGTGGGCATCGACCAGGACGATTGCGCGCTCCGGGAAGCGGCAGGGGCGCTGAGGGACTACGGGGACCGCGCGAGGCTGGTCAAGGGGAATTTCCGCGATATCGCCGCGATTGTCGATCGTGTCCGGAAGGAAGCGGCGTTGCCGGTAACCGGCATTCTGCTCGATCTCGGGGTATCCTCCTTTCAGATCGACACTCCCGGGAGGGGATTCAGCTACCGTCGTCCCGGCCCGCTCGATATGAGGATGGACTCCGGGGGAAAGGTTTCGGCAGCCGATATTCTGAATGCCTGTGAAGAGCGTGAGCTTGCCGACATCATCTTTCGTTACGGCGAAGAGCGGAGAAGCCGGAGGATCGCGGCGGCGATCTGCGCGCGCAGAAGAGAGCAGGGGCCGATAACGCGCACGGAAGAGCTTTCGGATATCGTCCGGGGCGTTGTGGGAAGTCCCGAGCAGCAGCTCAAGAGTCTCGCCCGGGTGTTCCAGGCCCTGCGCATTGCGGTCAACGACGAGCTCGGCGTGCTGGAAAACGCTCTGAAGGACGGGGCGGCCTCTCTTTCCCTTTTCGGGAGAATGGCCGTCATCAGTTATCACTCCCTTGAGGACAGAATGGTGAAACGGTATTTCAGGGAGTTGTCCGAGGACGACTGGGGTCCGAGAGGGGTCGGGCTCCGCGAGCCTCTCCGGAGGGCGGGGTTCGGGATCGTGACCTCCCGCGCCCTGACGGCCGGGAACGACGAGGTGCGAAAGAACAGCCGTGCTCGCAGCGCCAAACTGAGGGTTATCGAGAAAAAGAATCCGGAAGGAGGGACAACGTGAACGGAATCGCAGAAAGCCGGGAGCCTCTTTACGGGTTTCGGGGCGCGGAACATGCAGAGACAATCCGTCCGGCCGCGCTGGCTTTCGTGGAGAGCGGCGGGAACGGCCTGCGGGACGACGGCCCCGCGCCGCCGGCGGGCCCGGCGGAGAAAGCCGGCGGCCGATTTGATTTTGCATCGATACTGCGCTTGCGTACCTTTGTCTACCTTTTCGCGGGGACGGTTTTTCTCGTGTTCTACATCCACAACATCCTGACGATCAACGACCTGTCGCGTCAGAATGAGATGTTGCGGGAGAAGATCGGTATCAGCAGGAGCATCAACACCTCTCTTGAAATCGAGCTGCAGGAACTGCACACGATTCACAAGATTTCCGGACAGGCCGAAGCAATGGGGCTTCGCCACAGTATGACGCCGGCGGTGAAAATCAGCGCGAGATGAAAGCAAACGGGCCGACACCATGAACACGGATCTCGACGGGCGGCAGCCGGAAAAGGCTCCGGCACGTGAGTTCGGCGCGCGCCTGGGGGCGGTCGCATTCCTGTTCGCGCTCTTTCTCGCACTTCTCGTTTTCAAGCTGCTCAACATCCAGATTCTCGATGTCCAGAAGTACAGGCAGCGGGCATCGAGACAGTACGAGCGGGAGGTGGTCGAGACCGCCAAGCGCGGCGCTATCTACGACCGTTCGGGAAAGCTCCTGGCCGAAAGCGTCCTGAAAGTATCCTTCTTCGCCGATCCCCGGTTTATCCGTGAGTCGGGCGACCCTGCGGCGGTGGCCGCGGTCTTTTCCCGCCACTTCGGGAGGAACCGCGCGCATTATCTCCGGAAACTCCGCAGGAAAGGCAGGTTTGTGTGGATGGAGCGTTCGGTGCCGGTCGCCAGGGCGAAGGAACTGATGGAGTCCGGCGTGAAAGGGGTCGGCTTCAGAAAGGAGCAGCAGCGTTACTACCTCAATCTGGCGTCCCAGGTGATCGGCCTCACCGACCGGGACAACCGGGGAATCAGCGGGCTTGAACGGACCTACCACGACGAACTCAAGGGGATCGACGGGATCAAGGTCTATCAGCGTTCCGCAAGGGGAGAGCGGTTTCTCGCGGCCGGCGAACAGCAGATCGACGCGACCCAGGGGCTCGGTCTCCGGCTGACCATCGACGCCGATGTGCAGGCCATCATGGAGGACGAGCTCCGCAGAGCCGCGGTAGAGTTCGGGGCCGTGGCGGCGACCGGCGTGGTGATGGAGGTGAAGACCGGGGCCATTCTCGCGATGGCGAACTACCCTGCGTTCGACATGAACAACCGGAAGGGATATACCGTGCAGAAGGCCAGGAACCGCTCTATCGCCGATGCGTTCGAGCCGGGCTCCACGGTAAAGATCGTCACGGCTTCTGCCGCGACCGAGGTGCTCGACCGGTCGGCGGACGACTCGCTCGACGCCCACAACGGCGTCTACGTCGTTCACCGCAGAACCATCCGCGACCATGAGAAGTTCGAACGGCTGACCTTTCGCGACGCCATGGTGCATTCGAGCAACGTGGTTGCCGCGAAAACGGCCATGGAAATCGGCGAAGAGCGCTTCTACGACTATGTCAGACGGTTCGGTTTCGGTGAAAGAACCGGGGTGGGACTCGCCGGCGAGGCGGCGGGCCTGCTTCCGAAGCCGGAGGCGTGGGACAGGATCACCCTTCCCTGGATGAGTTACGGCTACGCCTTTACCGCAACCCCCCTGCAGGTGCTGCAGGCTTACGCGGCCATCGCGAACGACGGCGTGATGATGCGCCCCTACGTCGTGAGCGGTCTGGTCGACAAAGAGGGGCGGACCGTAAGGGAGTTCGGCCCGGAGAGGGTGCGCGAGGTCGTCAGGCCGCAGACGGCGGCCTATGTCCGGAAGGAGTATCTCAGGCCCATCGTCGAGCGGGGGACGGGAACGGCCGCCTCCGTCGGCGCGGTCGACGTGGGTGGCAAGACGGGAACGGCGCAGAAACTCAAAAACGGTTCCTACCGCGGGGATAGGGCGTACGTCTCTTCGTTCGTCGGGTTTTTTCCCGTCGACAAGCCGGAGATCGCGGCGATCGTGGTCATTGACGAGCCGAAGACCGCCTACTACGCCAGCACGGTTGCCGCTCCGGTTTTTTCGCGTGTCTGCACCCGGATGATCGCCAGCTCCGAAGAACTGAAGGCGTCGCTTGTTCCCGTTTCCCCGGTCTCACGGGGACTCGATTCGCTGGACTCGGTTGCGGTGCCCGACCTCGTGGGTCTCGGAGGCAGGGATGCGAAACGTCTTCTGAAATGGAGCGGTCTCGATATCGGATACAAGGGTCGCCTGGGAGGGGTGGTAGAGAGTCAGGCGCTGGCCTGCGGGGCCATGGTCGGCCGGGGGACCCGTGTCGGCGTGACATTGCGGGACCCGGCTGCGGAACCGAGAACAAAAAACCGGTAATCGCGAAAGGAGCTGTTGGATGCTGCACGTGGGTGAACTGCTTGAACGTCTGGACATTCTGTCGGTCGGGGGGAGCGTCAGGGAGGAGCAGGAGATCACGGCCATGACCTGCGACTCCAGGGAAGCCTCTCCCGGTTGCCTTTTCATCGCCGTCAGGGGGTCTGTGACCGACGGGCACCGATTTATCGGGAGCGCCCTGGAACGGGGAGCGTCCGTGGTTGTCTCCGAGGAACCGCCCCGGAATGAAAACCGGAACTTTCTCTCCGTGGTGGTGCGGGATTCGCGGGAGGCGAGGGCGATAGCGGCCTCGGCCTGGTACGGCGATCCCGCGAAGGAGATGAGGATCATCGGGGTGACGGGAACGAACGGAAAAACGACGACCGCGCGTCTGCTGGCGTCCATGTTCAACGAGTGCGGTGTCGTGACGGGATATATCGGAACGGGTCAGGCGCTTGCGGGAGAGGATGCCGTTTCCCTCGAGAGAACGACTCCCGAGGCGGAAGAGCTCCATCGTCTTTTCAGGCTGATGGTCGAACGGAGATGCACGACGGTGGTCATGGAGGTTTCCTCTCACGCACTGGCCCAGCGGAGAACGTTCGGGATCGTGTTCGCCGGAGCGGTGTTCACCAACCTCACTCCGGAGCATCTCGATTTCCATCATGACATGGAGCGGTACGCCGCCGCGAAGCGGGTGCTGTTCGAGAACCTGGACCCGGAGGGATTCGCCGTGGTCAACACCGACGATCCGGCATCGGGCTACATGACGGAAGGGATCGGGGGCGGGCGTGTCCGCCGGTGCTCGGTCGCCGGGGCGGTCGCCGCCGGCGCGAACGATGTCGGGGCCGTCGTCACGGACGCTTCCATGGAGGGGACACGTCTCCGGCTCGAAACCGGGGGACGTTCCTACGAGGCGTTTTTCGCGCTTCCGGGGCTCTACAACGTCATGAACCTGACGGAGGTGTTCGCTTCCGGCGTGGCTTCGGGAATACCCCCTGAAAAAGCGCTCGCTTTTCTCGCCTCGGCGCAGCCGGTGGAAGGGCGGATGGAAAGGGTCGGGGAGGGCCGGGACGGAAGCTTCGCGGTTGTCGATTACGCCCACACTCCCGATGCGCTCGAAAAGGTTGTCGGGACGCTCGACGCCCTGAAGCCGGAAGGCTCGAAGCTTATCGTCGTATTCGGATGCGGCGGAAACCGCGACCGGGGCAAGCGACCGGAGATGGGGCGCATCGCCGCCGCCGCGGACAGGGTGGTCGTGACCTCCGACAACCCGAGGGACGAGGACCCGGAGGCGATCATGGACGAAATAGTCGCAGGCATCCGTTCCACCGGATACCTGCGTTTCGCGGACCGCGCGGAGGCGATACGTTGCGGGGTGAACCTGATGAAAGGCGGCGATGTGCTGCTGATCGCCGGAAAGGGTCACGAGAAGTATCAGGAGAAGCATGGCGAGAAGGTCTACTTCTCCGATCAGGAAACGGCTCTCGCCGCACTGCGGGCAAGAGAGCGGAATCGTAACGAGGAAGGGCCATGATCGCCTGTCTCCACAGAGAGGACCTTGAGCGTGCGGGAACGCTCGCCGGTTTCACGCCCGATGCTCCGGCCGGGTTCCGCGAGCCGTCGGTCGCTATCGATTCGAGGAAGGTCGGAAAGGGCGGCATATTCGTCGCTCTCCGGGGCGAGCGTACCGACGGGCACCGCTTTGTCCGTCAGGCGTTCGCTTCCGGCGCGGCGTGCGCGATCGTCAGCCGGGAGTGGTACGCCCTTCAGAGCCCGTCGGCCCATGAAGAGGGGCGCCGCTATCTGGTGGCTGAAGACCCCGAGGCAGCTCTGCAGAAGCTTGCGCGCCTCTACCGCGACACATTTTCCCTGCCGCTTGTCGCCATCGGCGGCAGCAACGGCAAGACGACCACCAAGGAGATGGTGCTCTCCGTGCTCCGGACCCGTTTCCGGGTGCACGGCAGCGAGGGGAATCTCAACAACCATCTGGGAGTGCCGTTGACGCTTTTCGGTCTCCGCTCGGAACACGAGGCGGCCGTGGTCGAAATGGGGATCAACCATCCCGGCGAGATGGAACTGCTTACCGGCATCGCCGCGCCGACGCACGGTCTTTTGACCAACATCGGTCACGAGCATCTGGAGTTTCTGCGCGATCTCGACGGCGTGGCCGAAGCCGAAACCGCGCTCTATCGCTATCTCGGGGCTACCGGAGGAACCGTTTTCGTCAACCGTGACGACAGCCGTCTCTCGGCGGCGGCGGCGGGGCTCCCCGGGGCGTTCCCCTACGGACTGGATCGTGGTGAAGGGGGGCTCTGGGCGGAAGATGTCCGGATGGACGGAAAAGGCGGGATGCTGTTTACGCTCTGCTCGGAAGATGCGCGGGAACGGGTGCGGCTCCGTTTCGCCGGCATGCGCAACATAACGAACGCTCTCGCCGCGGCGGCCGTCGGTTCGCATTTCGGTCTGGAACTCAGGGAGATTCGCGAGGGCCTGGAGACGCTCGCACCTTCCAGCGGATGGAAGCGTCTGGAGTTCCAGGAGGCGGAGGGGGTGATCATCGTCAACGACACCTACAACGCCAACCCCGACTCCGTCCGCCACGCTCTCGATGTGCTCTGCGGGCTTCGCTGCCGGGGAAAGCGGGTGGCGGTGCTGGGTGACATGCTCGAACTCGGCGAGGCGGCTTCCGCGGAGCACGAGGGCATCGGCCGCTATGCAGCCTCTCTCGACGGGCTGGACCTGCTCTATGCATTCGGCGAACGGTCGGCCTCGATCTGCCGCGCGGCAGGGGAAAAATGCGCGGGACACTTCACCGAAGGCGACCCGCTGCTCGATATTCTGAAGGATTCGCTCGTTCCGGGCGACGTTCTTCTGCTCAAAGGCTCAAGAGGCATGAGGCTCGAACGGTTCGCCGAGGGACTCATGCCGGTAAACGAACCATAAACCGCGTTTCTTTTCATGCTGTACTATCTGCTGCAATTCATTCACGACGCGTTCGATCCCCCCGGTTTCGGGGTGGTCGAGTATATCACCTTCAGGGCGAGCGCAGCAGCCATGACGTCTCTGCTGATCACGATTTTTGCGGGACCGAGACTGATCCGTTTCCTCAGGAACAGGTACATAGAGCCGGTGAAGGAGGAAGCGCCGGCCGAGCACCGCAACAAGAAAAAGGAACTGCCGACGATGGGCGGGACCCTCATCATCGTGGCGGTGCTCATTTCGGGGCTGCTGTGGGCGAAATTCGACGACCCCTACGTCTGGCTGATTCTGCTCTCGATCCTCTGGATGGGCGCTATCGGCTTCGTCGACGACTACCGCAAGGTAGTGCTGAAGATCAAGGGGGGGCTGGCTGCGAAGTACAAGCTGACGGGTCAGGTTTCGCTGGGGCTGTTCATCGGACTGTACACCTGGTTCGATCCGGCTTTTTCGGTGCTTCTCACGGAAACGACCGTTCCGTTCTTCAAGGATCTCATGATCGATTACGGACTGTTCTACGTGCCGGTCGTCGTGTTTATCATCACGGCGGTTTCCAACGCGGTGAACCTCACCGACGGCCTCGACGGTCTCGCGGCAGGCACGTCGGGTATCGTCGTGTTCGGCCTGGCGGGATTCGCCTACCTGTCGGGAAACGCGGTTTACGCCGACTATCTTGCCATCGCCTTCATCCCCGGCGGCGGCGAGGTCGCCGTGGTCAGCCTCGCCATCGTCATGGCCTGCGTGGGATTTCTCTGGTTCAATTCCCATCCGGCCGAGATCTTCATGGGCGACACCGGCTCCCTCGCGCTCGGCAGTGCCATCGCGGTGATCGCCCTGCTTATCAAGAAGGAGCTTCTCTTGCCGGTGCTCGCGGGAACCTTTGTGCTCGAAACGCTTTCCGTTTCGATGCAGGTGGCGTGGTTCAAGTTTACCAAATGGCGTCATGGAGAGGGGCGCAGGATATTTCTTATGGCACCCCTGCACCATCATTTCCAGATGAAGGGATGGGCCGAGGAAAAGATCGTCATCCGGTTCTGGATCGTCACCATTCTCTTCTTCCTGTCGAGCCTGATGACCCTGAAACTGCGGTGAGGAAAGGAGCGGAGATGAACGTCGAAGGGAAAAGAATCAGCGTTATCGGAGCGGCCCGGAGCGGTCTGGCGGCCGCGTTGCTGCTGCAGGAGAAGGGCGCGTCGGTCTTCGTCACCGAAAACGGACGCGTCGGGGAGAGTGTCCGCCCTCTCCTTGAGGAGAGAGGCGTCGCATGGGAAGAGGGCGCGCACGGTGCAAGGGCTTTCGATGCGGATCTCTGTGTCGTCAGCCCGGGGGTTCCCGCAGACGCGCCGGTTCTCGGAAAGATGAAGGAGGCGGGTATCGCGGTGGTGAGCGAGATCGAGATAGCCTTCCGGTTCTGCCCGGCGCGAATCATCGGCATAACCGGAACGGACGGGAAGACGACCACGGCCTCGCTCGTGGCGGCCATATGCGCCGAGGACGGGCGGCAGCGGGGTTACAGGGCCTTCAGCGCCGGCAATATCGGCGTACCCTTTTCCTCGCTCGTCACGCAGATGCGCGAGGAGGATGTCGCCGTGGTCGAGCTGAGCAGCTACCAGCTCGAGCGATGTGACCGTTTCCGGCCGGAGGTCGCCGTGATCACCAATATAGCTCCCGATCATCTCGACCGTTACGGCGGAAGCATGGAGCGTTACGCGGAGGCCAAGTACAGGATTTCGGCGAGACAGCGAGGGAGCGACACGCTCGTTTACAACGCCGGCGATCCCATGCTGCGGAAACGTTTCGGAAAGAAACGGCATAACGGTCCCCGCTTGCTGCCGTTCGGAGTGAACGGGGAGGCGGCTTCGTGCGGTGCGGGGAGCTTCGCGGCCATGAACGGCGACTGGCTGACGCTTGTCTCGGAAGGTCGGGAGGAGCGGGTCATCGATACGGACAGCCTGTTCAAAAGAAGCTTCAGGGGGAGGCACAATCTCGAAAACGCTCTCGCGGCCGTCGCGGCCGCAGGCGCCGCGGGAATTTCACCGGCCCCGATCGGCAGGGCGCTTCGAGTCTTCGGCGGTGTCGAGCACCGTCAGGAGTACGTTCGCACGGTGCGGGGCGTCGACTGGATCAACGACTCGAAAGCGACGAACCTCAACGCCCTGCGCCGGGCGCTGGAATCCACCCCCGGAAAGCTGGTGCTGATCGCCGGGGGGAGGAGCAAGGGGGCCGATTTCCGCGAGCTGGCCCCTTCCGTGGAGAGAAAGGTTTCGGCCCTGGTCGTGTTCGGCGAATCGGCCGGGACGCTCGCCGACGCCCTGGCAGGAGTGGTCGAGGTCCGCCGGGCGGACTCGCTCTCCGGAGCGGTCTCCGAGGCCGGCAGCCTTGCTTCGCCTGGAGAGACGGTGCTCTTTTCCCCCGGCTGCGCGAGCTTCGACATGTTCCGGGATTTCGAGGAGCGGGGACGGGAGTTCAAGAAACTTGTTCCGGAGGTGCGGGAATGAAAGACTGGAAAGGCGTCCTGGAAGAGGGCGCGTCGGCGGAACTTCGCCCCCAGCGGCAGCCCTCCGCCGGAAACAGCTTCGCGGGCAAGCTGCTCCTGCTCATCGTCGTGCTGCTCATGTGCATCGGTATTCTCGTCGTGTACAGCAGCGGGGCGGGCTGGGCCGAAATGAAGTTTTCGAACCCCGAATACTTCCTGTGGCGGCAGATCGTCTTCACCGTTCTCGGCCTCGGCGTGGTCTTCTTCTTCTCCTCCCTCGACTACAGGGTTTTCAGGAAGGTCAGCAAGATGCTGCTCTTCGCGAGCATCGGCTTATTGGCGGCGCTCCTCTTTCTGAAGTTCATCGGCGTCATCGAGGGGGCCGCCCGGTGGATTCCCCTGGGTCCGGTCAGCTTCCAGGTGTCCGATTTCGCGAAATACGCCCTGATCTTTCACTTCGCACGCCTCATAACGGACAAGAAAGACTATATCAAGAGCCTCAACCAGAGCTACTATCCCCTTCTGACGCTTCTGTTGACCGTGGTGTCGCTGATCGCCTTCGCGCCGAACTTCAGCACCGCGTCGCTCGTTGCGCTCATAGGCTTCACCATGATGTTCCTGGGCGGAGTGAGTTTGAAGCATCTTCTGGTAACCGCGATTCCCCTCGTTCCGGCTGTGGCGGTTTTCGCCGTTTCCCAGCCCTATCGGGTCGCGAGGCTCGTTTCCTTCTTTTTCGGCGGCAGTGACGAACAGCATCTCAGCTATCAGGTCCGCCAGGCCCTCATCGGTCTGGGCAACGGCGGTCTGTTCGGCCTCGGCATCGGCGCCAGCAAGCAGCGCGAACTGTTTCTCCCCCTTTCCTACAACGATTTCGTATTCGTCGTTATCGGGGAGGAGTTCGGGTTTGTCGGTGCCGTAGGCGTTATGCTGCTGTTTGCGGCGTTCTTTATCTGCGGTCTCGTCATCGCCAAACACGCCGCCGACGGCTTCGGCCGTTTCGTGGCGCTCGGTATCACGGTCGCCATCGTACTGTACGCATTCATCAATATGGCCGTTGCATGCAACCTGCTCCCGACGACGGGAGTCCCCCTGCCCTTCATCAGCTACGGAGGAACGGCGCTCCTGTTCAACTCCCTCGGCGTGGGCATTCTGATCAGTATCGCCAGATACCGCGACGCCGGCAGGGAAACGGTCCCGGACGGAGGTGTGCAGTGAAGGTCATGTTCGCGGGAGGGGGTACCGGCGGCCATCTCTACCCGGCGGTCGCCATGGCGGAAGAGCTGCAAAAACTCCGGCCCGGCACGGAGGTGTCCTTCGCCGGCACACAGCGCGGCATCGAGGCTGTGGAGATTCCCCGTCTCGGATACCGCCTCCATCTTTTCCGGGTGCGCGGACTCCGGCGGGGGCTCTCCCCGGCGGCTCTGCTCGCCAACGCGGGCGTGCTCGCCGATTTCGCGGGCGCGATGGCGGGCGCCCTGCGCCTCCTCGGGGAGGAGCGGCCCGATGTCGTCGTCGGTACCGGGGGTTTTGTGAGCGGACCGCTTCTCCTGGCAGCGCAGGTGCTCGGCCGCAAAACCCTGATACAGGAACAGAACGCCTATCCCGGCGTAACGACCCGCCTGCTCGCCCTCCGCGCCACGGAGGTGCATCTGTCGTTCCCCGGCAGCCGACGCTTTCTGAAGCGGGCCGAAGGCGTTTATATTTCGGGCAACCCCGCAAGGGCCTTTCCCCGGAGGGACCGGGAGGAGGCGCGGGAGACGTTCGGGCTCGACCCCGGACAGCCGACGCTGCTTGTTTTCGGCGGCAGCCGGGGGGCCAGCTCGATCAACGAGGCCGTGCGGCGGTGGATAGTCGACGGCACTCTCGGAGAGGCGAGCCTCGTCTGGCAGACGGGCGAGCTCGATTACGAATCGGTCCGTGAGGAGTTCCGCCCCTCGCGGCAGCTCTGGATCGGCCCCTACATCGACGACATGGGCTCGGCCTATGCGGCGGCCGATCTCGTGCTCTGCCGCGCCGGAGCGTCGAGTGTCGCGGAACTGACCAATCTCGGCAAGCCGGCCGTGCTGGTGCCCTATCCGCATGCGACGGGCGATCATCAGCGTCACAATGCCGAGGCGCTTGTCCGGGAGGGAGCGGCCGAGCTCGTCCCGGACGGGGAACTGGCGGGAGAGCGGACCGGGGCGAGGGTTTCCTCCCTGCTGTGCGACAGCGCCGCGCTTGCCCGCATGGGAGCGGCGTGCCGGAAGCAGGGGCGTCCCGAAGCGGCGAGGGAACTCGCGGAAAGAATACTGAAGCTTGCAAACACTTGATTTGTTTGACGTGGAACTCGGAAAGACAAGATGCGTGCATATCGTGGGGATCGGCGGCGCGGGCATGAGCGCGATAGCCGAACTGCTCCTGAAATCGGGTTTCGCCGTGACGGGTTCCGACCTCGTTTCGAGCGAGACGACCGCGAAGCTCGTCGAGCAGGGGGCGGTCGTGTTTCAGGGGCACAGTCCGGAAAACCTGGGCTCGTGCGATGTCGTGGTCTACTCGTCGGCCGTCGGGTTTCGTGACAATGTCGAGATACAGGCGGCCGAAGAGAACGGGGTGCCGGTCATCAAGCGCGACGAGATGCTCGGCGAGCTGATGCGCTTCAAGAGCGGGGTCTGTGTCGCCGGCACCCACGGCAAGACCACCTCGACGGCCATGATCGCCACGATGCTCATCGAGGCGGGGGAATCGCCCACCGTCATGATCGGCGGCGTTTCGGACTACCTCAAGGGGAGCACCGTGGTGGGATCGGGGCGTTACATGGTCATCGAGGCCGACGAGTACGACCGGGCGTTCCTGAAGCTCACCCCGTCGATCGCCGTGATCAACAGTCTCGAGATCGAGCACACCGATACCTATCGGGATATGGACGACCTGCGTAGCGCCTTTATCGATTTTGCAAACAAGGTGCCGTTCTACGGGAGGGTCGTCTGCTGCGTCGACTGGCCGGAGGTTCGGCGGGTCATACCCAGGCTGAACAGGCGGTACACGACCTACGGCATCGAGGAGCCGGCGGACTTCATGGCGAGCGGAATCCGCGTGGAAAGGAACGAGACCTTCTTTACGCTCGAACATCACCGCACCAGGATCGCCGACGTGCGGATCGCCGTGCCGGGACGGCACAACGTGCACAACGCATTGGCCGCCATAGCCACGGGAATGGAAATGGGACTTCCGGTCGACAGGATCGTTTCGGGGCTCGCGGCTTTCAACGGGATGAGGCGTCGATTCCAGATCAGGTACCGCTCGGCCGGGAGCGGCCCGGTGATCGTCGACGACTACGCGCACCACCCGTCGGAGGTCAAGGCCGCGGTCAGGGCCGCCAGGGCGGGGTGGCCGGACGACGAGATCATCGCGGTTTTCCAGCCCCACCTCTTTTCACGAACGAAGGATTTCGCGGACGAATACGGATGGGCCCTGTCGAACGCGGACAGGATTTTCGTGGCGGACGTATTTGCGGCGCGGGAAAAACAGGAGGACTTTCCCGGCGTCGGCGGAGAGCTGGTTTGCGAGGCGGCCAGGGTCGCGGGAGCCGAAAACGTCTGTTTTATCGCGTCCCGTGAGGAACTCTCCGGGGCTCTCTCCGGTTACTGTCTGCCCGGGAAACTGCTGCTGTTCATGGGAGCGGGCGACATTACGCGCATGGCGGCCGATCTCGCCGGGCGGTGCGCGGGCGAGCCTCCGGGGAGAGGTGAATGAGTCCGGCACATGAAATAAATCTGTTACAGTCAAAGAGATGATCAGTACCGAAGAACTGCTCGGCGCCGTCAAGGGGACGGTGCTTCTTGGCGAGCCCATGAAGAATCATACGACCCTGAATGTGGGCGGGCCGGCCGATTTTTTCATCGATCCCCTCGATCGGGAGGATTTCCTCCGCGCCGTTTCTTTTTTCAGGCGTCATCATCTGCCGTGCACGGTTATCGGCAGCGGTTCGAATCTTCTGGTGCACGACGAAGGCGTGCGGGGAGCGGTGATCGTCACCGCGAGGGCGCTCGGGGAGTTCAGCCTTAACCGCAACGTGCTGACGGCTGGAGCCGGGGTGCCGCTGCCGGCCGCCGCCGCGAAAACCTTCGCCCGCTCTCTCGGCGGTCTGGAGATGCTGCAGGGGGTTCCGGGAACCATCGGAGGAGCGCTGGTCATGAATGCCGGCGCCTACGGCCAGGAGATCGGCGAAGCGGTCTCCTGGGTCGAGGTTCTCGTGAACGGAAAGCCGGCGATCCTCGCGAGGGAGGAGATTACCTTCGGCTACCGCCGGAGCTCTCTCGCGGAGAGCGTGATACTCCGCGCGGGGCTGAAGCTTGAAAAACTGTCGCCGGCGGCGCGTGCGGAACGGGAAACGGTGCGAAACGAGGTGCTTCGCAAGCGGGCGGCTTCCCAGCCGCTCTCCCTCCCCAGCGCGGGAAGCGTTTTCCGCAATCCCGAGAGCGGGGGGCCGGGGGCCGGCCAGATGATAGACGCCTGCGGCCTGAAGGGGTACCGGGCCGGAGGAGCGGTGTTCTCCCCCGTGCATGCCAATATCGTGGTCAACGAGGGCGGCGCCTGCGCCGCCGACGTGCTGGAACTTATCACCACAGCCCGGAATCGCGTCAGCGAAACGTTCGGCGTGGTTCTCGAACCGGAGGTGAAACTGCTTGGATTCGAAGATGTCTTCTGCTGATGGCCGGTTTTATTCATGACGAGGGGGACGAGTCGCTCCGGAGCACAGCGCAAGGAGCGGCGGGGACGCAGGAGGAAGCCGTTCCTGTCGCCTCTTCAGGTGGGGGCCGCTGGGCTGTCGCGGCTGTCTCGCTGGTTCTTCTTGCGGCCGTTCTTGCGGGGCTCGCGTTCTACGCCGGGGAGTGGAAGAAAAACGTCTGGGTAAAGCGGGTCGTCATCGACGGCAACCGTCTGCTTTCCACCGGCGAGCTCATGAAGAAAGCCGGTGGACTGGAAGGCAGAGCGCTCGAAAGCATCGACAGCGCAGCCCTCGCCCGGAGCTACAGATCCCTTCCCTACGTCAGGGACGCCAGCGTGTCGAGTGAGCTGAACGGAGTCGTCAGGATCGTCGTCGAGGAGCGGCTGCCGCTGACAAGGGTCGCGAGCGGTCGAAAAGTTCAGGTAATTGACTCGGAAGGTTATATTTTGCCTTATCGTGAGCTCCCCCCCCCGGCGGCGACGCTTCCCCTTGTCAGCGGAGTGAAAGCGATCGGTTCCCGTTCCGGGCGCACGAAAAAAGCCGACGAGCAGTCTTTTGCGGTTCTGAAAGGGATGATTGATGCGGTTTCGGCATCGGAGTACGCCGGCCTGATCATCAGGCATATCGCCTTGCGGGAAGCAAATTCGACGTATTTTACGGCGGCCGGCTCTTCCACCCGGTTCATCGTGGGCAACGACGGGAACTACAAGGAAAAATTGAAAAAATTCGAGATATTCTGGCAAAAGGTGGTGGCGAAGAAAGGGCTGGACAGCTACGCCACCGTCGATCTGAGATTCGATGAGAGGGTTTTTGCGGTCGAACGCGACCGGTAGACGCACCGATACCGGTTGCCGGGGCATCATCAGGACGGAACCATGCAGAGCAGCAATATAGTCGTAGGTCTGGACATAGGAACCACGAAGGTGTGCGTTGTGGTGGCCGAGAGGGATGATATGGGCAAGCTCAACATTCTCGGTCACGGGCGCGCGGATTCGGAGGGGCTCCAGCGGGCGACCGTCGTCAACATCAACAAGACGGTCGATGCGATAAGGACGGCCGTGGCGGACGCCGAACGGGAATCCTCCATCCGCATCAGGGGGGTGAACGTCGGCATATCGGGCGCTCATGTCCATTGCATCAACAGCAATTCGGAGATCAGCGTCAACCAGACCGGCATCGTCAATCTTTCGGATGTCCGCCGTTTTCTCGACAAGGCGAAAACCAACATCCGTTACCTCGATATCGATCACGAGATCATCCACGTCATTCCCCAGGAGTTCATCGTCGACGACCAGGAAGGCGTGCTCGACCCGATCGGCATGGCCGGGACGACGATGCGCGGCAGCGCCTACATCGTCGTGGGCATGAAGACGAAGATCCGCAACATCAAGCAGTGCGTGGAAAAAGCCGGTCTCGAAGTCAACACCATGACCTTCGAGCCGATAGCTTCGGGTCTGGCCGTCATGAAGGAGAGCGAAAAGAAAAGCGGCGTCGTGATCGTCGATATCGGCGGCGGGACGACCGAGGTGGCGATATACATCGACGGAGCGATACGGTTTTCGGAGGTCGTCAAGGTGGCGGCCAACGACGTCACGCACGATGTCGCCTACGGGGTCAAGGCTCTCTACGAAGTCGCCGAAGACCTCAAGATCAAGCACGGTTGCGCCTACGACGGCAACCGTTCGGGCGACGAGGAGATCCTGATCGAGGGGATCGAGGGCCGTCCGGGCAAGTCGTTCATGAGAAGCTCGCTGACGCTCATCATCGAGGCGCGCATGAGGGAGATCTTCGAGCTTGTCCGCGAGTCTATCAACCGTTCCGGTTACTTTGAGTATCTCAATGCGGGCGTACTGATTACGGGCGGCGGGTGCCTTATTCCGGGCACGGAGGATCTCGCGTCGGAAGTGCTCGCCCTCGACGTGCGGGCGGGATATCCCGAAGGCATTTCCGGCGGTATCAAGGGCTCGATCAACAATCCGATGTACGCCACGGTCATGGGACTGGTTGCGTACTCCCTGGAGAACAGCACCTTTCAGGACAGCGACGTGATCGACAACCGGGTCGAGACGGTAAACGGAGAGGGAGTGGAACCCGAGGGTATGCCGGGTGCCGGCTTCGCACCGAAAGGTCTGCCGAAGGGCGCCCCCGAGGCGGGGAAGAAGATTGTCGACCGCCTGAAGGACTGGTGGGAAAAGCTGTGACGCACAACCGGCTCGACGGAGCACTAAAAGGGAGGACGGAACCATATGGCCTTTGAACTGGACCCCGGTTTGTTCGAACACGAACAGGACAAGGGCGTTTCCATCAAGGTCGTCGGAGTCGGCGGCTGCGGCGGAAACGCGGTCAACAACATGATCGACCGCAAGATCGCGGGGGTGGAGTTCATCGCCTTCAATACGGACCGCCAGGCGCTGCTCAATTCCAAGGCACCTCTGAGAATACAGATCGGCAGGAAGGCGACCAGCGGTCTCGGCGCGGGGGCCGATCCGGCCAAAGGCCGCCAAGCCGCGGAAGACGACCGCGAGGTTATCGCGGACCATATCCGGGGGGCGGATCTGGTCTTCATCGCCGCGGGCATGGGAAAGGGCACGGGAACCGGCGCGGCCCCCGTGATCGCCTCCATTGCGAGGAACATGGGGATTCTCACCATCGGCGTCGTGACCCGGCCGTTCAACTTCGAGGGCAGGATCAAGGCCGAGATCGCCGACAACGGCATAGCAGAACTGCGCAAGTACATCGATACGCTGATTGTCATAGAGAACGAGAAGATCCTGAGTATCGCCGAAGAGGGGGTCAGCGCCACGGAGGCGTTCAACATGGCCAACGACGTTCTCTACAGGGCGGCCAAGGGCATCGCCGACATCATTACGAGCCACGGTCACGTCAATGTGGATTTCGCCGATGTACGCAGCATCATGTCCGGAGCGGGGGACGCCGTCATGGGTTCGGCTTCCGCCTCGGGCGATCGCAGGGCGCTGAAAGCCGCCGCCGACGCCATCACCAGCCCCCTGCTGGACGGCGTCTCGCTCAAGGGGGCGAAAGGCGTTCTGGTCAACATGACCGGCGACGTCACCATGCGGGACATGTCGGACGCGATGAGCTACATCGAGGAACAGGCCGGAGGATCGGCCAAGATCATCAACGGCTACGTGGAGGACCGCGACGCCTCGGGAGAGATTCGCGTGACGGTCATCGTCACGGGATTCAGCAGATCCGCGGGGGCGGAGCCTTCGGAAGCCTACGACGCGGCGCACGCCGCCGAGCCGAAAGGCGGCCGGGTGGTGCAGCAGCCCTTTACAAGACAGGTTTCTCCGGCTCACCAGGACATGAGGCCGGACGATCTTCGCATTCCGACCTACATTCGAAAGAAGATATCCATTCACGATCCGATGGAGGTGGGTGCGAAGAAACCCCCGCAGCAGTCCGGGGCGGACGATCCGCGGGACGAGATTCTCCGCAAGGGTTCGCCGGACACTCCGGCCTACCTGCGGCGGCGGAAGCAGTAGGAGAGCCCCGGCCGGAAACGGGGTCGAGTTTTTTTTCGGTTCCGTAACGTTTGGGGAGGGCGGGCGTATGGTTCTTTCCGGATGAGATATTATCTTGTTGCCGAAAAGCAGCTTCGGCTTTAACGGTTACCGTTCGGAATGCAAGGAAATACAAGACGCCCGGGTCCCTCGAAAGACAAACCTTCGTTCAGAACATTTCTGGCAGCGGCAGTATCCTACAGAGTGCGCCCGGGAATGGGGGCGTGGTTGCTGCACCGCCTGACGGGCCTCTTCCTCGTGGTCTATCTCGTGCTCCACATCATGGGGCTTCGTTCGCTTGCCGATCCCGCCTCGTTCGAGATCTACGTGACAACCTACCGCAATCCGCTCTTCAAGGCCGCCGAGGTCCTTCTGCTCGGAACGGTCGCTTTCCATGCGTTCAACGGCGTCCGGATCATCCTTCAGGACATGTTTTTCCGCTCGGACCGTCACAAGCTTCTTCTCTACGGGGTTCTCGTCCTTACGGCGGCCGTGACGCTCATCGGGGGATATCCCATTATCTATCCTTACTTCATCGCGCCCCTTCTGCCATGAAAACCGATCAGGAACTACCCGAAACGCAGGTTTCACGGACACGGGCCGTCGGGTGGCTGTTGCAGCGTCTGACGGGGGTAGGGCTCGTGCTGTTTCTCGCGCTTCATTTCTGGGTGCAGCACATGCCCACCGGTTTTCTGGCGACCGCCGAGGAGTACCGGACGATCATGCGGGAACTCGGCGAGGCCGATCCGGGCTTTGCCGGGGCCGTCGCCGAGGGAAAGATCAAGGAAGCGCTTCCGGGAGAGCATGTCATAACCTCCCGCAAGGTGCTCGAACGGTTGCAGAATCCGCTCTGGAAAACGGTCGATATCCTGCTGCTGCTCTTTGCCGTGATGCACGGCATGAACGGGCTGAACAACGTGCTGGGCGATTATATTCAGCGTCCCTTGGCGAGGAACATCGTCCTGGTGTCCTGCTGGGCGGCCGCGCTCTTGCTTTCACTGCAGGGCCTGGTCTCGATCATGGAGGTCGGAAACTGGTAGTGGGACGTAACGCAGGCTTCGGGAATATGGAGATACGGTATCATGACGTGGTTATTGTCGGCGCAGGCCTCGCGGGCCTGCGGGCCGCCGTCGAGCTTGCGGGGAAGCACGACGTGGCCGTGCTCTCGAAGCTCCATCCGCTCCGGTCCCATTCCGGGGCGGCGCAAGGAGGGGTCTCCGCCGCGCTGGGCAACGCCGAAGAGGACTCCCCGCTGTGGCACGCCTACGATACCATCAAGGGGTCCGACTACCTCGCGGACCAGTACGCCGTCGAGGTCATGTGCAACGACGCGCCGAGGGCCATCATCGAGCTCGAGCATCTCGGCGTTCCCTTTTCCCGATTCGACAGCGGCCATATCGCCCAGCGTCCTTTCGGCGGTCATACCCGCAACTTCGGAGAGGCTCCCGTTCGCAGAACATGCTACGCCGCCGACCGGACGGGGCATGTCTGTCTGCACACCCTCTACGAGCAGGCTCTGAAACAGAAGGTCCGTTTCTACGACGAGTTTCAGGTGCTCGACCTCTGCATGAGCGGAGATGCGGTGAACGGCGTGGTTGCGGTGGAGCTGAAAAGCAGGGCTCTCGTAACCTTTCACGCCCGCGCGGTCATGTTCGCCACGGGAGGGTACGGCAAGGCATGGAAGACCACGTCGAACGCGTTCGCCAATACGGGCGATGGACTGGGAATCGTCATGCGCAACGGGATTCCGCTGGAAGACATGGAATTCGTACAGTTTCATCCCACCGGCCTCTACCAGCTCGGCATTCTCATCACCGAAGCCGCCAGGGGAGAGGGCGGGATTCTGCGCAACGGTTCCGGCGAGCGGTTCATGGAACGCTACGCGCCGACGATCAAGGACCTCGCCCCTAGGGATATCGTCAGCCGGAGCATCTACCGCGAGCTGATGGAGGGCCGGGGCGCGGGTCCCGGAAAAGACCACGTCCTGCTCGACCTGACGGAGCTTTCACATGAGAAAATCGCCGAGAAGCTGCCCGAGATAGAGTCTTTCGCCAAGATCTATCTCGGCGTCGATCCTTCCGAGTCGCCCATTCCCGTCCTGCCGACATGCCATTACGCAATGGGCGGGATTCCGACGGATGTGAACGGCCGGGTCACACGGGACGCCGGGGGCACCGAGGTTCAGGGTTTCTGGGCCGCCGGAGAGGTGGCCTGCGTGTCGGTGCACGGGGCGAACCGTCTGGGATCCAACTCCCTGCTCGACCTGATCGTTTTCGGGCGTCGAGCGGGCAAGGACATCGCCGGGTTTCTGAAAAAGAGCCAGGGACCGCTCCCTCTCGAAGCCGATACCTCGACGAGGGTCAGGGATCTTATCGACGGGCTTCTCGGCAGGAACGGAGGGGAAACGGTCGCGGAGGTCAGAACGGCGCTGCAGCGGCTCATGATGGACAAGGTCTCGGTGTTCCGCAACGAGGAAGGACTTGCCGAAGCCGTCCGGGAGCTCCGGGAGCTCCGGGAAAGGGCGCGGGAAGTGCGGGTCCTGGATGCCACGATGAGCTTCAATTCCGAACTGCTCGAAGCGATCGAACTGCAGTACATGGTCGACTACTCCGCGACGGTCGCGGCCGCGGCTCTCAAGCGCAGGGAGTCCCGCGGGGCGCACAGCAGGGACGATTATCCCCGGAGAGACGATGAAAACCATCTGGAGCATTCGCTCTGTTTTCTCGAGGAGGACGGTTCCGTAACGGTTTCGGAAAAAGCGGTCGATCTCTCCCTGGCGGCCTCCGATCCCCGCTTCGTTCCGAAGGAACGGAAGTATTGAGAAGCCGGCGTCACGGTTGAAGAGTGAATTTGACAATCGCTAAACAGGAGTTGGGCATTAAATGAAATACAGAACAATTTCCGCCGAGGAGGCGGTCTCTGTCGTACGATCGGGTGACCGGGTGTTTCTCCATACCGCGGCCGCTACCCCCCAGCGGCTCATAGATGCGCTGGTCGGCAGGGCGGACGAGTTGAGGGACGTCGAGATCGTCAGCCTGCACACCGAGGGCGAGGCCGACTACGTGAAACCCGAGTACAGCAGGAGTTTCCGCCTCAACGCGCTCTTTGTCGGCAGAAACGTCCGGCACGCGGTTCAGGAGGGGCTCGGCGACGCCATACCGATCTTTCTTTCCGACGTTCCCGCCCTGTTCTACAACAATGTGCTGCCGCTCGATGTCGCTTTCGTGCATGTCTCCCCTCCCGACCGTCACGGGTACTGCTCTCTCGGGGTTTCGGTCGATGCCGCGCGCGCGGCGGTGCATACCGCCCGCCATGTCGTCGCGCAGGTGAATCCCAGAATGCCGAGGACGCACGGCGAAGGTCTGCTCCATATCGGCAACATCGATGCGATGGTCGAGGTGGACGACGAACTTCCGGAGACTCCCGTCCACGAACTGACGGAGATCGAAATGAAGATCGGCGAGAACGTCGCTTCCATCGTCGAGGACGGCGCCACCCTGCAGATGGGGATCGGGGCGATTCCCGACGCGACACTCGTCGCGCTTTCGAACCATCGGGACCTCGGGGTCCACACCGAGATGTTCTCCGACGGTGTCGTCGATCTGGTCGAAAAAGGGGTGATCACGGGCCGCCACAAGAAAACGCACAACCAGATCATTGTCGCCAGCTTTCTTGTCGGCACCCGGAAGCTCTACGATTTCGTCGATGACAATCCCCTGGTGGAGATGTTCCCGTCGGACTATGTCAACGACACGAAGGAGATCAGGAAAAATTCGAAGGTGACGGCCATCAACAGCGCCATCGAGATCGACATGACCGGTCAGGTCTGCGCGGATTCGATAGGCCGGAAGCATTTTTCCGGTGTCGGCGGTCAGATGGACTTCATCCGGGGCGCGGCGCTCTCCGAAGGAGGCAAACCGATCATCGCCCTGCCCTCGGTCACGAGGAGAGGCGAATCGAGGATCGTGCCGATGCTCAAGCCGGGCGCGGGCGTGGTCACGACGAGAGCCCACGTACGCTATGTCGTGACCGAATACGGTATCGCGAACCTGCACGGCAAGAACATGCGCCAGCGCGCCGAAGCTCTCGCCATGATAGCGCACCCCGATTTTCGGGAAGAGATATGCCGCGAGGCGCACGACCTGTTCGGCGGTTACGTCACCAGGTGACCGGTCGCCGCATTGTCCAGTACACGGAAAAGCCGCCCCGGAACCTTCCGGGGCGGCTTTTTTTTGCTGATGTTCGGCGCGGCCTTGCTCAGGCGGGCTTTACGGCCTCGACATAGAGGTGGTCGTAACGGCGCACCATGCGTACGTCGGTAAAGCCGATTTTTTCGAGGATCGGCTTGTATTCCGATTGCTCCTTGAAGCCGAGCACGGAGAACGGCAAACCGATACCCATGACGTAATGGCTCAGGTAGTCGTAGTTCGGATTGTCCTTCTCGTCCACGATCATGTCGAGCACGAGCACCTTGCCGCCGGGAGCGAGGGCCTTGAAGGCCTTGGAGCACATCATTTCCGTGAGCTGCTCGTTGGCCGAGTAGAGAATCCGGCAGAACATGACGGCGTCGGCGGCGGGATACTCCTCCCGGTAGATGTCGACGGCGGCGCCTCTGAGGCGGTCCGCCAAGCCTTTTTCGGCTGCGTTTTCATCCACGAGCTCGATGGCTCCGGGAAGATTGAGGATCGTGGTGTCGAGCTGCGGATACTTCATGCAGAGGGCCGCGGAAATGTCGCCGATGCCTCCTCCGACGTCGACAAGCTTCCTGGAAGCTTCGAGGTTCGTTTCCTCGAGCAGCAGCTTGATGGAGAAATGTGCGTTACGCCGGTGGATATCCTCGAAGTAGAGATTCTCTTCCTTCGTCTGCGGAGGATAGGATGTTTCGCCCTTGTAATCGAGTTTGCCCCTGACGGCGTCGGCCATTTTTATGTAGAAGTTTTCCGCGGTATAGGCCATCGCCTTCGCTACGGGCGTCATGTAGAGATTGGGGTGGTTGTCGTTCGGCACGAACATGCTGCGGGCGAAATCGCTCAGCCCCCACTTTCCCTCTTCCTGCCGGGTGATGCCGATCTGGCGAAGGGCCTCGAGAAGCATCGCCAGTCTCTGCGGAACGGCCTCCATGGAAGCCGAAAGGGTTTCAACGTCTTTGGTCTCTTCGGCGAGCTGATCGAAAAGGCCCAGCTCGAGGGCGGCCTTGAAACAGCCGAATTCCACAAGCCCCTTGAAAACGATTTCGTTGGCTCTGTGGTTTTGTTTCAGAAGCTCGGTGTCATTCATGTTCTGGTAAGGCTAAGAAGTTAACGATTACGGTTGGACCCGGCTTTTTGCATCGAAAACAGGAATTTAGCCCAAAAAGCGCTGTTAAACAACTGCAGCGGGGGAGTCTGTTTCGTAGATTACGGTAGTGGTTTTGCCAACGTCAAACGTGGAGGAACGGTCATGTTGTCAAGCCTTTCAAAACTGACCCCGGAGCAGCTCGAGGAGGTCAGGTCTCTGGAGGAGCGGATGGGTAAGACGCTGCTCTCCTACTCTAGTTACGATGTCATCGCCGAGAACCTGACGGATGAGGAAGTCGGACAGGTCAGGGAACTGGAAGAGAGGATCGGCACCGTTCTGGTCGCGGTCAGGGACGCCTCCTGACCCCGATGAGACTCAGCATGCGCCCGGTAGTTCCTTTCTCCTCGCGGTGGGAGAAGAAGTCGCGGTTGTGCGCGGCGGTGCAGAACCGTGATACCCCGATATGTTCCGGCGCGACGCCCCCTTCGACGAGCTGGTCGCGGTTGACCGCGGCGAGATCCAGAAAGAACCTCTCCGGCGAGGACGGTACGGCGTATGCCGGATCGAACCTCCGGGCCACCTCCCGGCCGACTTCATAGCGAGCTTTCCCTATTCCCGTGCCGATCCAGGCGTGGCAGGATGACACGCTGGAGCCGAAAAGGCTCTGCATGGCTTCAAGGACGGCCCCCGAAATGTTCCCGGCGGAACCTTTCCAGCCCGCATGCGCCGCTCCGCACGCTCCCGTTTCAGGGTCGTGGAGCAGTACGGGAAAGCAGTCGGCCGTAAGAATGCCCAGAAAGAGACCCTGCGTTGCGGTCACCAGCGCATCGCATGACGGATAGTGTCCGCCTTCGACCGCGTGCACGACCGCGGTGCCGTGCACCTGTCCGGCCGTGACCAGCGAGCGGGGCGGTATGCCGAGCATGTCGCAGAGACGCTCCGTGTTCCGTTTCACGTTGAGGGGGTCGTCGCCGGTAGCGCTTCCGAAATTGAGCGACCGCCACGGCGCGGGGCTCACTCCCCCGTGGCGCGTCGTCTGCAGGGCCGTCAGGTCGTCGAACGGCCTGAACACCTCCGGTTCGATGAACGGTTCAGTCATCGAGCTCTATGACCAGCAGGTTGGAGACCGCCCAGAACCGGGCGGGATCGAGTATGACAAGGTAGCTGAGGCGCATGTTCTCCGGGGCCGTCGGGCTTCCCCGGCTGATCGCGTAGGAGTCCCGCTTGTGGGTCGTGACGAGCCTGAAGTCGCCTTTGCGGGCGGGCACGGGAATTCTGGTGGCCCTGTTCCGGTCGAGCCGGGCGAACCGCTGCAGCGAGAGGTTCTCGTCGAGCCGGCGCGTTCCGCCGACAATGCCGAGAAACCCCCCTTTTTTGCGCATGATGCGCCATCGTTTCAGGCTGTCTTCCGGAGCGGCGATATAAAAGACCGTGTTCAGGCTGTCGGTGAGGCGGGCGATCGACAGGTGCGACCGTTCGAGCTCCTTCCGGAGCCGTTGTATCTCCTTCTCCTTGAGGTCGAGCGTCGTCTGCAGGTTGGCGACGGTTTTCTGAAGCTCCTGTATGGTTCTGCTGCCGGAGGAGAGCTTTTCCCGCAGCAGGTCGAGCTCCCGGCGGCTGGACGACATCGCGGAGTCGATCGCCCTGAGGTTGGCCGTGATCGCCGTTTCGATTTTTCGGCTGCCCGCTGCGTCGTAGACGCCCTCCACGGACGATCCGGCCGAGACGATGACGCCTTCCTTCTGGTTTATCAGCGCGAGATTGTCGTTGATCGTTTCGAGCGCCAGGTTGTATTCGCGAATCCGTTCCGCATCGCTCCGGCCGCAGGAGGTCAGGAGGAGCAGGAGGAAGGCGAGAGCTTTCAGCGTGGTTTTTCCCGGTCCGGACACGGTTCGCATGGCATCGGGGAGATACGGTGTTCACGCGCGGGCGGAGTGCCGGCGACTGGAGAAGCAAGATACGGAATATCGGTGAAAGTGTTATCTTGGCTGGGAAACTGATGCATTGCTGCACAAACCTCATCATCGTGAAAATACTTGTCATCGGGGGCGCCGGTTACATCGGCAGCCATGTCGCGAGGGCGTTTCTCGACAGCGGCTACGACGTGACGGTTTTCGACAACCTTTCGACCGGGTCCGCCTTGAACCTTTTCGAGGATGCGACGTTCGTCCACGGCGACATCATGCGTCCCCTGCAGCTCCGCGAGGTCATGGCGGAGGGTTTCGACGGCTGCGTACACCTCGCCGCCCTCAAGGCGGCGGGCCAGTCGATGGAGAGCCCCGGCCTCTATGCGGAGGCGAATATCTCCGGTACGATCAACATCCTCAACGCCCTGCTCGCCGAAAGCGTCGGGAACGTGATCTTTTCGTCCTCCGCGGCGATTTTCGGTTCGCCCGCCTATCTGCCGATAGACGAGGACCACCCGAAGGACCCTGAAAATTTCTACGGATTCACCAAGCTCGAGATCGAACGGCTGCTGGAGTGGTACGGCCGGCTGAAAGGACTCCGCTACGCGGCGATACGGTATTTCAACGCCGCGGGCTACGATGTCGGAGGCCGTATCGGGGGGCTCGAAAGAGATCCCGAAAATCTGCTGCCGGTCGTCATGGAGGTCGCCGCGGGCATTCGCGGGAGGTTGTCGATATTCGGCGACGACTATCCGACCAGGGACGGGACCTGCATCCGCGACTATGTCCATGTGAGCGACCTCGCCTCCGCGCATGTTTCCGCATTCGAGCATATCACCGGCTCGCAGGCGAGCATTTCGGTCAATCTCGGCAGCGAGCGGGGCGTGAGTGTTTCGGAAATGGTCATGAAGGCGCGCGAGGTGACCGGCCGGGAAATTCCCGCGGAGGTCGCCGCGAGGCGGCCCGGAGATCCCGCCGAGCTCGTTGCGTCTTCCGCCCTCGCGCGGGAGCTGCTCTCGTGGGAGCCCCGTTTCAGCGACACCGGAACCCTTATCGATTCGACCTGGCGGATGTACTGTAAACACTACGGAATCACCTGATCGGCATGTCTCCCCGGCACAGAAAGAACGGAGCCTATACGCTCAGTCTCGTGCCCGCCGACGGGCGGAGGCGCACACTCACGCTCCTGAAAGGTCCGGCCGCGATGTTCGCGGTTATCGGAGCCCTTTTCGCCCTGCTCCTGATCGGCGCGACGGCGTTCTCGCTGCTGCGGACCCCTCTGGCGGAGATGCTGCCGGGAACCGCGCTGCCCCGCCAGCAGAAGCGGCTCATTACACAGCAGGCCGGCAGGGTCGACAGCCTCGTCTCCGAAATCGAGAAAATGCACGCCTTCAACGAACAGATGGAGGGCGTTCTGTTCCTTGGAGAGGCGTTCGCCGGAGCCCGTGCCGACGCGCAGGCCGACCGGCGGCACGGGCGCGCTCCGTCGGGCACGCTTCCGGGGGCCGCCCATCACGGAAACGAGCGGCATCCCGCGGTTTCCGGGCGGCTGGTAACCGGTCCCGTATTGCAGCCGTTCCGGCCTTCGAAAAGCCACTACGGGGTCGATATCGCCCTTTCGGTCAACGAGCCCGTGGGCGCCGTCGCCGACGGATCGGTCATTTTCGCCGGGTGGACGCGGGACGCGGGGTACACCATGATACTGGATCACGGGGAGTACACGGTTTTCTACAAGCACTGCAGCCGTCTGTTGAAGAGAGGCGGGGAGCAGGTGAAGCTGGGAGAAGTTGTCGCGCTCTCCGGAAACACGGGGAAGGGCTCTTCGGGGCCGCATCTGCATTTCGAGGTCTGGAAGGACGGAATCCCGGTCGATCCGCAGAAATATTTTACCTTCTGAAACAAAAGGGCGCCTCTATGTATTGTCATGAGTCCCGATAGCAGTCGGGATAAACTTCAAAACCGGAGTCCCGACGTGTCGGGACAATGAGGCAATTGAAACGCAGAATACATACATTAGAGGTGCCCAAAACAAGAGCGCTATGTTCGGTAAAAAAGGGGGGAAGAAGAAGTCCGGGGCCTCGTCGGGGCTGACGGTTCTGACGAGAGGGACGGTTTTCGAGGGAGAGCTGGTTTCCGAAGGCGACATCCGGATCGACGGGAGCGTTTCGGGGAAGATCGACTGCCGCGCCGCGGTGATCATCGGCCGCGAGGGTTCCGTAGAAGGCGAGGTCTCTACGGTCGATATGCGGGTCGCGGGCTCCTTCAGGGGCAATGCGGACGTGAAGGGAGAGCTGCATCTCGAACCGTCGGCTTCGGTCGACGGCGAGCTCGTGGTCTCGGCGCTCGATGTCGAGGACGGTGCGAAGCTCAACGGCAGGGTGCTCATGAAACAGGAGGGCGCGCCCGGCGGCGGAGTCCACGAAGAGGTCGTGCCGGAGACCGACAGGTGAACGCGGGGAGGGGCGTATGAGAAGGGACGACGACGAACGGTTCCAGGATCATTTCGGCAGATCGGTCAGGGCTCTCTCCGATTATCTCGGAATCGGGTTTCAGATTGCCGCGAGTTTTGCTTTTTTTGTGCTCATCGGCTACTGGGCCGATGAACAGTTCGGAACATCTCCTCTCCTGCTGCTTCTGGGGGCGCTCGTCGGCATGGTCGGCATGGTGCTCGTGCTCCTGAAAGTGGTCAGGAACGCAAACAGGAAAAAACGCTGAAAGCTCATATGAAACCTTTATTTGATTTTCTTGTAAAGTTATGTATCTTGTCCGTCATTTTATGGGGGGTAACCTTCTGGGGCGCCGGACAGTATTCGATCGATCTCGGCGCGGTATTCACCGCCTGGATACTGGTGGTGCTGAACAGTCTCGGCGGCTATCTGCTCTTTGAGTACGCATACGACAAGGATCAGTCGACCTTCACGAAAGTCGTTTTCGGCGGAGTGACCCTGAGGCTGCTTGTCCTCATGGTGCTGGTGGCGATGATTATCGTCCGGCAGATGGTTGCGGTAGACGACTTCGTTCTCTCGCTTTTCGCGTTCTACCTTATCTACATGATTCTCGAGATTCTCGGTTACCAGAAGAAGAACAAACAGAAAAAGAAAGTTGCATGAAACGGCTTGACGTCCTGCGCAATAGAGTGCTCTCACGGGCCTTCGTTTTCGTCCTTCCCATGCTGCTCTGTCTCGGCGGACCGGCATTCGCTGCGGAAGAAGGTGCGGCCGCGCCGCACGGTGAAGCAGCCGCGCACGGCGAAGGCGGCCACGAAAAACCGGGCGACGTCATCATGCATCACATTCTCGATTCCGACGTGATGGCGTTCGAGCCGTTCGCGGAGTTCGAGCTGCCGAAGATCGTGATCGGAGGCTTCGATATCTCCATCACCCGCCACGTGGTGTTCATGTGGCTGGCGGCCCTGATTCTGCTGCTCGTTTTCGGCTACGTCGGCAGTCGATACAAGTCGATGTCCAACCGCCAGGCTCCGACAGGTCTCGCCAACGCCATGGAGTCCCTTGTCGAGTTCATCCGCCTTGACGTTGCCAAGTCCAATATCGGAGAGGGATACGAAAAACATATGCCGTATCTGCTCACCGTTTTTTTCTTTATCCTTCTGCTCAATCTTCTCGGTCTCGTTCCTTACGGTGCGACCGCCACGGGCAATATCAACGTAACGCTCACGCTGGCGGTGTTCACCTTTCTCATTACGCAGGTCGCGGCGCTGAAAGCCCACGGCGTCAAGGGCTATCTTGCCCATCTTACGGCGGGAACCCACTGGTCTCTCTGGATCATCATGATCCCGATCGAGGTCATCGGACTCTTCACCAAGCCGTTCGCGCTCACCGTTCGACTGTTCGCCAACATGACGGCGGGACATATCATCATCCTCAGCCTGGTATTCATCAGCTTCATTCTCAAGAGCTATATCGTGGCGATGTTCGTTTCCGTTCCGTTCTCGATATTCATCTACCTGCTCGAAATTTTCGTGTCGTTCCTGCAGGCCTTTATTTTCACCATGCTTTCGGCGCTGTTCATCGGACTTGCAGCCGCACACGAGGGGCACGAAGAAGGTGAGGCCGCGCATTGAGGTGAATCGGGTTATTTTTTATATATTCTGTACTTTTATCCGGGTTTAGAACCGTTTACAGCATACAACTCACAACAAATCATTTGGAGGTAATTACAACATGGAAGGTTTGGGTAACGAATCCCTGGGTTATCTTGGTGCCGGCATCGGCGCCGGTCTGGCAGTCATAGGTGCGGGTATCGGTATCGGTAATATCGCCAGCTCCGCCGCAGAAGGCACCGCCCGTCAGCCTGAAGCCACCGCGGACATCCGTACAACCATGATCATCGCCGCTGCTCTTATCGAAGGTGTTGCTCTGTTCGGCGAGGTTATCTGTGTGCTGCTGGCTTTGAAGTAAGCGAAAATATAGGTAAGGTGTTTGCATCCGGTTGCGCCAGATACGAGCTGTCGCAACCGGACTTCATTTAATTCCATAAAGGAGAACTGAGTTCCATGCTTGCTACAGGAATTGTATTTCTTAGCGGCGGCCTGCTTGATCCGAATCCGGGCCTGATCTTCTGGACGGTAGTTACCTTTCTCATCGTACTCTTCATTCTCAAAAAGTTTGCGTGGGGTCCGATTCTCGGCGCCCTCGAGGAGAGGGAGAAAGGAATCCAGTCGTCGATCGACCGTGCCCACACGGCGAAGGAAGAGGCCGAAGCCGCGCTGAGAAAAAATACGGAGCTGCTTGCCCGGGCCGATGCCGACGCTGAAAAGATCATTCGCGAAGGAAAGGAGTACGGCGACAAGCTGCGCTCCGATATTACCCGGAAAGCCCAGGAAGAGGCGTCCAGGATGATCGCATCCGCGAAGGAAGAGATCGAGCAGGAAAAACGCCGTGCTCTCGACGAGCTCAGGAACGAGGTCGCCGATCTGGCCGTGAAAGGCGCGGAGAAAATCATCATGGCGAACCTCGACGCGGAAAAGCAGAAAGGTATCGTGGAGAGCATGATCCGGGATCTTTCCGAAAATCGTAACTAAGAAAACGCACGGGTAATGTCAACTGCAATTGCAAGCCGGCGCTACGCCACGGCGCTCCTGGACGTCGCTGAAGAGGGCGGTTTCGTCGATACGGTAACCGCCGACCTGGAGATGATCCGGGATACGGCCTCCGGGTCCCGGGAACTGCTCAAACTGCTCAAGAGTCCTCTCGTCAAGGGCGACACCAAGTTCCGTGTTCTCAAGGAGGTTTTCAAGGGGAAGCTCGGCGAGAAGACCCTCTTGTTCGTCGACCTGCTCTGCCGCAAGAAACGCGCGCCGCTCCTTCTGGAGGTTATCGACGAGTACGCCGCGTTGCGGGACGAGAGAAGCGGCATCCTGAACATCGATGTCCGGAGCGCCGTCGAGCTCGACCAGGAGCAGTCCGGACGGCTCATCGACGGACTGGCGGCCTATACGGGTAAGAAGATCAGGGCGAAACTGTCGCTCGACGAGCAACTTCTCGGAGGCGCGACCGTCAAGATCGGCGACACGATTCTCGACGGCAGCGTGCGGCACCAGCTGCAGCTGCTGAAAGGCGCACTGCGCGAAAGCGTCTGACGCCGCTTCCCGCGCCGTAAGCGGCCGGGTCATATACCGTTCGAAGCCTGCATCCTTTCCGGTTGCAGGCTTTTTCTTCTCTCGCCGCGCGCCGGAGCCGTTGCAGAATACCGGCGAAATGCGTAAATAGAACCGGATAACCGCCGGATTCCTCATCCGGTACAGATGGGGCTTTAGCTCAGTTGGTAGAGCGTCTCGTTCGCAATGAGAAGGTCAGGGGTTCGACTCCCCTAAGCTCCACAGCATAGCGATCGGACATAATCAAATCTCAAAGCCTCTGTGAAAACAGGGGTTTTCGTGTTGCTTCATCCGGCTATGCACTCGATTGCCTCTAAAGACGGGAAGTCAGAGCAAGCTTCTGAATGTGATGTTTCGTGAGTTGCGAAACGTGCTTGGCATTATCGGGATAATGCGTGTTTTCTCTTCTCTCGCTGTGTGTTCACAGTATATTATATGGTATTGCTTTTTCATAACTTTGAGGCTCTGCCACCCTTGAAGTTGGCTCCTGTGTTTTTTCGATCTATAATCGACAAGGGAAGCCTTGTGCGTTGATGTACAGCGAATTTTACCAAAAAGACGTGGTTGATATAAAACTGAATACTTGGTAACGTGGATTATTTGTCATGGAATAATGCTATAGGAAAACGCTTTTTCAATTCAGATAGAAGTGGCACCCGTGTTTTCCTTTATGTCACTATTGACTTAATCAATGAGATTGGTGCTACATATGACGTTGATCACAATGATTTTCTTGCCGCTGTAAAAACAGGGCCACCATGGAATTCCCGTCACGGTTGGAGCATTTGTCAGCAGGCACTTCAAGCCTATGACGCTTGGCGCGATCGACATCTGGAATACCCTCCTTACCTTGCATATCTTACGCTGTTTTCACTTGCTGATACCGTTCCGGTTCCGGGATTCTCACGTGCGTCCTACTACCCTGGACTTCGTCATTTGCTGGGAGTAGAGCCTGTGGCAGGAAGCTATCCGTCTTTCGACAGGATGTATGAACTCTGGTTTGACCTTGAAGTGTGGAGCAACCAGGATAAGAACGGCGAACTAGGCATCTTTCATGCTGATATTCTGGGGAGCAGGGAGTACGTAGGGCTGCCAAAAGCACAGACAATTCTAACCGATGACGAACGCCACAAGCTCCCGTTGCTATTTGCTGAGAACGGTTTCGATCCGTCCTCCCCACCTGCAGACAGGGAACTCTCCCATCTGCTCGCTCGAGAAATGCACCACTACCTGCTGCCTCACACGAAGGGTCTTCTGGAAAATCGTAGCTCCGAGGAGTCCGCAGCGCATGAAGTGCTCCTGGCCGCGATTATGGACGAACTTGAAGACTGGGATGGTACTATTCCGCCACAGGTGGAACTTGGGGAGAAGACAGGAAGTTCGCTCGGGACCCTACGCATAGGGATGACACTTGACCCAACCGCCAAAACGGTCCACTTTTCTTTGCGGTGCAGATCGAATCGTGAGTACCCTGAGGAAGGGCTGCGACTTGTCCAAAATGATGGTGCAGAGCCATTATATTGCTATGAGGACAGGCAGGGGTGGTCAACCATACTTTGTGAGGATGAGACACAAAATATATTTGATGCTGCATTTCTTGATTGGCATGTTGGCTTGAATCTTGAGGACACTGAACACTCATGGCGGACTTCACTTTCAAGGCGGCCGGTCAGAGTTATGGTCAGTGCTTCCCCATTTGGCTTCGACGGATGTATCGAGGAAAGCCAGATACCTCAGGACAAGCCATTTTACCTGCTAGTTTACAAGGATTACATTGATAAAATACAAACTTGGGGTACTGCTTGTTGCACTGGTTTTTCTGAGGTTCAAATGCTTGCCGGTTTGCCAGAAGGTTGGCGGCTGTACTCAATTCAAAGGGCAAATTCCGACGAGATCATTCGCGATACTCTGCCTCTCCTCGCATTTCCTACTCTATTGCGCATCCGGTTTATTGGCGGTCTTAAATATCGTGGAAACCAGTATTTCACATTCGGCCTGCCTCGTATAGAGGTTAGGGGAGCCCCCGAGCCAGTAGAACTGTTTTGCAACGACATCCCTCTGAAGGCAGATTGTGATACTGGTTTATATAATATCCCCGATGAGGTCTGCGCCCAAAAGCTTATAAGACTCGAAGTACGCCGTAATGGCGATTGCGTTCGTACAAAATCTCTATACGCCTTGGAATCATCAGCATGGTTAAATACGGTAGCGGAAACACAATTAAACAAGTTTGGTAACAGGGTCGATAGTAGCTCAAATGAATCATGTTCCGGTATAATTGTTGACGGCTTTGCGCCCCCTGATTTGAGCCTTGAAGTTTACTTGCCGCCGAGCGAAGGTAATCGAATCTATTTTATCGGACGAAATCCAGGAGAAATTGTTGAGTGCCCAAGAGAATCCATATCAGATGACTGGAAGCCTGTTTGGGCAGTGATTATGAAAAAGAAAGGCAAGGGAAATGCCATCTATTGCGGTTTAGACCCCTCCAGCGAAAAACCGAAAAGAATCCAATGCATGGACCATCGGCGTTTGCGCCTTTGGAAGGAAGTCCTTTGGCACAAGCGCAAGCGGATTTCTACCCCTTCACTTCCTGCACTGCAAGCATTGTGGAAGGATTATAAGGAGGTCGCACATGATATACGCTGATCCTAACCGATTGCTTTTTGTCATATCTGCTCGTGGAAAAATGAGATGGGCTGATTACTGTGATGCCATTGATTTCCTTTCCGCAAACAAATTGAGCGAAGAGCGTACATCTAACTTAGCAGCTATCCGAAGCGGACTATTGCAATGCTATGAAGCCCTCGGACACTGCGATGCTTACTACGAAAATGGAAAGAGTATAATAACAGCATCACCTGCCTCACTTTGTCGGCTACCACGTGCAGGATTGCCAGTTGCTGTGCTTACCGGTGCTCGTTGCTTGAAGACTCAAGAACAGCTCGCCGAAGCAGCAAATGCGCAAAGCGGCTCTATTAAGATCATCACTAAACGTTATCCCGGACCTCATGGTCTGTTTCCTGACACCATAAAAATTCAATCTGAATCAGATAAGGTATTGGCTGCGTTCACTGAGAAGCTTGGGCTTCGTTGCCCAAAAATTCCTCCAGCATGGACGTTCGTGAATTGGTGCGGCACGCTTTTGGAGTACGAGAAAATGCTGGACTACAGTATCCCTGAAAACTTCGGCTGGACTCGTTACGATTTCTGCGTTAGCACGCACATGTTTCAGCGGACACGTTCGGATTCGCTTCCTCGCCTTTCTAAATATCTCAATCCAACAACAACACTTCCTACGTATGTATTTTTCCGGGATGGTTCAGGAGCAAAGGTGGATCGAGACTGGGGCCGTTATTTAAACCTTAACGCCAAAGGAATAACTGTGGCAGCTTATGATGAAAGGAGATACCGGTTGTGCATTCCTGTAAGGATTCCGCTGCCCTCAGTCATATCCAGAGCCGTTTGCCTGTGCTCAGGGCAACCACCTGTCCACAAACCTGAGGAGAAGCTAGTCCCCGGCTGTGAATGCGCAGATTGGCTGATGTATGAGGACGTTCCTCCACAGATCGCGCTGGTTGCTCTCTCAAAGGTAGGACAAAGACCGGCAAGAGTTGAAATTCGATAAACGTTCTGTCATTGAGGGTATATTTCATGAAAATCACCAAGAGGCACAAGAACACATGATCATGATAACCTTTGATTGATGCGATGCTCAATGTGTTACAGCGTTTTTGTTGATTAATTCTGTCAGTAAAGCAAGTTTTAAGGACATTTGTTATGAATGACCCAGTTGGTGCTTTTGAAAAGATCCGGGACAACTTCATCCTGTACCTGAAGACAGCGTTTGGCACTCAATTTCCAGGATTGGAGCAGGAGCGTGAAGAAATGCTAAGGCGTCCGGGGATTTTAAACCAAGAGCCTTGGATTGAACCTCTTCCACGTTACACAACCGACCGGCCTCTTGCTGCACTGACAGCAGAAGACTTGCCTGGTATGAGCCCCGAAGCTGTCGCGAGATTCAAAGAGCTCTCGCTCTCAGGTTTGGTAGGCAACTACCCCCTTTATGCCCACCAGATTGCAATGTTGCAGCGTGCCGTCACCGGCCAGAATGCAGTCGTTACGGCAGGGACCGGTTCCGGTAAGACAGAGTCTTTCTTGTTACCTTTATTTGCGTCGATTGCTGCTGAAAGCATCCATTGGGGAAAACCCGGAGCGCAGGATCCTCATGTCAATGATTGGTGGTCGAACGAGGATTGGCAAGCATCTTGCAATAGCAGAAACCGAATAGCACGTTCGTACCGCGTTCCGCAGCGAGGACATGAGACCAGACCGGCAGCCGTGCGAGCCCTTATTCTATATCCCATGAACGCGCTTGTAGAGGACCAGCTAACACGTCTCCGGCGTGCACTGGATTCCGATTCAGCTCGAGAATGGTGCTCTGAACACATGAACGGAAACCGGATCTACTTTGGTCGGTACACCGGGAACACCCCCGTACCAGGTCACGAGCAGAACCAAAGCGGGAACCCGGATCGAGGGCGCATTGAGAGACTTGCCAGAGAACTAACGGTTCTGGATCGAGGCGCAACCGAGGCGGCTGTGCACGCCGCTCGGCGGGAGGCAGAAGCATCGTCCGAAGAAGAACGCGAAGCGGCACGCGACAGTATCTATTTTTTCCCTCGTCTTGATGGTGCTGAAATGCGCTCTCGCTGGGATATGCAGCAATCGCCGCCCGATATCCTTATCACGAACTACAGCATGCTCAGTATCATGCTGATGAGAGAAGCTGATTCGCCAATATTTGAGCAGACTCGTCAATGGCTCGAACAACCAGGTAACGTGTTTCATCTGATCATTGATGAACTTCATCTTTACCGCGGGACTTCAGGAACGGAAGTTGCATATCTCTTGCGGCTTCTTTTCCGCAGGCTTGGTCTTTCACCAACCGATCCCAGGTTGCGCATCTTGGCGTCCAGTGCGTCCCTCGATCCATCCAATACCGACAGTCTATCGTTTCTCTCAGATTTCTTCGGATGTAACTGGTCAGCCTCTCAGATCCTCGCTGGATCTGAACAACCGATTGCCGAGGATGATGACGGTACTCTCTATGCTGCAGCATTCGCAAATTTTGCCGATGGCATCCGAGCTGGTAATACTACTGACAGCCTCGCTGAATCCTGTACGTTGCTAGCAACGTCGCTGAACCCTGCTGCAACTGGTGACGATCCTCAGACGCACCTGTGTTCTGCTCTGCAGTCCGTGCAGGAAACGTTAGCTAAGACCATGCTCCTTGCATGTAAGGACGGGAATCGTACCAGGGCAATATCGATTTCTGACTTTGCGGCCCGAGTTTTTCCAGACGCGGGCAGCGAGGAGATGGCGATGCAAGCAGTGCGTGGACTTCTTGTCGCGCGCGGAATTGCAGCCTCTCAGCATGCAGCACCAATACTGCCATCTTTTCGATTTCACTGGTTCTTCAGGAACATCGAAGGCCTCTGGGCATGCGTTCAGCCCGGATGCCAGTGTGACGGTGCTCATTTTGATGGCGTCAGACCGGCAGGCAAACTCTTCTCGCAGAACCGGATTTTCTGCGAGAATCCTGATACACAGCATCGTGTGTTGGAGGTTTTATACTGCGAGCAGTGCGGGACTATTTTCTTTGGTGGCAGCCGACTTCGGAATCGCGATGGGAGAGGAATCGAGATCCTGAGCACGGACCCGGACATTGAAGGGCTTCCCGACAAACAGGCGGCTCGGTTTGTGGACCGGAAGACCTACGGTGACTTTGCGATCTTCTGGCCAAGAGGCAGAAGCATGCTAAAAGATGATGCGCGAACATGGCGTCAGCCGCGTGTTGTCCTCGACGGTTCAGAACAAGCTCGCTGGGCCATCAAACACCTTGATGCATTCAGTGGTCGCGTTACCGATGCTCCGAACGGTCCACTGGCGCCAGAAGGCACGGCTATTCCGGGATACCTGTATGTCATTCCCGCCATCGATGGGGCTGACGATGAGCAGAACTTCTCGGCGCTACCATCATGTTGTCCCAACTGTGCGGCCAACTACAGCAGAAAAATGTACCGCACATCACCAGTGCGTGGATTTAGAACAGGTTTTTCTCGCGTGAGTCAGCTTCTATCCAAGGAGCTTTTCTATAGCCTTCCCGAAGGGGATACCCGCAAACTCGTGGTTTTCTCGGACAGCAGAGAGGATGCAGCGTCCATCTCGAATGGAATTGAACGAACACATTACTTGGACCTTGTGCGTGAAGCCATGTATGACGAGTTGCACCGTATTGCGGTCAGTGAAGGCCTTTTGCTGGCAGACTTGGAAGAACACGGTGAGGCACAATGCGCTGGAGCACGTACATGTGCCGCGGAAAACCCGGGAATTGCAGAGCGCTTATTGCGCGAAATCGAGATCGCGAGAACGGAGATACCCGACGGCCTTGCCGGAATTCTTCGGGACAACCTGGAACAGGGGCGTCAGAAAGCCTCAAGCGCGCTCGAAGCGATCAGGCGACAAGCTTCGACGCGAATGGTTCCACTACGCCTGCTATATGAATTTGATGCGGAAGATGTGTCAGGCACACGTTCACTGCTGTTGATCAAGCGTTTGAAAAAACTGGGCATCAACCCCGCAGGCAATGACGTGATGTACCAAATGTTCAATTTCGAAGGCGAAGATCACCACTGGACTGAATTCTTTGACTATACAAACAGTGATGCATGCTGGCGCAATGGTTTGCCGGAGAGTGCGATTGAGAGAAGAGACCGTGTGCGCGGCAAGGTTCGCACGGAAATCATGAATGTGTTATTCAGTCGCCTTTACTTCGGCTTTGAGTCGGCTGGGCTTGGGTACGCATGCCTTGATCTATCTGACGAGGTATGGGAAGAACATGCAGGGCGTGCTGGGCTGCCGCCGGATACTTTTCGGGACCTGTGCCACGGATGCGTGCGAATCATGGGCGACCTCTACCGTTACCATCAAGAACGGCAGCCTGCTCCAGACTGGCTTGACGATTGGATGAATTGGGATCCCCCAGCAAGGGCAAGACTCCGAAACTACATCCGAGCCTGTGCCACACAGAACGGTGCGGACGCGTCAACGCTTCTGGCAGGCACGTGGGATGCGATTTGCCAAGCAGGTGGACATGAGAGTGCGAAACTGCAAGCGCACCGTCTGCTTGTGAGGCTAGGGCTTCAAGACGATCCAATCTGGGTGTGTCCGTCCTGTCAGCGTGTCCACATGCACCGCGCAGCCGGGGTCTGCACTGGTTGCCTCGGTGAGATCAACCGTGAACCGGATGCGCAGTGCCAAGACCTTCATAGCAAAAACTACTACGCAAGCGAGGCCGTTGAGCATCGCGCTCCCCTGCGGCTCCATTGCGAGGAATTGACGGCTCAGACGGACGATCAACCAGATCGTCAGCGATGCTTTAGAGATGTTGTGGTGCGAACCGAAGCAGATAGAGCTCGTCCGCCAATTCTTCTCGTTGATTCGATTGACCTGCTTAGCGTTACGACCACCATGGAAGTCGGTGTGGACATCGGCAATTTGCAGGCTGTTGTGTTGGCAAACATGCCGCCCATGCGATTCAACTACCAGCAGCGCGTGGGCCGAGCGGGCAGGCGTGGTCAGGCATTTGCAGCGGTGCTGACGCTGTGTCGAGGCCGGAGTCATGACGAGTTCTACTACAGCCGCCCCCGCCGGATCACGGGCGACTTGCCTCCTGTTCCTTTTCTGTCTATGAGGCGAGAAGAGATTGCCAAACGCCTTTTAGCGAAAGCCTGTTTGTCGGAGGCGTTCCGCGCAGCGGGCGTTCGGTGGTGGGACAGCCCAACGCCGCCGGATAGCCATGGCGAGTTCGGCACTGTCGCTGATTGGCTCGGGAATCCCGACCGGCGGCAGGCTGTTGAGGAATGGCTCACAGCTTCGCCGGAGGTACCCCAAGTCGTCGCTTCCATTCTGGCAAGTACAGAAGGGGTCTCGGTTGGCGACATGGTGACGTACGTCCGGGAAAACCTTTTCGCACAAGTCCAAGAATGTGCGAACAGCGTAGAGCTCGTCGGCGAAGGACTGGCCGAAAGGCTTGCGGAAGGCGCAATTCTGCCCATGTATGGGATGCCATCCCGTGTCAGGTTGCTGTTTCACGGATTCCGTCGTCGAGAAGCCATGACTATTGACCGTGATCTTGATCTTGCCATTACGGAGTTTGCGCCGGGCTCTCAGAAGACAAAGGATAAACGGGTCTATACCTCTATCGGTTTTACATGTCCGCTTCTCCCCGATCCATCTTGGCATCCTGTATCCGGTAACCCATTTCCCCGGCGCATGTGGATGGCACGATGTGACCTCTGTCATTTCGTGGACACCTATAATGCCGAACCTGACATGGCAGGCTGTCCCGATTGCGGAAACAGCCGTGAGGGTGAGAATGCATTTCGTGTGTTCGAAATTGTTATCCCCGCAGCGTTTAGAACGTCATTCAGCCATGGAGTGGACGCGAAAGCAGATGACGAATTCCTGCCGCGTGGCACGAGCTCCGTGGCCGAAAAAACCGATGTCCCCCCTGTGGTCGTCCCAAGCACGAACACCGGTCTTGTTCCAACGTCTGGCGGACACGTCTACAGGATCAATGATCGCGCCGGTCGACTGTTTACTGGTGGGCTTGGGTCCGCTCGATGGAGCCGTGGAGGAGTCACGCTCTCGCACCAGTGGATCGATGAGCGATACCAGAACATCCGGGGCGATGACAACGTGCTCTTCACAGCAGAGACCGCGCAGACCGACTCGTTTGCTCTGGCAGCGCCAAAAGTCACGGACGTGCTCAGGATACGCCCACATTCGTTGCACCCGTCGCTGTGTCTCGATCTTATCCCGCGCAACCAACTGGGGCAGGCTGCCGCCGTGAAGGCCGCCTATTACTCAGCCGCATTCATTCTGCGCTCGGTTGTCGCGGAAGACCTCGATATTGACCCTGAGGAAATTGACATCAGCACCGTGCGGGCCATCGAACTTGATGACGGAACACACGCAGGCGAAGTCATTGTAAATGACCACCTTGAGAATGGTGCTGGTTTCACGGCTTGGCTGTCACAGGAAGACAACTGGCGACGAGTGCTCGACATAATCACTGGGGCTGAACACGACGAAGACACATTCATCGAGAAACTGCTTTCTGCGGAACATGCCAACGCATGCCAATCGGCCTGTTACGACTGTCTATGCCTCTATCGAAACATGAGCTACCACAGCCTTCTCGATTGGAGGCTGGGGATGTCAATTCTGCGTATACTCGCAGATCCCGCATACGTTTGTGGTGTAAACGGCGATTTCTCGTCGCCCGAGCTCACTGGCTGGTTAGAGTTCTCTGGCTCGCTATGTACGACTTTCTGTCAGTCGTTCCAGTCGTGTGAGCCTGCCGAATTCGGCCCCCTCCATGGCTGGAACATTGCCGACCAGAGTGTCATCCTGACCCATCCCCTCTGGAATACCGAGCAGCCTGATGGAATTCTCGCAGAAGCCCGGGCATCACTTGGGGCAGACGCCCCGGTTTGTATAGTCGACACGTTTAATCTTCACCGGCGGATGAGCTGGGTATATCAGCGGTTGGGTACATAATGGAGAAATCTGGCACAAATCTACTGTTGGAGCGGCTAACCATGAAGCGGTTTCGTCGTGTATCGCCGTCTCGCTATACGGCAATGCAAGCGTGCTTGCTGCGAGAAGTATGGACTGCGTCTGGCAACGACTCTCTCCTCCCGCCATCCCCGCACGCAGAACTTGGCAGCATCGCCCATCGGATTCTTGAGGCTGCAGGTCGAGGCGAGTTGGAAGGAGTCGGCAATGAAGGAGTCGATGAGAGATGGAAAGCTCTTGTCTCGGAGGCGGAGGCACGCATGGAGCTTTCCCCGCTAAGGAGACACCAGGTACCCCTGAGCCGGAGCATTCCAGATTTCCAGGTTCGTAGACTGCGGACATACAGTAGGGCTGTGGAGATAGCCCGCGACGCGCACCGGGGTTCTGGCAAGCTCCCCGAGCCATCCCGTCGTGCGACAGAATTTGAGCTCTGGGTAGAATCAGATGAGGGGGAGCTCGGCGGATTCATTGATCGTGCAAGCGAGACGACTGAGGGTGTGGTCCTCAGTGACTACAAGAGCGGAGCCATTTTGGAGTCGGGACAAGAAAAGTGTTCCCGTGAACTCAAGCAGGCATACAGAATTCAAATGCAACTCTACGCAGCCCTCTACAGACAAAGAACGGATACTTGGCCTGTCAGATTGGAGGTAATTCCGCTTCAAGGTGAGCCTATAGAGGTTGTTTTTGAGCCAGAACATGCCGAACGCCTTCTTCACGAGGCAAAGGAGTTTCTGCGGGCTGCGAACAACCGAATTGACGCCGTGCAAGACGGAACCATGGACACTACCGTTCTCGCGGTAGCCCTGCCCGAGCATTGCAGGCTATGCCTGTTCAGACCTGCATGTAGCGCGTATTGGGATGCTCGTCAAATGGACATTGACGCAAAGTGGCCCTCTGATGTGCGTGGGATCCTAGAGGAGTTTACTCCTTTGCGGAACGGGAAGATCTGTTTGCGAATTGGGCAGGCTGATTCGCCATCGCTATCATCCATTGTTGTCCGTGGCGTAACAGATTCTTTAGATAGGCATCCGTCACTGACCAGTATGCCCATCCGTCACTGACCAGTATGCCAATAGGAGCGTGTGTGGCGATGTACGGTCTAAAACGTGATTATCGTTCCAGTGACTACATTGAGACCCAAAACACCGTAATTTATAGGACTAACTGAGGATTTATGCAGGAAGAAATACAGAATAACATCAAGGAGAATACAGCACAGCTAAAAACGGTCATCAGCTTCTTTTCCGGCTGCGGTGGTTTCGATTTGGGTTTCTCGTCCGCTGGTTTCTCTGTAGAGTTAGCCCTTGACATAGACCCAGTGGCGGCGAAAAGCTACAACCACAATCGAGGGCAGACGGTGTGTCGTGTGGCGGACCTTGCGCACACATATCCCTCTACTATCCTAGATTTGTACCAGCTCAAATGTGTTTCAGTTAAGCCGCGGGGCGTGATCGGTGGTGCACCATGCCAGACCTTCTCTAGTGGAAACGTGCATTTCAACGGCGATGACGTAAGGCACACTTTGCCGCGTCGCTATGCATGCATACTTCGCGTTCTCAATGAGGAATATGATCTCGACTTTTTCATTTTCGAGAATGTAAAAGGCATCAGGTCTGCAAAGCACCGAAAGGAGTACAACACAATCAAGAGGCTGTTCTCCCGTGCTGGATTCAAGCTTTTCGAGGAGGAACTCGATGCCGCACATTTTGGAGTTGCCCAACACCGGCGCCGCGTGTTTCTTGTTGGATTCAACAAGGTCAAGTATCCCAATATCAAGTTCACGTTTCCAGAAGCGGAGACGACAGTACCTCTTACGGTTGCGAGTAAATTGAAGGATTTACCTGCACCGCTTTTTTTTAAGCAGGGGACGAAGAAGGAAGATATCGCGTTCCATCCGAACCACTGGACCATGTCCCCTCGCTCCAGAAAATTCACTGATGGGTCTTTAAAAAATGGCCACAAGCAGGGGAGGTCGTTTCGTGTTCTGCAATGGGACAAGCCCAGTTTGACCGTTGCCTACGGAAACCGGGAGATCCATGTACACCCGAATGCCGATAGAAGGCTGAGTGTCTATGAAGCGATGCTACTTCAAGGATTTCCTGAAGACTACGAGTTGCTGGGCACGCTCAGCGATCAAATCCGTCAGGTCTCAGACGCGATTCCGCCGCAACTCGGTGCTGCCTTGGGCAAGGCTATTCGTGAAACATTATATGACTGGAATTCGAAAAACATTTAACAGTAATACTTTACTTCTTGCGATAATTCGCATGAGATTCAGCCATTTTGAGAAGCTTTTCCCGTGAAGGGAAGGCATAGGTTCTTTTTTCTGCTTCCTTTCGCCGGAGTTTAAGTGATACGAGCATAGCAATACGAATGGGATCCTTTTCCAACTGGCATTCCCAAAATTGCAGGACTCGCCAACCTGCTTTTCTCAGTTCTTGCTGGTGTTTCTTGTCCCGTATAACGTTCCTTTCAAGTTTTGATTTCCAATACTCTTGGTTTGTCTTCGGGAGGGTTGCTTCATTACAGCCAGGATGTTGGTGCCAGAAACATCCATGAACGAAGATCGCTGTCTTGTATTTTGGCAGTACTATGTCTGGACGACCAGGGAGATGTTTGCTATACAAACGAAAACGAAAACCCATTCGGTGCAGTAATGAACGCAATAATATTTCTGGCTTTGTGTGAATAGAGCGTATACGGCTCATATTCCAGCTACGTTTTTTTTCTGTCAGTTTATCAGTCATTTTTCGGACTAGGGGACGTTGTTGATTGGCTTTAAAAGTCTTTTTTTGTCTTTGTATTCTGTTTCACTTTTTTCGGTTATTCTTCTTGATCCAAGATATTTTTTGAAGAAAATAATACAAGCAGACAGGTACAAAATTCATTTATTTATCAGTGTCTGATCCTGCTAGAGAATTCTTTTATCCGGAACTGTTTGAGTTTTATGATTTGTCCCGTAATGAAGTTGCTGGTTAAGCGGTATATGGATCCGATGCAGGATCCTGACAGTCGCGAAAACCGCGCCAGAATCGGTATGTTAGCCGGATGGGTTGGCACTGTGGCCAGCCTTTGTCTGACCGTTGCCAAAGGCTGGGTGGGATTCGTTTCCGGCAGCATTTCTCTGATCGCCGATGCCACGAATAGTTTGGCAGATGTAGGAAGCAGTTTGGTTATTGCCTTGGGATTTCATTGGTCTCGGAAACCGCAGGACGAACATCATCCTTTCGGACACGGTCGCATTGAAGCGGTGGCAACATTGGTATTGTCTCTTGCTTTGCTGTTAGTTGGATTTGAGGTGGCCAAGTCGGGCGTAATGCGTTTGCTGAATCCAAAACAAATAGAAGCGCCTTTCTGGGTCCTCGTTGTGGTTGCCGTTACGGTGGGAGTGAAGGTCTGGATGGCTGTTTTTTCGCGCAACCTGGCAAAGATGGCTAAATCGCAGGTACTTAAGGCGGATGCCTGGAACCATACCTATGATGTAGTTTGCACGCTGTTGGTGGTGGTGGCGTTGATCTGTGCCCAGATGGGGTTTCCTTCTCTCGATGGATGGACGGCAATTGGAGTTTCGGCCTTTATTCTCTTTACCGGAGTTCAATACGCGCGGGAAGCCATCGATATTTTGCTTGGAGTGTGTCCGGATCCTGAAGATATAGTGAAAATCCATGAGACGGTAGAGACGCTGGACGAGGTTTTGGGCGTTCATGAAATCATGGTGCATCAATATGGGGAGGTACGCATGGTATCGTTCCATATTGAGGTGGATGCCAAGATGACGCTTAATGCGGCGCACTTACTTGCAGAGAAGGCTGAAACTGCGGTGGAGACGAAGCTTGGATGGAGAGCGGTGGCACATGTTGACCCGGTAGATCGATCGCATCCAATGTTTAAGGAGCTTCATCAAGTGCTCTCTGAATATATCAAATCGGATGATGAGCTGATCGATTTTCACGATTTGCGTGCTGTTGGCGAGCTGGCGCCATATCAGGTTTCATTTGATTTAGTGACGGATACGCATACTCGAAGCTGTCGATATTCGCGTGTATATCAGGATACATTAAAACTTTTAGATGAAAAGTTTGCCGGAAAAATAAAGGTTGCGGAAATCGGTATCGAGGCCGCTGTGGACAGTTGTCCGATGGAGCGTAAGAAGTTTCACCTTTTTTCTGAGTAGGACTGAGTACGCTAGTACGCTAGGGGACGTTGTTCCGTAACGCCAATAAGTCGTTAAGAGTTTTTCTATTAATTAGATACAGGGGAAAAGAGCTTGCCAGAAAGATGAAGTACGAGTATGGCTTGTTACTGGCTGAGAAAGGATGGCAGCTGTCACTATAAAACAATAGAATGAGTGAAAGAGGAGGCTAACTATGGAAAATGTAAGTCAGAACGTGGCACCGAGAATTGAGATCGACAAACACTTGCAAGATCACTGGACTCCACAGGAAACCGATAATGTCAGGGTTGTTCTGGACTTCTTTCAGCACTTGATGAATGAGCATGATTTCGAATACACGCTCGAAAAGTATGGAAAGGGCTCATATATACAGCACAATAGAGCAATACCGGATGAGGTATCCGGGCTTGTAAGTTATGTGAAAACAATGACAAAAAGATTTCCGGAATATTCTTTTGATGTAAAGCGGGTTATGGCTGATGGAGATTTTGTTGTTTTACACAGCCATGTCACTATGCAAGCGAAACACAGAGGCGACGAGAAAAAAGGGTTTATCATAACGGACACTTTCAGGCTGGAAAATGGACAATTGGCGGAACATTGGGATGCTATACAGCCAATTGATGCGTTCTCAAGGCTTTTGTTTTTGATGACAGGAGGAAGTATAGGGAACAACAATCCGACTTTTTAGCACTCAGCACTGGTATGGCTTGTCACTGGCTGAGAAAGGAAGAGGGCTGGCTGTCGCTGCAACTGAAACCTGAGGCAGAGAGAGAGGATGGACAATGCAAATCTGAAACGGCCCATTGAGCCCATGCCGGAGTTTGTTCTGGCAGCACTGGAGAAAGAAAACCTTCTCGGCGATTACGAGTCCCGACCGGCGTATCAGCGGAATGACTACCTGCTCTGGATCAATTCAGCAAAGAGACAAGAAACAAAGGAAAAGCGGCTGAGGCAGATGCTGGAGGAACTCAGGGCTGGTGGAGTGTACATGAATATGAAGCACGCTCCGTCGGTGAAGAAAAAATAGGGGTGCTGTTTGTCAGCTGTTCTCGGAGTCGTCACCTGATGGCAGCTCGAGCAGCGGGACTGACTGTATGGCGCTACCGGCAATACCCTTGATGGAGCCGTACATGTGATTGGTGTTGAGAAGCACCTTGTCTATCTGTTTTTCCCTCTTTTTCCATATTCCCTGCATGGATCGTTTCTCCGACTCGAGATCGGCTTTCATCTGGGTGAAACCTTCGACAATGGCCTCGATCTGAAGTCGGAACTCGTTGCTCGTCAGAAAATCGTACAGCATACCCATTTTCTCGCCCTTGTTCTCTTGGGTGGTGAGCGCCGTGCTGATACGAATGACCGACTCTCTCAGCACAGTGCACAATCCCTTGAACTCTTCGAATGAGCAGACCCATATGCCGTCTTTCAGCCCAAGGCGATCCATGTCGGCAGGCATGGCTTCGGTTACCAGAACGCCGACATCGGCATTCTTCTGGAGTATATCGGCCTTGAATTTTTCGATCCAGGATGGCTGGAAGCTTTTAGTGCGTTTGCTCTCGTAGTAGATGGCGCCGCAATTCTGGCGGGTGTGCGTATTGATTATCTGCAGGCAGTCTGCCCCGAGCTGTCCTTTTTTAATTTCATCGATGGTATCGAGGGGAAACTGCGCGGAAAGCCACTCCTCGATGGCTAGTTCCTGGACTTCTCCCTGCAGCTGCATCGATCCCTGCTCGGCTTTACGCTGAGCTTCCACAAGTTGTTCTCTCAGCTGATTGATGACATGATCTTTCTCGGAAATGTTCAGCCGGGCTTTTTCAGCCGCTGCTTTTTGGATTTTTTCCTTTTCTTCGGCAAGGGTCGCATTGATCTTTTGTTCTGCTTCGAGTTCTATTTTGTCTCTCAGCTCTTCCTTGTCACGTTTCAGGCGCTCTATCTCCGCTTTCGACCTGTTCAGCTCTTTTACCTGCTCGGTCTTGTCGTCGAGTTCTTTTTGAAGTGAGGCGAGCCTCTCCTCCTGCTCCTCCATTGCCTGCTGTTTCAGCGATCGTTCGAGTTTTTCCCGCTCCTCTTTCACCCCCGACTTTATGGCTGTCGCAACCCGCTCTGCATACTCCTCTTCCGCCCTGTCGATCGCCTCCTTTTCAGCTTTGATTTCTTCTTCTTTCTCCTCCAGCACTTTACGCTCTCCGGCAATCTGGTCGTTATATTTTTTCCTCAGTTCTTCATCGAGCTGATGGTATAAAATCTCATTGACATCTATTTCCTTGCCGCAGTGAGGGCAGTTGATTTTATTCGTCTCCTGATTCATTGTTTTCGTTCCTTTTTGAAGCCGATGTTGTGCACTGTCCATCTTTGTGCGGGGGATGTCCGGACAACTAAAAAGGTATCCACTTTCCCTCTGCCAGTCAAGGTTTCCCAGTAATAGGGGGCGTTGTTTATTAGGTTGAAAAATATTTTGTTCGTCTTCTCCTCTATGTGCGGTTGCAGTTCCTTATCGGCAAATGTCCATTCTGCGGTCCTGGAGACATCAAAAGCGTGCATCACTCCAGACGGGGGCGGCATGGACCGGCCTGTGCGATTCGCACACATTATTTCAGGTGAACAAGGGTTTTGGCGATCTGGTCTCGCAGGCCGGGTGAAACCGCAACGTCATCGGCATATTGTTTCCATTGCGCTACAACTGCATTGACTTCGTCAATGATTTCAGCGGCTTTTTTTACGCTTATGGAATTGCCGATGGCCAGCAGATCTTCTTTCGTGATGTTCGCCCGTTTTCCGTTGATGCTCAATGCATGCTGACTGACCCATCGATGATTGGGCTGATAGGCGTGGCAGACATCATAAGCCGGCGCCAGTTCCCATTTGGCGTCCTGCTTCAACCGGAACGAAAAGTTTTTGGTGTGGTCGTCACAGTTCCGGGCAACCACGTTGAACGCCATCCTCCTGAACATCTGCTCCGCGTCGGGATAGGGCAGCTTCAACTTACGCATGGTTTGAAAGAGCTGCTCATAGCTGAAACTCATAACCGAGTTGTAGTCGAAATGCTGTAATGCACTGAAGGTCTGAATATGGTGCTTCGTCGATCCGCCTTCCCGGTCGAAGCGTTTGGTCATAAAGTGCGCTCTTTCGTTTTCTTCGAGCAACCGGGACGGCATCATGATTATGCCGCAGGCTTGTGCCATGGTATAGTATGCCATTTCCACCCTGCCGTAGCCGTGAGAGGTTCCCAACTGCACGTCACTCACCCCGTCCAGCTTTAATAGCCAATGTTCGAAACCCCTGGGGGCGTTGGTCTGGCCGGATCGAACTTCTCCTGTTTTTTCGTTGTAGGCGATCACGGCTTTCGGTCTTGCGCCGCCGGCCGAGGTCCCGATACGAAGAAGTTCCGACACCGTCTTTTTCGCATCCGCATCCAGGTTGGCTGCAAAGGCTTCTTTTTTGGTGAGCATCTTTTTTGCGACGTCCACAAGAGTCTCGATCTCAACGGAGAAGGTTCTTTTTTCCGCTTTCCAGAAAGAGGGTTCGAACTCCAGCGCACCCATTCCCTGAGTGCCGATAAAGCAGAGCATCTCCACCGGATTCATGCTGTTCTGCGGGCGACCTTGCCGGGCCAGCCACAGGTTGATCAATTCATTTCCGTATCGATCGGGTAGAACGTCTGCCAGTAACCCCGGCAATCCTTTGAAACTGTCCAGCCCGGGATTCGCTTTTTTACGCAACTCGGGAAACACAAACGTGCTTCTGGTTTCGGAAACGGGCATTTTCAGGGGGGACAGATCCCACCCCTTTGCCTTGAGCCGGGGATCGTATTCAAAGGCAGCCAGGCCGGCGGCATCGTCCCATGCTACAGCTCCAGCCAACTCGCCCCATATTCTGACTTCCGCTACGTCCATTGCTTACCAATCGTGTTCCGTTGTATCGTCGCCCTGCTTTCTTCTGGCTCGTCGTCTTTTTTCTTTCTGTATTTTGGCCAGCATCAGGGGGCTGATGCGCTCCTCAACGACAAATGCATTCATTACCTGCAACCGGTCCAGCACCCTGAGTACCTGGAGTAACGTGGCAAGGGTGACAGTCTCGCCACGTTCCAGCAAGCTCAACGTTGATCGACTGATGCCGGCCTCATGTGCAAGCGTATCCTGGGTTTTGTTCTGTTCCAGGCGATGATGCCGCACAAAAGCGCCTATCTGCCCGGCAAGTGTCTTGTCGCTCATCGCTGTCCAGTCGGAGAATGATGTATCGGTCATAATGTTGTTTTCGGCATGTCAATGCATGAATTACCATTCAAAGATAGCGTTAATAAATCGGAAGATCAAGTTGTATGAATGATTTGTCATTCGTTATACGATTTTAATCGATTTAATATATGATAAGTCGTTCATTTGGGGCTTTGTTTGTTGGGTCGAAAGGTAGTGTGTGTCTTCGCCTCTATGCGCGGTTACAGTCCCTTGGGCGTGCCCCTGCATTTCGTGCAACAGTTTAGGAGGCAAGTTCCCATGACTGCCGGTACGGCGTCGTTAACTATTGTGAAGTATTTCTGACGCATTGGTTTGGCGATGCAGATCGTTATATTCAATCGCAGGATGGAGCGTTTCCCGTATGGTTTCATCCTGTTGCTCATGCCCCGGTGATGTGTCGGTTCTTCGGGGCGTTCCACCCTAACATGAAAATGAAATCATAGGAGAGATGATTATGCGTATACTCAGAAATGCCCTTGCCGTACTGTCGTTGCTCGCCGTGTTCGCGGTTCCCGCGCGTTCCGTGGCGGACGATGCGAAAGGGCTTTACGTCTTTGTGACATCGGCGGACGTTCAGACGCAGATGATGGCCATGGTGCTGTCGACGAAAACCGTCGAACAGGGAAAAAGCGTTCGGATGCTGCTCTGCGGTCCGGGCGGGGAGCTCGCGCTGAAGGGGAGTGCTCAGACAATGGTCAAGCCGCTCGACAAGTCTCCGCAGATGATGCTGAAAAATCTCATAAAGAAAGGCGTTGTCGTCGAGGTCTGTGCCGTTTTCCTGCCGAACAGGGGCGGGTCGCCCGAGGATCTGATCGAGGGCGTCACGGTTGCCAAGCCTCCGGTGGTCGCCGAAAAGCTCCGCGAGGAGGGCATCAAGCTGTTCTCGTTCTGAGTCGTTCCGCCCAGGGCCGTGCGCGCCCGGCCGGGCGCGCACCGACGGGCGAAAAAATCCGCTGGCCTTTGATATAACTCCCGCCGGGTTGTAATTTTAGGGATGAGCGTATCGTAATGATTGTTTTTTCAACCGCTTTAAACAGGAGGCCCGACTCATGAAGAAAAACATTGGCTCCGTCGACAGGACCGTCAGAATCTTCACCGGCGCCGTGATGATCGTCGCAGCGTTCGTTTTTAACGGCTGGTGGTGGCTTACCGGCATCATTCCGCTGGCGACCGGGATCATCGGCTACTGCCCCCTGTACGTGCCGTTCGGAAAAAACACCGCGGAAAGCTTTACCTTCACCGTGGGCTACTTCGATGCCCCTCCCGAAGTCAAGCCGGCAAAAAGGCGATAAGACGGCTCCTTCAGGCGTTCGGCCCGGCCGTGTAAAGGTGTATGCTCACAACGATGACCGGTTGCCGGCTTCCCGGCCGCCGGTTTGATTTTATGCGTAATAGATCGTATTCTTTCTTTTTTCATATTCTGCCATTCACGGAGCGATTATGCCGGTTTCACGATTCACGACACGGACTTTTCTCGCCGGGCTCTGCCTGGCCGCAAGCACGATTTTTGCCGGATGTTCCTCGGTGCAGCCACCTGCGACAGGCAAATTGACGGACCGATACACCTATGTGCAGGCCCTCGTGGGCAAGGAGGATTACGACAAGGCGATCATTGAGCTCGAGTCCCTGATGTTCGACGCCCGTGCAACGACTCTCGAGGACGACGTGTTGTTCGAGCTCGCCGGGGCCTACTACGAGTCCGAACAGTATCTGCTGGCCATAGAGATGTACAGGAGGCTTCTGGAGCAGACGCCGGGCTCACCCCATGCCGCCGACGCGCAGTTCAATCTCGCCAGATCGCACATGGAGCTTTCACCCGATTACCCGAGGGACCAGGAGCATACCAGAAGGGCTATCAGGGAGTTTCGGCTCTATCTCGACATGTATCCCGTCAGGGATCCGAAACAGTTGGCGGAAGATATCGAAATGTACAAGGGGCTTCTGCAGCTCAATCCCGGCAATGCCGACTACGAGCGCCAGCTCGCAGCGGCCAGCGCCGAATTTGCGAGAGTGGAAAAAGCCCAGGAAGCCGTCAGCAGCGTTATCTCCCTCAGGGAGAAGCTTTCGCGCAGCACCTACTCTGTAGCCGAGCAGTACAGAAGGCTCAAACGTTATCGGGCATCCATGCTCTACTTCGACGAGATCCTCCGGTTCTATCCCGATACGACCTACTTCGAGAAGGCGTGGACCGGAAAAATAGAGGTGCTGATCAAGCGGGAGAAGTGGTTCGAGGCCAAGGCTGTGCTCGACGCCTACGATCAGCAGTTCCCGGAGAACATCGACAAGGTTGCCGGATACCGGGAGAAGGTCGTCCAGCATTTCGGCAATCAGTAAGACCCACCCCTTGCCGTGCGACTCGCTCTGCTCGGAGGAACGTTCGATCCGCCGCATAACGGTCATCTCGCTCTCTGCCTCTACGCCCGGGAGCTTCTGAGGCTCGACAGGCTGATAATTTCCGTTTCGAACAACCCGCTCAAGGATCTTCGCACGACCTCCGGCGCCGACCGCCTTGCAATGGCCGGACTGCTCGCCCGCATCATAAACAACACCGGCCGGGTGGCCGAGGTGACCGACTGGGAGCTTTCGAGAGAGGGGCTCTCCTACACCATCGATCATGTCGTCTCTATCGAGGAGCGTTACGGTCCGGGCGACCTGTTTCTTCTCATCGGAGAAGACAACTACCGGAATTTCCATCTCTGGAAGTCGTGGGAGGAGCTGGCGCGCCGATGCACGGTGGTGGTTTTCGGGCGCAGCGACGGCTCTTCAGGATCAGAGGAAGGCGCGGACCGGCCGGAGCACGGTTTTCGGGTCGTCCGGTTCAAGTTTCCGCTCTCGTCGACGGAAGTCCGCGATCGGCTTCGTTCCGGATCGGACTGCAGCGGCCTCATCCCCTCGTCCATCCTCGACTACATTCACAGCAACGATCTCTACCGCACGCCCTGAGGGAGGCAGCGTACCCGTTACATCGATTCGGGGGCGGTGACGCCGAGTATCCTGAAACCGTTGCGGAGCACCTGGCGGGTCGCAACGGACAGAAACAGCCTTGCGGTGCGGGTATCCGGCTCGGCCCTGAGAATCGGACACTCCTGGTAGAAGCGGTGGTACAGCTCGGCTACGGAGTGCAGGTACTCGACCATTTTCTGGGGTTCCAACTGGCGGACGGCGCGCAGGATGATTTCGGGATAGTCCGACAGTGCGAGCGCGAGCTGCACTTCGTGCACGGAAGAGAGTTTTTCCATGAGATGGGCGCCGGTGCCCCCCTCGGTGAAACCGATTTCTTTTTCGGCCATGCGAAGGAGGCTGCATATGCGGGCGTGCGCGTACTGCAGATAGAAGACCGGGTTGTCCTTCGACTGCTTTTTCGCCAGTTCGATATCGAAGTTCAGATGCGAGTCGCGGCTGCGCATGATGAAGAAGAGGCGGGTGGCGTCCGCGCCGACATCGTCGATGAGGTCGTCGAGGAGGTCCGCATTGCCTTTTCTCGTCGACATTTTGACGGTTTCGCCGTTCACGGTCGTCGTGACGAACTGGTTGATGGCGACCCGGATGCGGTCTCCGTCGTAACCGAGGATTTTCAGGGCTTCGATAACGTCCGGGTATTCGTCGATATGATCGGCCCCGAAGACGTTCACGATTTCGGAAAACCCTCTCTCGAACTTCGTGACATGATAGGCGATGTCCGGCAGCCGGTAGCTCGGTTCGCCGCTGGACTTCAGGAGAACCTTGTCCTTTTCCTGCCCGAGCTTCGTGGTGGTGAACCAGGTCGCGCCGTCGTACTCCCCGATAAACCCTTTCTTCCGCAGGGCATCAATGATCCTGCCGTTGGCCGACATGCCGCCCTCGTCCTCGAGATAGAGCCTGTGCTCGTTGAAGTAGCTGTCGTGCTCTATACCGAGACGGTGGAGGGTGTGCTTGATATGGGTGAAAATGACGGTTTCCGCCGTACGCTTGAACTCGTCGAGCGAGCCGGAATCCGCGAGCGCGTCGCCGTGTTTCTCGTGGAGCTTTTCGGCGATCTCCCTGATGTATCCCCCCTGGTAGTGGGTATCAGGGAACGCGACGTCGCGGTCGCAGAGTTCGAGGTAGCGCAGCCGTACGGATTCGGCGAGAATGGTCATCTGCCGTCCGGCATCGTTGAAGTAGTACTCCCTCGTCACCTCGTACCCCTGGGTTTCGAGAAGGTTCGCGATGCAGTCCCCGAGGACGCCTCCCCGTCCTCTTCCGATGGTGAGGGGACCGGTGGGGTTGGCGCTGACGTATTCGACTATCGCCTTTTTGCCCTTGCCGGAGCAGCCTGATCCGAAGGAGTCCCCTTCCACGATGATCTCTCCCGCGGACTGCATGATGAAGCAGGGGTCGAGGCGGAAGTTGATGAAGCCGGGCCCGGCGATATCCGTCCCGCTGACGGTTCCCGGTCTGAACGTCAGGTTTTCCGTGATCTTCCGCGCGAGCTCGCGCGGGTTCATGCCGCACGTTCCGGCCAGCACGAGCGCGACGTTCGAGGAAAAGTCCCCGAATTTCCTGTCGGCCGGTTTCTCTATCTGAATTTCCCTGTCGGTTTCAATTCCGGTTGCGCGGAGCGCAGCCGCGATAGCCTCTACAAGGTACGATTGCATGGTTTCGGCGTTTCCTTATCTCTCTGTTGATTGCGGTTCGCGCAGCTTTTCAAGCACCTCCGGTGGGGTGATCCCGGTGAAGTCGCCGATAACCGTCATGACTCCCGGAAGATCGCCCATGATCTCCGGCGGGTTGGTTGTCGAGAGCGCGATGCTCTTCATGCCCGCGGCGTTTGCGGCTTCTATTCCGGGGAGCGCGTCCTCGAAAACGACGCAGCGGGAGGCCGGAACGCCGAGCAGCTCGGCGACTTGGAGAAAAATATCCGGGTGGGGCTTGCCGCGCCGGACCTGGTGCGATCCCACGACCGCTTCGAACCGCTCCCGGAAGGGCGGACGTTCAAGCGTGAATTCGATGTTTTTCGCACCGGCGCCCGTGCCGACGCCGAGTCCTATGCCGCCTTCCGAAGCCAGAGCGAGGAACGTCTCGAGGCCGGGCATAGGCTGCATTTCCCTGCGGTACATGACGCGGTAGAGAAAGTCCTTCAGCTCGGTGAGATGATCGGCTTCGGCCGGCGTGATGTCCGGGCGAAGGAAGTGCCGGAGGACGTCGAGGCCCTTCATGCCGGCGGTTTCGCGGAGATAGCGCTCGGGCTCCATTCCTTCGAGCCCGTAGTCGTTGAACAGTTCGACCCACGATCGGGCGTGGAGGCGCATGTTGTCGACAAGGACGCCGTCCATGTCGAAGATGAAGGCGAACCGTTCGCCGTTCCGCGCGTTGCTGTCGTCCGATCGGTGTGTCATGTCCGCTCTATCTCGTTCCGGCGGGCGGCCCGGTTTTCCGGCGCACCGGTATTCCGGCCGAGGTGCGGCTTTCCCGCAAGACAGATACCGCTCGATAGTTTTCTCTTGTCCATAGCTTCCGGATCGGGAACCGCTCTCCGCGTAAATTGACGTAGTACTGCAAATGCTCTGGAAGTTATAACAGCCGGGGTAAAGATAAAAGGCCTTTGTCATCGCCGGGCCGCGTTGCGGGCGGTTTATTTGGAATTTATTTGCGTAAAACTATTTTTGTCCTAAATTGAGCGATTGCCGAGCATGCCTACAGAATGCAAGGCACAGGGAATGCCGCTGTATCCCGACTTGTCGGGACGCAAATTCTCTGTAACGAAGCAGATGTGGTGTGATCGGCATTTCCCGACAAGTCGGGATTTCAACACATGCGGTTCTTTATCGGTTTTTTTGTACCCTGACAGGTGACGAATAATCATATCTTTTGAACAGTATAAGAGACTGTTTTTTATAAGCTTACTCGTATTGATGCATTTGTTGAAACGCTCAGTTTAGGTTTGTGCTATATTCATGGCCTCCGCCATAGCCAAGTTTGAGAGCAAGTCCTATACAACATTCCCTTGCCCAACCATGTCAGGTCCGGAAGGAAGCAGCATCCGGTAATGTGAATGTGTGATATAGTCAGCTTGCTCTCTTTTTTTGTTTCGAAAGAGCCTTGATCCGGCGCAGCCTCCGGGGGCGCGTCGCCGAAGACCCTCCCGCGGCGGTCCGAAACGGATGTCTGCGTCATGTCACAGTTACCGGGAAAAGGAGAAGAGCGATGCATACGGATTTGACGAGGGAAGAGCTGCTGAAAGAACCGGTGCGGCATATCGACATCAAATCCCTCGACGTCGTACCGATGATCGAGCAGATGGCCGGAACCGCATTTCAGGCCCGAAATCTCGCCAAAGCCGCCTCCATCATGGACAGAATGCAGAACGATACGGACTGCGCGGTCATTCTCACGCTCGCCGGTTCGCTTGTCAGCGCAGGCCTCAGGCAGGTCGTCGTGGACATGATCGAACACAACATGGTCGACGCCGTCGTTTCCACCGGCGCCAACATCGTCGATCAGGACTTTTTCGAGGCGCTCGGCTTCAGGCACTACCGAGGCGATCCGTTCGCGGACGACGCCGTGCTCAGGGAGCTGCACATCGACCGCATCTACGATACCTATATCGACGAAGACGAACTGAGGATCTGCGACGACACCGTCGCGGCGATCGCCGGCGGCATGGTTCCGGGGGCGTATTCGTCGAGGGAGTTCATCATGGAGATGGGCCGCTATATCGAAGAAAAAGGACTCGAGAAGAACTCGATCGTCTACAGGGCCTACGAGAAAGGGGTGCCGATCTTCGTTCCGGCGTTTTCCGACTGCTCGGCGGGCTTCGGGCTGGTGCACCAGCAGTGGAACAACCCCGACCGTCAGGTGACGATCGATTCGGTGAAGGATTTCCGCGAGCTGACCCGCATCAAGATCGAGAACGACAGGACCGGAATCGTCATGATCGGAGGCGGGGTTCCGAAAAACTTCACACAGGATATCGTCGTCGCCGCCGAGGTGCTTGGCTACGAGGAGGTCTCGATGCACACCTACGCCGTGCAGGTCACGGTCGCCGACGAGCGGGACGGGGGTCTTTCGGGGTCCACCCTCAAGGAGGCCAGTTCGTGGGGAAAGGTCGACACCGTCTTCGAACAGATGGTTTTCGCCGAAGCCACGATCGCTTTTCCGCTCCTGGCGGGATACGCCTATCATAAAAAGGGCTGGCGGGCTCGCACCGGCAAGAACTTCAACGCCCTGCTCGCCCGGCAGCCGGTGCCGGAAAACGGCGGGTGAAGGGCTCGAACATTCGAACATAAAACACGGAGAACGGCATGAAATTTTTCATCGATACAGCGAATCTCGACGAAATCAGGGCCGCCAACGAGCTTGGCGTCCTGGACGGTGTTACGACCAATCCCTCCCTGGTCGCCAAGATCGTGGAAGACCCGGAACGGTTTACCTACGAGGATTTCAAGGAACATATCGCTAAAATCTGCACGATTCTCGACGGGCCGGTGAGCGCCGAGGTGACGACGCTTACGGCGGACGAAATGGTCTCTCAGGGCGAGGAGCTCGCTTCTATAGCCGGTAACGTCGTGGTCAAATGCCCGCTGACCCTCGAGGGACTGAAGGCTGTCCGCACGCTTTCCTCGAAAGGCATCAGAACGAACGCGACGCTTGTCTTCTCGCCGACTCAGGCGATTCTCGCCGCGAAAGCCGGAGCGTCGTTCGTGAGTCCCTTCGTCGGCCGTCTGGACGATATCAGTACGGAAGGAATGGCTCTCATCGAGCAGATCGTCTCGATCTACGGAAACTACCGGTTTTCGACCGAGGTGCTTGTCGCAAGCGTCCGCCATCCGCAGCACGTAGTCGAGGCTGCCATGATGGGCGCTGACGTGGCGACCCTGCCCTTCAAGGTTATCGAACAGCTTGCCCGTCATCCGCTGACCGACAACGGGCTCGATCGTTTCATGCAGGACGCGGCCGTCTTCAAATAGCGTCGTTCCCGTCCCGGTCGAAGCGGAACAGGTGGCGTTCGAGATCGACCGATCCGTCGGGGAGAAAGGTTATCCCTTCGGCCTCGAGCATTGTGCGCATGGCGTCCGGCGAGGGAAAATGCTGTTTTCCGCTCAGTTCCCCGTTTCTGTTGACTACCCGGTGCGCGGGAACCGTCGAAAGATCGGCGCTGTTGAGCGCCCAGCCGACCATCCGTGCCGCGCCGCGCAGGCTGAGCCTTTCGGCAATGATGCCGTAGGTCGAGACGTTTCCCTCCGGGATCTGTCGGACGAGCTCGTAGACTCGCTCGTAGAATGACGTCATGTGCGGGGACCGGAGACGGGTTTCGGCCTCAGCGGGATGGGCCCGCGTCGGCTCTCAGGGAGACTACCTCGATGGCGACACGTGCGGTGCCTTTTTCGTAGAACCCAAGTTTTTTCGCGGCGGCCGCGCTCAAATCGATCACCCTGTTGTGAGCGAACGGCCCGCGGTCGTTGACCCGTACGACGATCGACCGTTTCGTTTCGAGGTTCGTGACCCTGACGTTGGTCGGCAGAGGCAGGTATTTGTGCGCAGCGCTCGGCTTCTTGGGATCGAAGCGCTCGCCGTTGGCCGTGATGTGACCGTTCTTTTTCCTGCGGGTTTCTTCACCGTACCACGATGCGATTCCGGTTTCGCGGAAGTTTTGGGCTTCCTCGACGCTCATCGGCACGTAGGTTCTGCCGTGCACCACGTAGGGGGCGTTCTTGACACGCCCCTGGCGGATCGCTTCCCTGGGCGAAAGGCCGTCGATCGATTCGATTTCATCCCGGGTAAACGGGGAGGCGACCAGGTTGACCGTGAATTCGCCGACGGAATAAGCCGCTTTTGCCGTGGTTTTAACGACTGAACAGGAGCTCAGCAGCAAAACCAGCGCAATGCATGAGGGTAACAGTTTCCGCACGGTTGCCGGATTAAGTGTTCGTGTGAATAATAGCAAAATACGCCGAAAAATACTATTCCTTTTACTGCGGAAGGTCTGTATGAGGGCTTGCGGGCGATCCCGTCATGGTTTTTCCCTGGCATTGGCGTATTTTCTAACAGTATCCGTCAGTTTCAGTATGCAATCTGCGAAGGAGTTACTTCTATGGAGAGCAAAGCTTGCGGAGTTCTCATCATTCATGGTTTTACGGCAACACTCGACAGCGTCAACGCCCTTGTCCGTCCTCTTGAGGCGCTCGGGGTCGATGTCCGGGTTCCCCTCCTGAAAGGACACGGAGAAGCCTCTCCGGAAAAGCTTCGCGGCGTGACATGGCGCGACTGGATGAAGGATGCGGAGTCGGCTTTTCTCGAGCTGTCGGCCGGAGCCGGGAGGGTGTTCGTTGTCGGCCACAGTATGGGCGGCCTGATCGCGCTCAATCTCGCGGCAAAATATCAGGACGGGGACCTTGCTGCGACGGTGGTCGCCGCCCCGGCTTTTCATCTTGTCTCGATGCTCGGTCCCGGAAGGCCGCTGCACTTTCTCGTTCCCCTGCTCCAAACTTTTGTCAGGAACTGGGATCTGCAGGTGGCCTACAGCGATACCGACGAAACGAGCCGTTCGGTCCACTATTCGTGGGCTCCGACCGACGCCATCATGTCGTTTTTCGATCTCATCTCCTTCACGCAATCGAGGCTGCACGATATCCGTTGCCCCACCCTGATCCTTCACGGCCGCAAGGAACAGACCGTTGCGCCGGAGAGCGCCGGTTACGTGTTCGACGGTATCGCGACGCCCGAGGAGCAGAAGAGGCTTCTCTGGCTCGATCGCTCGGGCCATCAGATGTTCTGCGGCCCTGAATCGGAGGACGCCGTGCAGGCTGTCGTGGACTTCGTGGGTGCGATGATCGGCGGCCGCCCGGTTTCATGAAAAGGGCGCTTCTCCATTTGAATCCCAGCGCCATAGTATGTATTATATGCGGGTTGACGGACGTTGCAGGCAAGCGGTAATCCCATTTCACCATCACTTCATGTTAAAACAGTTCATCGCAGCGTTTCTGCTGCTTCTGGTCTCCGCGTTTTCCGCGGAAGAGGCATTTTCGGCCGACGGCGACGCCGTAGCGCAGCCAAAGATCGTGTTCAACGAACTCGGCGTCGGAGGCGGATACGCCTGGGGCTCTCTCAAGGAGAGCGACGATATCGAGGTCGTTCCTTTCTACATTCGTGCGGGTTTCGATATCAGCCGCCTCGTCGGCATGAAGGGGCCCAACACGTTTCAGTTTTCGTTCGAACCCTTCTATAACCGGATTACCGGTCCGGAAGATGGTGAAGAGACCGGGTTGACCATGTTTTTCAGGTACGCCGTACCGGTTGGTTCGAAAACCTCGCTGTTCGGCGAGATCGGTTCGGGGCCGATGTACTTCAGTCTGGACACCGTCGAGCAGGGAGAGTCGGGCTTTAATTTTCTCAACCAGTTCGGCGTCGGGCTTCGTCAGGAGGTAGGCGACGGGATAGCGTTCAGCGCGGGCTACCGCTTCAGGCACATGTCCAACGCCGGTACCGACACGCCGAACAGAGGGATCAATTCAAATGCGTTCGTCGCCGGAATTTCCCTGCTCTACTGATCCCGGCGGAAACCCGCCGGCAGGCGATGTTGCAGAGAGTTTGCCGATTCTTCATCGTCTTTCAACAAATCCGTCGTAGCTTTCCGGGAAAAAGGAGCCGCCGGGACCGCACAGCCGGCCCGGCGTTCTCCGGCTGTCGCCCGTGAACACAACCCTCTCCCGGAAAACGATGAGAAACTCCGTCCTTCGCCGCATCGCGGCAGTTGCCGTTCCTCTTCTCTCGTGCCTCGTATTGTCGCTGACAAGTTCCTGTTCGGGTGCCTCTTCCGCAAGGACGGGCGCTTCGGCCGAGTCTCCCTCTCCGCCCCGTTACCTTTTCCTTTTCATCGGTGACGGCATGGGTGCCGCCCAGGTCAAGCTTGCCGAAACCGTTCTCGGCGGCGAAAACGCTCTCCGAATGACCTCGTTTCCGGTTTCGGGAACGGCTTCGACGCATGCCGCCGACCGTCTCATTACCGGTTCCGCAGCCGCGGGCACCGCGCTTGCGACCGGGCACAAAACGACGATCGGGACAATTGCGAAAAACGGCGACCATTCCGCCGACCTGAAAACCCTGGCCGAACTGTCGAGGGACCGGGGGATGCGCGTCGGCATCGTCTCGAACGTCAGTATCGATCACGCAACGCCGGCCTGTTTTTACGCTCATGCAAGGAGCCGGGAGCTCTATTCCGCCATCGCTCTGCAGATGGCGTCCAGCGGTTTCGACTACTTCGGGGGCGGTTACGCCAGGGGCGGTCTCGAGAGCGGCCGCCCTGCAGGCGGGCTGGTCGACACCATGAGGAAAAGCGGTTACACGCTCATCCAGGGGAGGAGCGGACTCGAGAACGCCGTTCCGGGAGGAAAGTACTGGGCGTACGGCGCCTATGACGGGTCCGGAGCGCTCGGATACCGTATCGACGGCGGCGACAGGCGGCTCAGACTCGCCGATTTCACCCGTCACGGCATCAGGCTTCTCGACAACGATCGCGGATTTTTCATGATGGTCGAAGGGGGCAAGATCGACTGGGCGTGCCACGCCAACGATGCGGCCACGACAGCGCGGGAGGTCGAGGATTTCGACGAGGCTGTCGCGGTCGCCCTCTCGTTTTACCGCCGGCATCCCGACGAGACCCTTATCGTCGTGACGGCCGACCATGAATGCGGCGGGCTCGCCATCGGGAACACCGCGACCGGCTACGACAGCCATCCGGAGCTGTTGCGCCACCAGAAGCTTTCCTTCGAGGCCTTCGCCCGGAAGGTCAGGCGGTGGGCCGAACGGAAAAACGTCTCGTTTCCAATGGCTCTTGACAGCGCCAGGGTGTACTTCGGGCTCGGCGACGTTTCCCGGGACTCCCTCCTGCAGCTTTCCGCGGAGGAGAGGAAGGCACTCGAAAAAGCTTACCGTTCAAGCATGCGGAGAGGGGGCGGCGGTATCGCCTACGGTTCGGGAGATCCCCTGACCGTCGCACTCGTGGCGACCCTCAACAGCAAGGCGGGCGTGGGGTGGGCGACCGATGCGCATACCGCCGTGGCGGTGCCGGTTTTCGCTATCGGTAGCGGTGCGCGCGCCTTCTGCGGCAGCTACGACAACACCGATATCGCGAAAAAGATCATCGAGACGGCTCGCCTCGGGAGCGGAAAGTAGGGCCGTTCCCACTTGTTTTTTCAGGAAACCGTTCTTGAGGGCTTACTTCGCAACGGAATAGTTGTTAGCTTTCCGTATTGCCGGTTCCGTGCGGGTGCCGGCGGCGGAACGACCGTTTTTCAAACAGCATTGAGGATTACCTGAAGGAGCGCCGCAGGGCCGTCGCTCCGTCTGAAAAGTATATCCGGGTGTGAACCGACCGCCCGAGCCGCATCGCGTTCCTTGCCGGCCGCGATTTTTTTTCAGGGTTTTCTCAGGCACTTTTCCGAAGGAGAACAATTATGGCCGACATCTCAACCACATACATGGGAATGAAGCTGAAAAATCCGATCGTCGCCGCGAGCTCCGGCATGACCGAGTCCGTTGCCAAGGTCAGAAAGCTTGCCGAGGCCGGGGCGGGAGCGGTGGTCCTGAAATCCCTTTTCGAGGAGCAGATCAGAAACGAGTCGGGGTACGAAATCAGCAGAAACGAACAGAACTACTACTATGGACAGGCGGAAGATTATATACGATCCTACACCAGAGGAAACGACATACGCCAATACCTCGATCTCATCAGCGCAAGCCGCGACGCTCTCGATATTCCCGTGATCGCGAGCATCAACTGCGTTTCCTCCTCCGAGTGGACGGAGTTCGCTGCGCAGATGCAGCGTGCGGGTGCCGACGCCCTCGAGCTGAACCTCTTCATACTGCCGTCGGATCCTCTGAGAGACGGCGGCGAGAACGAACGGGTCTATCTGGACGTGCTCGAAAAAGTGACGAAGGCGGTGAGCATTCCCGTCGCCGCGAAGATAAGCCACTATTTTTCCGGTCTCGCCAATGTGGTCCAGAAGATAGCCGCGACCGGGGTCGGCGGAATCGTCATGTTCAACAGGTTTTATTCTCCCGATATCGATATCGACACCTTCGAGATCAAAAGCTCGAACGTGTTCAGCACGCCGGAGGAGATGGCGATCTCCTTGCGGTGGGTCGCCATGCTTTCCTCGAGGATCTCCTGCGACATCGCGGCGTCCACCGGCATTCACGATTCGACCGCGCTGATAAAGCAGCTGCTTGCGGGTGCAAAAGCAGCACAGGTCGCCTCGGTGCTCTACCGGAAGGGTCTCGGTTCGATCACCGCGATGCTCGGTGAGCTGGAGGCCTACATGGACCGGCACGGTTTCGAGAATCTTGACAGTGTCATCGGGCGGGCGAGCCTCGGAAAGTCGGATAATCCTGCGGCGTACGAGAGGGTTCAGTTCATGAAATATTTCAGCGGAATATCGTAAGGGCAACTCTATGTATTTATTCCGCGCTTCAATTGCTTCGTTCGGCGGTACTCAAAATCTTCATCCCGACCTGTCGGGACTCCGGTTGCGAAGGTTCGGGACACCGGCGCGCGTGGTTGCCGGCGGCCGGCGCGGTGAAGAGCTTCACGCATTGAAATCGCCGTTTTCTCTTTGCCCCGCTACAGTACCGTATAGGCCAGCACGAAGTGGAGGGCAAGATCCTCCGAATGGTCGTTGAGCCCGAACGAAGCGCCGGTTTTGAAGACGACATCCTCGCTCAGCGACATGTATACTCCCGGAACGATGACAAAGGACGGGTCGTCTTCAACGGTGCTGAGCAGTTCAAGACCCGCTTCCATCCAGTCCCAGCTCGGAACGATATAGCCTTTGCCCGCAAGGGAGATGCTCAGTTCGTCATCGTCGCCGTGCTTGACCTCTTTTGCATAGTGGATGTTCGATGTTACGTTTATGTCTCCGGGCAGTTCCTTGCTGAGGATGAGTGTTCCGGCAATAATCTGCTTGCCGTCTATCAGATCCCTGCTTTTCTGAAACGGGATCTCGTATTCCACACTCAGACCGACATCGATCAGCCACGCGTCGGGTTCCGTTATCTGATACTGTAATCCGAAGGCGAACGCTTCAAAGAAAGCGGATTCGTTCTGTATGTGCAGGAGGTGGGTGTGCACGCCGAGCATAAGCCGGTCTGAAATGCCGTAGAGAAGTGTCGGGGTGTATTCCCACTCGTCCAAACCGGAATCGTCGTATGACGGCTTGAAGTAATCAAAGCCGCTGAAAAAAACCATTCCCCCTTTCGGCGTTTGCGCATAGCTTTCCGTTCGCAAGAACTCTTTTGCATGGTGGGCGAACGACGTCGAGACGCAGAGAAGCGAAACAAGGAAAAGAACGAGGAGTGAGAGTGTTTTTTTAGGCATGGAGGACTCCCTGGATTACGGTTACTGTTTCCTGAACCGAGCGTTTCAATAAACGCTCAACAAAAGTAAGTTTATAAAAAAAAGTCTTTTATGCTGTCCAAAAAGTGCGATTATTCGTCACCTGTCGGGTGCGAGAAAAAACTGATAAAGAGTCGCATTTGTTGAAATCCCGACTTGTCGGGAAATGCCGATCATACCGCATCTGCTTCTTTATAGGGAGCTTGCGTCCCGACAAGTCGGGATACAGCGGTATTCCCTGTGCCTTGCATCTGTGGCATGCTCGACAATCGCTCAATTTAGGTGTTTATTGTTTACACCGATTGCAGTTGGAATCCATTGTCGAAAAATAACAGGTTTTACCTGCGCTTCAATGCCGCGGCGGCAAACTGTTCCGGATGCATCTTCCGGTTCTATCGCCGATGACCGGGTCGTTGCGCCGTGCGTTGTTTCGTTTTTGGTCCGTCAAGTGTGTAAATTGTTGCATACACAGGAGTACCTACAACCAATCATGTAATCCGGCCCTGTATGTCACACTCCGATCCCAACTGTCTTTTCTGCAAAATCGCCGGCGGCAACATTCCGGCCGACATCGTCTACCAGGACGAGCATGTGCTCGCTTTCAGGGATATCAATCCGGCGGCGCCGGAACACCTGCTGATCATTCCCCGCAGGCACATCGCTTCGCTGAACGAGCTCGGTCCGGAGGACACCACGGTCGCGGGACGCATTCTGCAGGCCGCTCCGGCCGTCGCCAGGGAGGCGGGCATCTACGATTCCGGATACCGTCTGGTTTTCAACACCGGACCGGATTCGTTGCAGAGTGTTTTTCACATACACGGTCACCTGGTCGGGGGCCGGAAGATGGGTTGGCCTCCGTTTCCCGGGGGTGCTGTCGAACACGGGTGACACCAGCCGGTATCGCGTGCTGCAACGCGGTTGATCCGAAGACAGGTCCATGAATACAACGAGCGATCCTTTCGGCGTTCTCGAAACGCTGAATCTCTCCTCGGGAGAGGTGGGCTACTACTCCCTGTCCGCTCTCGAACAGGCGGGCTTCGGCGATGTCTCGCGGTTGCCGAAAAGCGTGAAGGTGCTCCTGGAGTCGGTGCTGCGCAACGTTGACGGGTATGCGGTCCGTCGGGAGGATGTCGCCGCCGTTGCCGGATGGGACCCGTCCCGCAGGTCGTCCGCCGAGATCCCGTTCAAGCCGGCGAGGGTCGTGCTGCAGGACTTTACCGGAGTTCCTGCGGTCGTGGATCTCGCCGCCCTTCGTGACGCCTGCCGTGAGATGGGGGGCGAACCGTCGAAGATCAATCCCCTCGTTCCCTGCGATCTGGTTATCGATCATTCGGTCCAGGTCGACTACTACGGCTCCCGCGATGCGCTGGAAAAAAATCTCGAAAAAGAGTTTCAGCGGAACAGGGAGCGCTACGAATTCCTGAAGTGGGGGCAGCAGGCGTTCGACAATTTTCGCGTCGTTCCGCCCGGAACCGGCATCGTTCACCAGGTCAATCTCGAACATCTCGCCACCGTCGTCCGGCTGGAAAACGGCGTCGCCCTGCCCGATTCGCTTGTCGGCACCGACAGTCACACCACCATGATCAACGGCCTCGGCGTCGTGGGTTGGGGGGTTGGCGGCATCGAGGCCGAGGCCGTTATGCTGGGTCAGCCGATCTACATGCTCCTGCCCGAAGTGGTGGGCGTCCGGCTCACCGGCGCCCTCGGCGAGCGTGTCAACGCTACCGATCTCGTGCTCCGGGTGACCGAGATGCTCCGCTTCGAGGGCGTTGTCGGGGCGTTCGTGGAGTTTTTCGGGCCCGGCATAGGCAGTCTCTCGCTGCCCGACAGGGCAACCGTCGCGAACATGTCGCCGGAGTACGGCGCAACCATGGGATACTTTCCGGTGGACGCCGCCACGATCGATTATCTCGCCATGACCGATCGGGAGGAGCACTGCGAGCTTGTGGAGCGCTACTCGCGTCTTCAGGGGCTCTGGCACGATACGGAAGCCGAACCGCTGTTCAGCAGGGTGGTCGAACTGGGCCTCGGAAGCGTCCGCCCGTCGCTCGCCGGTCCGAAACGTCCCCAGGACAGGTTCGATCTTTCATCGGCCGCCCTGCAGTGGCGGCGGGACATCGAAACCGTTTACGGTCGGGCGGCGGCCGGTAACGGCGCCGCCATGGCTTCCGAAGGCGGCGCGCCCGCGCCGGAGAAACCCGATCCCGGCCGCGACGGTGTCGAGGTCGTCATGGACGGGCAGACCTTCTCCCTGCGCCACGGCTCGGTGGTCATTGCGGCAATCACCTCGTGTACCAATACCAGCAACCCGAGGGCGCTCATCGCGGCCGCTTTCTTTGCCCGCGCCGCCCGGTCCAGGGGACTCGGCGTGAAACCTTGGGTGAAAACCTCGTTCGCTCCGGGCTCGAGGGTCGTCATAGACTATCTCGAGGCGGCCGGATTGATGGATGATCTCGAGGCGCTCGGCTTCGCCAACGTGGGGTTCGGCTGCACGACCTGCATCGGCAATTCCGGCCCGCTGCCCGGACCGGTCGCCGATGCCGTCAGGAAAGGCGATCTTGTCGTTGCGGGCGTGCTGTCGGGCAACCGGAATTTCGAGGGGCGGATCAATCCGCTCGTCAAGGCGAACTATCTCGCCAGTCCTCTGCTTGTTGTCGCCTACGCCCTTGCCGGAACGATGACTGTCGACCTCGAACGCCGACCGATGGGCCTGGACGTTTCGGGAGAGCCGGTCTTTCTCCGGGATCTCTGGCCGGAGGACGCCGAGGTGGAAAAGCTTTCCGCAACGCTGGTGGAACCGCGCTATTTCAGGGAGCGCTACGCCGAAGTCCACGAGGGGACGGAAGAGTGGCGCTCGATCGGTGCCGCAGGAGGGGAACTCTACGCATGGGACGAAGGCTCGAGCTACATCAAGGCCCCGCCCTTTTTCCAGGGTATCGGTCGCGAGCCGGACCCGGTGACCGCCGTGAGGGGAGCCCGCGTCCTGGCTCTCTTCGGCGACAGCGTTACAACGGATCATATCAGTCCGGCCGGAGCGATTCAGCCCGACCAGCCGGCGGGAAAATACCTGCTCGATAGAGGCATCCGGGCCGAAGAGTTCAACAGCTTCGGTTCCCGGAGGGGAAACCACGAGGTCATGGTGCGCGGGACGTTCGACAATATCCGGATCAGGAACCTTCTCGCTCCCGGCACCGAGGGGGGCGTGACGACCCGCTTCAACGACGGCGGCGAGTCGGATGCGATGCCCATCTTCGAGGCGGCCGAAAGTTATCGCGAAACCGAAACGCCCCTTATCGTGATCGCCGGAAAGGATTACGGCATGGGCAGCAGCCGCGACTGGGCGGCGAAAGGGACCCGGATGCTCGGGGTGCGGGCCGTGATCGCCGAAAGCTTCGAGCGGATTCACCGTTCGAATCTCGTCGGCATGGGCGTGCTGCCTTTGCAGTTTCTTCCCGGGGAGTCCCGCGAGACGCTCGGCATCACGGGAAGCGAACGGTTCGACATCGTGATCGGCGACGATCTCGTCCCCGGTTCCCGCATCCGTGTCGAGGCTTCTTCCGTGAGGGGAGAGGAGTCGAGAACGTTCGAGGTTCTCTGCAGAATCGACTCGTCCGTCGAAGTCGACTACTTCCGTAACGGCGGTATTCTTCATGCCGTGCTGCGAAAAATCGTACACGGCTGACGCCGGTTGCTGCTGCCGGCGTTCCCTGAAATCTTTTCGGAAAGAAATTTTTTTATATTTTTCTCCGGTTATTTGTACTTGATCCGGGTAAAGATTTCCGGGGTTCGTAAAGGAAATTGCAGTATGGTCTTATCGGAATTGAAGGTCGGCGAGAAAGCCGAGGTTGAAGGGCTGCTTGCGGAAAGCGGAGTCAGGAGGCGCATTCTCGACATGGGCCTCGTCAAGGGAACGAAATTCAAGGTATTGAGAGTCGCTCCGCTCGGCGACCCGGTCGAGATCTTCTTCAAGGGGATGTATCTCTCCCTCAGGAAGAACGAGGCGGCGGACGTGCTTGTGCGGAAGATCGGCGAAACCGGCGACGGAGCTCCCATGAGAGAAGGGCGAGGCGGGCGTCAGTCCGGAAGTTAGCGCATGGGAATGCGGCGGGAGATACGTGTCGCCCTCGCGGGGAACCCCAACAGTGGTAAGTCTTCGCTTTTCAATGGATTGACGGGTTCTCACCAGAAGGTGGGGAATTTTTCCGGCGTTACCATCGAGAAGTACGAAGGATATGTCGATCACCAAGGATACAGGATTCGTTTCGTCGATCTTCCCGGCACCTATTCCCTCACCCCGTATTCCCCCGAAGAGCTGGTTACGAGAAAATTCCTGATCGAGGAATCCCCCGACATGGTCGTCAACGTGGTCGAGGGGCCCAATCTCGAAAGGAATCTCCTCCTGACGACCCAGCTCATGGAGATGGAGGTCGATCTTCTCGTCGCGATCAACATGTACGACGAGGTAGAAGAGCGGGGGATCGAGATCGAAACCGAACAGCTCCGTGGTCTCCTCGGCTGTCCGGTCATTCCAACCTCCGCGAAGAAAAAGCAGGGACTCGAGGCCCTGCTCGACCATGTCGTCCGGGTTTTCGAGGGCGATATCGACATCAGGAAAAACAAGCTCGGTTTCCGCCCCGAAGTTGACGGAGCAATCCGGGAAATCACCGGACTGCTCCGGCATGAACCGGATCTTTCACGTTTCAATCCTCACTGGCTCGCAATCAAGCTGCTGGAAAACGACCGGGAGGTCTACGGTCTGGTCAGGGATTACCCTCTTTGGCTGAAGGTGGAGCGTGTGCTGCAACGGGTGCTCGGGGAGACCGAACGGCTGTACAGGACCGACCCCGAGGTTGTCATTACCGAGGACCGCTACGCCTTTATCCGCGGGGTCATGCAGGAGTGTGTCCTGACGCCCGGAGAAGGACGGGTCTCGCTGACCGACCGCATCGACCGGATCGTGCTCAACCGCGTGCTGGGGCTGCCGATTTTTTTCTTTATCGTCTGGCTCGTCTTTCAGTTGACCTTCACGCTCGGCACCCCGCTGATGGATGGGCTCGACCTGTTCTTCGGCACTATAGCGGATGCCGTGAGCCCGCTGCTCGTGAACGAAACCCTGCGCTCGGTGATCGTCGACGGCGTCATCGCCGGTGTCGGTGGTGTTCTGATATTCCTTCCCAACATCGTTCTGCTTTTTCTCGGCCTCTCCTTTCTGGAGGCGTCCGGCTACATGGCGCGGGCGGCCTTCGTCGTTGACAAGGTCATGCATCGGTTCGGTCTGCACGGCAAGTCGTTCATACCGTTGATCACCGGTTTCGGATGCTCGATCCCCGCTATCATGGCGACCAGGACGCTTAAAAGCCCGTCCGACCGTCTGGCTACCATCATGATCATACCGTTCATGAGCTGCGGCGCCAAGCTTCCGGTCCATATTCTGCTCGCAGGAGCGTTTTTCGAGCCCTCCGTCGCGGGAAACGTGGTGTTCGGCATCTACATGTTCGGCGTGGTCGTCGGTCTCCTTTCGGCGCTCCTCATGAAAAAAACCGTGCTGAAAAGCGAGTCCGAGCCGTTCGTGATGGAACTGCCGCCCTACCGCTGGCCGACCGCCAGGTCGGTGTTCTGGCAGTCGAACATCAAGGCCATGATGTATGTCCGCAAGGCCGGCACGATCATCCTTCTGGCGGTGCTGCTTATCTGGGTGGCGAGCAACTATCCGAAGAATCCGGCAATCGACGCCGCTCTCGAGCGGCAAATCGCCACCATCGAAGCGGGAGAACTTTCCCGCGGGGCAAAGGATGTCGCGATCGCCGATGCCGAAAACAGCGCAAGCGCGGAAAAGCTCGAGTACTCGGTCGCAGGCAGGGCGGGACGGCTGATGGAGCCGCTGATCCGTCCCCTCGGTTTCGACTGGCGGATAGGGGTGGCGCTGGTTACCGGTCTTGCCGCCAAAGAGGTGGTGGTCTCCACGATGGGCACGATCTACTCGCTCGGCGAAACCGACGAGACCTCGCCCGAACTGAAAACCATCCTGAAAAACGATCCGGTGTTCGACCGGGCAACGGCCCTGAGCCTGATGGTGTTCGTGTTGCTCTACATTCCCTGTGTCGCGGCCATAGGGGTGATGAGAAAGGAGGTCGGCACATGGCAGGCGGTAGCGCTCTACTCGGGCTACGCGCTTACGGCGGCGTGGGTGTTCTCGTTCCTCACCTATCGTCTCGCGAACCTTTTTCTGTAGGGCTGCAGGGGGCCGCCGGTTTTCCGGCGGAAAAAGGGGTGGTTACGCCTTTACGTTACCTTTCTCCGCTTCGTTCGTCCGGATAAGCCCTTTTTCCTCCGAAAAGGCGATGATGTCGTCGATCGTCATATCCATGACGGCGGCCGTGCCGTCAACCATCAGGATAGTGACGTCCGGATGCGCGGCCCGGTGTTTCCCCAGTTCTCTCTCCCACTTCTCCCGGGCGTCGGGATCGAGCTGTCCCCAGGCCTGCCGTCCTCGGCACTTCGGGAATTTCGAGCAGCCGAGCCAGGGGCCGCGCTTGCCCGTTCTGAGGTAGAGCGGGGAGCCGCATTTCGGGCACGGCAGGTCGGTTTCGAGCGGGGGCGTTTTCGGCGGTTCGATCTTTCTCTGCTTGTCCAGCTTCAGGAGCGTATTGCAGTCCGGATAGTTCGAGCAGGCCAGGAAGGGACCGAAGCGGCCGTTTCTCAGAAGCATCCTGCCGTCCCGGCAGCTTGGGCAGCTCACGCCGGTATCCTGGGGCTTGGGTTTCGCGCTCGACAACGGCTTGACGTTTTTGCAGGAGGGATAGCGCGAGCAGCCGAGAAACTTGCCGCTGGCGGTCCACTTCACCACCATTTTTCCCTTACCGCATTTGTCGCAGGTTTCCGCATCGGCGTTCTGCGGCAGGAGCGGGTCGTTTTTTCTCAGGCTCAGAGCGGTTTCGAGCGGTTTGTAGAAGCTGTCGAGCACCTCTTCATAGTCGTCCTCACCCGCCGCGACCTTGTCGAGCTCGCTTTCCATATGGGCCGTGAACGCCACGTTGAAGATGTCCGGAAAGTTGGCTATCAGGATTTTCGAGACGTCCCGGCCGAGTTCGGTGGGAATGATGCGTTTTTTCTGCAGCTCTACGTATCGTCTCTCCTGAAGCGTCGAGAAAATCGTCGCATAGGTCGACGGGCGGCCGATACCGTAGTTGTCGAGTTCCTTGACGAGGCTCGCTTCCGTGTAGCGCGCCGGAGGACGGGTGAAGCTCTGCTTTTTCTGGAGGTCCGGCAGATCGAGCCGTTCGTTGACCGAAAGCTTTTCGGGAAGCCGCACCATCTGTTCCCCCTCATCCTCGTCCCGTGTCGATTTCCGGGCTTCGTAATCGAGCTCCTTCTGATCGCCGTAGACTTTCAGAAAGCCCGGAAAAAGCACCTTGCTGCCGCTCGCCCGGAAGAGAAACTGTTTTTCGTGATCGTGGACCTCGACGCTGGTCTGCTCGATTCTGGCGGGAGCCATTCTGGAGGCGAGAAACCGTTTCCAGACAAGATCGTAGAGGCGGTACTGGTCCTGGGAAAGAAACCGTTTCATGGCTTCGGGCGTGCGGAAAACCGAAGTCGGGCGGATAGCTTCGTGCGCGTCCTGGGTTTTCTTGCCGGAGGAGGCCGCTCGGCCGCTTCCGCTGTAGTCTTCCCCGTACTCTTCGGTGATAAAGCGTTGCGCCTGCCCGGAGGCTTCGGCGCCGACTCTTGTCGAGTCGGTTCTCATGTAGGTGATCAGGCCGGTCGCCCCTTCGGGGCCGATGTCGATGCCCTCGTAGAGCTGCTGCGCCACACGCATGGTTTTCTTCGATCCGAAACCGAGCTGATTGGACGCCGCCTGCTGCAGGAGCGAGGTGGTGAAGGCCAGCGGCGGTTTTCGCTGCTGGACCTTCGGGGTGATCTGCGTCACTCCGTATATCCTCGAAAGAACGGCCGCGGCTGTTTTTTCCGCATCCTCCCGATTCGAGATATCGACCTTTTTGCCGTCTATTCTGGCGAGCTTGGCGGAAAAGGTTTCCCCCGCGACGGTGCGGAACTCCGCGATGAGCGTCCAGTACTCCTTCGGTTCGAACCGCTCGATCTCGTCCTCCCGCTCACAGATCAGCCGGAGAGCCACGGACTGCACGCGCCCGGCCGAAAGTCCCCGGAAGACCACGTTCCAGAGGAACGGGCTGATCTTGTAGCCCACGATCTTGTCGAGGCCCTGGCGAGTCTGCTGTGAGCGGACCAGACGATGATCTATATCCCTGGGCTGGTCGATGGCTTCGAGAATCGCGTTTTTCGTTATCTCGTTGAAGAGCACGCGATGCACCGGCTTGCGGGTGAATTCCACTTCGCTCGCGATATGCCAGGCAATCGCCTCTCCCTCGCGGTCGGGGTCCGTCGCTATAAGAATATCGGTCGCTTCTCCGGAGAGTTTTTTCAACTGACGGACGACCTTCTCTTTTCCGGAGATAACTTCGTAGCGGGGTTCGTAATGGTTGTCGAAGTCAAGACCGATCTCCTTTCGGGGCAGATCCCTGATGTGCCCGACCGAGGCGAATACCAGATAGTCATTGCCGAGATACTTGTTGATCGTTTTCGCCTTGGAGGGCGATTCGACGACGACAAGCGTTTTGTTTTTCGCAGTTGACGTTGCTGAAGAGGATGCCATTGGGCCGCGTTACAGGTGATAGAGGCGTTCGTCGAGTTTTGGGAAAAGATAGGGGTTGCTCACCAAAAAACAAATTCTCCCTGCGGTGCGAAAAAACGCCCGGTGCGCGGGTTTTCGGGGGGAGCCGTTCCAGGCGGAAGCCTCCGGAACGGCCGTTCGGGCTTTCATATTGTACATAACCGTGGTAATTTCTTTATTAGTATTTTTGATCGGACCCGATGGAATCCGGACCTGAAAGAAGAAAAACCCCTTGCCCTGAAATCTCTCATGCACGATTTTCTCGCCGAACGTTTCCGGAACGGTGCCGGGTACTCCGCACTGCTTCTTTTTCTGCTGTTGCTTGCCGTGTCCGGCAGCGTCTCGGCGGCGTCCCTCGATGCCGCGCGATCCCGAAAACTCACCCTCAGCGCCGTACAGGGCTACGACCGGAGCTACGCCCTCGCGGTCAAGGCCGTCCAGGCCGGGGATCTGGTCTACGTCGATCTTGTTTCCCTTTCCAGGGCATTGCGCCTCAAAAGCGGATTCGACGGAACGGAGCTCACGATCTCTTCCGGCGACGGCGCTGCGAAAAGTACCTGCAGGGTGCTTGCGGGTAACGCTTTCGCGAGATTTCGCTATTCCGCGCCTGCGGCGAAGGAGCGCGTCGTACAACTCCGTTCGGATCCGGTGCGCTGGAAAAAATCGCTCTGGATGCCCGCGCCTGCGGCCGCCAGGCTCTTCGCCCTCTGGCTCGACCGCGAGGTGAGCTATAAGCCGAAAGAGCAGCGGATAGACGCTTTCCTGTGGAGCGCTCCCCCAGGTTCGAAAAACGCTGTGATCGGCATCGTCGGCGAAGCGGACCGGACCGTCGGATTGTCGGGGTTGCCCGGATACAGCGGACCGACGGTCATTACCGGTATCGAGGTGAGCGAGCTCGCCAACGGCGTGGTCGTCCGTCTCCGGGCGACCGGCGCGAAATCCGTCGTGTCGTTCCTCAAGCCCGATGCGCAGGGCAAGGCCTACCTCACCTTCCAGAAGGCCAAAGGGGATCCGTCCGGAATATTCAGGGCTTTCAGCCGCGGGCTGCTCAGGGAGATCAGGGCGACCCCGCTCGGCAACGGCGCCATACAGGTCACCCTTGCGCTCGACAGCGACCTGTTTTCGGTAAAGTCGAGCGATTACCGGTGGGACGCGCGTACCAACTCCTACGTCGTTTCGATTCTCAGCGACGTGGATGTGCAGGAGCTCTATCGCCGTGAGAAGGAAAAGCGCATCCGGCAGGATCTCGCACAGGACCTGAACCGATGGAAGTTCAACACGATCGTGCTCGATGCCGGGCACGGGGGTAAGGATCCCGGAGCCATAGGCGCCGGCGGGACGAGGGAGAAGGATATCGTGCTCAACATCACCAGGGATCTCGGGGCGATCATCGCCCGCGAGTGGCCGGATGTGAAGGTTGTCTACACCCGCCGGGACGACCGGTTCATTCCGCTGAAGCAGCGGGGCAGGATCGCCAACCGCAACGACGGGAAGCTGTTTGTGAGCATTCACTGCAACGCCGCGAAAAACCGTTCGGCAAAGGGGGCGGAGGTTTACATCCTCGGGCCGCATAAAAACGACGCGGCGCTACGCGTCGCCATGCTCGAAAACGAGGCGATCAAGCAGGAGGCCGATTACAAGAAAACCTACAAGGGTTTCACCGATGAACACCTCATCATGAGCAGCCTCGCCCAGAACGCGTTCACGCTGCAGTCGAAGGAGGCCGCGCGGCACGTGCTCGCCGGCATGGAGAAGAAAACGAGAATCAACGGTCGCGGCGTCCGCCAGGCGGGATTCATGGTGCTCTGGACCCCGTCGATGCCCAGCGTGCTGGTCGAGGCCGGATACCTCTCCAATCGCGAGGAGGAAAAAATGCTTCGCAGCCGGCAGGTTCAGAAGAACATCGCCGAGGGCATTTTCAACGGATTGAAACAGTACCGCAACGGTTACGAGAAGCAACGGGTGGCTTCGGGCTCAGACACTCGTCCGAAAGGGTGATTGCCGCTCCAGGCCCTGAATCCAGCAATGCCAATTGAAAAGACGAATGATTCTACTGTTATCCGGATTGCTGCTTCTGATAGCGGCGTGGTTCGCTCTTGCGCCGCACCGCATTTCCGGGATCTCTTCACGGCCCGATCCTGCGCACTCCCATGAAGAGGCGCTCCGGCGCGCCGAACGGTTCGGCGGCAGGGACCGCGCCGGGATGAATCCGCTCTGCCGGCTGCAACTGATGACCCACGGCAAGACGGCTTCGCGCGCCGTCGTCCTGGTGCACGGCTACACGAACTGTCCCCGGCAGTTTCTCGAGCTGGGGAAACTGCTTTTCGAGTCAGGCGACAATGTGCTTATCGCACCCCTTCCGCGTCACGGTCTGCTCGACCGGATGACGGAGGAACATGCACTGTTGAGGGCTGAGGAGCTTGCATCCTATGCGGATGAGGTTGTCGATATCGCACAGGGCCTCGGCGGGAAGGTCGTGATCGCGGGCATTTCCGCCGGCGGGGTCACCGCCGCCTGGGCGGCGCAGCAGCGGGACGACATCGATCTGGCGCTCGTCGTCTCTCCCGCATTCGGCTTCCGGAAGATTCCGGCCCCGCTGACGGCCGCCGCCATGAATCTCTTTTCGGTGCTGCCGGACACATTCGTCTGGTGGAATCCGGTTCTCGGGGCCGAAGCGCCTCCATCCCACGCCTATCCCCGGTATTCCCGCCGCGCGCTGGCCCAGATTCTCAGACTCGGCTTCGCCGTGCGTCGCGACATGCGCCGGACCGCTCCGGGCGCGAAAAAGGTCGTGGTGGTGACAAACCCCTCCGACCGGGACGTCAACGACACCGTGGTGCAGGAGATCGTCCGGCGCTGGCGCTCGGGCGGCGCAAATCTCGAAACGTACGAATTCGACGTCTCCCTCGGCCTCCCCCACGACCTCATCAGCCCCGATCATCCCGAAGGCAAGACCGGTATCGTCTATCCGAGGCTCATCGAACTGATGGGCGGGTGAGCGATTTTCCTATCCCCCGAAAACCCGGTAATACAAAATCCCCATGATTTCCCGCAGGGCCAGCTCGGAATTTTTCAGTCCATTCGCCTGGGGCAGGAAGTCCATCGGTGTTCTCCGGCTGTAGTATGCTGTCCTGAAATCGACCGGGAACTCCTGGACCTCGATCCCTTCCCGCCGGAAGAGCATTGCCGCTCTCGGCATGTGAAACGCACTCGTGACCAGAATCACTCCGGGGTGATCGATTCCGGCCAACGTTGTTCTTGCGGCCCGCGCCTCGTCGGCGGTATTGGCGACCTTTTCGCTCACCTTCACGGAATCCCCGGAAATGCCGATCTCCATAGCCCGTTCCCGAAGAATCGCGCCCTCGATGCGTTCATCGGGAGCCCAGGGCATTTTCGCTCCCATAAAAAGCAGAAGCGGGGCTTTTCCCGCCCGGAACAACTCTACTCCAGCCTCGAACCGGTCCGCCGTTTCGCCCCACTCGCCGAGACGCACTCCCGGCACCTGGCGAACAATTCCACCGAGCACGACAACCGCGTCGGCCCGTTCGAGCGAAGCGGCCTCGATGCGCGTTTCACCCCGTTCGAGCAGTCGTATCAGCCCGTCACCGGTTACGGGCGCGCTCATCGCCCACAACCAGGCGACTCCCACCCATACCAGCCACCGGCGTCTGAACAGCCCGCCGAGCAGCAGCACGACAATCCCGAATCCCAGCGGCAGCAGGAAAACCGGTAACAGCTTATGCCAGATCAACATGTGCTTCCCTTTATTTTAGCGGTCAAGCAACATCAGGGCATCTCTAATGTATGTATTCCGCGTTTCAATTGCTTCGTTGTCCCGACACGTCGGGATCAAAATCCTCACCCCGATGGAATCGGGACTCATGACAATGCGTAGAGGTGCCCTTTACAGAGCGATTTCAAGCCAGACCTCCCCCGGTTTCCGTTCGACAACGATCCGGTTTCCTTCGAGTATGTATGTCAGATAGCTGTGATGGCGGGGGTTGGAGAGGACGTTCGGATTCAGCACGGCGTAGAGGTTTCCATCTTCATGCCTTACCGAAGCGGTCACAAGACCGGGGTGTCCTTCGTGATGTGCTTTCGAACCGATCGATTGCGTGAACGAGTAATCGTTTGCATGGATAATGAGCGGGTAGTCGTCGAGGAGATGCCTCAGGTCGAGCAGGGCTGCGTCGCATTGGACCCTGTAGAGCCGACGTTCGACGACGACCCGTTCCGATTCGAATCCGGCATCGGCGAGCAGGCCGTGGTACCAGTGGTGGGCGGCTTCGTACGCCGTTGTCTCTACGGTATCGCTGCCGTACCATACTCCGAACGATCCGTCGGAAAATCGACTGATCCGCCAGTTTCTGAATGGCCAGGCAATGGCGTTGAACCAGACGGATTCTTCAAACGGACGATGGATTTCCGGAGTATGCGACTTGTAAGGACAGGGCTTCGCATCCGATTCCACCTGTTGCGCAAGTTCCCGCTCGTCCGGATCGTCGGTGAGGTCATCGAACAGATCTTCCGATGCTCTCAGAGAGATGATGTTCCGGATCAGATCGTTATGAACATCGGTCAGCGTGATGTGCGAGAAAACATCCATATTCCGGCTGTTCAGGAACCCCGTACACGGTCGAGATAGGAGCGGACCATCAGCAATCCGGCAAATCCCCACTCCCTGATAGTTTCGACCGGAGTGAGATTGTCGAAGGCTTTGTTGCGGGTTGACATCCAGCGATAGGCCAGAGCCCGGTTTTTTGGGAACAGCAAACGGAGGTTCTTGTGAATAGCCAGCAAGTGACCGATACGCTCATACTGGTCACGGCTTGTGCCGATCGATTCTCCTTTGCGGTAGCGTGCCAACGCCCCGCGGTTGGTTTCAGCCAATCCCAGCAGCACTGCCTGATCGACGGTTGACAGGTTCCAGTGATCAAACAGCCGCATCACCATTTTTGCCAAAGCGCCTCTGTCTTTCGAGCTTATGACCCGGCGTTCTGTTGCAGTTTGCATATATCGGTTCCCCGTTATTAGTTCAGGGCGCTTCTACAAACGTATTGCGCACCCAAATTGCTGTGTTGTCGTGACAAGCCGGGATTCCGGTTTCAAAGTGTATCCCGAGTCCTCGGGGCTCATCCTGCCTTGCTCTTTGGTTGCTCATGGCACGTTTTTGAGGTGTTCTTGATACAATGCAGTTGTTGTGCTAATAGTTGCAACAATTGTTATAAATATACCGCAAAAAAATCTTTTCATCCAACCTAAATTGAGCGATTGTCGAGCATGTCACAGATGCAAGGCACAGGGAATGCCGCTGTATCCCGACGTGTCGGGACGCAAGTTTCCTGTAACGAAGCAGATGCGGCATGATCGGCATTTCCCGACAAGTCGGGATTTCAACACATGCGGTTCTTTATCGGTTTTTTTCCTGCACCCGACAGGTGACGAATAATCATACCTTTTGAACAGTATAAAAGACTGTTTTTTATAACCTTACTCTTATTGAGCATCCCGACTTGTCGGGACGCTCAATTCAGGTCCAATAGCAACGGCATACATGATCCGGGAGGATGGAGAGAGTCAGGGGAACCTGACTGAACGTCATCGCTTGCAAAGTTGTCGACTCGGTCGTAAATTCCGGTTGACAATCGTCGGGGCGTCCTTTGTGACGCCTTCTTTTTTAGATTACGGATGCGATGAACCGTTTGACCGCACAAATCCTTGATCGTCTCCATGCGTCGGACGGTTTCCTGTCCGGCGGCGAGCTGTGCCGGGAGTTCGGCATGACGCGGAGCGCGGTCTGGAAGCATGTTTCACAGCTCCGGGAGATGGGCTACACGATCAAGGCCGTGTCCGGCCGCGGGTACAGGCTCGCGGAGAGCCCGGGAATTCCCGTTGCAGCCGAGGTTTCTCCCCGGCTCTCAACGGAGCGGTTCGGCAGGAGCCTGGTTTTTCACGGTTCGACCGACTCGACCAACCGTCAGGCCAAGGCGCTCGCCCGGCAGGGGGCGGGGGAAGGATGCGTGGTCGTGGCGGATCTGCAGACCGGAGGACGGGGACGCATGCGGCGGGAATGGGTCTCTCCCGCGGGCGTGAACCTCTACTTCTCGGTCGTTCTGCGTCCTTCCGTTTCGCCGGTGCTTCTGCCCCAGATACCGCTCCTGGCGGCTGCGGCCGTTCACCAGGCGCTGAAAGCCGCCGCTGACGGCCTGGACGCCAGCATCAAGTGGCCGAACGACATCATGGCCGGCGGGCGGAAGCTCTGCGGCATTCTCTGCGAGATGGATTCGGAGCCCGATCTGGCGCATTTCGTCGTCACGGGGATCGGCGTCAACGTCAATCTCCGCGATATTCCGGAGGACATTCAGGACATCGCGACCTCCCTCGCTCTCGAAACGGGAAGGGAGTTTTCCCGCGCCGCCCTCCTCGCCTCCATCCTCAACCGCTTCGAGCCGTTGTACGATGAGTGGCTGCGGACCGGGGATCTGGAGCCGCTGTTGCCCTATCTCGAGGAGCACTCCTGGCTGAACGGCCGGGAAATCACGGTCGAGGGGTACAACGGAAGCCTCGGCGGAACGGTGACAGGGCTCGGCCGGACCGGTGAGCTGCTTCTCAGGGACGGTGACGGAAAGGTTCACACGGTGTCGTCCGGCGAGGCAACCATAAGAAAGTAACGACCATGACAGGGACGAAAACGGGAATAGGCGAAGCGGTGCGCAAAGCCTACGAGGTGCTGGAAACGGGCGAGCCGCTCGCGCGGGAGGTCGCAATGGAACTGGCGGCTCTGGAGGGGGAGGACGTGATGGATCTCGCCTCGCTCGCCAACAAGGTGAGGAACCGCTACGCCTCCCTTCCGGGGGAGGGGCTGCACAGCTGCTCGATCGTCAACGCGAAATCCGGTGTCTGCGCCGAAAACTGCCGTTTCTGCGCCCAGTCCCTGCACAACACGGCGGATGTCGAGCAGTACTCGCTGCTCGATGCGGGAAACATCGTCGAGGCCGCCGGGGAGGTTTACCGCCAGGGAGTCCGGCGCTTCGGTATCGTGACCAGCGGCTACGGCTACCGCAAGATCAATCCGGAATTTCTCAGGATCGTCCGCATGATCGACCTGCTGCAGGAGACCTATCCCGGCCTGCAGGTCTGCGCCTCGCTCGGCATGCTCGGAGAGGAGCCGGCGGGAATGCTGGCGGAGCACAATGTCGCGCACTACAACATCAACATTCAGGTCTCTCCCGGCCGCTACGGCGAGCTGATTGCCGACACACACGCCGTGGGGGACAGAATAGAGACGATCAGGCTGCTCAACCGTTACGGCATACCGGTCTGTTGCGGAGGCATCCTCGGCGTCGGCGAAAGCATGGAGGACCGGGTCGATTTCATCTACGCACTGCAGGAACTCGAGATCGCGGTCATACCGCTGAACGTACTGGTGCCGATCGACGGGACACCGCTCCAGGGCTCGGTCACTCCCGCCCTGACGGATATCGTCAAGACCTTCGCCATCTGCCGCCTCGCCCATCCCGGAACGATCATCAAGTTCGCCGCCGGACGGGAGACCGTCATGAAGGATTTCCAGGGTCTTCTGATGCTTTCCGGCGCGAACGGGTTTCTCACCGGCGGCTACCTGACGACCCGCGGGCGCGACATGCAGGACGACCGGCGGTTGATGCAGCAGCTCGCCCTCTTTTCCTCCCCGCAGGCCGTATGAGTTTCGAAAAAAGAATAGAGGAAGAGCTGGGAAGCCTGAAATCCGCCGGCCGCTTCAGGGTGCTGCCGGAAACCGGCGCGAGGGAAGGCCGGACCATAGGGACGGGAGACGGCGTTCTCCTGAATCTTTCGTCGAACGACTATCTGGGCATCGGCGACGACGAGGGACTCAGAAGGGCCTATCTGTCCTCCTTCGGCATCGGCGGCGAGGAGGATCGTTTCGGCATGACGAGCTCCTCCTCCCGCCTGCTGACCGGAAATCACCGTCTCTACGGGGAGATCGAGCACGAGCTCGCTTCGCTCTACGGGCGAGAGGCGGCTCTCGTCTTCAACAGCGGATACCACGCCAACACCGGCATCCTTCCCGCGCTTTCGACCCGGCACGACCTAATCCTCTGCGACAGGCTCAACCACGCCAGCATCATCGACGGGTGCCGGATCGCCGACGCTACGTTCAGACGCTACCGTCACCTGGACTACGGCCATCTCGAATCGCTGCTTGCCGAGGCGCAGGGGAAGTACCGGCAGATTTTCGTCGTGACCGAATCGGTGTTCAGTATGGACGGCGATTGCGCCGATCTCGCAAGGCTCCGCGAACTGCGCGACCGTTACGGAGCCTTTCTGATCGTGGACGAGGCGCACGGTTCCGGGACCTTCGGCGAAAAGGGCCTGGGTCTCTGCGAGGCACGGAGCGTTGCCGGCTCGATCGACCTGGTCGTGGGGACGTTCGGTAAAGCGTTCGCTTCCCTGGGAGCTTACGGCGTCATGGACGCCGTCGTGCGCGACTATCTGGTCAACGCCATGAGGACCCTGATCTTCACGACCGCCCTGCCGCCGGTCGTGCTCGGCTGGAGTCTTCTCACGCTGGAGAAGCAGCGGGCGATGGGCGCAGAGCGCCGTCACCTGCAGTCGCTTGCCGGGCGGTTCCGGGAAGCGCTGCGGGCAAAAGGCCTGCGGGTCACCGGAGAGAGCCATATCGTGCCGGTCGTAACCGGCTCGAACGAGAGTGCTGTACGCGCGGCCGCCCTCCTGCGGGACGAGGGATATCTCGCGCTCCCGGTCCGCCCTCCGACGGTGCCGGAAAACACCTCTCGCATCAGATTTTCCCTGCGTGCCGACCTTGCGTGGGAGGATATTTCCCGGATTCCCGATATCCTGGAACGGTGCGGCAGGTAAACAGCTCAACGATTCAACAAATCAACGGTTCAACACGGCATTCCATGATCACCCGCTGGATACATCGCAAGGGAAACCCCCGTTTGATCCTGTTCTTCAACGGCTGGGGCATGGATTGCGCCATTGCCCGGTATCTGCAGTCGAACACGGCCGGGGACTTTGCAAGCGACGTGCTCTTCTGTTACGACTATACCGTTCCGGGAATCGGAGCGGAGGTGCTCGACGCGATCGCCTCTTACGGCGAACGCACGCTGGTCGCCTGGTCGCTGGGGGTCTGGGCTGCAGCCGAGGCGGGACTTGAAGACATAGGGCGGGCGATCGCGATCAACGGAACCCTTTTCCCGGTAGACGAAGGAAAAGGGATTCCGGCGGAGATTTTCCACGCGACGCTCGAAGGGTGGTCCGAAAAGGGTCGGGAACGGTTCACGCGCAGGATCTGCGGGGGCGGGGATAACCTCGAACGGTTTCAGGTCATGGCTCCCGTCCGCGACGTGGAGGATCAGAAGGCCGAACTCGCGGCCCTCGGAGAGCGCATCCTTGCCGGCGGTTATGAAACGGAAGCTTCCTGGAAATACACTCACGCGCTCATCGGGGGACGGGATATGATCTTTCCCCCTGCGGCGCAGGAGGCCGCGTGGGAGGGCGTTGACCGGACGGTTGTTCCCGATATGCCGCACGTGCCGTTTTTTTTGCTGAGCGGATGGGAGGCGCTTCAGGGATGCAGCAACTGAACAAGGGACTCATCCGGCAGCGTTTCGGCCGGCATCTGCACGGTTACCATCGTCACGCCTTCGTCCAGCGGGAGATGGCCGAAAGGCTTGCCGCGATGATCGGCGAGGCGCTGCCGGAAGGCCGGGTCGGGAGGATGCTCGAGATCGGCGCCGGAACGGGTGCGTTTACCGCCGAGATCCTGTCGCGGGTGCGGGTCGGGACCTTTTACGCGAACGACCTGGTTCCCGAGTGCCGGCAGTTCGTCGAAACCGCAGCCGCGCTTCACAAGGTGGAGCTACGGGATTTTCTTGCCGGGGATATCGAGCGGTACGACCCTCTGCCGGACCGCCTCGACCTTGTCGCTTCCGGCGCCACGGTGCAGTGGCTCGAGGATACCGCGGGATTTTTCGGGCGCATGGCCGGTGTGCTCCGGCCGGGTGGACTGCTTGCGTTCAGCACCTTCGGCCCCGACAACATGCGGGAGGTACGCTCGATCGAATCGGTGGGACTGCGCTACCACACCCTTCATGAACTGCGGGAAATGGCCGGAGAGCGCTTCGAGGTCCTCGCCGTGGAAGAGGAGTGTCGCGAGCTCGACTTTATCGGCCCGGAGGCCGTGCTGCGTCATATCCGGAGGACCGGTGTGAACGGTCTCGAAAGGAGGACCTGGACGAAGAGCCGTCACAGGACCTTCATCGAACGCTACCGCCGGGCATTTCCTTCGGGAGAAGGCGTGCACCTGACCTACCATACGATGTATTTTGTTTTGCGGAAAAGATAGGTTGTACGAGCAATTCAACGAATCAACAGTTCAACATTCAACAACTAAAAAAACGTGTCCGGAAAAGTCATTGTAATAACCGGGATCGATACCGGAGTGGGGAAAACGGTTGCCACGGGTCTGCTCGCAAAGGCGCTGTTGAGCGCAGGCCGAACGGTCATAACCCAGAAACCGGTCGAGACCGGAGGCGATGGTGTTTCGGCGGATATTCTCAAGCATCGGGAGATCATGGGCATACCGTTGCAGGATGTCGATCGGGACGGTACGACCTGTTCCTACCTGTTTCGACACCCGGCTTCGCCTCACCTCGCGGCAGCTCTGGAAAACCGGACGATCGATACGTCGGTGATAGATAGCACCACACGGAAGTTGCAGGAAACATACGAGATCGTCCTCGTTGAAGCTGCAGGCGGTCTGCTCGTGCCTTTGCGCGACAGGCTGCTTTTTATCGATTATCTGCAGGAGAGGTCGTATCCCTTGCTGCTCGTGACCTCTTCCAGGCTCGGCAGCATCAACCATACGTTGCTTTCACTCGAGGCTTGTCGGAAAAGGGGGTTGCGGCTCAACGGGCTGCTGTACAATTATGCCGGAGGCGGTGACAAGGTTATCGCACAAGACACGCTCACCGTGCTGCGAAGCGCTCTTGGAACGTACGGGTACAGCTGCCCGATTATTGAAATCCCGGATATAGGCGAAGGCTACCCGGATCTTTCACAGGAGGATATTGCAAAGGCATTCCATGAATCTTGATTTCGACAGGGAGCACATCTGGCATCCCTACACCTCGATGCGGGATCCCCTTCCCGTCTATCCGGTCAGGGGCGCCAGGGGCGTCACTATCGAGCTGGAGGACGGACGGCTGCTGATCGACGGCATGTCCTCGTGGTGGGCCGCGATTCACGGTTACAACCATCCGGTGCTGAACGACGCGCTCGAACGGCAGGTGCGTGCGATGAGCCATGTCATGTTCGGCGGCCTGACCCACCGTCCGGCGGTGGAACTTGCGGAACGATTGGTTGGGATGACGCCGAAGCCTTTGACAAAGGTTTTTTACAGCGACTCGGGCTCGGTTTCGGTCGAGGTCGCCATTAAAATGGCCCTGCAGTACCAGCACGCTTCGGGCCGACCCGAAAAGCTTCGCCTGATGGCGATCCGGTCGGGATATCACGGCGACACCTTCGCCGCCATGTCGGTCTGCGATCCCGTGACGGGCATGCACGGCCTCTTCAGCGGCGTGCTTCCCCGGCAGATTTTCGCCGAAGCGCCCCGCTGCGGTTTCCGGGAGGAGTGCGACGAGGAGTGCGTACGGGACTTCGCGAAGAAGCTGGAATCGCATCACCGGGAGATCGCGGCCGTTATTCTCGAACCGGTCGTGCAGGGCGCGGGCGGCATGCGATTCTACTCGCCCGGCTTTCTGGTGCGTGTGCGGGAGCTCTGCGACCGTTACGGCGTGCTGCTCGTCTTCGACGAGATCGCCACGGGATTCGGCCGGACGGGGCGGATGTTCGCCCTCGAACACGCGGGTGTTTCGCCGGATATCATGTGTGTCGGCAAGGCGCTGACCGGTGGGTACATGAGCCTTGCCGCCACGCTCGCCACCGGCGAGGTGGCGGACGGCATATCGGACGGCGATCCGGGGGTGTTCATGCACGGTCCCACCTTCATGGCAAATCCGCTCGCCTGTGCGGTCGCCCTTGCGAGCATCGGTCTGCTCGAAGGGTCGGACTGGAAGAGACGGGTGCTCGATATCGAACGGGGGCTCCGGGAAGGGCTGAAACCCTGCCGGGATATCCAGGGTGTGGCCGACGTGCGGGTGCTCGGTGCGATCGGAGTGGTCGAACTCGAACGGCCGGTGAATATGGCCCGGATCCAGAAGCGTTTTGTCGACAGAGGGGTATGGGTCCGGCCGTTCGGCCGGCTGGTTTACGTCATGCCGCCGTTCATCATGAACGCGGGTGAGCTGGAGACGCTGACCGCGGCCGTTGTTTCGGTTGTGCAAGAGGAGTGCCGGGCCGAACCCTGAGGTATTCGCGGCGAAGACGGAAACAATCCATTGTTCAATCGTGCGACCATGATCGTGAAACCATTGCTCCTCTTCCCTTGCCCCGGCATCGATGGAGAACGCAGATGACTTCGGATGAATTCCGCAGGCTTCTGGAGCCCGACGTTCGCAAGCTGATCGACGAGCACCGCCAGGACGATCCGTCCGGTTTCGCCATGCGGTTTCACGGCCGGGACGGCATACCCGCGAGGGCGATCGCCGAGCAGATAGCCTGCGGCCGGAAAGCGGCGAAGAAGCTTCCGGGTCTCGTGAAACGCCCTCTTGTTTATACCGCGCTCTCGCTCGAGCAGGCCTCGGGCGAAAGGACGGCCGCCTTCAAGGCGGGTCTGCTCGAGGGAGAGAGGATACTCGACATGAGCGGAGGGCTGGGAATCGACGCATTCTTTTTCTCCCGGCGTTTCAGGGAGGTGGTCTACTGCGAACGCGACGAAGTGCTTGCCGCAATCGCGGCCCACAACTTTCGTGAACTCGGGGCTTCGACTGTCGATGTCCGGCAGGGGGACGGTGTTCGTGCGCTCGAGACGTTTCCCGACGATCATTTCGACTGGATCTATCTCGACCCGGCAAGGCGGGAGCGGGGACGGCGTTCCGTCGCACTGGAAGCGGCGAGCCCGAACGCGGTCGCTCTGCACGATCTTCTTCTCCGCAAGGCCGGCAACTTCTGCGTAAAGGCGTCACCCGTTCTGGAGACCGGAGGTCTGAGGGAGAAACTGCCCTCGCTGTACGAGGTGCTGGTCGTGTCGGTGGACGGCGAGTGCAAGGAAGTACTCTTGCTCTCTGGCAGGGGATCGCGGCGGGAAGCTCCTGTCAGGTCAAGAGCGGTCTGCCTGAGGAGCGGGTGCGAGCCGTTTGTCGTCTCGGGGGAAGCCGGAGGTTTCGCCGTCCCCCTCGCCGACGCTCCGGGTGAATTTTTTTACGAACCCGACCCGGCGATTATCAAGGCTCGCCTGACGCCGGTTCTCGCCCGGCGGCTCGGCTTCCGTTTCATCAACCGGGGGTCGGATTACCTCACCTCTCCAGAGGAGGCGGCGGATTTTCCCGGACGGAGTTTCCGGCTGCTCGAAGCCCTTCCCTACAAGCCTAAAACGGTGAAAAAATTTCTCGAAAGCCGGGGTATTACCGGAGCGTCCGTCCAGCGGCGGGACTTCCCGCTGTCGCCTGAAGAGATTCGCCGGAAGTTCCGTCTGAAGGAGAGCGATGCCGTCTATCTTTTCTTCACGAGAGATGCAGGCGGCGGATTGCTCTGCATCTGCTGCACGAGGCCGCGTTCCTCCGCATCCGTGTAGGGAGGCCGGTTATTCCCCGGCCGGTTCCTCTCCGTTTTCTTCGGCGGCCTCGGCGGGTGTTTCGTCCTCCTCTTCCTCGCGCATCTCCATGAGCTCCCTCAGCGCCAGGCCGAACCGGAGACCCTGGATGCTGACGGTGATTTCGTCCACGCCGAGCAGCCGCATGAACTGGTGAAGAATGAGCGTTCCCATCGTAATGACATCGGCTCTTCCTTCCGGAACACCTCGTTCCATGATCCGTTCGAGGGAGGAGGAACTGAATTCGTTCAGGAGGTCGCGGACCTGTTCGTACCGCAACCGGTAACCGTGGATTTTCAGGGGATCGAAGGCTTCGAGGCCCGAGACCACGGACGCGATCGTGGTGAGGGTTCCGGCGACGCCGAAAACGTGCTCCCTGCCTGCGAAAAAGGGTTCGAGATTCTCCGTGAGCATGCGGTCGACGACCTCCTTTGCGGCCAGAAACTCTTCTTCGGAGGGCGGCAGGGCGGAGAAGAACCGTTCGGTCAGACGGACCGAGCCGATATCGAGGCTGACGCTTTCCTCCACGGCGGTGGCATCCCCCGTTGAGATTTCGGTGCTCCCTCCGCCGATATCGATGACCGTGAACCGTTCGGGAGTGTGTTCCATCCCGGCCACCGCACCGGTGAAGGTCATGACGGCTTCTTCTTCTCCGCTCAGGGTCTTGATGACGACACCGGTCGCCCTGACGACCTCGTCGATGATCTCCATGCGGTTTTTTGCGTCGCGCAAAGCGCTCGTGCCCGTTGCGACGATTTTCCGGGCGCCGTGATCCTTGCTCAGCGCCCTGAAGTCGAGCATGCACTGGATCAGGCGCTGCATTGCGGCCTGGTCGATGATTTTCTGCTCGTCGACGTTCCTGCCGAGCCGGACGATGGTCTGCTTGTGAAAGACCGGCACTATGCGGTTGGTCGCGGGATCGAGATCCGCGACGAGCAGCAGGGCGGTGTTGGTGCCAATATCGATAAAGGATGCTCGTTTCATGGGATTGTTCCGGATGGTGTCAGGACGAGGGCTCGACGAGGCAGGAGAGCCATTCGTCCTCATACAGTGTTGCCGAGGCTGTAAAGGAGAGCTTCTCGAGCAGCTTGTTCAGCCAGGGTTCGTCGTAGATCATGACGCCCGACAGAAGGACGGACGCTCCGGGCGCCAGCGCTTGTACGGCCGGGAGAATCCGTCCGATCACGTTTCGGTTGATATTGGCGAGGATCAGGTCGTGGCCTCCTTTCAGTACCGTATCGAGATCCTCTTCGGCGTCGAGGCGTTCCACGCGGATGTTCTCCGCGCCGTTTTCACGAACGTTCTCCCGTGCGTTTTCGACCGCCCAGTCGTTGTTGTCGAACGCCGTTATCTCGTGACGGTTGCCGAGTTTTCTGCAGGCGATGGCGAGAACCCCGGTGCCGGTGCCGATATCGACGATGCGCTTCTCCCTCAGGTCGAGGCGTTCGAGCTGGCGGAGCATGAGCCTCGTCGAGGCGTGGTAGCCGGTGCCGAAAGACATTTTGGGATTGATCTCGATGACGATCCGGCCGGGTCCGGGTCTGCTGTCGCGCTGTTTCTGAACGATGAGGATACGGTCGGAAACTTCTATCGGCTGAAGATGCGCTTCCCATTCGGCGTTCCAGTTTCTGTCCGCGAGATGGCTGACGGTGCAGGCCGGAGCCGACCCGAAGGCCGTGGCGAGGGTCCGCCGGATCTCCCGCTCCTTCTCTTCGGACCACGCCGAGTCCGGGAGATAGGCGAGAAGACGGTTTTCCTCCTCCTGGAAATACTCGATGCCCAGGCCCGAGAGCAGGCCGATGCAGGGCTCGATCAGTTCGGGCGGAAGCGTCAGGGCAAGTTCCGTAAAATCGTGCGACGTGGCCATGGCTGCCGAAGGCGTTCAAAGGATCGAAAGAGAGATGCCGATGCGCTAATATACGGCATAATCGTTCATAAGGATACCTCTATTTATTCCGCGCTTCAATTGCTTCGTTTTGAACAATCGCGCCGACTGTTTTAAGTCGGCTTTACGGTGCGCAAAATCCTCATCCCGACCTGTCAGGACTCATGAAAATACATAGAGGTGCCCACAACCGTAACGTAAATCCGGAAGCGTCGATCCCCGTTCACCGAAATGCACCGTTCCTCTTGCACGGACGATCATCGCGCCCTGTCGCGTACTTCCAGCAGTCGTGTCGCACGTGCAAAGTGGCGCTCGTAGTACCTGTTGTTGAGGTTGCCTATGGTTACGCCCCGGCTCGAAGACGCATGCACGAAGAGATCGTTGTCGATGTAGATGCCGACATGATCGATGCGGGAACCCTTGATCCTGAAAAAGACGAGATCGCCCCGCCGGAGTCCGCTTCTCGAAACCTTTCTGCCCCAGTTCGACAGCTCCCGTGACGTTCTCGGGAGAGACGCTCCGAAGGCGGAACGGTAGACGTACTGGACGAATCCCGAACAGTCGAAACCCGCGACCGACGTGCCTCCGTAGGTGTAACCCGTTCCGAGGAGAGCGCTTATGGTTTCGAGCATGCCCATGAGTTTTTCCTCATGGACGGGGATCGGCAGGGGAGTATAATATTTTGTGTTTTTTCCGCTATATTTAACGCCTTGAGAAACGTGCCCGCCGGCGCAGCCGGAGAGCAGCAGAAGAAGCACGACGACCAGTTTCAAGGCGCCGTGAGCGGACCTTTCCGTGAAGTTGGCGGAGGGCGCGGGCGGCCCGGATCGGGTTTCGTGACACATGGAGAACAAGCACGCCTGGGTTGAGCGATCGTCTCAGGAAGATAACAACTGTTATGGCTGTAATGAAATTCGGGGGGACGTCCATCGGGACGGCGTCCGCCATGAAACAGGCGATGAGGATCGTTACGGAGGAGAGTGCGAAGGCGGCCCCCCTGGTGGTGCTCAGTGCCTGCAGCGGTATTACCAATAAACTCATACAGATCGCCGAGTCCGCCGGTGGAAGCCGGCTTGAGGAGGCTATGGAGCTCGCCGGAGAGGTCAGGCGGCACCACCGTGAACTGGTCGAGACGCTCATAGGGGACGCCGGGCGGAAGGCCGCCCTGATGGAGCGTGTAGAGGGTTATGTCGCCGAACTCGAAATGCTCGTCAAGGGTGTCGATATTGTCGGGGAGCTGACCCCGAGGTCGTTCGATACCTTCTGTTCGTTCGGCGAGTTGCTCTCGACAAGCGTTTTCAGCGAGGCGCTGCGTGATGCGGGTCACGACGCCGTGTGGCTCGACATACGCGAGGTCATCATCACCGACGACAACTTCGGGGCGGCCCGTCCGCTCGACGAGCTGTGCGAAAAGAATGTGAGTACCGCCGTGAGGCCCCTGCTCGAACAGGGTAAAACCGTCATCACCCAGGGATTCATCGGCTCGACGAAGGACGGCAGGACCACGACCTTCGGAAGGGGTGGGTCGGATTTCACCGCTGCCCTTCTCGGCGCCTGGCTGTCCTCGGACCAGATACAGATATGGACCGACGTGGACGGTGTGATGACCTCGGATCCCCGGATCGTGCCCGACGCAAGAAGCATCCGCGTCATGACGTTTTCCGAGGCGGCCGAGCTGGCCTATCTGGGCGCAAAGGTGTTGCATCCCGACACCATCGCCCCCGCCGTCAGGCATAACATTCCGGTCTATGTACTCAACGCGCACCATCCCGCGGCGAGAGGAACGGTGATCACCGATGATCCCGCACTTCTCGAGGGCATGAGCTACGGCGGACTCGTCAAATCGATCGCCGTCAAGAAAGGGCAGTGCATCGTCAACTTCCGTTCGAACAGGATGCTCGGGCGTCACGGTTTCCTGGTGGACTTTTTCAACGTCTTCGCCCGGGCAGGGGTTTCGGTCGAGATGATTTCAACCAGCGAGGTTTCGGTCTCTCTCACGGTGAGCGATTCGCCGAAGGTCGAGGAGATCGCGCGGGAGCTCGGCAGAATGGGCGAGGTCGAGCTGGAGCACCGGGTCGCCACGGTCAGCGTCGTCGGCGACAATCTCAGGACATCGAAAGGCGTTGCCGGAAGGATTTTCAGCTCTCTCAAAAGCGTCAATCTCAGGATGATTTCCCAGGGAGCCTCCGAGATAAACGTCGGGTTCGTTGTCGAGGAGGGCGATGTGCCGAAGGCGCTTCAGAGCCTGCACCGGGAGTTTTTCTCCGGAGAGGAGACGAGCCGGATCTTCGATACGCCCGTGCAGAAGCGGGGATAGCGCCGGTGTGTCCGGAGACCGCGATCGTGAACGTTAAAAACAGGGATTTTATGGATTACAAGACGTCGGGGGTCGATATCAGCGCGGGCGAGGAGTTCGTGCGCCTGATCAAGCCGCATGTCCGCCGGACCTTCACCGGTCAGGTGATGACCGACATAGGAGCGTTCGGCGGCTTTTTTCAGCCGGATTTCACGGCGTATGAACAACCGGTTCTCGTCAGCAGTATCGACGGCGTCGGCACCAAGCTGAAAGTCGCCGCCGAGACCGGCCGTTACGATACCATCGGCGCCTGTCTCGTCAACCACTGCGTGAACGATATTCTGGTGTGCGGCGCGAGGCCCCTCTTCTTTCTCGATTACTACGCCTGCGGCAAACTCGCGCCCGGCAAGGCGGCCGATGTCGTCAGGGGAATGGTGAACGCCTGCCGGGAAAACGGCTGCGCCCTTATCGGCGGGGAGACGGCCGAAATGCCGGGAGTGTATGCCGAGGACGATTTCGATCTCGCGGGTACGATTGTCGGGGTGGTCGACCGCGACCGTATCGTGAGCGGTGCAGGGATCTCGGCGGGGGACGTGATGATCGGTCTGCCGTCCACCGGTCTGCACACCAACGGCTATTCCCTTGCCAGAAAGGTTTTCGAGGGGAAACTGGGAGAGACCGGGAAGGGGCTCGGGGGAACCATAGGTGAAGAGCTGCTGAAGGTCCACCGTTCCTATCTTCCGGTGATCGAGCCCCTGCTCGGTTCCGAAGGAATTCGCGGCATGTCGCATATTACCGGCGGCGGTCTCATGGGTAATACCATGCGTATCGTCCCCGAAGGGCTCGGTCTCGACGTCGACTGGAAGGCATGGCCCGAGCCGCCGATCTTCGATCTTATCCGCAGGGAGGGTCGTGTGCCCGAAGAGGATATGCGGAGAACCTTCAATCTCGGCCTCGGCCTCGTCCTGGTCGTCGCCCCCGGCGCGGTGGAGGGGATTATGGAGCATTTGAAGGCAAATCGGGAAAATGCTTACATTATAGGTCGGGTCACCGCATTACGGTAAGGCGGTGTTTGTTGAACAAACCTCGGGTGCAATGGTTACACTGATTGTCATGCTGGCGGTGAGCTATCTCATCGGTTCGATACCGACCAGCATTATTGCCGGAAAGATGCTCAGGGGAATCGATGTCCGCGATTACGGCAGCGGCAACGCCGGCGGCACCAATGCGTTCCGTGTGCTGGGCTGGAAGGCGGGCCTTGCGGTGACCGTTCTCGATATCGTCAAGGGGGCTGTCGGTGCGATATCCGTCGTGGTCTTCTTCGAAGCCAATCCGATCGGGGCGCTTCCGGACATCAACCCCATCGCATTGCGGCTGCTGGCCGGACTGAGCGCGGTCTTCGGTCACGTATTCACTGTTTTCGCCGGTTTTCGGGGTGGCAAGGGCGTCAGTACCGCCGCCGGCATGATGTTCGGTATCGCGCCGGTGACGACGCTGATCGTTCTGGGGATTTTCCTGCTGACCATTTTCCTTTCGAGGTACGTCTCCGTGGCGTCGATGCTTGCGGCGCTCGCTTTTCCGCTGATCATAGCCGTCAGGAAATACATCTTCGATCTCGGCGGGGGGCTGGATTACTATATCAAGCTGTTCAACACCAACGTGTTCATTCACGACAGCTTGGACTATCACCTGCTTATTTTCGGCTTTATCGTCGCGGCCGCCATTCTCTATACGCACAGGGCCAACATCCGCCGGCTGCTTTCCGGAAGCGAAAACAGAGTGAAGTTCGGCGGCCACGCCTGAGGTCTCCCGCGGAAGGATGATGAAGATTGCGGTTCTGGGTGCGGGAAGCTGGGGTACGACGCTCGCCGTGCTGCTCGCTGAGAAAGGCTATCCGGTCACGCTCTGGGCTCACCGTCCGGAATGTGCGAGGGAGATCGAGCGGACGCGCAAAAACGACCGGTACCTTCCGGGCGTGGCGCTTCCGGAAACCATCCGGGTGACCGACGACATTTCGAACGCCGCGGAAGATGCGGGCATGATCGTCACGGCCGTTCCCTCCCAGGCGTTGCGCGAAACCCTCTCGTTCCTGCGGGGGGGTCCTCTCGGCCGGGCGCTCCTGGTCAACGTTGCCAAGGGAATCGAAATCGATACGGGAGAGCGCCTGTCGGAGGTTGTTCTGGAGGTCCTGCCCGGCGTCACTCCCGATCGCGTCGCCGTGCTCTACGGTCCCAGCCATGCCGAAGAGGTTTCACAGAAGCACCCCACGACGGTCGTTGCGGCTTCGACCTCTCAGGAAACCGCGGAAAAGGTTCAGGAGATCTTCCATACCGACCGTTTCAGGGTCTATGTCAACACCGATATCGTCGGCGTGGAAATCGCCGGCTCGGTGAAGAACATCATCGCGATCGCGGCCGGCATATCCGACGGCCTCGGCTTCGGCGACAACGCCAAAGCGGCGATCATCACCAGGGGGCTTGCTGAAATCTCACGCCTGGCCGAACGGCTCGGGGGTGATCCCATGACCGCTTCGGGGCTTTCCGGCATAGGGGATCTTGTCGTGACCTGCCTGAGTCGTCACAGCCGCAACCGCTATGTCGGCGAACAGATCGGCAGGGGCAGGCAACTGGACGATGTTACCGGCGGGATGAAGATGGTCGCCGAAGGCGTCATGACCACAAAGGCCGTGGACGCTCTCGGCAGGAAGCTCGGCGTCGATATGCCGATCACCCGCGCTGTATACGGCATGCTGTTCGAAAACAAGCCTGCCGCAGAGGCCATTCTCGATCTGATGACGCGTGAGCCGAAGAAGGAGCTTGGTGAATAGGACGTTGCCTACTGATATTTCTTCGGGTACTCGTACCATGCGAGGGTTCCCGAGTCCATCATGGTTTCCTGCCAGGAGTCGCCGCTCATATCGATGCGCACGACACCGCAGGTGACGATGTTCTCCAGCCGGTGTCCCGAAACGAATCCCGCAAAAACGGTCAGCGTCGGATTGTGACCGAAAAGCATCACGGTATCGCAGGTTTCCGGTATCCCGCGCACGAGCCGGAGCATCTCGTTGATGCCCCCCTCGTAGATTTCCATCCGCTTTTCGATCTTCTCCGGCGGGTAGCCCAGCGCTTCAGAGAACGCTTCGGCCGTGGTGATCGCCCTGTTCGCCGGGCTCGATACGACGAGGTCGGGCCGTACGTTTTTTTCTTGCATCAGTTCGCCCATGAATGGAGCGTTCTTTTTGCCGCGCCCGTTGAGGGGGCGGTCGAAATCGGCCATGTTCACATTGTCCCAGCTCGATTTCGCGTGACGGACGAGGTAGAGTGTTTTCATGACGGGGCCTCTTGCAGGCGGCTTTTTTTGAGTTTCATGATGCGCCGGTAGGAGCGGTCGATGCGTTCCGGGCTCACCGAGCCCGTTTCGACCAGTTTCCTGATGATCGCCAAGGCTTTTTCGGCGATGTCGGGGTCGTAGACCGAGTTGTTTGCGAAGAGCAGGATATCGACGCCCGCGCCGATCGCCAGACCGATCGCGGTTTCCAGATCGTAATGAGCGGCTATGGCCTGCATCTGCATGTCGTCGCTGACAACCGGGCCCTTGAAACCGAGAGTGTCGCGAAGGAGACCGGTTACGATTTTGTGCGAGAGCGTTGCCGGATAGAGGCTGTCGAGTTTCGCGTTGTAGACGTGGGCCGTCATGACGAAGTCCTCATAACCGCGAGCGATGAGTCTCCTGTAGGGTTCCAGTTCGATGCTTTTCCATGTCCGCGTGACATCGGTGAAATCCTTGTGCGTGTCGGCGGTCGAGCTGCCGTGGCCCGGAAAGTGCTTGAGGGCAGCGATGACGTTTTGGCTGTGCATCGCCCTGACGACGGCTTCGGCCTGGTTCGTGGCGACGACGGGATCGGCTGAAAAGCTCCGTTCGAGGCTTCCGATGACCGGGTTGGCCGGGTTGATGTCGAGATCGACCACCGGGGCGAAATTGAGGTTTATGCCGGCGTTCTTCAGTGTTTCGGCGGTCGAGAGGGCTGCGCGAAAGGTGCTGTCCGTGTCGCCCAGCCTGCCGAGCGAGGCGGCGGAGACGGTTTCGGGGAAACCGTATTTCGCCTTCAGGCGGCTGACTCTTCCGCCTTCCTCGTCGATTGCGATAAACAGGGGGGTCGATGCGTTTTGCTGCAGCTCGCGCGTGAGATCGCGAAGCTGCCGGGGAGAGGTTATGTTTCTTCCCGCGCTGCGGGAGGGTACGTCGTAATCGAACAGGACCACTCCCCCGATACGTTGCGCTTCCAGGTCCCCGGCAAGGCCGGGGGCTTCGTCGAGAGCGGTGCCCCGGAAGCCGACCATGATCATCTGCCCGATTTTCAGGTCGAGAGGGGCCTCCTTCTGTACGCCGGCCGTGACCGCCTCTGTCTGCAGGGTGAGCAGGAAGAGGATAAGGAGTATCGTTCTTATCTGCATGGAGAGGCTCATTTTCCGTACGTTCGCGTTGTTCCCGATATCTTCTCAGGCCGCCTCCTGATCTCGCATTGCGGCGGAACCGTGGTCGAATGCAACATCTATGCTCTCTCCGTCAGGAGGCCGCTTTCCGGAGGGAGATCGCTCCGTTGTCCGTAACGACGCTCACCGTGTCCCCTTCACCGACGCTTCCCTCGAGGATCATTTCGGAGAGCTTGTTGGTGATGTTGCGCTGCATGACCCTCTTGAGCGGTCGCGCGCCGAACGCGGGGTCGAACCCTGCGCCGGAGAGCCAGAGGAGCGCTTCCCTGTCGAGCTTCAGGGTGATGTTCTGGCGGAGGGCCAGTTCCCTGATCCGGTCGAACTGGATGGTGACGATCTGTTCGAGATCCTCTCTCGACAGGGGCGTAAAGAGAATGACTTCGTCGATGCGGTTGAGAAACTCGGGGCGGACCTGCTGCTTGAGAAGCTGAAAGAGCTTGTCCTGAAGCGTTTCGAGGATCTGTTCACGGTTTTCGGCGTCGATCTTTTCCATCTCGCTCTGGATGAGCTGCGCACCGATGTTGCTCGTCATGATGACGATGGTGTTCTTGAAATTGACCGTATGTCCCTTGCTGTCGGTCAGGCGGCCGTCGTCGAGGATCTGCAGCAGGATGTTGAAGACGTCCGGATGAGCCTTTTCGATCTCGTCGAGCAGGACGACCGAAAACGGCTTGCGGCGAACAGCTTCGGTAAGCTGTCCCCCCTCTTCATGGCCGACATAGCCGGGAGGCGCGCCCACGAGGCGGCTGACGGTGTGCGACTCCATGTACTCGCTCATGTCGATGCGGATCAGGGCGTCCTCGTCGTCGAAAAGGTATTCCGCAAGCGTCCTTGCCAGCTCGGTTTTGCCCACTCCCGTGGGTCCCAGAAAGATAAAGGAGCCGATCGGGCGTTTTTCGTCACCCATGCCGGCGCGGGACCGCTTGACGGCGTCGCTGACGGCCTGGACCGCCTTGTCCTGCCCGACGACCCGGCGGTGCAGTTCGTCGGCGATGTGCAGGAGCTTCTGCCGCTCCGACTGCAGCATCTTGCTGACCGGAATGCCGGTCCAGCGGGAGACGATGTCGGCGATATCGTCTCCCTCGATCTCCTCCTTCATGAGCAGTTCGCCGGAAGCCTGCTTTTTTTCGATCTCCTCCTTGTTCGCCTCGATCTCCTTTTCAAGTTCCGCGACCCTTCCGTAGCGTATTTCCGCCACTTTTCCGTACTCCCCCGAGCGTTCAAACTCTTCCGCCTGGAGCCTCAATTCCTCGAGCTCGGACTTGAGACCTCGCGACGCCTGGATGAGCTCCTTCTCGGCATCCCAGCGGGCCTTGATCCTGCGCTGCTCCTCGTGGAGATCGGCGAGCTGTTTTTCGATTTCTTCCAGTCGTTTCCTGGTATCAGAAGAGTTCATGGCCGAAGTGTGATAGGGTTATGGGATGTGAAATACTATTTTAAGTTGTAAATTTACAGCTTAATCCGGGAAACATGCAACAGGCGCATGACGCCTCTCCGGAGCCGGGCGGCGGCCGCGTTACAGGAGCGCTGTTCCGGCGTAAGAGTAACAGTGAAAGAGGTGGAAAAGTTGGACCGGTTGCCTTTCTCGGTCTGACCACCTAAAACCGCAACAGCCGTGCCCGATTTCAATTACTTTGGTATCCAGCTCTCGGACGTCGACGCCAACCGTCGCCTGCAACACACCCTGAAACAGGTGAAAGCCATCATGATGCCCGTCGAAGGTGTCCTTTCGGGGGGGCATATGACGGTCGACGGCTCGGGCGGGGAGAGTTGCTCGTGCTTTCACCGCGACGCCCTCGCTATCAGGGAAGCCCGGCGCAACGGGTTGGAAGTCGTCGTGGTTTCCGGCCGCGAAACCGCCGCCTGCAGGTTCCTGATGGAGCGTCTCGGCGTGCGGCAAGCCTACCTCGGCTTCGAGAACAGGCTCGAGGCCTACGAGGAGTTCAAACGGTCGTGCGGGCTCGAGGACGGCGACTGCCTCTACATCGGTGACGATGTCCCCGACATTCCCGTGCTGGAAAAAGCGGCGTTTTCAAGCACGCCCATCGACGGCATAGAGTATATCCGCGACCGGGTGAGCTATGTTTCGGCTTACGAGGGCGGCAGAGGCTGCGTCAGGGAGATTATCGAGCTGGTGCTCCAGGAGCAGGGGAAATGGGAGTACTGCGGGAGCCGGCTGACGGAGAACTGATCCGTCCTTTTGCGTGAACGGCGCGCCCGCGCCGTTCCAGCCAGCGTATCGCGGGGAGGTAGCCGAGTTCGGCGGCTTTCCTGTAATCCGCGAGCGCCTCCTCTTTTTTTCCGAGCTTGTCGTAAAGCCATGCCCGGTTGCCGTAGGCCAGTTCCAGCTTCGGATCGAGCCGGACGGCGCTGGAATAGTCCGTGATCGCCTCGTCCGGGAGCCCCGATTTTTCCCGGCAGATGCCGCGGTTGTTGTAGGCTCTGGCCAGATGCGTTTTTTCGGAGGGTATGCCTTCGAGAAGCTCTATGGCCTGTGAGTACCAGGTGATGGAGGAGTCGCAGTCCCGTGCCTTGTAGCCCCTTCTGAAAAGAGCCTCCGCGCTGTCGACGAGAGCCGCCACGGGTTTCCTGAGAAAGATGTCGGTGTCGGAGGGATCGGTGCTCAGCCTCAGTTCTTCTTCCGGTGCCGAAAGAGTGGCCTCCCGCTCTCCGCTTCCCAGGTCGACCAGCAGCCTGCCGGATGCATCCCTGCGGTAGGTTCCCGTTGTCGTCAGGGAGGATACCGTCATGGAAACGACTCCCTCGCTCGTGAACTCGATGGCGATATCCTTGCCGGGGAGTTTCCAGGCGCCTTCCACCGGGTCTTTCGCCTGTTCGCAGGACACGATGAGAAACACCAGGCCCCACGACAGCAGGAATCCGGTCAGGGAAACGTTCCTGCTTGGGGAGGAGGCCATTGATCGAGTTCTCGACGGCATGGATGTCCCTCTGAAAGGAAACGGGAAAACAGCTCGGCCGGGCGGCGGTTGCAGTTATAAGGATACGTCAGAGTATACGAAAAAATATGAAGAGTTGCGTCTATTTTACGTTTATTCTTTCCGCCGTCTGCTCGAGGGAGAGCAACCCGACGATGTTCGTGCCGTGGTTCGGCTCGATGTGAACGTCTCCGCGGTACCGACGTCCTTCCCCGAGCGCCTGTTCGAGCGCCTCGATTTTTCCGAGCAGGCTGTAGGCCGCCGATTGGGGGGTGGAACAGGAGACGGGGGGATTGTCGAGGCCGTGCAGGAAGTACCCTTCGGGTATGATCGCCCGATCGGGGTAGCCGTGCCAGTGGGTCATGGAGGCTCCGGAGAGGGCGAGTGCGCCGGGGAAGCGCGCTGCGGGTTCGAGCGTTTTCAAAAGGGCTGCGATGAACGCGTTTCCAAGCGCGTGGGAGAGGATTGTCAGTGTGTCGAAGGACGGGCGCGATATCGTACCTTCCGGCAGATTGCCGGGTGTTATGAGCGTTATGCGTCCCCGGTCGAGACACAGGGCGACGAGGTCCGTTTCCGGGTCGATGCGGGTTTTTCTGCATCCCGACCGTGTGGCGATGACCGTGACCGGCACCGGTTCGACAAGAAACCATTCCCCCCGGAAGCGGACCGGGACGTAGTACCGTCCGTCGCGGCAGAGGAAGGGTTCCGTTTCGGGTTCACCCCGCAGGGGTATTGCCGGGGGCGCGTCACACGGAAGCTGTCGTGCGAAGAAGCCGTAGCTCATGCCGCTTCTCCGGTCGAGATAGCGCGCGACGATCTTGCGGTAGAACGGAGAGCGGTAGTGCAGGCTCTCGCGCGAGGTGTGCGTGAGCAGCACGTCGTTTTGTTCCCAGAGCTTCCCGCTTCCGGCGAAGTCCGACGAGATCTTCCGGAATGTCGCCGGATCTGCCGGGAGATTCCCCTGCCGGACGTCGAGGTCGGACGGCCTCGGCGGAACGACCTGCGCCGTGAGTTTGGGGACCAGCGTTTCTAGTACGTCCGAAGGGCGCGGGCCGGGACTCCCGAACGTTACGACCCCTCCGTTCATCGTGCAGACGGTCCAGCTTTCCGCCGCAAGGTAGATGCTTATGTGTACCATCTCCCATGCGAGCTTTCCGACGATACCGTTCAGCTTTTCCTGCGGAGAGGAAGACGGTGTCAGCGGAGGGGGTTCGTCGTGTATGCCGACGATGATGTTGTTGTAGAGGGTCGATACGCGGTTGATCGCGAGGCGCTCGTCGCTGAACGTTCCGGGGGCGATGACGACGATTCCCGGTTTGAATCTGCCTTCCGGATCGAAAGCCGCGCTCTCATCGACGATCGCTATGTCCAGAAGCCTGCAGGCGTTCGCGAGCGAATCCGTGAAACTCTGCAGCCTCGGGCTGTTCTTTTCGGCCTGGAGGAAGAAGAGCCTCAGCCGTTTACGCATCTCGTCCGTGTCGAGCGGTGTGGAAGACGGGATGCCCAGCAGGTAGGCGAGGGAGGCCGGAGGGATGTTTGTAATCATGGAAAGGGGGTGATGGAACGGAAAAACGTCAGGTGCAGGATTTGTGCTCGCGCCCCCAGAGCAGTTTGTTCCGGAGAATCTCGCAGTAGTTCCGGTTCTCGTTGGCGACCAGGTTGATCATCTCTTTCGACTTTCTGATGGTGATGATTTCTCCCGGCTTGAGGAACTTGTTGATGTGCCCGTCGAGGTTGAGCGGGAACTTTCCGTCCGGGGTGTCGACCGATATCTCTATGACCTTGTCGTCGCTGATGACGATAGGCCGGACGGTCAGCATGTGCGGACAGATCGGCGTGATGACGAACACATTGGATTTCGGCGCGATGACCGGCCCGCCGGCCGAAAGCGAGTAGGCGGTCGACCCTGTCGAGGTGGAGACGATGATGCCGTCGGCGCGGTAGGCGCTGAGCATTTCCCCGTCGAGCGTGATGACGAACGCCGGGATCCTGGGATAGGCGCCTTTTTCGATGACGACGTCGTTCAGGGCGGTCAGGGATTTCGGTACGCCGTCCACCTGTACCCGCGCCTCGAGCTGTGTCCGGTCGTGAATGGTGTAGGTGCCGTCGAGCACCTTTTCTATCGCATCGTACATCTCCGAAGTGCTGAATTCCGTCAGGAAGCCGAGACGCCCCACGTTGACTCCGATGACCGGTTTGGTTACCGAATAGTGCGAGGTGAAGAGCAGCGTGCCGTCGCCGCCCAGCGATATGAAGACGTCGCACAGCTTGTTGAGCTCGTCGATCTCGGCGAACCGGGAAGCCCCTATCTTTTCGGCGGATATAGCATCGAACACATAGTCGAGGCCGCGCTCCCCCAGCCATGCGATCAGTTCGCGCGCCAGCTCGATGGCGTCCTTGCGGTTGATATTGACGACAATGGCGAATTTCATGATCGGCTCGTTTTCGTGAGTTTGCGGTACAGGTTGTTGGCCTCCCCGAACCGTTCGCCCGTTCGCTCCGGATTTCCCCGCTCTATCTCCTCTGCGAGCTGCAGAAGTTCGCGGCCGAAGCTTCTGAGCTCGGAAGCTATGTTGCCGGAGTTTGTGGCGACGATGTCTCTCCAGATCTCCCACGGGCTTGCGGCTAACCTCGTCAGGGTCGAGAAGCCGGGGCCGCTCTTGTCTATGTTTTCCGCGCAGTGGTTGATCAGGGCCGTCGAGAGCAGTTGCGGCAGGTGGCTGATATTGGCTACGACCCTGTCGTGCTCCACGGCGGACATGAAAACAACCCTGCACCGGATCGACTCGAGGAGCTCGACGAGGTCCCCGGCGGCGGCCCGCACGGGGCCGGAGTCCTCGTTCGTGCAGAGCACGACCGTCTTTCCTGCCAGCAGCTCGTCGTCGCTGGCGCGGTACCCCTGGCGTTCGCGGCCGGCTATCGGATGCATCCCGATGAAGTTCAGACCCAGCTCCGTAGCCCGGTCGGCGATCATCTGCTTGGTGCTCGACACGTCGCTGACGAGAGCGTGTTCCGGGGCCAGACGGGCGACGTCGTCCAGGAGGGCGATGTTGGTCAGTACCGGGGCTGCAAGGATGATCAGGTCCGCGTCGTAGAGTTTGTCTGCATCGGCTTCGAAGCGGTCGAGGCCGAGTTTCCCGATATGATCGACGTCCTCCGGGCCGAACGCGGGATCGTATCCCTTGAAGATAATGGTGCGCCCGTCCGCTCGGGCCGATTTTCTGAATGCGCGCAGTACGGAGGCGCCTATCAGTCCCAGGCCCACGATGGAGATGCTGCCGATAGCGGTTTCGCGCATGGTTTTTTCAACTTTTCTCGAGGGTGCGGCTTCCCGGTGCTTCGAGCGGGACGCCGCTTTTGCAGAGCGGGCAGTTTCCCGGTTCGTAATTCTGTACGTCGAGCGTCAGGAGCGAACACTGCCGCTCGGCGAGTTTGACCGTGCCGTTGCTGCGGTCGACCACGCTGCCGACTCCGGCGACCGTCGCTCCGGCCCGTGTCGCGAGGTCGATCACCTCGGCTACCGACCCGCCGGTCGTGACGACGTCCTCGACAATCAGGACCCGTTCTCCTGCGGAGAGGCCGAAGCCCCGGCGGAGCGTCATCTCTCCGTTCTTTCTCTCCGCGAAGATGGTTTTCACGTCCATCTGGCGTCCGACTTCCGTGCCGACCACGATGCCGCCGACCGCAGGGGAGATGACGGTGTCGATCTCATCGCGGTTGAAATTCGATACGATCAGACGGCAGATCTCCATGAGGTGTTCGGGGTGTTGCAGCACTTTCGCGCATTGGAAATAGGTGTTGCTGTGCAGGCCCGACGTGAGTTTGAAATGGCCCTGCAGAAGGGCGCCGGTCGAAGTGAAAACGTCAAGTAGCGCTGTGGTGCTCATGGAACTTTTTCGGCTGATGTATAGCTGTTGGCTGTCCGGATCGTCCGGGGACTGGAAAACAATAAGATACGCATACGGGGTTGAAATCCTCAACGCTAATCGGGGGCGCTGTTCGCGGTGTCGAGATAGCTCTGCAGCAGCAGGCAGGCGGCCGCCGCGTCGAGGCGTCCCTTCCGCCGCCGCTCTTTCCGGCTTGTTCCCGCCTCGACCAGTATTCTGCCGGCTTCCAGGGAGGAACCGTGTTCGTCGATCCGTTCGATCGCCACGTCCGGGAAGGCCTCTCGCAATTCGTCGACGAAGCGGTCGACCACCGCTGTCATGCGGTTGCGGCTCCCGTCGCTGTTGAGCGGATAGCCGACGACGATCGTTTCCACCCCGTCTTCCGCACGCAGTTTTTCTATGACTCCGGCGACGCCGTCCGGCGAACAGGTGCCGACCGGCTGGGCAAAGCCCCGAAAAGGGTCGCTTTTGGCGACACCCACCCGGCGGGTGCCGTAATCGATCCCCAGGATTCGTTTCTTGTGGATTGTGCTCACAGTTGTCGCGGGGTCATGTTCAGGGGGTTTGCGCGGTGAGCGCCGCGGGCTTTCAAAACCGCTATGCTGTATAACTGCTTGATTATATGGGTTTGCAGTGTTACCTTATTTTCCTATTTTCTTTTGCGCGAATAGTATTCTCAAACACTAACATAGAACTGGAGAGGGACCATGGCAAAGGTTGTGATCATTGGTGCCGGATTTGCGGGACATACCGCTGCGATGTATCTGGGCGATGCTGTCGGCAAGGATCATGAAATAACGGTGATTCACAAATTCGACATTTTCGGTTTCGTACCCTCGTGGGTCTGGCTCGGCATCGACGCCGTCGAACCCGAGGAAACCACATTCAAGTTAAAGCCGGTTTACGACAAGTTCAATGTAAATTTTGTCCAGGGGAAGGTCACCTCTGTCCATCCCGATGAAAACTACGTTGTTGTGGACCAGGCCGAAGGGGCCGGCGAGACCAACGTCCAGTACGACTACCTCATTGTCGCGACAGGCGCCCACATGAACTACGACGCCACCCCGGGCCTCGGGCCGAAGAAGCATACCGAGTCCATCTGCCACCTCGACAGCGCCATTCAGGCCCGCGATGCCTACCTGGAGCTCATCGAGAAGATGAAGCGGGGTGAGCGCCAGCGGCTCGTCATCGGCACCGGCCATCCCATGGCGGCATGCCAGGGTGCCGCGTTCGAGTACATCACCAACATTCACGCCGACCTGACCGAGCGCAAGCTGAGGGACAAGGCCGACCTGGTCTACATGACCAACGAACCCGCCATAGGCGACTTCGGTGTCGGAGGCATCAACGTCGTCAAACCAGGTGGAAGGATCGCCAGGGGCGGAGATCTCATCGAGGACGCGATGGACGAGTTCGGTATCGCCAAATCGATCCGTCGCGGCGTCAAGGAGGTCGACGAGAAAAAGATCCACTGGGAGGATTTCGAAGGGAACTACGGCGAGGACGAGTACGATTTCGCCATGCTGATCCCCCAGTCAAGAGGCGTCACCTTCCCCTTTATCGGCAAGGATGGAGAGGACATCTCCTCGAAAGTGACCAACCCCGGCGGTTTCGTGCTTGCCGACGGCATCTACGGTCTCAGTTACGACGAACTGGTGAAAACTCCCGACGCGTGGCCGGCGAACTACCAGAACCCGCTCTATCCGAACATATTCTCGGCGGGTATCGCCTTCGCGCCTCCGGGACCGATTTCGGTACCGCACGTTACCAAGAACGGCACGAACATCACGCCGGGTGCGCCGAGAACCGGCATGATTTCCGGCGTTATCGGCAGGGTCGTCGCGCTGAATATCATCGACCTGATCAAGGAAGGCCGCATGACGCACCGCGAACGCATGTCCGAAATGCTCGCGGTCTGTATCGCATCGAACGGCAAGTCGCTCTGGAACGGTTCGGCGATCGTCATGATCATCTATCCGGTCGTTCCCGACCATACCCGCTACGACAACAGGGAAGGCCGCGATCTGTTCGTTACCAGAGTGGAAAGAGGCCTTGCCGGAGCCTGGTTGAAGCAGATGGTCGAGACGACCTTCATGCACAAGTTCAAGGGCAACATCGGCTGGCAGTACATTCCCGAATAGCGGGATGACGCCGGGCAAGTCCGGCGGTGCGAAAAAGGAAATCTTTCACCATTAACCCTATAGCATCATGAGGCCCAGCAAGTTCGACAAGTTCAAGATGAAAAGCAGGATCTTCCAGTTCTGGCGGTTCATCGTTCTGAACCTGAAGATTCTCAAGGCGGTCGACCACAGCAAGCGAGCCTGATCGTCAGCCTGTCGCTACGGATGAATACAGGGCACCTCTATGTATTGTCATGAGCGATTCAAGTGCAAGGCGAACGGTGTCCCGATCGCATCGGGATAAACTTCAAAACCGGAGTCCCGACAGGTCGGGATGAGGATTTCGATCCCGACAAAGTCGGGACAA
>JANQHQ010000031.1 GCA_028282595.1 Chlorobium sp. | reverse complement strand
TTGTCCCGACTTTGTCGGGATCGAAATCCTCATCCCGACCTGTCGGGACTCCGGTTTTGAAGTTTATCCCGATGCGATCGGGACACCGTTCGCCTTGCATTTGAACCGCTCATGACAATACATAGAGGCGCCCTTTATTCTCTTCCGTCGCGCGTCCGCTCCGGAGCATCGGCGCCTGCGCGATCCGGCGCCTCTACAGGCCGCCGCCCTCCCGCCGGGAGAGCGGTTCTCTGAAGCACTACACCAACAAACCAGCAGGAGACCTTGAAACATGATCCAAGGCCAGGACTTGAACCGCAGGGATTTTCTCAGGATATCCTCCCTGTTTTTAGCCGGCTCCGCCGCCATGTCGACCCCGATCGGTCGCACCTTGTCGGGCGGAGGCGACGCCCTTGCCGGCAACGGCGAAGAGAGGATCGTCCACTCTTTCTGCGAACACTGTTTCTGGCGCTGCGGCATCGCGGCCCATGTGCGTGACGGCAGGATCTACAAAATCACCGGATCGAAGCATCATCCGCTCAGCAACGGCAGGCTCTGCCCGAGAGGCACCGGCGGCGTCGGCCAGATTTACGACCCCGACCGTCTCGCCCACCCCCTGATCCGCCAGAAAAAAGGCGGCAGAGTCTCCTACCGCAAAGCCACGTGGGACGAAGCGATAGCCTATACCGCCGAAAAGCTCTACGGGATAAGGGAAACGTATGGCCCTGAAGCCATAGCCATGCTGCACCACGGGTACGGTTACACGTTCTTCAAGAAGATGTTCATGGCCTTCGGGGTCAACAAGTTCGCCAAACCCTCGTTCGATTTCTGCTGCGGCCCACGCCATCAGGGTTACCTTCTGACCTACGGTCACGGAGCCGGCACTCCCGAAGGGGTCGATATCGTCAACAGCAAGTATATCCTGTTTTTCGGGACGCACTACGGCGAGAACATGCATAACACGGCCGTACAGGAAATTGCCGAAGGCATACGGCGCGGCCTGAAAATCGTGGTGTTCGATCCCCGGTTCTCGACGCTTGCCGGCAAAGCGGAAAAGTGGCTGCCGATCAAGCCCGGTACCGACATCGCCATGATGCAGGCGCTCATGAACGTACTGATCACCGAAGATCTCTACGACCGGGAGTTCGTGGCCGGGCACACGGTCGGCTTCGACGAGCTTCGGGACGAAGTCGAGAAGATGACGCCCGAAAGAGCCGCGGAGATCACCGATATTTCAGCCGACGACATCCGTGAGGTCGCCAGAACCTATGCAAGGTACGCCCCGGCCGCTGCGGTTCATCCGGGACGCCGCACCCAGTGGTACGGAGACGGCACACAGCGATCCCGATCGATGGCCATTCTCAACGCCCTTGTCGGCAATTACAAGATGCCGGGCGGCGTGGTGAAATACGAAAAATACAAGCTGCCGAAAAGCGAGACGCATCACTATCCGGAATTCGAAAAAAAGGTCTGGAGCAAGTATCCGCTGTTTGTCGATACCAAGCCGGAAAACAGCATAGCATCGCACGAAGTGATCGAGCAAACGCTCGACGAGAAGATCAAAGCCTGGCTCGTCTATGGCGTCAACGTCCCCGAAACCATTACGCTCGGCAGGAAAATCGCCCTCGAAGCGATCAACAAGGTGGATTTTCTGGTCGCGGTCGATACGCTTCCGATGGAGGTCACCGGCTACGCCGACGTCGTGCTTCCGGAGTGCACCTATCTCGAACGCTATGACGATCTCGACGGGGGCAGACCTTACAGGACACCGTTCGTCGCGCTTCGCCAACCGGCTGTCGAACCGATGTTCGACAGCAAACCGGGTAATCAGATCGCGAAAATGCTCGCGGAAAAGCTCGGGCTGCACGGCGTGCTCGAGGAGGATGTCGAGACCTATCTCGACAGGAAGCTGAAAAAAGCCGGCTCGTCCCTGGCGGAGGTGAAGAAAACCGGGGTGCTCCTCGGAAAACCGACCGATCTCTACCGCAAACCGGGCGAAAAGCTCACCTTCAAAACTCCGAGCGGAAAAATCGAACTCGCCTCCTCGAAGCTGCGCGAAGCCGGTTTCGACGCCGTACCCCGCTACATCCGGCACCCCGAACCGCCGCAAGGCTTCTACCGCATGCTGACGGGGCGAAAACCGATGCTGACGTTCGGGCGCACGGCAAACAACCGTTTTCTCAACGAACTGCCCACGGCGCGGGAAAACGAGGTCTGGGTCAATACTCACGTGGCCGAGAAACACCGGCTAAGCCACGGTGAATACGTCCACCTGAAAAACCAGGCCGGCGTCGTCTCGGAGTACCCGATAAAAGTCAAGGTTACCGAACGTATAAGACAGGATGCGGTCTACATGGTTCACGGCTACGGCCACTATTTCAAAAAACTGAAATGGGCCTACAGGAAAGGAGCGTCGCATAACGAGCTGATCTCACATACCGAGATTGACAAGGCGATCGGCGCCGTCGGTTTTCAAAACAATTTCGTGACTTTCATCAAGGAGGCGTAGGACGTGGCTAAGCAGAAAAATTACGGAATGGTTATCGACACGCGGGTCTGCGTGGCATGTTCCGCGTGCGTCTACGCATGCAAATCCGAAAACGCGGTCCCCGAAGGTTTCTGCCGGGACTGGGTCGTACAGGAAACGGAGGGCGCCTACCCCCGATTGCGCATGGAGAACCGCTCGGAACGCTGCCAGCACTGCGCCAACGCCCCCTGCGTCACCTACTGCCCGACGGGTGCATCGCACTATTCCGACGGTACGGTTCAGGTCAACAGCTCGCGCTGTACCGGCTGCAAGGCCTGTCTCGCGGCATGTCCCTACGACGCCCGCTACGTGCACCCCGACGGCTACGTGGACAAATGTTCGCTCTGCAAGCACAGGCTGGACGAGGGGCTCGATACGGCCTGCGCTTCGGTGTGCCCGACAGCGAGCCTCAACCTGGTGGATTACAACGATCCCGAAGGCAAGGCCGAAAAAATGATGGCCGGTAAAGAGGTCTACCGGCAGAAGGAACACGCCGGAACCAATCCGAGTCTTTACTGGATTTCAGCAAGCAACAAACCCGGAGCGTAACCATGACTGCAGAAACCACAGCCGCGGCGACGGAGCTCGTATCGACGAAGATGAACCCGAACGTGATTCCGCATCTTCATATCTGGGAGTGGCACATCCCGCTCTATCTTTTTCTCGGAGGTATCGCCGGAGGTCTTCTGGTCATCACCTCCCTCATGATCATCGTGAAACGAAAATTCGGTATCGGCCCGAAAGACGAAGGCGACGGTTGTCCCTGCCTGGCGGTGCGGATCGGCTCCCTGCTTTCGCCCGCCCTGCTCGGCATAGGCATGCTCTTTCTCTTTCTCGACCTGGCGCATCCGCTCTACGTCTGGGCGTTCTACACCACCGTTCAGCCGACCTCGCCGATGTCGGCCGGAAGCTGGATTCTGATCGCATTCTTCCCGCTCGCAATCCTGCAGGCCGCTCTGGTCAACAAGAAGTTTCTCAGGGAACGCAATATCGGAATCGTCAACAAGCTGATAGACTGGACCGAGGATCATCTGACCGTAGTGGCGCTGGTCAATGCGCACATCGGCGTCGGCATCGGCATCTACACCGGGATTCTGCTCTCCTTCTTCTCGGCCCGTCCACTCTGGTCGAGCTCGATTCTCGGCATGCTTTTTCTGGTTTCCGGAATATCGAGCGCCGCGGCGCTGATGCTCCTGCTCGCACCGGACGACGAAAAGCCGGTCTACAGCATGATCGACGCAAACGCCATCTGGATCGAGCTGGTCGTGGTCGGGCTTTTCGTCCTCGGCGGCATTACCGGACCGGCCAACAACAGCGGCGCCATGATGCACCTTATCGCTGGAAATTATCCGATGGCCGGACTGCCCTACATGCTCTGGTTCTGGGGGATCTTCGTCGCCCTCGGCCTCGTGATCCCGCTGCTGCTCGAGTTTCTCGAAGCCGCCGGGGTGCATATCAGATTCCCGCAGGTAGCCCCCGTACTCGTGCTTGTGGGCGGGCTGGTGCTTCGCTTTCTGATCGTGTTCGCCGGGCAGACCTATCACACCTTCATGTAGAGCCCCGGCCGGCTCCGGACACGACCGGAGCCGGCGGTCCGCTACCGAATATCGATGTGAATCTCGTTTCTGCGCAGAAACGGTATCGTCCAGGGTGGATCGTAACTCGCCGCCCTCGGGGAGGAGGCCGGAGCGTATCCCTGTCCCTCCAGCCACGCTTGCAGCTTTTCGGTGTGCCGGTCGATGTTTTTTTCGGAATGCAGGCCGGAAAACACGATGACGGCGACTTTCGCGCCCGGAACCTGCCGCAGCAAGATCTCACTGTCGAGCGGCTCGGGTGCGTTCCGCACCGTATATCCCTCGGGAAGAACAAAGGCCATGGACCATGCGTCCCCCTCCTTTTCCTGGATAACGGGAGCGGTCATGGCGATCTTTTCCCCCTTTTTCTCCTGCAGGACGGGCGCGGTCATTTCGATCGAGCGCTTCGACCTGTTCTTGCCGAAAATATAACCCGAGAGCCTGCCGAACGCCTTGCCGCTTGTCGAACGGTAATCGCCTTCCACCACGGTTTCAGCCAGAACCATGGGCTCGTAACGCCGTATTTCGAAATCACCTTCGCTCTTCAGCACCGAAAAGGACGGCTCCCGCACATCTCTTTTGCCGAAAACGGAACAGCCTGCAAGTATCAGGCAGGTAAGTAACAGCAGCGTCACGGTTTGCATGATCACCTCCTACAAGGACGATTGAGAGTTGCAGACGTTTCGAAGCCGACTGCCGTCGGTTCCGGCGGCGGGCTCGGGGGTTGGCGACGACGCTACTCCGCTTCCGCATCCTCGATGGCCCTGTTCAGGAACCTGTTGAACGGAAACAGGATCGCATAGGCCCTTTCGATCTCCTCCATGAAACGCCCGCCGGTCCAGAAATCGTCGGATACGGCGCGGGTCACGGCGTAGTGCCTGTTCTTCAGCAGATCGATATCGGGAAAATCGGCCGGAAATCCTTTCGGCGGACGCTTCAGTTTTTCGCCGAACACTTCGCCGAAACAGTTCCGGAAGTCAGGGGAACGAACGATGGCCTTGTACTCGTCCGGGTTGCGGTAAATCGACGTTCTGATGGCCTTCAGACGGGCCGGCTCGGGCATGTATGCGCCCCCACCGACGAACGAGCCGCCGGGCTCCAGGTGAAGGTAGTAGCCCGCGTAAGGGCTCTTTCGTCCGCCCCTGGCGAGGAATGCGCCGAAATTGGTCTTGTAGGGCGACTTGTCCTTCGAAAACCGGACGTCCCGGAAAATCCTGAAGACGCACTCTCCGGCCTCCGGCACGCCGATCGACGGGTCGATGTTCCTGACGGCCGGAATCAGGTTGCCGACAAGCTGCAGGAACTGGCCGCGGGCGTCGTCGTAGTGCACCCTGTTCTCTTGAAACCACTCCCTGTTGTTGTTTTCGCCGAGCCGGCGAAGGAAATCGAGCGTTCCTGGCATATCCATGACACCGGAGTCCTGTGATGGTTACATTCCCCAGAGATGACCCGTGTCGACGGGCTTTCCCTGGAGTTTCAGATAATAAAAGAGCTGCGCCTTGTGGCTTTTCAGGTGGTCGACCATCTGAAGCAGACGATGCCCGAGCAGCAGCCCTTCGGGATCCCACGGCGCGTCGGTCATCTTTTCCGCAAGGTCCTTTTCGCTGCATGAGGCGAGCAGCTCGAACGCGAGCGTTTTATCCTCCTCCAGACGCCGTCTCGCTTCCCCGACACTCGTTACCGACGGAAACTTTTCAGCCGGCGGTAGCATCTCTTCACGCGAAAGCTCAAAGGCGTCGGTACCGTCGAGCTGCGGCCAGTCGCCGGTGACGAACCCCCTGCCGCTTTCGCCGCAGGCCCCCGCCATGTGCCGCAGAAGCTGCCCGGTGCTCATCCAGTTGCTCCCGGCGGAAGGCTTCCACTGCAAATCGCCGTCGCCGACCAGATCGAGCAGGCGCTCGGCGTTTCCGTACGCGGCGATCATCTCCCGGGAAATCAGTTCTTTCCAGTTCATATAGCCCCCGTTTGTCTGGCGTGTTCAAGCCGGACGCCTACCTCCGGCGGTCTTCATATAACCGGCGGGAGTGTCGAAGCAGTTCCTGAAAAGCGCAACAAAGGCGCTCGACGCGGGATCGGGCGTTATCTCCTTTCAACCGCCGTTATCGCCGTGAGCGGCATGCGCAGGCTGACCGGCGGGGGATAGTCCCTGGCGTAGCCCACCCTGATCAGAAAACGGGGAAAACCGGAGAGCTTCAGGGCATCGCGGCATTGCGCAGCCCAGGGTTTTTCCTGGAGCGCCTGGGACATGGGGTGCATCGCGATTTTGCGCTCCCTCGCCCTGAGAAATATCCGCTCGAAGCGGCGACCGGTTTCGATCAGGGAAGCCGGGGAAGCGTCTGCGGAGGTCGTCACGATCCAGCCACCGCCCTCAGCGACCTGCTTGCGCGCACGGTCGACGGACGCCTTGCGGAAATCCTTGCTCAGAACATCGCTGGTGCCGTAGAAATTTCTCACGTACCACCCGGCGATACCGGTGATATCCATGCTTTCCGGCGTCATCCCGTTGCGATGCTTCTTCGCCTCGTCGTCGGACCAGCGAATCCAGCGTGCAAGCTCTTCCTGCACGTTCTCTCTTTGGACCTGCTGCTCGGTGGCCGCAACGGTGGCGTCGTCGAGCCAGACCGCCTCCTTCGAAAACGACGGATAGTAGTAGAACCCTTCTTCGCCGCCGACAATGAACGAGAAATCCTCGGCGTCTATCGCCTCGTTTTTGAAGCCCGAACGCAACGTACGCCTTTCCGAGAGACGCCGGAGCGGATAATCGCGCCGCACGGTGTTTCTCAATTCCAGCCTCACCAGTTCGTTCTCACCGGCCGAGCGGGCCGCAGGAGTGATTGATACATCGAAACCGTGGGCGGCAGCCGCCGTTACGAGATTTTCGATGAACGCTCCTATGGAGAGCAGGGTTTCGCGGTTCTCCGGATCGACCTCGGGGAGCCTGCGTTCAGGCGCCGACCCCAGGATCCATGCGTTGTCGTCGGTAATCGTAACCGTCCAGGGCTGGGTGTTGTGGCTGCTCGGAGCAAGGGAGGCCAGGCGCAGTATCTCGGCCCGCTCGGGGCCTATCAGGAAGGAGAGCTCCTCGTAGCCTTCGTCCCCCGGCGTGTCCTCGCGCGTAACACCGCCGCATGACGAGATTCCCGGTGCGAGGCCGAACAGCACCGCGCACTGGGCGGTGCGCACAAGAAATGTTCTCCGCGAAATAGCCATTGCCTCAGGAAATGGTTGATCGCTTTTCGCGCGCAGGAAAACCTGCCGTAACCGGCGCGCGCCTCACCAGATATAATACAGGATTATACGGAGGTTTAGAAATTCCATATCGCGATTTTACAGCTTCTTCACCGGGGTCGGCTCGCCGATGCGTAAAAATGTCCGATTTGTACTATGTTGCAAAAACCGTACGGTATTCCACCGGTTCACGCACTGAAAAAACAGCGCATGAAAAAACTCGCACTGCTATCGGCACTCTTCGTGCTCGTCTCCTGCGGCACGCACGAGCCTCGAACGGAAAGCGCCGTCAAGCTGGCAACCGGCACCGGGGAGCTCGAAGGCACACTGCTGCTTCCCGAAGGTGGAGGAGACGTTCCCGTCGCCCTGATCATCCCCGGATCGGGACCGACGGACCGCGACGGCAACGGCCGCGCCGCGACGAACAATTCACTGAAGATGCTGGCCGACGGCTTGTCGAACCGGCGGATCGCGACCTTGCGATACGACAAACGGGGCGTCGGGCGAAGCGGAGCGGCCGCGATACAGGAAGTTGACCTGCGCTTCGATCAGAACGTATCGGATGCAGGGAAGTGGATCGACCTGCTCGAACGGGACGAACGCTTCAGCTCGGTGTTCGTCATCGGACACAGCGAAGGCTCGCTCGTAGGCATGATCGCATCGCAGGATAAACCGGTCTCCGGATTTGTCTCGATCGCCGGGGCAGGTTCGCCCGCCGACATCCTTCTCAAGGAACAGTTGCAGTCGCAACCGGACATGGTGAGAACCGTGGCCCTGCCGGTTCTCCAGAGGCTCTCCCAGGGAAAAACCGTAAACGATATCGATCCGCTGCTCTATTCACTATTCCGGCCCAGCGTGCAGCCCTATCTTATTTCGTGGTTCAAGCACGACCCGGCCGAAGAGATAGCCAAACTCGACATTCCCGTATTGATCGTTCAGGGCACGACGGATATCCAGGTAAGCGTACAGGATGCCGAAAAGCTTGCCGAGGCGAACCGGAAGGCGGAGCTGAGGATCATCGAGGGCATGAATCATGTTTTCAGGGAAGCGGATTCGAACCGCGCCGAAAACATCCGGACCTACTATCGGCCCGACCTGCCGATCCGGCCGGAACTGGTCGAGGCGGTCGCCGGCTTCATCAACAGCGCGGAAAAACAGCGCTTTCAGGAGTGAGCCGCGCGGGAAAAAGGCTTTTGAACGGTCTGTCGGCAGCCACCGAACGCCCGCGTTGTAACGAAATGGCGACAGAACTCTCTTGCTTCTTTCTCCGAAGCGAACAAAATTTCCAGAAGTCTGTCCGAAAAACCATATCGCCGTAGCGAAACAAGGCAGGCTTGAAAACGGAGGGAACCGTGGAGCGACTCAGAGGCACGATGATGCAGACCTTTCACTGGTACACGCCGAACGACGGCGGGTTCTGGAACGGGTGGGGCGCACGGGCGACGGAACTGGAGCAGAAAGGGTTCACAGCCCTCTGGCTTCCCCCGGCATACAAGGGCATGGGCGGCACCTGGGATGTGGGTTACGGGGTCTACGACCTGTTCGACTGCGGCGAGTTCGATCAGAAAGGCACCGTGCGAACGAAGTACGGCACGAAAGAGGAGTACCTGGGCTGCATTCGAGCCGCTCGGGACGCCGGCCTGCAGGTCTATGCCGACGTGGTGCTGAACCACAGGATGGGAGCGGACGGAAAGCAATGGGTGGACGACGTCGTCGCGGTCGACCCCCGCGACCGGAACAGAACCCTCGGCAACCGCCACGGCCGGGAGCTCTGGACCCGTTTCTCCTTTCCCGGCAGGGGCGACACCTACTCGGGCATGCAGTGGGAGTGGTGGCACTTCGACGCGACAAGGGAACACGGAACCATCTACAAGCTCAAGGACAAGCGGTTCGAGACGCACGTGGATGAGGAGAACGCCAATTACGACTTCCTGATGGGGTGCGACCTGGATTTCGACCACGAGCAGGTGCGCGGCGAAGCGCACTACTGGGGGAAGTGGTACCTCGACAGCTTCGGTATGGACGGTTTCCGCATCGACGCCGTGAAACACATTCGATCGCTATTCTTCAGGCACTGGCTCGACGACATGCGTAACCACACGCAAAAAAACCTTTTCGCCGTGGGAGAGTACTGGTCGTCGGACATAGGGCGGCTGCGCCGCTATATCGACCAGACCGAAGGCCGGATGCACCTCTTCGACGTGCCGCTGCACTACAACTTCCACCGGGCGTCGAAAGCCGGCGCGGGCTACGACATGGGTTCCCTCCTCAGCGGCACGCTCGTGAGAGAGAACCCGCTGCTCGCGGTAACCCTTGTCGAAAACCACGACACCCAGCCCCTGCAGAGCCTCGAATCACTCGTGGAATCCTGGTTCAAGCCGCTCGCCTACGCGATCGTCCTGCTGCGCGACGAAGGCTACCCCTGCGTCTTCGCGGCGGACTACGACGGCGCGCATTACGAGGACAAGGGGTACGAGATCCGGCTGGACTCTCACCGGTGGCTGATCGATCTTTTCCTCGACGCAAGGAGGAAATACACATTCGGCCAACGCCGTGACTATTTAGATCACCGCCACATCATCGGCTGGACATTCCAGGGGGACGACAACCACGGAAGCATGGCGGTTGTCATGACCAATGCCGGGGACGACACCAAGTGGATGGAGACCGGTAAACCGTACACCGCTTACCGCGACATCACCCGCCATATCGATGAATCCATCCGGACCGACGAATGGGGCTGGGCTCCCTTCAGCACGCGTGGGGGGAAGGTATCGGTCTGGGTGGAGGAATAGAACAAAACGATGTATTCATGAGCAGTGTAGCGGATATTCCATTCAACCGGCATCTCGGTATAACGTACGACGAAAGAACACAGCGCCTTCGGCTGCCCGACGCCTCCACTATGCGCAACCATTTCGGCACCGTGAGCTTCTGCGCTCAGTTCGCCCTCGCCGAAGCGGCCTCGGCGCAATACCTGTTCGACCGTCTCGACATGGATCTCTCGACCGATCTGCCGACGTTGCGCAACGCCGCAATCAGGTTCGCCCGGCCGACAACCGGCGAATCCTTCTGTGAGCTGCTTTCGATGCAGCACACGCTCGAAGAGTTCCGAAGCATGCTCGATACAAAAGGAAAAATCCTGACCGCCGTCACGGTCGCCGTGGTTGCCGAAAACGGCGCGAAAGCCCTCGAAGGAACGTTTACCTGGCTGATCCTGCGATCGAAGAAACACTGAACAGCAGAAACCCAAAACACAAAGAAGAGGAGAGACCATGAAAACACGTATCGCTGTCTGCATGACCCTGACGATGCTGAGCATCGGCTTCGTTTCCGCTCGCGGCGAGGCAACGACAGAGGAGAAACAGATTGCCACCGCCAGCGAATGGCTCGCGCTTGTCGATGGCGGTGACTACTCCAAAAGCTGGAACGAGGCTTCGGCACACTTCCGCGGAGCGGTAACCGAAGAAAGCTGGAATGCGTCGCTGACATCGGGTCGCCAACCGCTCGGCAAACCTGTAAAACGCCGGATCGTGAAGGTCGAAACACCGTCCGAGCTTCCCAACGCTCCGGACGGGAGTTATGCGGTACTGGTCTTCGACGCTGCATTCGAGCACAAGAGTACAGCAATGGAAATCGTCACCCTCATACTCGAAAAAGACGGGAAATGGAGAGTCATCGGATACGTTATCCGTTAGGAGAAACACCATGACGATTCGCGATTCGCACAGGTTTTTCGAGATTGTTTTCACCTGAATTGAGCGATTGTCGAGCATGCCACAGATGCAAGGCACAGGGAATGTCGCTGTATCCCGACTTCGGGACGCTCAGTTTAGGTCTCAACGTATTATCCACATGCAACGTTACCTGAAAAAAACAATGCCCGGCACTTCGAAACACTCTCGGAAAACGCCTCTTCCGGAGCTTGCAAACCCGTGGCCCGATATAACCGCCGAAGACTATGAACGACACATGTCACACCCGGCGGTACGTCAGGAGCAGGCCCTCAACGCGATCTTCCGGAGTCAGTACGAAACGTATCTGCCCGACAAGCTGCTCTGTATAGGTATCGGTACAGGAAACGGTCTGGAGCATGTCGGCAAGGAAACAACAAGAATCGTGTACGGCATCGACATCAACGAAGGGTTCCTCGAAACCTGCGAAAGCAGATATGCCGACAGGGTGGATTCGCTCCGGACCCTGTGTCTCGATATTCATCGGGAGTTTTTTACCGAAGACACGGTCGATCTCGTCATTGCGAACCTGGTTCTGGAGTTCATCGATACCGAGCGCTTCATCGACCAGTTGAAACCGGTTGCACGAAACGGCACCATCGTGTCGGTGGTGTTTCAGGTCCGACACAGTGCGCCGTTCATTTCCGGTTCAGGGATAAAGGCGGTCGCATGCTTGTCCGGATATAACCGGGAGGTCGATCGATCGGTTCTCGAAAACAGGATGGAGCGTGAAGGTTTTGTCGGAATCAAGGAACTGCGCCACATGCTGCACGACGGCAAGGAACTGGTGCGGCTCGATTTCAGAAAAACATGAAGATAAGACTCTATCAGGTGGACGCCTTCGCTTCGCGGGTGTTCGAGGGGAACCCCGCTGCCGTGTGCCCTTTGAACCACTGGCTGAACGATACAACGCTTCAGGCCATCGCGGAAGAAAACAACCTCTCGGAGACAGCCTTCTTCGTTCCTTCCGAAAAAGGTTTCAATCTACGGTGGTTCACACCGCTCAAAGAGGTCGATCTTTGCGGTCACGCGACCCTTGCAACGGCGCATGTCATCTTCACCACCTTCGACCATGCGAAACAAACCATCGTTTTTGAAACGCGAAGCGGCGAGCTGACCGTAACGAGAACAAGAGAGGACATTTTGCAGATGGATTTCCCTTCCCTGCCGCCACAGCCCTGCGACTGTCCGGAAATCCTCTCCACCGGTCTCGGCTTGCGGCCGACGGAGGTTCTGGCCGCCGACGATTATGTGGCGGTCGTCGAGAGCGAGGAGACGGTCCGGGGCATCTCGCCCCACCAGGCGCTCCTGCAACAACTCGATCTGCGAGGAGTCGTCGTCACCGCTCCCGGTCGCGACGTCGATTTCGTCAGCCGCTTTTTCGCTCCGAAATACGGTATTGCAGAGGACCCGGTAACGGGATCGGCGCATTCCGAGCTCGCTCCTTATTGGGCGAAGAAGCTGGGGAAAAAGACACTGGAGGCGAAACAAGTCTCACAACGCGGGGGACATATCGTCTGCGAGGTGCGAGCGGACCGGGTCCTGCTCTCAGGCAAGGCCGTCACGTTCATGGAAGCCGAGATCGTGATGTGACTCGACGGGTCGGGGACGATCGAGCGACTCACAGACGATTCGATCCAATACGGAATATGCCTTTGCATTTATCGAGCTGGAAAAACAACCGGGAGCACCCATGATACCCACATTCTGGTTCCGATGGCTGTATCTCGTGATAGTCGGCATCATGCTCTTCGGCGCGAGCATGGTCGTCATGCCGGACGCGGCACGGGATCTCTTCAGTCTGCTGTTCTATGCTTCTCCGGGAGAATTCCAGGCGAGATATCCGGCGGACGCGAATGTGTACATCCTTTTCGCTCACGGCGTTCTGGGAGCAACCATGCTCGGATGGGGCGCGACAATGCTCTTGATCCTCAGGGGACCGTTCAAAAGATGCGAACCCGGCGGCTGGACAATGCTCGCCATGCCGCTTATCCTCTGGTTCATTGCAGATTCAGCGTTTTCCCTCTACACCGGGTTCTGGCAGAATGTTCTCCTCAATGCGGTATTGCTTCTGCTGTTCGGCATTCCTCTCGGCGCGACAAGGCGGTATTTCTCATAACCGGGCATTGCCGTATGCCGTGATCAGAACGAAGGAAACACATCAACTATTCAACCTAATAAACTGCGCCCCCTTTATCCCTTGCAAAGAACACAGGCAATACGTATCATTGATATACACCAAACGTTTATCACTTGAAGGGAGAACATTGTCATGGATACAGCTAAAATTTTTCAGTCGGGAAGAAGTCAGGCGGTCAGACTTCCAAAGGAATACCGCTTCACAGGAAAGGAAGTTCTTGTCAAGCACTTCGCCAATGGGGTTCTGCTTCTGCCGATCGATAAATCCTGGGAGACTCTGGAAGCTGCTTTGGAGGAATTCGAACCGGGATTTACACTTGAGCGGGAACAACCGGAAGAACAGAAGCGGGAAGACATAACATCATGAGGTACCTGCTGGATACAAATATCTGCATCTACATCATCAATGCCCGTCCGGTCTCTGTCCTGCAGAGGTTCCGTCAGGAAGAAATCGGGAATATCGGTATTTCATCGATAACGGCAGCGGAGCTGGCATTCGGGGTCATGAAAAGCGACTCGGCAAGAAACCGGCATGCACTTGAAATGTTTTTTGTTCCGCTCGAAATCTTCCCTTTCGACGAATCGGCAATCTGGCACTACGGTTCATTGAGAACCAACCTTGAAAAACGCGGTCAGCCTATCGGAGCACTCGACACCATGATCGCCGCTCATGCATTGGCTCTCGATGCGATTATGGTAACAAACAATACCCGCGAGTTCAAGCGCGTTCATGGCCTGCGATACGAAAACTGGGCTGGATAACTTGTTTGATAGCAATACCGTCGATCGGGAAAAAACGTGCCGTTCATGCTGAAAGGATCCGTCGTCACGGGCACTAAAGCACTGGATTTGCATCGGACTTATTGTGCGTTACGGATCAAAGCATTCCCGGCTCTCCCGAAAGTATCCGCTGCTTTCTCAAATAGTTTTCACTCATTCGTTTAATATCGATGATGATTTGTTCCCTTGGAAGAATATCAACTATACCCTTAATGAGTCGCCAATGACAACTTATCAAACGTTTCGACTTGTCACATGGACATTTCACATGGGACTTAACATCTCGAATCAATGCGTATTGCAAACATTTCAAGATTATCGAAACCTGCTCGGTTTTCAGATTTAACTTCTCTGCATAGTAATCGAAAATTCCTTCAATACCATGTGGACGCTCACCAAATAGCCACTTGCCAGTTAGCTCATAATAAGCCTGTGAAAGAAAAAAGTCATTAACAGGTCCCTTCAAAAAATCGTTAAAATTGGAACCTGGTGGCCACCTTTCCCATCTTTCAGGTGGAGCGAACAAGCATGCGCTGTAAATAGGAATGGCAGAATAATTACCCCTGATCTCTGAACGAATAAAATGCGTATCAACTGACTTTTTTATTCTATTTCCAGTCTCATAAACAACCGGCATAGATATAGGATAATCATCAGGAAGATCTATTTTAATAGTGTAGCTTGTTGCGTACTCTTTATCCATGTAAACGTGCCAATCTCCAAACACCACAACCTTGCCACCTTGCTTCTTCACTGAAAGGTCTAAAAATTCCTTTGCGAGCCCCGAAACCAAAGAATCCAAAAGAGCTGGGTCATCTTCCCACCAAACCATCTATCATCTCCAATAAGCCCAAGGCTTTGAGTGATTACCGCTTTTTTCCTTAACTGAAATAAAAGCGCTTAACAACGCTGAACGCTTTTCATCAGAAATATTATCAAATGACTTATTAACTTCAAAAGTTGGGAAATCATCTCCAAAATGCTTGATCATTAAATCGCAAGCTTCAGAAACATTAGATTTATCCCTTGCCTTTACAAGGTCGTCATACAAGTTTGAAAACCGCTCCTTTAATGTCTGCATAGCACTCTCGTCAAGCTTACCAAAAACATCTTCGTATTCAGGTGTCGGCTTATGCACAACAATTCTCCCAAAACATTTTTTTACAAAGCCTGAAACCTTAATCAAAGCATCCAGATCGCTTAACTTTCCGTTGCCGTCATAAACTGGAGATTCAAGCTTCTCAATTATAAATAGCAGCAGCGCCAGACCTATAGGCTTATCTTCAGACTCTTCCGGCACAGCAACATCATTCCACCGTTTTAAACAACGAACAACTCTTTGAAGCTGATCCGATCCATTATTCACCTTTGTGTCTGCAAACTTTACCCTTGCCTCATTAATATATTGCTTCAACTTTTTTGGCTCAGAGGGCTTCCAGACATTATCTTTATGAGCAAGTTGATACTCCTCCTCATATTCATTACTTTTATACTTTGCATAACACACCAAATCAACGTGATACCCCTTAGCATATCGAACTCGAATACATGGCCCTTTATTCTGAACGTCATTGGTATGGTCCTTAACAGCATCATAAACCCAACCCTTTACCACTGCTGCGTCATATTCCACTGACTTTAAAGAGAACGCCAAACCAACATCAATATCGTATTCCAAATTCTCTGATACAGGCTTAATGCCAACCCCATATATATAACTACCCTGATTTATAAGTTCAGGAACAGGCACTCCTCTTTCCCTTAAGCCCCTCTTTATCTTGTCAAGAAGAATATCTCTCTTTTCCCTAAGCTCTTCTGGATCAACCTTGATTCTAACATGAAAATCCAAGAACTGCTTTTGAATATTTCCCATAATACTCTCCACCAGTCAATCGTTATTAAGAATAGGCAATGAATCAAAAACGTCTTCCACTATCCGAAACTTTTTCTCAGATCGTTTTACCATTCCATATACTTCTTTCCCGTCATCATGCCCAAGTTTTGACAATGTATTACAAGCTAATTCTGAGGCACTATCTAAACCCAAATGCAAAGCTTGCTCCGAAGAAGGAGATGTCTGAGGTAATCTTAACACCCTTACTTCTTTCCCTAATCTTTTAAGACTATCTGACAAAAAACTTGCCACAAAGTTATTTCCCGCAGCCTGGGAATCCATTGATAGCTCCAAAGCCTTTACACCAACCTTCCAATAATAAAGTCCTTTGTCATTGTCTCTATCAAGAATAGCTTCACCGGCAGGAGGAGGGCATGTCCCTATCGAAAGAATTTCAACTGATTGCTTTGGAGACGACATTTCGAGAGCTTCAATGAGTGCCACCAAAATGGGATTATTTGCCCATAACCCCCCATCAACAAATGCCTCAACATTCGATTGATCTTCAGGATCGCGAATAGCTGCGATTGGAAAAACGATAGGTGCTGCTGATGTGGCAAGACAAATATCAACTAAAGTTCTCTCATTATCAGCATGTTTTTCAGGATTATGAGGGGTTTTGAACACTCGGGACTTATGGTTATACATATTGACAGCTGTGAGGCATAGCCCAATCTGACGATTTTTGTAAACAGATGCAACTGTCTGATAACCAAACACTCCTTGTAGAGCTTCTTTTAAGCTATCATTTGAATTAGCCGCACAACTAATTTTATTGAATGCCCATAAAATAAGCTCAACTTTCTTTTGAGTAGGAATAGGAGATGTGAAAATGCGAGGACCTTCTTCTCTATAAAGCCGGATGACTCGCTTTATAGGAATACCTGCAACAAGCGCACACGCAAGTATACCACCCGTGCTCGTCCCTACAATTAAATCAAATCCCTTACCTATATCCAGTTGCTGCTCAGCTCTACCCAGAAACCGATTAGATAACTCATCTAAAACAGATGCAGTATACAAACCTCTCATCCCACCACCATCAAGTGAAAGAACCCTGTACGGTTTAACACCCGATGCATTTTTATCAGATGGCCCTAATTCCATTCAAAGAATTCCAAATAATATTATTCAAGTTTAACTGCTCGTACTTCACTCTTCTCATAATCACTTCAGAAGAGACGCCAAACTTTTTGGCCACATTAGCGAACATTGCATCTAAAAATTCAGGATCATCAACCAAATAAAAAGAATCCGTTATGTTGAGCAACGAGCAATACCCGTCTATCTTTTTGACCAAATCATCAACAGGCACAAGAAACCTACCAGCGAACTCATTCGCTTGATACTCATACTTATGATATTCCTTATCACTGATGAGAGATAAAAAGTTATAGACTCCTTGGGTTTTTTTTGGAAGAACATTTAAGCGCAACAAATGCTTGCGGTGCAAAATCAAATGACCGATTTCATGAGCAATCGAGAATCTCAGACGAGACTCTGAGACTTTATCTACAAATTCATTGTTATCAATGAGAATTGTTTTAAAATCTGCAAGCATTATTGCATCGATATCAAACTCGTCTTTCAAACCACTTTCTGGCTGGAAAGCAAGACCAAGGCAAAATTCAGCAACACTAAAAACATCTAATGGATAGATATCCTCTTGGCAACATTCCTTCCTTAGGGATTCAGCATGTTTTCGAATTTGAGTAAAATGCAGATATGGAGCACCTAATTTTGTCATATTAATCATTATCACTTAACCACTCTATTAGCTTTTTTAACTCTTCTTCAGTTGGTTTTTGCCCTCTTATTGTTCTAAAAAGGACCGGCAGTTTAGCTGCACTACTCTCATTTTCTACAATATCGTCAGGTATTCTGCCTTGCTTAACTCTGGCCAGATCAAAAAAATTAACCCTGTCCATACTACTTTCTGAAAGACCAAGACATGTAGCAATTCGTGACAGCACATTCTCATCAATAGGAGGATCTTTTATCCCTCTCTCAACTTTACTCCAATTACTTGGGTCCAACTGAGCATCACTACAGAATTGGCGCAAACTGATCTTTTTTCTTGTTCGCATGTCCTTAACGAACTGACCATAAGCATTTGCCATATCTCGCTCCTTTTTTCTCGATTAAAACTGAAGTCGTGGTTAAATATATACCACATATGGTAAAAAAACAACCACACTCTATTTTTTTTTCACAGAAGTGGCGAAATTGACTGGTAAGGACGTTCAATAAAGACAATGAGGTAGCATACCATGACAACAGTGAATGACATCAAGGCAGCTATTGAGTCTCTATCCCGAAAAGAGTTCATGCAACTGATGCAGTGGATCCATGACAAAGAAATGCAACAATGGGATATGCAGTTGGCACAAGATTCGGCAGAAAGAAAGCTGAATTTTCTGGTAAAAGAAGCCTCTGAAGAGGAAGAAAAAGGGACACTCCGCGATCTTTAAATGCACAAAGCGACAAAACGATTCTGGTCAAGCCTGTCCGCCCTTCCCAAACCGGTACAGGATATCGCGAAAAAGAATTTCAAGCTGTTGAAAACAAATCCCAAACACCCCTCATTGCATTTCAAAATGGTCGGCAAAAATCGGGCTTAACCACAGAGCTCTTGCCGTGAAAAAAGAAAACAATTTCATATGGTTGTGGATCGGCTCGCATAAAGAATACGAGCGGCTGATTCAAAACCAGGCCTGAAAGGTGCCATTTCTGCCCATCCTCTTACCACGGGCGAATGATTATTCGCCCCTACGGACTGACGCGGGTGCGGTTTTGACCTTTGACTTCTCACTTTTGACTTTTCCTCCTCTCACTCGTCAGGGTGTGGCCGACGGCAGGGGCCGGCTGTCGAACCGGAAATTTCCAAACGTAGTGAGAAAGAAAGGCGGAGGAGGGGGGCAGCGGGACAAGAAAAGCGCATGGGGGCTGCTACACCGCCATGCGCTTCAATGTAGGGCACCTCTATTTATTTATTCCGCGTTTCAATTGCTTCGTTGTCCCGACTTTGTCGGGATCGAAATCCTCATCCCGACCTGTCGGGACTCCGGTTTTGAAGTTTATCCCGATGCGATCGGGACAC
>JANQHQ010000013.1 GCA_028282595.1 Chlorobium sp. | reverse complement strand
GCCCGAGCAGACGCTCGCCACGCAGAAAGAGATCCGGAAAGCCGTGCAGGAAGGTGCCGGTAGCGGCATAGGCGACGGTCCCCCGGTGTTCATACCGGTCGAGAAGATGCCGAGGTTCATTCGCAAAAGGGAGCCACGCTATCCCGAGATGGCGCGCATTGCAGGCATCGAGGGGCGGGTGATCGTCGGGGTGCTGATATCGGAGAGCGGCAAGCCGATAAAGGCGCAGATCGTGAAGCGCATTCCCGCGGATCAGACCGTGTTCGACAAGCCGGCGGTCGAAGCCGTCATGTTATCGACTTACGAGCCGGGATTTCAGAACGGCAGGCCGGTCAAGGTGTGGTTGAGCGTACCGATCCGTTTCCAGCTCAGGTAGAACGGGAGCGGTAGAGCAGGGAGAAGAGAATCCAGCAGTAAGCTCCGACAAGCGTGAAAGGGCAGACGTAGAGTGCGAAAAACCCGTTCGGGTCGTTTTCTACGTACATGACTATGTAGCTGACGGCCAGGAGAGCGACTCCGGCGGCGAGGAAGAGGTAGTTGATTCTGCCCGTCATCGCCCTCTTTGCCGCGTTCTTATTGTTCTTCGCTGAAGATTTCATCGAGACAGTCGATACATTGTCGTGCTTCGTCGAGCGTCAGGGTGAGGGGCGGCAGAAGTCGTATTACATTCTGGCTCGTTGCGTTGACGATCACCCCTTTTTTAAGCGCTTCACCGACATAGTAGGCCGCTTCCCTCCGGACGGTGATCCCTATCATCAGGCCGTACTGACGAATTTCCACGATCCGGTCGTACTTTCCGGCAAGGTTTTCGAGGGCGTCATGCAGCCACTTGCCGGTTTCGGTCGTGCGTTCCATGAGCCGGTCCTCGTAAAGCGCGTCGATGAACGCAAGCCCGGCCGCGCATGCAACCGGATTGCCGCCGAACGTTGTGCCGTGATTCCCCGCCGCGAAGACGTTTTCGACTTTCGTGCTGCCCAGGACCGCTGAAAGAGGCAGGCCGCCCCCAAGCGGTTTTGCCAGGCAGACAAGGTCGGGCTCGAGTCCGAAATGCATGTAACTGCAGAATTTCCCGGTTCTTCCGCAACCGGCCTGTATTTCGTCGGCAACGATCAGAAAATCGTATCGTGCCCTGAGAGCGTTCAGCGCTTCGATGAAGTCGGCCGAGAGTCGGTGAACTCCCCCCTCGCCCTGCACACATTCGATGAAAACCGCGGCGGTATCGGCCGACACCTTGCGTTTCAGATCCTCGATGTCATTGAACGACACCGATCCGGTGCCCGGAAGAAGCGGGTCGAAACCGTCGAGGTACTTGGTTTTTGCGGTAAGCGACATGGCGCCGTAGGTTCTGCCGTGAAAACAGTTCGAGAGCGAGAGCACTTCATTTTTCGAGGAAGCGCCCGACTGGCGCGCCCACTTTCTCGACAGCTTGATCGCGGCCTCGATCGCCTCCGCGCCGCTGTTGGCGAAAAACACTTTCGAAAGGCCCGTGATACGGAGCAGTTTTCCGGCGAGCTCGAACTGCGGCTTCATCAGGAAGAGATTGGAAGCGTGGACGAGCTTTGCCGCTTGTTCCGCTATGGCGTCGACGATTCTCCGGTCGCCGTAGCCGAGAGCGTTGACGCCTATGCCGGAAATCATGTCGAGATAGCACGAGCCGTTCTCGCCGAAAAGATAGGACCCGCGACCGTGGGAAACGGCGAGCGGCAGGCGCTTGTAGTTATGAAAAAACAACTCGTGCTCGGTTTCGTTGTTGATGACGCTTGTCGTGATTGTCATGATCGGAAAACTTGTTCATGGTTCGGTCAGGGCATCTTCTGCCGGCGGCGGGGCGTCTCCCCGCGGCAGGCAGCGATGCCGTTCCAGAGCCTCCAGAGTCCGTAGGCTCCTGTCAGGAAGGCTATTGCATAGAACTCCTGTCGCGGAACGCCTGCCGGAAGTTCGAGAAAAAGAGCGATGTAACAGGATATGCCGACAAACAGAAGGCCGGCCATGATCTGTGCGACGCTCGCCGCCGGGCAGCCTCCGGGAAGCGGTGTTTTTTTTCGCGCCTCAGCCACCGGACTCCTGCGCACCCGTGCTTGCGCATGCCTGTTTGTCCGGATAGAAGCGCCACTCCTTGTTGACGATAAGGCGCGCGCCGTGGCCGAACATGAAGTAGGACCATCCCCACTGCATGAGAACGAAAACACGGTGGCGGAACGTCGTCAGGTAGTAAATATGCACGACCAGCCAGGTGAGCCACGCCAGGGCGCCGTCGAATTTCAGGTTGCCTACCTCGACGATAGCCTTGTTTCTGCCGATGGTGGCCATCTGCCCCTTGTCCTTGTAGCGGAATACCTTGCGGGGCTTTCCCCTGAGATCGCTCACGATGTTTCTGCCGATGGATCGTCCCTGCTGCAGCGCCACCGGGGCCATGCCGGGCAGGGGCTCTTCCAGATGATGGGAGAAGTGCGCCTGGTCTCCCCCGACGAACACCTCGGGGCGACCGGGCAGGCTGAGATCCTCTTCAACCAGGATTCTGCCGGAACGGTCCGTTTCGACTCCCATTTTTCTGCCGAGGCCGATCGCCCGCACACCGGCCGCCCAGAGCACGGTTGACGCCTCTATGCGTTCGTTGCCTATCTGCACGCCGTTCGGGTCGACATTCGTTACCATGCTGCTGGTCCATACCTGAACCCCGAGCTGTTCGAGAGCCCTTGTCGCCTTGCTGGCGAGCTGGGGAGAGAATGTGCCGAGGATTCTCGGTGCGGCCTCGACAATGAAAATCCTCGTAAGCTTCGGATCGATATGCTTGTAGAACCTCGAAAGGGTGAAGCGGCTCATTTCGCCGATGGATCCGGCCAGTTCTACCCCCGTAGGTCCGCCCCCGACGATGACGAACGTGAGCAGCTTCTTGCGCTCCACGGGATCGGCCGTTCGTTCAGCGGCTTCGTAGGCTTCCATGACCCTTCGCCGGATTTCAGTCGCCTGCGCTATGGTTTTCAGGCCGGGGGCATGCTCCTCCCACACCTCGTTTCCGAAGTAGTGATGTTTCACGCCGCACGCCAGAATGAGATAGTCGTAGGAGATGTTGCCGAAATCCGTATGAACGACCTTCTCGTCGAGCGAAATGTTTTCGACATTGCCCTTGAATACCGTGACGTTCCGGTAGTTCGCCAGCATGTTTCTCAACGGTTCGGCGATGTCCGAGGGGCCGAGGGCCGACATCGCCACCTGGTAGAGCAACGGCTGGAAGAGGTGATAGTTTTTTCTGTCTATGAGCGTGACCCGTATATCCTTTCTGTTGCCGAGTTCACTCGCGGCTTTGATACCGGTAAATCCGCCGCCGACGATCACAACATGCTTCATCGTTCGTGTATTCTGGTCTTTTTCCGTTCAGAGCGGTTGATGGTGCGCAGGTATGCGTGTCTAATTATATGCTTATTTTCCTTAATTCCATACCTGTATACCGCCTATTTGCGCCGGGTACACGGAAGCCGAGAGGCGTTTCCGACGCAAAAAGCGCGTTGCCGGACGTTTCCGGAAAAGGTGTGGCGGATCAGGTGAGTTTCCGTATCAGCTCCGTGTGCTGGGGGAACTTTCGCGTGAGCGCGTCGCGGTCGGCGAAGGTGAAATCGCTGAAGTCGAAGCCCGGCGAGACCACGCAGCTTGTCAGGGCGTAAGCGCCGGTGTCGGCGGATTCAAGGGCGGCGCCGAACCATGTGTTGGCCGGCACCATGCCCTGCAGTGTCCCTTTCTCCGGATCGAGCGTGAACGACGACATGAGGCCGACGTCGTGAAAAAGATAGACCCGGAGCGGACTGCCGGTGTGAAAGAACCAGAGCTCGTCGGACTTTATCCTGTGCAGCCTGGAATGTTCGCCGCCTCTGAGCAGATAGAATATCGACGTCGCGTAGGCCCGGTTTCCGGAGAATGCGGTGTTTTTCCGGAAACGGAAACTTGCCTTGCTCCGATAGGTTTCCCGGTAATATCCTCCTTCGGGATGCTTTGACAGTTCCAGCGTTTCAATCCAGTAGTCAGCCGATCGCATTAAGTTTTTCCTGCACCTTTTTGTTTTTCGTCCGGGACGCGTCGGCTAACTTTTCCCTGAACGATTCGAGTGCGCCCATGATTGCAGGATCGGTAAGCGCGATAATCTGTACCGCCATGAGCGCGGCGTTGCGCGCGTTGTCTATGCCTACCGTGGCGACCGGAATGCCGGCCGGCATCTGCACGATCGAATAGAGCGAGTCCTGGCCGCTGAGCTTCTTGCTGAAAATGGGAACCCCGACTACCGGAAGAACGGTCATCGCGGCCGTGACGCCCGGAAGGTGGGCCGCGCCGCCCGCCCCGGCGATGATGACTTTCAGGCCCCGGTCCCGGGCGCCGGATGCGTAGCGTTCGAGATCGGCGGGAGTGCGGTGCGCCGAGATGACCGAAACCTCGTAAGGCACGGAGAATTCGTCGAGCACCGAAGCCGCTTCTTTCATAATATCGAAGTCCGAATCGGACCCCATTAGAATCCCCACCAGGGGAGTAGAGTCTTCTGTCTGTAACGTCATGGGAAAAATAGATTTGTCGCAGTGCCTCTGCAGTGGCGCAGGCACTTATTGTTTATGTAAATTGCCGAGTTTTGTGTATTTTTCACGGGTACGAAAAGAGAAAAGTAACACTTGTTGAGGAAGATTACAATGGCGACAAATCTGGCGGACAAGTACAGCAATCCGGGGCCTCGCTACACCAGTTATCCCACCATTCCTTCCTGGAGTACCGACGGGGTTACGCAGGACGAGTGGAAAGAGGCCATGGTCAAGGGGTTCAACGACAGCAACGACACCACCGGCGTGAGCATGTACATTCACATTCCCTATTGTGAAAACTATTGCTACTTCTGCGGTTGTAACGCTTACCGTACAGAGGACCACGCCTTCGAAGGGCCCTATCTCGACGCCCTCCTGAAAGAGTGGCAGATGTATATCGATGTGTTTCCGGGCACGCTCAACGTCAAGGAGATGCACATCGGCGGGGGCACGCCGACGTTTTTCAGCCCCGGCAATCTCGTCAGACTGATCGACGGCCTCTACGAACACGTGAACCGGATGGACGGTTACATGTTCAGCTTCGAGACCAATCCGCGTTCGACTTCGACCGAACATCTCGAGGCGCTCTACAGCGTGGGATTCAGAAGAATGAGTTTCGGGATACAGGATTTCGATCCCGTCGTCCAGAATGAGATCAACCGTCTGCAGCCGTTCGAGCTGGTCAGGGAAAAGGTCGATGTCGCCCGCAGGATCGGTTTTACCTCGATTAACTTCGATCTTGTATACGGTCTTCCGAAGCAGACGCTCGCGACCGTGACCGACACCATCGCCAAGGTGATGGAACTGAGACCCGACCGCATCGCGTTTTACGCTTACGGCCACAATCCCCACATGTACGAGGGACAGCGCAAGTTCAAGGAAAAGGACCTTCCGGTCGGGGCCGTCAAGCAGGAGCTTTACGACAAGGGGCTTGAGATGCTCGAATCGATCGGCTACCATGAAATCGGTATGGATCATTTCGCTCTCGAGGGCGACGCTCTGTACGAGGCGGTGAGAAACGGCTCACTCCACAGAAACTTCATGGGCTATACCGAGAACACCACCCAGATGATGCTCGCGCTCGGTTCCTCGTCGATCAGCGATACATGGTATGCGTTCGCCCAGAACGAACGACGTCACGACACCTATATCAAGGCCGTCAACGAGGGGCGTTTTCCCCTTCATCGCGGTCACCTGCTCACGGACGAGGACCTTGTTCTCCGCCGTCACATTCTCAATCTCATGTGCCGGCAGGCGACCTCCTGGGAGGATCCGGCTTTTTACTGCGACGAACTCGACGTGGCCAGGTTCCGTCTCGAGGACATGGAGAACGACGGATTGGTCGAACTGTACGACAACGGCGTCCGCGTCACCGAAACGGGGATTCCGTTCCTGCGCAATATCTGCATGGCTTTCGACGCCAGACTCTGGCGCTCCGACAGTCTTTCGAAAGCCTACAACGTTTCCCGCGATATCCAGGCGCAGTATATAGAAAAGGCCCGCCGGCGGAAAGAGGCGCAGCAGTTGGACGGCTGAACGGGGCGGCTGCACCATAAGACCGTTCGGGAAGGGTGGCCGCGGGGTCGCCCTTTTTTCTTGCATGGTGGACCGGACGGTTGGAAACGGATCTCATTTGTGAGACGATAGCCATGACAAAATCCCCCTTGAGAATCGGGTTCATCGGCAGCGGCTGGGCGCGTATCACCCAGGCTCCGGCCTTTGCCATCCTCGACGGAGTCGAGCTCGTTGCGATTTCGAGCCCGACAGAACGCCGCAGGGAAAAGTTTCGCAACCTGTTTGCCGTACCCCAGGCGTTCGAACGCTGGCAGGATCTGATGAAAAGCGATCTCGACCTGGTCTGCGTATCCTCGCCGCCCGATCTGCATCGGGAGATGGCGATGTCGGCAATGGCGTCGGGAAAGAGCGTGCTGTGTGAGAAACCGATGGCGGTCACCGTCGATGAAGCGTGCGAGATGGCCGCCGAAGCCAGGGCGTTCGGCGGTCTTGCCCTGGTCGACCATGAACTGCGGTTTCACCCGGCGGTCCGGCGTATGAAGCTGATGATCGAGAGCGGCGAGATCGGCATGCTTTACGAGATCCGCGCCGTCGTGACCCTGGCGAGCCGCAACCGGCCGGATCTGCGTTATTCCTGGTGGTGCGAGGAGTCGAGGGGCGGCGGGGCGCTCGGTGCCATAGGTTCGCATCTGATCGACCTGGCCCGTTTTCTGGTAGGAGAGGTCAGCGAGGTGTCCTGCGATCTTTTACGCTGCATACCTGTTCGTCCGGACCATGACGGAACGCCGCGAAAGGTCTCTTCGGACGACGGTTTTTCGCTTCGCATGAAGTTCGGCGCCTCCTCGCTTGCGTTCGGCGGGCCCTGCTGCTGTAATGTCACTACCCTGAGCGGGTACACCTCTTTTGCTTTCGAAGCGGTCGGAAGCCTCAAGACCGTCAGGTTCGATGGCGCGGGCAATCTCTGGGAGGTGCATAACGAGGATGCCGGGGGAGGGCGGAGTCTGATCGATCCGCCAAAGTGGCGTCCGGTCGAACCGGTGCTGCCGTGGGAAGAACTGGTATTGCGGGAGAAGATACGCCAGTCTCCGCTTGCCGTCCACGGCATATTCGCCACCGGGTTCGCTTTTTTCGCGCACCGGATTGTCGGAGCGCTCCGGAGCGGGCAGCGGGAGTTGTCGGACGCAGCCTCCTTCGAAGACGGGCTGGCCGTCCAGAAGGTCTTGCGTGCGTGCCGGAAGTCGTCGGCCGAAAAGCGATGGACGACGGTTGTATGAGGGCGGTCATCGTATCGCCTCTGCGTGAGAAATCCCTCGAAAAAGGCGTTCGTCCGAGCGGTGAAAAGCATTTTTCACTTGCGGAATTGCGGTGTAAAATGTCTATTTTTTACATGAAGGCGGTATGTGGAAACGGTACCCGACAAAACGGTACACAGATGTTCGGGAACTATGTTGGGAGATGTACTGCTGATCAACGATCAGCATAAATCAGCCGCGAAGTCCATTCTGGAAAGAGTGCTCGTCGACAAGCAGGAGATGGAGAGGGAGCACGGCATCACCAAGTTCGTCGTCGCCATTTCAGGCGAGTCGGGTGCCGGAAAATCGGAGTTGGCTCACTCTCTCGCGCTGCTGCTCAAGGCTCTCGACAATCGTGTTAAGATTCTCCACACCGACAACTACTACCGGATCCATCCTCTTGAACGCAGGGCTCACCGCATGAACAACGACTACGAATCCGTCGGGGTCGAGGAGTACGACTGGGAGCTGCTGCATAGCAATATCGATGATTTCAGGGAAGAGCGGCAGGTCTCCATCCCCTGTATCGATATCATTACGGAGGAGGTCGACCAACTGTTTACGGATTTCAGCAAGATCGAGCTGCTGATCATCGACGGTCTCTACGCCATCCGTACGGAGGGCGTGGATCTCAGGGTGTTCATCGACCTGACCTACCACGAGACCAAGATCAACCAGCTCCTGCGCTGCAAGGAGCCGGCCGACGGTTACCGGTGGAGGGTTCTCGAACGCGAGCATCACCATGTGCGCGCGTTGAAACCCCTTGCCGATCTGCATGTGGACCGGGATTTCAGAGTTGTCGATCCGGGTGGGGCGGTGTATTGAGGAGGATCGGTCGGCTTTCCGGAAAAGGAGCCCGAGGATGAATGAAACCATACGGACCATACTCCGTCGAAGGAGCGTGCGGGCCTACAGGCCCGAGCAGATAGAGCGGGCCGCCCTCGACCTGATTCTCGAAGCGGGAACGTACGCGCCGAGCGCCATGAACCAGCAGCCGTGGCACTTTACGGTGGTTCAGAACCGCGAGCTTCTGCAGCGTCTCGAAACCTCCTGCCGGACTGTTTTTCTCGAATCTCCCGTCGAAGCCCTGCGCAAGGCTGCCGAACGCGACGATTTCCGGGTTTTCTACAACGCCCCGACGCTGATCATCGTGACCGGCGACAGCGATGCGCTCGCTCCCCGTTACGATTGCACGCTGGCGATGCAGAACATGATGCTTGCCTCGGCATCCCTGGAGATCGGTTCCTGCTGGATGCACTCCGTGATGATGTTCCACGAAACAGAGAAGGGAAAGGCGCTCTTCCGGGAACTCGGCATTGTTTTTCCGGAGCGGCACGAACCATACGCAGCGGCCGTGTTCGGCTACGGGAGCGGAGCGCTGCCCGAACCCGAACCGAGAAAAACGGGTTCTGTTACGATTCTCGAATGACGGAACCCTTTTGCGGCCGTCAGGAGACGGCCGCTTCCCATTCCCTGTAGAGTTTTTCGATCTCCCGGCCGAGAGCCTCGTACTCCCCGATAGTTCTTCCGGTCTCCTCTTCCGGCCGCGCGTAAAAATCGGAGGCGGCCATTTGCCGTTCGTATTCCTGTTTTTTCTTTTCGAGCGACTCGATCGCTCTTTCCAGGCGTGCGACTCCGGTTTTTTCCGGTTTGTCGTCAGCTTTTTTCCCCGGCCCGTCCTTGCGGGATCTGTTGCTCCGCCTGCCGCCGCTTTGGTTGTGCTCGTTTTCTTCAGCGGCGTTTTTTTCGGACAGTTCGAGAAATTCTCCATACCTTCCCAGGTGCATCCTGAGCGAACCGTTCCGGATTTCCAGAACCTTGTTGACGAGGCTGTCGAGGAAGTAACGGTCGTGGCTGACCACCATCAGCGTGCCGTCGTAATTTTCAAGCGCGTCGATCAGCATCTCCTTGGAACGCATGTCGAGATGGTTGGTCGGTTCGTCCATGATCAACAGGTTCGACGCCTGCAAAAGGATTTTGGCCAGTGAGAGCCGCGATTTTTCCCCACCCGACAGGACGGCGGTTTTTTTCTCGACGCTGTCGCCACTGAAAAGGAAGCAGCCGAGGATATCCCGCGCCTTTCGCTGCGACTCGGCGTCGGGAGCCGCCTGTAGCATTTCGTCGAGCACCGATTTGTCCGGGTCGAGATTTTCCGCTTGGTGCTGGGCGAAAGAGCTTATGGAGAGGTTGTGTCCGGGGGTTCTTTTTCCTTCGTGGTCGAGATCCCCCGAAACGATGCGGCAGAAGGTGGTTTTTCCGGCGCCGTTCGAACCGACGATTGCGATGCGGTCCCCCCGCATGATCTCGAGATCGACGGCTTTCAGCACCTCCTTCCGGGAGCCGTCGGGGAGCGGCCAGGATTTCGACACCTTTTCGAGCTTCAGCACCTCCCTGCCCGAAGGGCGCGCTTTCGGGAAGCTGAAGGAGATGCGTGAACGGTTTTCTTCGGGCGCCTGCAACTCCTCCTCGAGCTTCTGCATCTGGCGGAGCCGGCTCTGCGCCTGTTTCGCCTTTGTGGCCTTGTAGCGGAACCGGTCGACAAAGGATTTCAGGTGGGCTATTTTTTTGAGGTCGTTCTCGTACCTGGCCATCATGAGCTCGAAACGCTTCGCTTTTTCCTGCTCGTAGTAACTGTAGTTTCCCCGGTATTCGTGGATCGTCCGGAAATTGATTTCCAGGGTTCTGGTCGTGACCTTGTCGAGGAAGAAGCGGTCGTGGGAGACGACGATGCAGCCGTGTTCGTAGTTCCGCATGTAGTTTTCCAGCCACCTCAGGGAGTCGATATCGAGATGGTTTGTCGGTTCGTCGAGCAGGAGCAGGGTAGGCTTCCGCAGGAGCAGCCGGGCGATCAGGAGGCGCATCTGCCAGCCGCCGGAAAATTCCCCGACCTTCTTCCGGAAACCGTTTGCGCTGAACCCCAGACCGGCGAGAATCTTTTCGGCTTCGGCCTCCATCCGGTAGCCGCCGAGGCGCTCGAACTCGTGCGAGGCGTCGCTGAATTTTTCGATCAGTCGGGTGTACTCCTCGCTCGCATGATCCCGGGAGGGATCGGACAGTTCCCGTTGCATGCGCTCGATGGATCGCTGCAGCCCGTACAGCGCGCTTTGCGCCTGAAGCACGTACTGCAACGAGGTTTTTTCCAGGTCGCCCTCGAATGAAATTTCCTGGGGGAGATAACCGATTGTCGTGTCGGACGAGCGGATGACCTGTCCGCCGGATACGACGGATTTTCCTGTGCCGGTTTCGTTGATGAAGCGGAGCAGCGTCGATTTACCGGTGCCGTTGAGTCCAACCAAGCCTACGCGGTCCCTGTCGCCGATCCGGAAGGAAGCGTCGATCAGAAGATCTTTCGTGCCGGCGCTCAGACTGATGTTTCGGGCTTCGAGCATGTGATGCGTGCGGTCGTCGGGTGAACGGAAACGTTACCGGCAGAAAAGATACAATAATTCGGGAAAGCCGGCATCCCCGGAGTGACCGGTTGGGGAAAAGATGGATTCCCGATACCGACGGCGAACCCCGGGAGGTTAAGTCAAAAGGTAAAGGTCAAAGGTCAAAATCAGAGCGCTTGGGTAATCGGAAATCGGAGTCGGGTCTCGGGATCGAAAGGAAATCGGTTGGCAGTTGGCAAGCTGTAGGGGCAGCCCCCTGTGGCTGCCCGAACTGTCGATGGCTATCGATACCGATACCGACGCCGACGGCGAACTCCGAAAGAGGAATAGTGACCAGTAAATACTCTGCATCCTGTCACCAAGTCCGGCAACGCCGGACGTCGTCACTATATCACTCGTCACCGCGCGGCAGCGCTTCGGGCTCTCATGAATTATTCGGTTTGGGTGTATATTGTGACCCTATGCTGAACAAAGACAATAAAAACATGAGCGGAAAATCGATTGTCATCACCGGCGGTACGAGAGGGATCGGTTACGGCCTGGCGAAAAAGTTTCTCGGGAAAAACTGCAGCGTAACCGTCTGCGGAACGACGAAGGAGAGCGTCGAGCGCGCTCTTCAGGACCTCGCCCCGGCGGGTGGCAGGGCTTACGGAGCCGTGGCTGACGTAAGCCGCCGCGAGGATGTGGAGGCACTCTTCGCAACGGCGGCCGGTTCCACCGGACAGGTGGATATCTGGGTGAACAATGCGGGCATAGGCCAGGAGAACAGGAAGATCTGGGAGCTCGACCCGGCGGAGGTTGAACGGGTGCTGCGGGTCAATCTGCTCGGTGTCGTGAACGGAACCGTTGTGCCGTTTCTGGCGATGCGCGAACGGGGCGGCGGCAGGATTTTCAATATGGAAGGCCTCGGCAGCGACGGATTCGTCGTGGACGGTATGGCGGTATACGGCGCGTCGAAAAGCGCCATGAGCTATTTCACCCGCGCGTTCGCACACGAAGCGAGAGACTCCTCCGTCAGTATCGGTCTTCTGAGTCCGGGCATGGTGGTTACCGACCTTCTTCTTGACTCGATGAAGGACGGATCGCCGGAAAGCGTGAAAAGGAAGAAATTCTACAACATCATGGCCGACGACGTCGATACCGTGGCGGCCTTTCTCTGCGATAAGATACTTGCGAGCACGGAGCGGTCCCCGAAGATTCGCTGGCTGACGAAGACGAAGATGCTCTCGAGGATGCTCCTGGCCCCGTTCAGAAAAAGGGATCTTTTCGCCTGACGGGCGGTGCGGGGTCAGAGGGGGAGTCCGTACTCGCCGAGAATGGTGCGTACGTGATCCGGCACGAGGACGCCGAGTTTGTCGGGATGCCGGTATTTCACATAGTAGTAGTGCCGGATGAGATGGAAATCCACCGAATAGTGCGCGAAGCCGACCCCTTTCGGGCCTATGACGTTGAGAAGTGCCGACATCATCCGTCCGACCCAGAAGGGTATTCGTCTTTCGGGTGAATAGGGGGTCTGCCGGCCTTTCATGCTTTCTATGATCCTGTCGGCGGTCGACCGGATGAACGCTTCGCATTCCCACCGTCCGAACTCGGGGAAGATTTCCAGGTCGTCTTCGATCAGGTCGAGCAGTTTCTCGCCCTTTTCCGTTCTGACGATAATCCACTGCCGGTTCTGGTCGGGGAGCAGTTTTGCGGCGAGATAGCCGATCGTGATATCCGAAAGGCCGTTGAGATAGTCGAAACAGCTCATGCACGCATCGGGAAAGATCTCCGGGTTCGACAGTTCGTCCGGGAGGCTGAAGTAGGGAATTTTTTCAATCGAGCCGTCGTCGTGCCGGATGTGTATGCGGAAGTCCTGCATGAATTCCATGTGGCGGGCGGTCCCGGGGGATTGCGACATCCTCTCCAGGATCCAGTGAAAACGGCTTCTCTGTACGTTGTCCACGCAGGGGATGCCGATGGTATGGATGTCCATGTCGCGGAGGTAGGGGTAGCGTTCCTGAAAATCCCTCAGGACGTGCAGATGACAGGCGGCTCCGATAACGAGGACGCTCCGGAGTTTCTGCCGGAATGCGGTCTGGAGCGAGCGCAGCACCGGCGAGAGAACCGGCTTGTTGCCTCTCGCCGCATAGATCTCTTCGTCGTTTCCGGCAAGAACCGGACGGGAGAAAAAGTGGTTGCCGTTTTCCCTGTGGAGGGTCAGGACGCCCTGGACCATACCGCGTTTGAGCGCTCTCCGGGCGATATGCGTAATGATGCCGCTCCACTGGGCATCGGGGAGAGGGCTTCGCAACTGGGCGGTAAATCGTCTGCGGGAGATTCCGAAGCGCATTTCGACCGGGTCTTCGGGGTCCCTCTTCCTGCCGAACAGCAGTCTTTCCCGTTCACCCAGCCATCCGTTCATGAAAACGCAGCTCCGCAGGCTTTCGCGTACGGGCCATTCGGTATTCGAGCAGAGGCCGCACGAGCTGCAGATGCCTTTTGCCGGTTTGTTCGTATCGGTTTCTGTCATGGCTCGGTCGTCAAAAGATAGATAGGCAAGATATTCTTTTTGCGCATTTTTCCGGGCGAGCGGTCACGGTTTCGGGCTCCGCGCAAAACATTTTTATTTTTTTTCGGAAAAGAACGCAAGGTTGATGGAGAAAGGTCGTCGAATATAGTGAAAGTGCTTGAGTAGGAACAGGCACTTTTACTATCCAGTTAGGTTAGTGTTGCTGCTTGAAATGTTCCGTTGCAGGTCGGTGTTCCGATGAACAGGTTCCGTATGTGTTGTTATGTTGCGATAGCGTGATCCGTTTTCTGGTGTTTTCCGATCTGTTGCTGAACCCGGTGAAAGAGGCACGAGAGTGCCTCTTTAACTGGTTATACTCCCCGCCTTCTTTTTTTCTCTGTTCCCGGTAAAAACAAAACCCTCTCCGGGAGAGAGGGTTTGCCGAGCCGCTTTCATGCGCCGTCCGGTGTTGTGAAACGTCATCCGGCAAGCGCTTCGTTGACTTTCTGCGCGGCGTCACGCAAGCCGTTTGCGGCGATGAGGTTAAGGCCGGATTCATCGAGCATTTTCTGGGCGACCTCTGCATTGGTTCCTTCAAGCCTTACGATCACCGGCAGATTGAGCCCTACCTTTTTCGCGGCTTCCATCACGCCCCCGGCTACGCGGTCGCAACGGACGATGCCCCCGAAGATGTTTATCAGGATGGCCTTGACGTTTTTGTCGCTCATGATGATCTTGAACCCCTCCTCGACGGTCTCGGGGCTTGCGCCGCCGCCGACATCGAGAAAGTTCGCCGGTTTGCCGCCTGCGAGCTGGATCATGTCCATCGTGGCCATGGCGAGTCCGGCCCCGTTGACCATGCAGCCGACGTTTCCGTCCAGACGAACGTAGTTCAGGTTGGATTTCGAGGCTTCGACCTCGAACGGGTCTTCTTCGCTGATATCGCGAAGTTCGAGATAGTCCTTGTGGCGGAAAAGTGCGTTGGAGTCGAAATTGATCTTTGCGTCGAGAGCCAGAACCCGGCCTTCGCGGGTAATAACGACCAGTGGGTTGATTTCCGCAAGAGAGGCGTCGATGGCGGTGTAGGCTTCATAAAGAGCGGTGACGAACTTTACGGCGTTCTTGAGCTTTTCGCCTTCGAGGCCGAGGAAGAACGCCGCCTGGCGGGCCTGGAATCCCTGCAGGCCCTGCAGGGGATGGATCTGGATTTTCAGGAGCTTTTCGGGGGTCTCCTCGGCGACTTTCTCTATCTCCATGCCCCCTTCGGTGGAAACCATCAGGACATTGTTCGAGGTGGCCCGGTCGAGCGTAACACCGACATAGAATTCCTTTTCGATGTTCATGCCTTCCTCGACGAGAAGACGGCGGACCTCCTTGCCTTCAGGACCTGTCTGGTGGGTCACCAGGGTGGCGCCGAGCATCTGGCGTGCGATTTCGAGGGCCTCTTCCGGTGATTTGGCGAGCTTGACGCCGCCGGCTTTGCCCCTGCCGCCGGCATGGATCTGGGCCTTGACCACGACAACCGAACAGCCCTGTTCCTCAAAAAGTTGTTCGGCGGCCTGTTTCGCCTCTTCGGCCGAAAAAGCGACGATTCCTTTAGGCACGGAAACGCCGAAACGGCGCAGTATGTCCTTGCCTTGATACTCGTGAATATTCATGGTATTGTATGCTTGTTGAAGCGAAGGAGCACGGCGGGTACCCGTGCATGTGGAAACAAAAGTTTTATTATAAGTAAAAAATGAGGTTTGATAAAATTCCGGCGGGCCTTCAGGAGCCCCGTACGGCCTAAAAAACCGACCTTATGGATCTTTCCTACTTCATGGAGCAGGCCCTGCGCGAGGCGATCAAGGCATACGAAAAAAAAGAGGTGCCGGTGGGCGCCGTTGTTTTCGACGCCAGGGGCCGTATCGTCGGCAGGGGGCACAACCAGGTGGAGGAGCTTTCGGACGCCACGGCGCACGCCGAGATGATCGCGCTGACAGCGGCGATGGCGACCTGCGGAAGCAAGTATCTCGAGGACTGTACGCTCGCCGTGACGCTCGAGCCCTGTCCGATGTGCGCCGGCGCGATCGTCAACGCGAAGGTTGGCCGCATTGTTTTCGGAGCGTACGATCCCAGGATGGGTGCGTGCGGTACGGTCATGAACATTACCGCGACACGGGAGCTGAACCATCGCCCCGAAGTGTACGGGGGAATTCTCGAACACAAGGCGCAGGGGCTTCTGCGGGAGTTTTTTCGGGGACTGAGAAATCAGTAGGCAGTCTTCAGTCGGCAGTCCACAGTATCTTTTTAACTGCCAACTGATCCCCAACTTCAACCCCGAGACCCCGATTTCCGATTGTCTCCTCTTCCGGGGTTCGCCGTCGGCGTCGGAATCGGTATCGATAGCCATCGCCAGTTCGGGCAGCCACAGGGGGCTGCCCCTACACTTTGCCAACTGCTTCCCTTTCGATCCCGAAACCCGATCCCGACCCCGATTTCCGACTACCCCAACGCTCTAGTTTTGACCTTTGACTTCTTACTTTTGACTTAATCCCCCGGGGTTCGCCGTCGGTATCGGGAATCGATCTTTTCCCCAACTGGTCACTAAGCCCGATAACAATCGGGCGTCGTCACCAAGCGCCCGGCGAAGCCGGCGCGACGTCTCTTTTGCCAACTGCCAACTGTTACTTTTCCTTCTCCGTCTCGATGTTTTCGCGGATGATGTTTTTCAGCGAGCTGGCGAGGTGGGAAACGATGTCCTGGGCGATGCTGCTGCTTCCTGAAGCGGGCTGCACGCGGTCGAGGCTGTCCATGCCGGCATTCTTGACCGCCTTGCTTATGGTCACCGAAAGAATCGGGTTGCATTCGGCGATGATTTCCTTGAGCATGAAAGCGGCCTCGAAGGTGCTTCTGTTGAGGATTTCGGCGGATTCCTCCCTGGAGAGCGTCTGGCAGTAACGCATGCTGATGATGCCGGTCAGGCAGGTCAGATAGGTGTTCGTCGCTCCGGCAATGAAGAGGTTGAGGAAGAACGGGGTGAGCAGATTGCCTCCCGGAAGCAGTGACGAGAGCGTGTTGCTGAACGACGACTGGATAACGGGTTTGATGTGCGCGGGAAGCTCCTCCTTGTGGAAGTCCGAGAGGGGGAGCGATTCGTAGGTCGAGCGGTAAAGCTTCAGAAGGTCCCTGCCGTGTTGTGTCCGGTGGTGCATCGAGTAGACCTTCCAGACGAGTTTCAGATTGTTCATCAGCGACGTCGTCGTTCCGTAGGAGGTGTTCTGGGCGAAAGCCCCGATGAAAAAGTTTTTTGTAGCCAGCTCCTTTGTCGCGTTCAGGGCATCGACCTCGAGGAGTTTAAGGTTCGCTTTCACCCAGCGGGAGTCCCGGCCTTTTGCGGCGGGCTCGGGGTGCGAAGGGTGGGCGGGCAGCCTTTTTTCCATGTAGCGGAGGTAAGCGCCATGTGAAGGAGCGCCGTCGTTTTCCGGGAACGGCGGTTTCGCGGGAGGTATCCAGATCGACAGCACGGAGACGACGATAAAGCCGAGAACGATCGCCCCCAGGGCGAGAACCGCGTATCCGGCAACGGGATGCAGCGTGCCCAGAAGGGAGGAGAACAGATAGAGCTGGTTGAAAAGAGCTATCAGCAGGGCGGCAAGGATGAACGCCGCCGTGGTCAGCGCAAGGGTTTTCAGCTTTCGTTTCATGGTGTGCCGATTGGTTCATCCGGCGCAGGGTCGCCCGGAACGAGGCGACGCATTTTTAGCAATGTAAGAGTTCTCCGGAAAATAACCTTTCGTTCCAAGGGAGGCGGAGTGTTCGGCAAGGGGCGGTGGATTGCCGGAAGTAACGGTGGGGGGACGTGGGTTCAGCTGCCGACCTTTTCGACGATCCCGGGTTTTTGTATCCGCTGATCCTCGCTGAACTGGTAGTCCCGGAAGATATCCCCGGCGGTGGGCAACTGCCAGCTTCCGTCGCCCAGCCGGTTTGTCGTGTCCTTGAGACGCCAGGTGGTTTCTCCGCAGGTCCAGCAGTCGTACCTGGCCATTGCGGTGCAGAGACAGGTCTGGCCGGTTATGCTGAGCGGTCGGCCCTGCTCCTTCGATTCGAGGGCCTCGTAGTAGGCGTCGATGTAGCCGCACGCCCCGTTATTGTCGAGAAGGTAGCCGAGCGCTTCGCAATTCGGCACGATTTTATACTTCAGGGCCGGCGACTGCTTGAGCATTCTCATCGGGTAGCCGGTCGGGGAGACGGTATTGACGACGATGTCCTCGCGGTCCGCATCGAGGTACTGCTGTTTGACGTCGAACGGAAGGCCCGACTCTTTCGCTATCGTAAAGCGTGTGGCGACCTGGACGGCGGAAGCCCCGGATCGCAGAAATTCCACTGCGTCGCCCCCCGTGAAGATGCCGCCGGCGGCAATGACCGGAATATCGAACCCCTCCTGCTTCAGAAAGGCGGTCACCTCGGCCGTAATGGTTTTCAGATCGTATGTCTGCCACTCTTCCGGCCCGAATCCGAGATGTCCTCCCGCAAGGGGTCCTTCGACAATGATGTAGTCGGGCAGACGTTGCAGTTTGACCGCGCGTTTCATGAAAATGGAAAGGGCGCGCATCGACGAGATGATGATGCCCAGGTTGACGTCGTGGAACCGGGGGTGGTCCTTGATCAGATCGAGGGTGCGCAGGTTGAGTCCGGCGGCAAGGGTCAGACCGTCGATGCCTGCATCCATGGCTGCCGAAAGCCGGGTGCGAAGGGTGTCGGACGAACTGCGCATGGTGAGCTTCTCCATGCAGTTGAGGAAGATGGCGCCATTGCCGCTTTTCTGCGAAACGGTGTGCTCAACGTATCGTTTCTGGGCTTCCGCGATCTCCTCGAGATCGAAATAGACCGTCGACTTGTCGGGGTTGCCTGTGTTGTAACTGTATTTTTTTCTTTTTCTGGTGACATAGGTACTGCTGAACAGCTGATCGCAGACGTAACAAACTTCGGCGTCCGAGATGTGGCCTATGCCTCCCAGCTTTTCGGCGGCGAGCGCAAGCTCTGTCGTGGATATGTTGACGCCCATGCCTCCGATGACAATCGGAACATACTCCTTGTTCCCCAATTGGAGTCTGAAATTGTCTACCTTCATGTTTCCCTGTCGGATCTGGCGCCGGCTCGTTCCCGGCAAACCCGGTAATGCTGTCAAAAAAATGGGTCCACGGGCCCAAAAATATCAAAGATATCACATTTCGATCTATAAATCTATAAACATTTGTCAGAAATGCAGTCCCTTTTTCCTCCCCGGTTCTTGCAGCCCCTGTTTCGCTACGGGGCCCTTTTCCCGCCTGTCCGAGGGAGCGGATGCGCTGTTTGAGAAAAGTATTCCAGATTGTTACATTGACAAAACTTGATGAAACCGGGGGAAGCGCCCTCTCTACCGATACTTGTTCAACGGTCCTAACAAGGAGGAATGGTTCATGATTAAGCTTGTGTTACTGCGGCATGGAGAAAGCCAGTGGAACCGCGAAAACCGCTTTACCGGATGGCGTGACATAGATCTGAGTGAAAAGGGGCTGGTCGAAGCCAAAAGCGCCGGCAAGCTTCTGCAACAGGAAGGTTTTGTCTTCGATGTGGCCTATACATCGGTTCTGAAAAGAGCCATCCGCACACTCTGGTACGTTCTCGATGCGATGGATCTCATGTGGATACCCGTCCTCAAGAGCTGGCGCCTCAACGAGCGTCACTACGGCTCCCTGCAGGGCTTGAACAAGTCGGAAACCGCCGAGCAACACGGCGAAGAGCAGGTGCTGATCTGGAGACGGAGCTACGACACGCCGCCTCCGCCGCTCGAAAAAAACGATCAGCGCTATCCCGGTAACGATCCCCGCTACGCTTCGCTCGCCCCGGAAGAGATTCCGGTGACCGAATGCCTGAAGGACACCGTCGCCCGGTTCCTGCCGATATGGCACGAAGAGATCGCCCCGCAGATCAGGGCGGGCAGGAAAGTTATTATCGCGGCGCACGGCAACTCGCTCCGCGCCCTCGTGAAGTATCTCGACAACGTTTCCGACGAGGATATCGTCGGTCTCAACATACCCACGGGCATTCCTCTGGTCTATGAGCTCGACGACGATCTCAAACCGCTCAGAAGCTACTATCTCGGCGACCAGGAGGAACTGCGCAAGGCGATCGACGCCGTGGCGGGTCAGGGCAAGGCCTGAATTCTCGAAAAGGCGCCGGTCGGGGAAATTTTTCCACGAGAAAGTTGTATATTCCCACCTCCAAATTCATGCGTGCCGATTGGTAGAACTATTCAGAAAGAAGTACCTGAAGAAATGAAAGTACAGCAAGCAACAGGGCTCTACGATCCGCAGTACGAGCACGATTCCTGCGGTGTGGGTTTTGTAGCCAATATAAAAGGCCGGAAGTCTCACGAGATTGTCCTGCAGGGACTGGAAGTTCTGGAAAAGATGAAGCACCGGGGCGCTTGCGGCTATGAAAAAAACACGGGAGACGGTTCGGGTATTCTCTTGCAGATCCCCGATGCGTTTCTGAGGACGGTGTGCGCCGAAAGGCACATCGAACTGCCGCCGGAAGGGGAGTACGCGGTCGGCATGGCGTTCATGCCGCCGAACATTTCCCAGCGCCGTGCGATCGAGGATATCTGCCGGCAGATGGTGCAGGCGGAGGGGCAGAAGTTCCTGGGGCTCAGAAAGGTTCCGACCGTCAACGACTCCCTCGGGAATACCGCCAAGGCCCAGGAGCCGGTCGTCAAGATGTTTTTCGTCGGAAAGGGCAAGGATGTCAGGTCGGACGAGGAGTTCGGAAGAAAGCTCTACATCATCCGCCGGAGGATCACCAAGAGGGTCAAGTATACCGCGGGGCTTCTGGGCAGTAACTACTTCTATATGTGCAGCCTCTCCCACCGGACGATCGTCTACAAGGGGATGCTGCTTCCCGAACAGGTCTCGCTTTTCTATCCCGAGCTGCTTGACGAGGAGATGCAGAGCGCCATCGCCATGGTGCATTCGCGCTTCAGCACCAACACCTTTCCGAGCTGGGACCGCGCTCACCCTTACCGGTTCATCAGCCACAACGGAGAGATCAATACCCTGCGCGGCAACATCAACTGGATGAAGGCCAGGGAGAAGATGTTCGACTCGCAGTTGTTCGGCAGCGATATCGAGCACATCAAGCCGGTGATCATGGAGGACGGCAGTGACGCCGCGATGTTCGACAACGCGTTCGAGTTTCTCGTGCTCAGCGGCCGTTCGCTCGCGCATGCCGCCATGATGCTCATTCCCGAGCCGTGGGACGGCAACGACGACATGTCCCGGGACAAGAAGGCGTTCTACGAGTACCACAGCTGCCTGATGGAGCCGTGGGACGGCCCGGCTTCGGTTACCTTTACCGACGGGGTGCAGATCGGCGCCATTCTGGACCGCAACGGCCTGCGTCCGTCGCGTTACTACATCACCAAGGACGACCTGGTCGTCATGGCTTCCGAAGCGGGTGTGCTGGATATCGAGCCCGAACGGATACTGAAAAAGGACCGTTTGCAGCCCGGCAGAATGTTTCTCGTCGATACGGCCCAGGGGAGGATCATATCCGACGAGGAGATCAAGGAGACGATAGCGGCGGACAGGCCGTACCGTAAATGGCTTGAAAAAGAGCTGGTGGAGCTCGAGACGCTGACGGACGGCAAGGATGCCGCCGCCCTGAAGGAGGAGAACGGTCACAGCCTCGAAACCCGCCAGAAGCTTTTCGGCTATACGCAGGAAGATATTTCGGTTCATCTCGTTCCCATGGCCAACCGGGGTGTGGAGGCCGTCGGGTCCATGGGGCACGACGTCCCGCTCGCCGTGCTTTCCAACAGGCCGAAACTGCTCTACGACTATTTCAAGCAGTTGTTCGCCCAGGTGACCAACCCCCCGATCGATTCGATCAGGGAGGAGATCATTACCTCGACGATGGTCATGCTCGGCGCCGAGGGCAATCTTTTGCAGCCCAATGAGGAGAACTGCCGCCGCCTGAAAATCGGCCGTCCGGTTCTCACCAACGAGGAGCTCGAAGCGATCCGCTCGACCGATCGCCCGGGAATCCGTTCCGTCACCATCCCGATCTTCTACAACATCAAGGAGGGCGGCAGAGGCATCGACAACGCCATGCAGGACATATGCCGGCGTGCGGAAGAAGAGGTTGTCAGTAACGACGCCACCCTGATCATTCTCTCCGACCGGGAAGGTTGTGAGGAGAACTGCGCTCCCATACCGGCGCTTCTGGCCACCTCGGGCGTGCATCATTTCCTCATCAACGCCGGCCTGCGCACGAGAGTCGGGCTGATTCTCGAGTCGGCCGAACCCAGGGCCGTACATCATTTCGCGGTGCTTGTCGGCTACGGGGTCGGTGCGGTCAACCCCTATCTCGCCATCGAGTCCATCGAGGAACTGGTCGAGAGCAACCGGATCGAAAGCGCCGACAAAAAGACGGCCGTCGGGAAGTACATCAAGGCGATCGTCAAGGGTGTCGTCAAGACCATGGCGAAAATGGGGATTTCGACCGTGCAGAGCTACTGCGGCGCGCAGATCTTCGAAGCGGTCGGTCTCAACTCGAAGCTGGTCGACTCCTATTTTTCGCGAACCGCCTCGAGAATCGAGGGCGTCGGGCTCGATACGATCGCAGAGGAGGTCGCCCTGCGCTACAAGGCTGCGTTTCCCCTGGCGGGTAACGATGTCAATCCGGGGCTCGAAAGCGGGGGTGAGAGGAAGTGGCGTCACGACGGTGAATACCACCTGCTCAGTCCCGAAGCCATTCATCTCCTGCAGCAGGCCTGCAGGACGGGCGATTACGCCCTGTTCAAGAAATACGAAGCGCTGATCGACGAACAGAGTGAAAATCTCTGTACTCTCCGCGGGCTCATGGCTATCAAGCCCGGCAAGAGTGCCGTGCCACTCGAAGAGGTCGAGCCCGTCGAGAACATTGTCCGCCGTTTCAAGACCGGGGCCATGTCCTACGGTTCTATCAGCAAGGAGGCGCACGAAACGCTCGCGATCGCCATGAACCGCCTCGGCGGCAAGAGCAACACCGGCGAAGGGGGCGAGGAGCCCGACCGGTTCAGCGTCGACGAGAGCGGGGATTCCAGAATGTCGGCGATCAAGCAGGTCGCATCCGGCCGTTTCGGGGTAACCAGCGAGTACCTGACCAACGCCCGGGAAATCCAGATCAAGATGGCACAGGGCGCGAAACCCGGAGAGGGCGGACAGCTTCCGGGAACGAAAGTCTATCCCTGGGTCGCGAAAACCCGTCATTCGACGCCGGGAGTCGGTCTGATCTCCCCGCCGCCTCATCACGATATCTACTCCATCGAGGATCTCGCCCAGCTGATCCACGACCTGAAAAACGCGAACCGCACGGCCCGTATCAACGTCAAGCTCGTCTCGACGGTCGGCGTGGGGACGATCGCGGCAGGCGTGGCCAAGGCCCATGCGGACGTTGTGCTCATCAGCGGCTATGACGGCGGAACCGGCGCCTCGCCGGTGTCGAGCATCATGCATGCCGGCATGCCCTGGGAACTCGGTCTGGCCGAAACGCATCAGACCCTCGTGCTGAACAATCTCCGGAGCCGCATCATCGTCGAGGTCGACGGTCAGCTCAAAACTGCACGCGATATCGTGATCGGTGCGCTTCTCGGCGCGGAGGAGTTTGGTTTCGCCACTACGGCGCTCGTTGTGATGGGCTGTATCATGATGCGTGCCTGCCAGGAGGATTCCTGCCCGGTTGGCGTCGCGACGCAGAACCCGGAGCTCAGGAAAAACTTCACGGGGAAGCCCGAGCACGTGGAGAACTTCATGCGTTTTCTTGCCGAGGGCGTCCGGGAGTATATGGCGTTCATCGGCGTGCGCAGCCTGAACGAAATGGTCGGACGCGTCGACCGGCTCGAAATGAAAAAGGCCGTCAATCACTGGAAGGCCGAGGGACTCGATTTTTCGAAGATTCTCTACATGGCGGAGCCGGAGGAGGAGGGCGAGAGCCTCTACAATACCTGCTCCCAGGATCACGGCATCGAAGAGAGTCTCGACGTCAAGACACTGCTCAAGATCTGCGAGCCCGCCATCAGGAGAGGGGAGAAGGTGAACTCCACGCTGCCGATTCACAACATCGACCGCGTCGTCGGCACCATCGTGGGCAACGAGGTCACGAAAGTTTACGGCGCCGAAGGGCTGCCGGACGACACGATCCATCTCAAGTTCAACGGCTCGGCCGGACAGAGCTTCGGGGCGTTTCTGCCGAACGGCATGACCCTCGAGCTGGAAGGCGACGCGAACGATTACGCCGGAAAAGGGCTTTCAGGCGGACGGATCATCGTCTATCCGCCGAGCCATGCGACATTCGTGCCCGAAGAGAACATTATTCTCGGCAACGTCGCCCTTTACGGCGCGATTTCCGGCGAAGCCTATGTCCGCGGCATGGCGGGCGAACGTTTCTGCGTCCGCAACAGCGGTGCCGAGGCGGTCGTGGAGGCGGTCGGGGACCACTGCTGCGAATACATGACCGGAGGAACGGTCGTCATTCTCGGAGAGACAGGAAAGAACTTCGCGGCCGGCATGTCCGGCGGAACGGCATACGTCTACGATCCCGAAGGAAGTTTCGAGGGACGCTGCAATCTCGACATGGTCGGCCTGTACGAGGTCGAAAACGAGGGCGACTACACGAAGCTCCACGACATGATCGAATGTCATGTCCGCTACACGGGAAGCTCCTACGCGGAGCGTCTTCTCGCGGACTGGGAGACGACGAAAAAGCGTTTCGTCAAGGTTCTGCCTCACGATTACAAGCGGGCGCTCGAAGCGATGAAGAGCGTTCTGGCTTCGGGAATGACCGGGGACGAGGCCGTTATGGCGGCTTTCCAGAAAAATGTCAGCGATCCGGCGCGCGTTTCGGGAAACTGACGCCGGTTGCGAACGCCGTGCACGGGGCATCGCCGCGCCGCCCTGTGCGGGGCCGGGCGTGCGGATCGTGCCATGTTGTTACCGTTAACAGGAAAAGAAGTATATGGGCAAAGTAAAAGGGTTTTTGGACTATACGAGAGCCGTGCCTGAGGACAGGCCGCCGCTCGAGCGTATCAAGGACTGGCTCGAGTTCCACGAGGCGATGCCCGAGGCCGAACTGCGGGATCAGGGTGCTCGTTGTATGGACTGCGGAACCCCGTACTGTCACACCGGTTTTATGCTCAGCGGCATGACCTCCGGATGTCCGATTCATAATCTGATTCCGGAATGGAACGATTATGTCTACAACGGTTTCTGGCGGGAGGCGTACGAGCGTCTCATGAAAACCAACAACTTCCCGGAATTTACCGGACGCGTCTGCCCCGCCCCGTGCGAAGGCTCGTGCGTTCTGGGCATCATCGAGCCCCCGGTTACCATCAAGAATATAGAGTGCTCGATCATCGAGCACGCGTTCGCCCAGGGATGGGTGGGGCCGCAGGAGATTGCCGGGCGTACCGGCAAGAAGATCGCCGTTATCGGATCCGGACCCGCGGGTCTCTCCTGTGCCGATCAGCTCAACAAGGCGGGACATACCGTAACCGTGTTCGAGCGGGACGATCGCGCCGGAGGTCTCCTTATGTACGGCATCCCGAACATGAAGCTCGACAAGAAAGCCGTCGTTCAGCGCCGTATAGATCTCATGGAGAAGGAAGGGGTATCCTTCGTGCTCGGCATCGAGGTGGGCAGGGACTATCCCGCACGCAAGCTGCTTGACGATTTCGACGCCGTCGTGCTCTGCACGGGCGCGACGAAGCCCAGGGATCTCGATGTCCCCGGCAGGAAAAGCCGCGGCGTGCATTTTGCCATGGACTTTCTCCGTTCGAGCACGAAAGCCGTTCTCGACGGGACCGAACCCGCCATTTCGGCCGAAGGCAAGGCGGTTGTCGTGATCGGGGGCGGCGACACGGGCACCGACTGTGTGGCGACATCGATCCGCCAGGGCTGCAAAAGCGTGGTCCAGCTCGAGATCATGCCGGAGCCTCCGCTTGAAAGGCCGTCGGACAACCCCTGGCCCGAGTGGCCCAGAACCCTCAAGGTCGATTACGGCCAGGAAGAGGCCGCGGCCCTGCAGGGGGAGGATCCCAGGCGCTATTCGATGATGACCATGAAGCTTGTCGCCGACGGCAACGGCATACTGACCGGCGTCGAGGTCTGCCGGGTCGAGTGGGTGAAAAAAGAAGAGCGCTACGTTCCCCAGCCGGTCTCCGGCACCGAGGAGATCATCCCGGCGGACATGGTTTTGCTCGCCATGGGATTTTTAGGGCCTGAAGAGCGGTTATTAGAGGAGTTGAAGGTCGAGCGGGAAGAGCGAACCTCGAATATTCGCGCCGAATACGGCGATTTCAGGACGAGTTGCACCAAGGTGTTCGCTTCGGGCGATGCTAGGCGCGGCCAGAGTCTGATCGTATGGGCGATCAACGAAGGACGGGCGGCAGCGCGGGAAGTCGATCGTTATCTTATGGGGTATACGAATCTACCCTGACAGCAGCCGGAAAAACAGCAGGGATATGGAAAAGCAGAAATTGCAGGAGCTGCTCGAACAGCTTCACACCGAACTGGAACAGACCGAAACGGTAGACGAAGCCACCGGCGAGGTGCTTTCCGTGCTGAGGGAAGATATCGGCAGACTCGTTCGGGACGACGCGTCGATCGGTGAAGAGCACGAAGGCCTCTCCCGGCGCCTCGACGATGCGGTCGGGCACTTCGAGGAGGATCATCCGAAGCTCAGCATGGCTATTCAGCACGTGCTCGACAGTCTCGCGCGCATGGGATTCTGAGCCCGCCTTTTTCAACACGCAGAACAGCTGATTTCTAATGTCGCAGGAAAAAGACCGGATGAAAGGGAAGAGAAAGAACGGCGGTGACGACGGCCAGGTCGTCTGTTCGTTCTGCGGAAGAAGCAGCGACGAGGTCAACAGCATGGTTGCAGGGCCGGAGGCCTTCATCTGCGACCGGTGCATCATGAGCTCGGTTGAAATTCTCCGCAGGGAGATCAGCGCGATCAAACCCACGACCGCCGGCGGCGGCGACAGTCAGCCGTTTCAGCCCCGCCTGATCAATCCGAAGTCCATCATGGAGTCTCTCGGGCAGTACGTTGTCGGCCAGGAGCGCGCCCGCAAGTCTCTGGCGGTCGCGGTCTACAACCACTACAAGAGAATCGAATCGCAGGAGTGGAGCCGCGACGGGGATGTCGTTATCGAAAAGAGCAACATCCTGCTTATCGGTCCTACCGGAACAGGCAAGACCCTGCTCGCCCAGACGCTGGCCAACCTTCTGGAGGTTCCCTTCACCATCGTCGACGCAACCTCGCTCACCGAGGCCGGTTATGTCGGGGACGATGTCGAGACCATTCTCGCGCGTCTTCTGCAGGCTTCCGATTTCAATCTTGAAAGGGCCGAGAAGGGGATCATCTACGTCGATGAGATCGACAAGATCGCCCGAAAGTCCGCCAACGTGTCCATCACGCGCGACGTTTCCGGCGAAGGCGTGCAGCAGGCGCTTCTGAAGATCCTCGAGGGGGCCGTTGTCGGCGTACCGCCGAGAGGGGGCAGGAAACATCCCGAACAGCAGCTCATCAACGTCAACACGCGCAACATCCTGTTCATCTGCGGCGGTGCGTTCGAGGGGCTCGACAAGGTCATCGGCCGAAGGATCGCCAAGTCGTCCATCGGTTTCGGCTCCAAGGTGAAAACCCAGCAGGTCGAAAACGATCCCGGCATTCTGAAACACGTGAGCCAGGACGACCTGCACGAATACGGCCTGATTCCCGAATTCATCGGCCGTCTGCCGGTCATTTCCACACTCGACCCGCTCGACGCCGAGGCGCTGCGCAGCATTCTCGTCGAACCTAAGAACGCTCTCGTCAAACAGTACCGCAAGCTGTTCGAGATGGAGGAGTGCGAACTGGTCTTCGAGGACGCCGCGCTCGAAAAGGTGGTTGAAATCGCGCTCGAACGCGGCACGGGAGCGCGCGCACTGCGTTCAGTACTCGAAAGCATCATGATCGACATCATGTTCGAACTGCCCTCCATGACCGGCGTCAGGAAGTGCGTCATCACGCCGGAGGTCATTGCGGGCGAGGGAGAACCGGAGTTTTACCACGAAGGCGGAAAACGCAAAAAAACAGCCTGATTTCCGGCGGAAATCTTTGGATTTCCAGACCAAAATAATATATTTATTGCCCTTAAGGACGATTAGCTCAGTTGGTTAGAGCGCTACCTTGACATGGTAGAGGTCAGAGGTTCGAATCCTCTATCGTCCACCCGCATATCGAAGCGAAAAAGCACGGAGCTCCCGTGCTTTTTGTTTTTCACGACGTCCCCTACTTCAGTTTTAAGCTCCAGAGAGGGACTTGTTCAATAGAGCAGGTTTGGAACATTCTTGCTACATGATCGTCATTTTGGTCTGGGGTGATCATTCGTTATATTACACTGTAATACAATGTAGTATGACGATTGAAAAAAAATCAGAAACACTTACCATGCTGACTTCACAGCCAAAAGAACCTCGGGATCAATTAAGTCTGAGAATAGCTTCAAGCACGAAGAAGCGCATCGAGGCGTTAGCTCAAGCTACGAGGCGATCGAAATCGTTTGTCGTTGAGGAGGCGATCAATCAGTACCTTGAACTTAATGAATGGCAGATTGAGAGCATAGAGAGGGGGCTTGAAGATCTTAAGGCAGGAAGGGTGATATCCCATGAGGATATGCTCAAGGAGTGGGAGGGAGACAGTGAAGGTGATCTGGACTAAAGAGGCCAGAGATCGGCTCAAAGACATTGAGGGATATATTGCGCAGGAAAACCCGAAAGCGGCCAAAAAACTTGTTCGAGGAATTATTCTCAAAGTCGCAGAGCAGCTAACATTCTATCCATCAAGCGGTAAAACAGGACGGGTCAATGGTACTCGGGAACTGGTTTTTTCCAGTCATCCTTATATTGTCGTTTATAGTATTAGTAATGGCGAGATTCATGTCTTGACTGTTTTTCATGGAGCTCAGAAAAACCCTGCTGTACAGTAGAGTGAACAATCATTTTTGGTGGATTTCCGCGACGTATATGCGACACGATAAATTTAAAAAACCTTTAAGTTTATAATAAATAAGGGCATACGCATGTATGGCTGCCTTCACCCGCATATCGAAGCAAAAAAGCACGGTGCCACCGTGCTTTTTGTTTTTGTCCTCTGCTTGTTGTGTATGTTGGCCCAAGTCATTGTATGAATCGATTTGTAAAAGTAATGAAAAATGTTGCTTTTGTTGATTGATTTATGTAATTGTCAATATGAATCTATCCCGATACATAGATGGCCTGCTGGAACAAGGCTCGTTCTGTTTCAGCGGAAATGAAGCTGCTTTGGCTCTTGGTTCGGGGACAAGTGCAACCCGTGCCGCATTGCGGCGTTTACGTCACAAGGGTGAGCTTGCAATGCCCTTTCGGGGATTTTATGTGATCGTACCGCCAGAATATCGACAGATGGGATGTCTTCCGGCCAACCAGTTTATTCCGTCATTGATGGAGTATCTGAAAGAGTCCTATTATGCAGGGATCCTTTCCGCTGGCGAGTTCTATGGCGCTGCTCATCATCGCCCTCAGGCATTCCAGGTTGTTACGGAGCATTCGCGGTCAGGGATTGTCTGTGGATCGGTCAAGGTGGATTTCATCAAGCGGAAAAATGCGGCCATGATGCCCACCCGAGAATTCAAAACTCCGCGAGGCTATCTGAAGGTGTCTACTCCGGAGGTTACCGCTTTCGATGTGGTTGGTTACCCGCATCATGCGGGAGGACTTGACAATGCTGTAACTGTTCTGTCGGAACTGGCAGAATCCCTTGATGCTGAAAAACTGATCGCCATAGCCGGGTTGTCACCGGTTACCTGGGCTCAGCGCCTGGGTTATCTTCTTGAACTGATCGGTGAAGCTGAATCGGCTGGAGGATTGGCCTCCTATGTCGCGGAACGGAAACCGGTGCCGACGCCGCTGTCTCCGTCGCGGTCATATCATGGCGTCCGGCAAGTGTCCCGATGGCGACTGCTGCCGAACGAAAAGGTTAGTCCAGATATATGATTCCTCTTGATTATATCACCCAGTGGCGGTCTCATGCTCCTTGGCAGCGGATATCACAGGTTGAGCAGGACCTGATCATCTGCCGTGCGCTGGTTGATCTCTACAGCCATCCTGTTGTGGCGGCAAACCTTGAAAAACTGGACGATCCGCGCTTCCTTGAAGACATGGGTCCGCTATTGACCAGTTCAACGGCATGGGACGCGAAGTCTGCCGGACTCTATGTACTAGAGATTCTGGCCCCACTGATGCCAGGGGAGACATGGCAAAAGACGCAGGAGAAATTGGCCGTTCTGAAGGCAGTTTGAGTGTGCTACAGTCGTTGTTGCTATTTCGTGATGATAATTTGGTGAAAATCCGCCATGCATATGCGATGAGATGAGATGTGTTGCTTTCTCTCTGCATGGAAAGAGATCAGAAGTTCGAATCCTCTATCGCCCCCTCGGTTTAAAACTCGGTTCACGATATTTGCTTTTTCCTTTTGTATCCCCGCCTTGCGATTGATAAATCGATTCTGTAGGACAGAAATTCACACATCTCATACATTGTTCACAGGTACTACTCCAAACAGGGTTTTTATCAACAACCCTGATGCTATTTGTTGGGCAAATTCTTGCACAAAGTTGGCATCCATTACAGGTGTCATATACATTGAACAATCTCCACATGTTTTGGATGCCAAAATATTTGAATACTAAATAATCCAAATAAAATTTGATTTTTGAATATCTTTTGGGGTAATTAAAGCGATGATGTTTTTCTATTCCGTTCACAATATCTTTAGCGATTTCTTGAGTTTTAATTACGGCTTTCATAATGATTTCTAACGCATCTTCTTTTGACGGGGGGAAAGGTGGTTTGGGAGAAGTAGTCCAACTAATTGGCATTTCAATTATCTCAGAATATATGACCTCACAATTCTTTTTCCTTAGGATTCGTTTACACTCCTTTATTGCAAATCCTGATTCATCCAAATCGCCGGCAGTAATTAAAATAAATGCTTTTTGTCGCTTTTTAAACCTTTCAATTCCCTGTAAATATTTTTTACATATTCTTGGAATCCCAAATGCGTAAACAGGGAAGCAAAATCCAATTAAATCGGAATCAGGAAACATCGTTTCATCTTTTGAAATCTTGAAAATGTTTGTAGAATTACCTGATTCAGCAAATAGAATATCGCATGTTTTTAAAACTTTCAGAGAATTTCCCGTTCCTGTAAAATATCTCAACTCTATTTTCATGTTATCATGCTCTTTTGAAAAAGGAATGAATTTATTTCTGTTTAGGGTTTGGCTAATTCTATATCATCCCCTCTAAGTAAACTTATGCCCACCCAGCCGGCCCATACAGGAGCCAAGAGCAGATAGATCATCAGCCCGATAAGCGCTATGTATTCAAGAGCTAAAATTTCTCCAAGTGCGATTGCTGATGTAAATATTCCTAGAACGATTGTTATTATTCCTAAAAGTTTTCGCTCGGATTTAATTGCAAAGCCAGTTCCAATCCACCAAACACCTGCAAGCAAAAATTCTAAAAAGCCCCAGATTCCTCCATAAACCATTTCGGTTGTATTGGTGAATGCTATGTTGTAAATTTCTTTAATAATCCCATTGCTATTTGCATAACCAGAAATTAGCGTTGGCCATGTTTTAGCCAAAATTACAGCGCCAATACTTCCTGAAAATATATAGGCGAATCCACAAAAAGTAAAAATACTCATCCAATAAGGATTTTTATTTCCTAACCAAAAATGCAGCAAGAATGCAACAGGAATTAATAACAAATAATAGCCTAACATATCTGCTGACCACGACCATTTCATTAAATTACCTGCTTCTTCTCCTGCTTTATATAAAGAGTAAAGATCAGACCCGCTTCCGCTGGCTATCCCTGTTAATGTAAAATTGGCAAAGGCAAAGGGAACTGAAATAATTGCCAGCCATCCGACGATTTTTTTAAATGAATTTTGTTGTTCCATTTTTTCTCCCTTGATTTTTTGTTTTATCGTGTAACTTTTCGTATGACTGCTCTTTAAGCTTTATTTCAAACTCAAAATAATCAACAACATAGAGCGTTATTCTCAAGTTTATATTTTCCATATTTGTTTGATTTTTGCATAACGCTTGAATTCATCTGCATTTCGGAGCGTAGCGGAAAAAATGTCAGGTGCAACGATTTGTTATACATTTCTTTATTTTCCTTCTCAACGGTCTCGTGTATGATGTGTGAGTTATTGTTGCCGGAGTAATAATAGATTGAAGATATGAATTGTTTGTGAACGCACGCTGGCATGCATTATACACGTTGTTGTGCTTTCGTGCTACTTTACATTTCGTTTTTTCAAGCCATAGGACCAAATATCAAAGCCTCATCGCCGATTTCTAGTTGCTCACAGCTTTTGGAAAAACTATTGTTTTCTAGTGTGATTCGAAACTTAAGTTCGGATTCCTCAGATGTGGAATCTACAGGTAGCCAGCGGTAAGGCAAGTCTAATTCTGTCAATTTTGGTGCTATGAGTTTGAGGATGGAATATTGACCTTTTTGGTGCAGAAAACCATTTGGTTTTTCAAAGCTCAATTCGAGCGTTTTGTCATCGATTTTGTTGGTTTTTAAAAGCGGAACAACTCTCTGGTCAACATACTTTGCGTCATCACATTTCGACCATATTTTGTCTCGATTCATTTGCAAAGCAGCCAAAAAACCCGCCATTATGCTACCTTCAAAGCCACCACCAGGAAATGTCCATGCTGATGCGAAATACAAGTTTGGTATCAAGAAATTATTTCTAAATCGCTTAGCCCCTGATAGTTTTTTAGTTTGGGCAAAACCATAAACTGATCCACTAGGATTCGAGGTATATCGTTGAATGGTTTCAGGTGTAGAGACTTCGTAATATTCTACGCTTTCTCGTATTCCAGGAAATTTCTTTTCTAATCGCTGCAGTAGAACCTGGGCGACTTCTTCCTTTTTTGCTTTGTATTCTTGTTCACTCAAACCTTCCCAGTTTTTCAGATAATCTACGCCGCAGATCGCACCTACAGATTTGTCAGGCGGTGCCAGTTGGGCATCTATCTTGCCGTAATCTACAAAAATGAAGCTGCGTTTAGGCCAATCACCAAGTTGGTTAAGGTGTACGTCCTTCAAGGTTTTTACATCGTCTCCTCGGATAAAATTTGAATAGTATTTGACACCAAATGCTTCCACATTTGTTTTAAAACCAAGATAAATGCATAACAATGAGCAAGAATTTGCGTGTGAATTGATTTTTCGTTTTAGTGAGCTGGCATGTGGCTCATCCAGCAAAGCCGGTACCAATGGGATGGCACAATTGGCCACTACATTGTTGCAAGCAATGGTGACGGGTTCTTCGCTTTTGTTAAAACTATCGCGGAAGGTGACTCCGGTTACCTGACCATTTTTGGTGACAATTTTCTCAACTTTTTTCGCCAATAAAACACTGCCGCCTTGTCGTTCAATGTATGCGGCTAGATGATTGGAAAGTTGTTGAGAACCACCTTTTATAAAGTAACCACCACTCTCAACAAAGCCAGAGAAAGGCAAACCAAAATAAAACATCGATAATGTGTAAGGGTCATCGCCCCAGTAACCAATGTGTGCGACAAGATCTAGTTTTGCATTTTCATTATTGATGTGCTTGTCTAACCAAGACCCAACCGTATGTCGAGATGCCTCCACAAGGTTGGGGTAAAGCAAGGGCATCAACGGATACATTAGCTTGCGTTTCAAGGGTGTACGAGGTAAGCTGGTTCCTTCCTTTCTCATACCGGCAATCAATTTCATTAACTTTTTTATGCCTTTTTCGTCTTCAGGATATCTGTCGATGAGTGCCTTGGTCGCCGCTTCAAAGCCATGAGGAAAAACAAAATCTTCTTTATCTGATAGCACGCCGTAGAATTCGGGTACTTGCTGAAATTGAACGCGCTTATTCACTTCCAGCATTTTGAAAAGACCCCTTATTGTGCCGTTCTCAGCCATGCCACTCATTTCATGAAGGCCAACCTCTATAATGAAATCTCCTCGCTTAAAGGTGGTTGCACAGCCACCTGGTTTGTAGTGCTGTTCCAGTAGCAGCACTTTTTTTCCAAATTTTGAAAGTGAAGCCCCAGCGATTAATCCTGCCAGACCTCCACCTATGACAATGGTATTGTATTTCATGGCTAAAGAGTTTTATCCGGTTGATAATTAGGGGCAGCGACTGGTTAGGTGCTTTCTCCAACCGCTGCTTTCAGGTATCTCATGGCGGCATCCTTCAAGAGAGTAGCGTCACCTACGACGGGTCGTCGACTCACGTGGAAGAAGGACAGCCGACCCCCAACGGTTATGACGCCGAGCATCTTCTCTTCAACATCCGAGTAGAACAGAGGGCCGTGCACGGCCTCGAGTTCAAGAGGTCCGTAACTTGTGGGGATGTTGAAGCGGCCTACGTTCGTGAAGGCATATCCATAGGTAGTCTGATCCCACTTCATCTTGCGCAGCAGCTTGTTCGGCATGGTGCCCTCCACCAATCCGAACTTCCTGAAGTAAAGCGAGTCGAGCAGCGTGGGGTGAATCAGTTCTGAAGACAACATTCGAAAGAGGTCCGTCTTGGCCAACTCCTTCGTGATCTTCTCGTGCACAACTCTCGCATTATTCCAGAACGACATAGTGGAACAGTACGGCAGCTTCACGGTGAGCGATGACGCGTAGAATCCCAAGGCGTCTCCTACGGGTACGTTGAGCTTGTCTCTAATGCTCACCGCCAGGGCCGATCTCTGCCGGTAACGCAGGCGGTCTGGTTGGACCTCGTACTGAGCCGCAAGAAACGCGGTCCACAGCGTCGAGTTTACCGTAACCTTCTCGGCGCGGCTTTGTTCAACGAGTCGCGCCGTATCCTCGGCATCGAGGGTCCAGGCCAGCAGTTGAATGCCGGTGTTACTCTCCCAGTACTTCTCGTGCATTCGGTACATGTCGGACTCGTTGAACTGGATGCCCTTTGCCTCCCATTTCCTGTTAATCAAGCCCATGATGAAGCGTTGTAGCGCATGTGTAGACGGAGGCTTTGGTACGGTACTGCTGTCGATGGCGGGAGGAACAACAGGACCGGTGATTTCCTTCTCCGGCTCCGCGAGGCACTCGAGCAAGTCGCGAAGAAGGTAACCGAGAGACATGCCGTCGCAGATGGTGTGGAGCCCGCACAGTATGACATCGCACTTCCTTTCTGAGTGCACGAGTGAGCATCTCACGAATGGTCCCGTCTCGATGGGAAACGGGACCTGTAGTTCCTCTTCTACGCGGGCAAGCCACTGGTCGTCGCTTTCGCGAAGTACAACCTCGATCTGGATGGGTGGGACGTTCGACCCGACATACATCCCCGTTCCATCGTCTCTTATCTCGGCGCGGACGGCCAGGAGGGGATGTCGTGACCTCAGCCGATCCAAAGCTGTAATTACGCTTTCCGGATCAACGGCTCCCCGTATTCGCGCAGCCAGCACAACATTGAGCGGCAGCATCAGCAATATGCGTTCACCAATTATCTTCCGACGGAAGACTTGTTGTTCTGCGTCAGTCATGACTATTTGTTATTGTCCGGACTACAGATGCGCTATACACTTTATTTCGATTTTCAGTTCTGGTTGGGCAAGAACCACTACTTGAACTAAGGTTTGACATACTTCAGGATTTCCACCGTATGCCACTTCTCTTGCACCATATACATCTTCGATATTACCAAAGAATTCATCCATATCGCTAACAAAGAAGGTTTCATCAACGATGTTGCCCATATCTGCTCCAAATTGTGAGAGAACATCCTTTACATTCATGTAGGCAACCTTTGTCTGGTCAACGATACGTGTTGGAGTCTTCCCATCCTGATCAATTCCAATTTGACCCGATAGATAGAGAACATTTCCAACCTGGGTTCCCTGGGCGAAATATTCCTGGTATGGGCCACTTCGATAGGTCTTTTTTTTAATGGACATTTTGCAATTCCTCTTTTTTTAGATTGATAGTAACGCCATTTTTCATCCACAGCTTCTTTTGCGGTAAATCCCACTAATAACTTTAAAAAGTAGACAGGGATGACCCATTGAAATCCATCTGGAGGAAACAGCATCATTCCCAAAAATATCATCCCGACGACTTGTATGATGGCCGTTGTTCGTTGAAATGGTAGCGGCGTATTCATCAATATGAGCGTCAATACACAGGATATGCTATACACACAAATACCAAATACTTGAAAATCTGTAGGGATATCAGCTGCAAAGAACGAGCTTGTAATGAGAAAGAGTGCTACGGCACATTCGAATCCGATTACCGCGCGCTGCCCATTTTTTCCAATTCTACGCTGACCCGTTGCAGGCTTGATTTCTAAAAACTCGACGTACAAGAAAAATGTTATAAACCAGTATATCGTAACACCAAGAAGCCATGACTCATTATTGAAAAACACTAAAATCAAAGGATGGATATGTTGTAGATTATGATGCAATGGTGATGATTTGCTGGTTTCTTTGAGACTTTTCCTTTTGATTGCATGATGATTATATCCTATGACACCGCCAGTCAGGTCCCACGCTATTAGTCCTGCAGCACACATTTGAATCCAGGACCATCCTAATCCCATCATGCTCGCATACACAAGTAATCCCACAGCAAAAAGTACGGAAAAGGCATATGCAACTAACACTTGCCAATGTGTCCATCCTTCACCGCATGCTTGTATCCAGCTTTGAAACATGGTCCGCAATATCGGATTCTTTAGAGGCTTTTGCTGATTGTGTAAACTCATAGCTTTTCCTTTTCAATACGATTCTTATTGCTAATTTCAAGAGCCTAACGCCACAAATCAGCCGTGTGGTTTTATGCGTCGGTTGCATTAGCTCTATCAGGCATTTTCTCTCTTTCCATTTAAAAGGCTATATATGGATACTCAAATTCAATTTTCGTTCCGTTCTTAGCGTCTCCAGGCTTTGTCCAAGCTCCACCCAATAGCGATGCTCTTTTGAGAATAGTATCGGTTCAATTTTTTCGAGTAAAGTGGAAAAGTGACAATTCAAAATCTTTTCAACGTTCAGCCAGTTTTCTGCCGAACGATCATTGAACCCAAGGCCGTAAATCCAGATGACATCAGCATAGGGTTCCAGCATATCGATCAACTGAAGTGTTTCCGTGATATAGGGAATAATCGGGCAGAGCAGGGTGCCAGTCCTTACACCCGCTTCTTTCAATTGTTGCAGAGCCGTAATCCGCTTTTCCGTTTCAATGGTATTGGCTTCAAACAGCTTGCGTGTTTTGTTGTTTTTGAATGCAACTGAAACGCTGACTGCGGCGTCGTTCATTTCTTTCAAAATATCAATATCACGAACAACGAGATCTGACTTTGTGAGAATACTGGCTGAAAAACCCTTTTTAAAAAGTAGTTCCAAAACCTTTCGAGTTTGGCAATAGTCCTTTTCACAGGGCTGGTAAGGATCGGTTTGATAACCCAAATATATTGTCTGAGGTGCTATCTTGTCGAGTTCTTGATCGAGTTGGTCAACAATATCTTTATGGATGAGGATTTCTTTTGACCAATCCGTTTCAGCATGGGGTAGGGCATAGCAATAATAGCAATAATGTTCGCACCCAATATAGGTATCGACTTGATGCTCAATGTCTTTCAGTCCACACGGAGAAAGGATTGGTCTTTTTGTGGATACAGATACTTTCATTTATCAAACTTTTATCTCATCACCATACTTCATAATCCGGCAGTCAGCACCCAATTTCTCCACCTCAGTTTTGAACATGGCCTCATCAGCTTTGCAGTATTCTTTGGTCAACAAGGCGGGTAGATTATAATGACACGGGATGACAACTTTTGGTCTCAACTCTTTTACAGCCTGCAGGGCTTCAGTCTCGTCCATTGTATTATGAGCTTCCCTGCCACCAATCGGAATCATCAGTACATCCGCATCTTTAATCGACTGCCAGTCCTGAATGTGCAGCAGTGTGTCGGCCAGATTTACAATGGTGCTTCCATTTATGTCGATCTTGAATCCCATGTCCCCCCAACCGACTCTTTCTTCAGGCCCGGGATAGACGGTCTTTTTCAGCGGGCCGATTTTCAACGTGAGCGGTCCATGTTCGGCGACGAGCCCGGTAATGGTCATACCATCAAGCTGAATGGTTTGATTCACGGACAGTGTATTGACGTTTTGGATGTCCGCGGTGAAGGCCAGTCCTTTGCTTCGCGGACCAAGCATCAGTGCTTTGCCATTGATTGTTTTCATCATCGTTTCATTGCAAATAATCTGTGCGCCTGAAGCATTTGCTACTCGATCCGTATGAAAGTGGTGGTCAGGATCGCCATGCGTTACAAAGATATGTGTGATGTCGTTCCATTCTGATTTTGGAATCAGCGTCGTCATCCTGAAATAGTACAGGAAAAACCCGCCCGGATCGATAGCAATTTTTTTATCTCCGGATTCGATGACAAAGGCGTTGTACAGATAATGTTTGAGTTTCATTTTTATCTCCTCCGGTTTGCTTGCTTTAAACAGGATTTCACATCAACTGCCGAGAAGCCGTTCTTTGATGTTAAATCCATCAGTAACTGACATGTTTGCCAGTTGTCTAAAAGAGTTTGTCTTCAGCTATCCATTCTCACGCCACCACAATAATTCAAAGGAAATGAGACTGGCCCATTTATTGGGTTGTCTTTTCAATCCACATGCTATGGTTTACCAATCCGAATTCTTTCAAGACTGAGACGAGATGCTGGCCAAGCGCACTGCCATGCTGCTCTAACGTGTTAGTGTTATCAGTCAGGTGAATACTAAAGTCGTTATCTAAATCGAGCTTATTATAAACTTTGATCATTATATATTTATCCTTTTGCACTTGTTTGAACAGTTGCTTTAGACAGGCTTTTACTTTTTCAGCATCGTTACCAGTAATTTGAAGTTCGATGATCTCAAGCATTTTCTATTGATGTATTCTTATGTTCAATCCGTTTCTCTATATGATTAGATCAAAAGTTATGCCAAATTCTTAAGTTATTATTTATCAGTATCTTAGATAAACCGGCCGATTTTGATTTTACCAAATATGGTAATAATTTCACCAAATACGGTAATTGTTTTATATTGCAATTATCATATCGTTTCGATAGCGCCAATACATGTTGAAAAATTGAAATCTGTTATGAACGAGAATGAGTTTTTTCGTGAAGTTACTCTAAAGATTTGCGGGCATCTTGACATTGAAAAAGGCCTGCACGAGTGCATTAAATATATCTCACAATTCATGCCGGCTGATAGAATGTATTTGCAACGATATCAGCAGGACCTTCGTTCTATGAATTTGATTGCCAGAGCCGATCAGGATACATTTGAAAAAATGGATGCCTATGTTCCATTTGATCGGGAGGCGAAAGAAAAATTAATGGCGTTGGCGGATGTGTGGCGAGCTGGAAACCTTCCACCTATACTGATCATTAATGATCCTGAAAATGAACCCGTCGCCAAATGTATGCTTACTGCCTTGAATGAGCCATTATCATCCGTTCTGAGTCTGCCTTTAATCCTGAAAGATAAGGTTATTGGAACCCTGGTCTTGCTTGCGTATGGCCTGAATCGGTTCAATGAAGAACATGCAAAACTATTTGCAACGCTAAAGCTGCCATTCTTTGTAGCGCTGTCAAATACATTAAAGCATCGCGAGGTTTTAAAGCTGCAAGAGTTGCTGGCCGATGATAACCGCTATTTACAGGGCGAGTTGCGACGACTCTCCGGGGATGAGATCATAGGATCCAAATTTGGCTTGAAGCAGGTTATGCAGAGTGTGCAGCAAGTTGCGAAAATGGACAGTCCTGTCCTGCTTTTGGGAGAGACGGGTGTCGGAAAAGATGTTATTGCCAATGCCATTCATTATTCATCCAATCGCAAAGACGGTCCGTTCGTAAGTGTCAATTGCGGCGCTATTCCCGACACCTTGCTGGATAGCGAGTTGTTTGGTCATGAGAAGGGCGCTTTTACCGGCGCCCTGGCACAGAAACGCGGACGATTTGAACGAGCTGACAAAGGCACTGTTTTTCTTGACGAAATTGGAGAGCTTCCCTTACCAGCGCAAGTTCGATTATTAAAAGTTTTGCAAAGCAAAGAGATCGAGCGCGTCGGGGGTGTCAAAACGATTACGTTGGATATTCGTATCATTGCAGCCACAAATCGAAATCTTTCAGAGATGGTCAGGGAATATACATTCAGAGAAGATTTATGGTTCAGACTCAATGTGTTTCCAATTATGATCCCGCCACTCCGTCAAAGAAAATCTGATATCCCTGCCCTGCTCCAATATTTCATTGCGCAAAAAGTGAAAGAACTAAAACTGCCCTCACTCCCCAAAGTCGCTCCTGAGAGTATGGATTTACTCATGGCCTACAACTGGCCGGGCAATGTTCGTGAACTGGAAAATATCGTCGAGAGGGCTTTAATCCTGAATCCTACCGGTCCACTTGCATTTGATCAACTCAATTTTACAATGGAGAGCCCGGGTAGTTCCGATGATTTTTTAACGGAAACCGATAACCTCAATGAAATGATATCCCGGCATATCCAAAAGGTACTCGACAAGGCTGGAGGGAAAATTCATGGGCCGGATGGTGCAGCTGAACGGCTGGGTATCAATGCCAATACACTGAGAAACAGGATGGACAAGCTGGGGATGAAGTATAGAAAGACAAACTTAGAATAACCTAAATTGATCGATTTATGTCATTTGCCACAAAGCGCTTGAACGGCAGTTGGACATTGTCGAATTTGTAACATTCCGATGGTTTGTTTGCCATCTGCACCTCCGGTTTTTGATGCCAAAGGTACATGATGTTACAAATCCGCTCGGCGAGAGTGGTACACTTTGCTCCGGAATGCCCGGTACACTTTGCTCCAGAATGGGTGGTACAGTTTGGTCCAGAACAAGTGGTACACTATGCTCCAGAAAACTCACTTGATCCGGATGATCGTACAATTTGCCTCACGATCTGATGCGTTACTGCTGCTGAAATCCCAGGCAGATAAACCACTTCGGAACAGGCCGTCCCGAGCTCCAGTGCCTATTGTAAAACCAACCCCTGACACATCTCCGAACACTTCCGCTTTCGGCTTTTGCCCTGAAGTGCCTGAAGGTTGATCTCTGGATACCCGCACCCTTTCGGCGACACGAGCGTCCCTAAACGCTAAACAGAAGTAGAGAGGTATAAAAATTATTATTTAATTGTTTCAATCGCTTGACTCATTCATTTGATTGACTTATACTGTAGATAAAATGACAATGCAACAACAGGACGCAACCAACCATGAATGAAGGACGTATCGACGCCAAGCAGGCGCTGATTGATGCAGCCATCGAGCTTTTTGGTGAACAGGGATTCAAGGCGACCTCCACCCGCATGCTGGTCGACCGTGCCGGGGTGAATATTTCGGCTATTCCCTATTATTTCCGCAATAAAGAAGGCGTCTATATCGGCATGGTGGAATATATCACCGGGCAGATCCATGCCGAGCTGAACGAATCGCTTTCCTCCATATGGGAGGTGCTTGCCGACCAACGCATCACCAAACAGGAGGCCGGTACTTATCTGGTGAAAACCATGCAGGTCCTGGCGCATCTGTTTATTGAAAATAAACAGGCCCGGCCCTGGGGGATGATCGTCCTCAGAGAACAGTTTATGCCCACCGGTGCCTACGACATTTTATACGAACGCATCGTACGCCCGCTGCATGAGATACTCACCAAGCTGGTTGCCAAGCTTACCGGTACGCTGGTCAGCGATGACGATACCATCATGCGGGCGCATATGCTGCTGGGTCAGGTGCTCATCTTTTTATCCGGACGCGAAGCGCTGTTGCGCCGTCTCGATGTGGAAACGCTGGATGGGGCGCATGCGGAGAAAATCTCCGATCTCTTATGTCGGCAAGCCTTTTGCTGTCTGGGCGTGAGACCCGATGGGTCGAAGGAGGAGTCATGAAGAAAATAATTGCACTGATTGTCGGTATCGTGATCAGCGTCGGCGGCTGGCTGGTCTACGAATGGCTCATGCATAACGACAAAAGCGATGAGCTGACGCTCTACGGCAATGTCGATATCCGCGATGTCGTGCTCTCTTTCCGTGTATCGGGTCGTATTGCTGCAGTGCACTTTGAAGAGGGTGATCGTGTAGAAAAAGGCGATGTGGTCGCCGTGCTGGATCGGGATACGTTCCTTGAAGACCTGGCTATGGCCAAGGCCGAGCTGGTGGAGGCGAAAGCTGTGCTGACCAATGCCGAGAGCTCCTATACACGTCGCGCCAAGCTGGTAAAAACCGGTGCTGTTTCCGAATCGCTCTATGAAGATGCGCTGGCAGGGCGCGATCAGGCGCAGGCACGGGTACAAACCGCCAAAGCACGGGTGGATCGCAATGAAACCGCGCTGGAAGATACTGAGATTAAAGCCCCTTCGTCAGGTATCATCCTCACTCGTGTACGCGAACCGGGTTCGGTGATTCAGGTGGGCCAACCGGTCTATACGCTGGCCGTCGATGATCCGGTCTGGGTGCGTACCTATGTTGCCGAGCCGGATCTGGGCCGCATCTATCCGGGTCAGCGTGCTACTGTCTCCACCGATACCGGTGACAGCTATCAGGGTCAGATCGGCTTTATCTCGCCTCAGGCTGAATTTACCCCGAAGAATGTCGAAACCACCCAACTGCGCACCGATCTGGTGTACCGGCTCAGGATGATTGTCGACAACCCGGATCAGGGTTTGCGTCAGGGTATGCCAGTGAGTGTCACCATTGATACCGCACCCACGTCAGCGCGAGGTGAGGATGGCACGTGAATCACTTGTCAACATTGAAGGCGTCAGCAAGCGGTTCAAGGGTGATGATGTTCCGGCGCTGGATTCGATTGTTACCACCATTCAACCGGGGAAAGTCACCGGGCTGGTCGGGCCGGACGGTGCCGGAAAAACCACACTGATCCGCCTTATTACCGGGCTGATGCAACCCGATCAGGGTAGCATCACCGTCAAAGGTTTGAGCGGCGTGAAAGATACCGAAAAGATTCACGCCATCACCGGCTATATGCCGCAGAAATTCGGTTTGTATGAAGATTTAAGCGTTATCGAAAATCTGCACCTCTATGCCGATCTGCGGCAGGTGACCGGCAGGGAGCGCGGGGAAAAGTTTGAGCGCCTGCTCGCCTTTACCGATCTTGAACGCTTTAAGCCGCGACTGGCGGGCAAGCTCTCCGGCGGGATGAAGCAGAAGTTGGGATTGGCTTGTGCACTTATCGGCGATCCGGAATTACTGTTGCTCGATGAACCGAGTGTCGGCGTTGATCCGATTTCGTGCCGGGAATTGTGGAAGATGGTGCAGGAACTGCTGGGTGGTGGCATGGGCGTGGTGTGGTCAACGGCCTATCTGGATGAAGCGGAGCAGTGTGATACCGTCATTCTGCTCAATGAGGGAAAGATGTTGCACGATGGCCCGCCTTCGGAGCTGCTCGCCCATGTTGAGGGGCGCACTTTTCAGATACACGGTGTAAAAGCGGAAAACCGTCGCCGAGTGCTGATGACCACCCTGCAACAGGAGGGTGTCATCGACGGGGTGATTCAGGGCAAGCATGTGCGCGTGGTGATGGGAAAGGAAAAGGAAACGCCCGCGCTGGAAACCGTTGCACCGGGAGAAACAGCCGAATGGCACCATGTTGATCCATGGTTTGAGGATGCCTTCATCGATGTGCTGGGCGGCGGCCCCGGCGGGCACTCCGAACTCGCCGAGCATATGGAAGAAAAGCCGGATGCGGACAGGCCGGTGATCGAAGCCAAAGGGCTGACCAAGTGTTTCGGCGATTTTACCGCTGTGCACGATAACACGTTTGACATTTATCGTGGCGAGATTTTCGGCCTGCTCGGCCCAAACGGTGCGGGGAAGTCCACCACGTTTAAAATGATGTGTGGCCTGCTGCAGCCAACTGAGGGCAAGGCGACGGTTACAGGGTTGGATTTAAAAACCGTGACCTCTGAAGCCAGAAACCGCATCGGCTATATGGCGCAGAAATTCTCGCTTTATGGCCATCTGAACGCACAGCAGAATCTGAGCTTTTTCTCCGGCCTGTACGGGCTTTCCGGTAACAAGCAGCGTCAGCGGATCGAGAAAATGATCGAGATTTTCGATCTGAAAAAACAGCTCAAGCACAATGCGGGTGATCTACCGCTTGGCTTCAAGCAGCGACTGGCGCTTGCCTGTGCGGTAATGCATGAACCGGACGTGCTCTTTCTCGATGAGCCGACTTCCGGCGTCGACCCGATCACGAGGCGGGAATTCTGGACACATATTACCGGCATGGTTGAAAAAGGCGTGACCGTGATGGTCACTACCCACTTCATGGATGAAGCCGAATATTGTGACCGCATCGGGCTGATTTATCGCGGGGAAAACATTGCTACAGGCACGCCGGACGATCTGAAAGAACAGGCGAAGGATGTCGATGGCGCATTGGAAGCGCCCACGCTCAAGGACGCCTTTATCGCGCTGGTACAGCACAGCGATGCCGAACGGGAACGCAAGGGGGTAGCCTGATGCAAGCACGCCGCCTCAAAGCCCTCGTCGTCAAGGAATCGCTGCAGATCATGCGTGACCCCAGCGCCATTCTGATCGCCTTCGTGCTGCCGCTGATTCTGCTGTTTATTTTCGGTTATGGCGTAAATCTCGACAGCAACCGGGTTAAAGTCGGGCTGGTGCTGCAAACCACCGGGCCGGATGTCACCAGCCTCAGTCAGGCTTTCAGCAATTCACGTTTTCTCGATGTCACCATCAGCCACACCCGTGCGCCGCTGGAAGAAAAACTCATTGCCGGAGATTTGCGTGGCCTGATCGTCGTGCCGCAGGATTTTACCGCCGAAGCCGCGCTCGGTGCCGAAAGTGCCGAGATTCAGGTGATCGCCGATGGCTCGGAACCCAATATCGCCTCCTTCGTGCAGGGCTATGCACAGGGCGTGTTCCATATCTGGCTTGTGCATCAGGCCGAAGATCGTGGACGCCCACTGCGCGAAAGCAGCATCACCATGCAGGAACGCTACTGGTATAATCCCGAACTCAAAAGCCGCAACTTTCTGATTCCCGGCTCGATCGCCATCGTGATGACGCTGATCGGTACGTTGCTGACCGCGCTGGTCATTGCCCGTGAATGGGAGCGCGGCACCATGGAAGCGATGATGGTGACTCCCATCTCGATCGTCGAAATCCTGCTCGGCAAGCTGATCCCGTATTTCCTGCTCGGTCTCGGTTCCATGCTGCTGTGCACCGCCATTGCCGTGTTCTGGTATGAGGTGCCGTTTCGTGGCGGCTTGCTGGCGTTGATTGCCTGCACTGCCGTGTTTCTGGTGGCTGCGCTCGGTCAGGGGTTGCTGATCTCTTCTGCCACCAAGGATCAGTTTGTGGCTTCACAGGTGGCGATCATATCGGCATTTCTGCCTTCCTTCATGCTATCGGGATTCATCTTCGAGATCTCCGCCATGCCGCAGCCGATCCAGTGGCTTACCCATGCGGTAGCGGCCCGCTATTTCGTTACCTCGCTGCAAACGATTTTCATGACCGGCAACGTCTGGCCGCTGCTGCTCTCCTGTATCCTCGGCATGGCGGTGGTCGGGCTGTTTTTCTCCGTGATGACGATGCGTAAAACCCGCAAGAGGCTTGACTGATGGCACGTAAACACACCACCGCCACGCGCCTGAAAGCGCTGATTATGAAGGAAGCATTGATGCTGTTTCGCGACCCGAGGAGTCGTCTGGTTCTGATCATGCCGCCGTTGTTGCAGCTGTTGATTTTTGCGTATGCCGCTACACTGGAAGTGAAGAATGTGTCGATTGCCATCCTCAATCAGGATAGCGGCAGGCATGGCTATGAGATCGTACAACGCCTTAACGGTTCCCCTACGTTTACCAACCTGATCTTTTTGGGACATGAAGGAGAGATTGGCGGCGTAATCGACCGGCAGGAGGCGTTGACCGCACTCACTATCCCGCAGGATTTTTCCACCCGCATCGAAGCTGGTCAGAAGGCCAATCTGCAGGTGATTTTAGATGGCAGGCGCTCCAATACGGCGCAGATCGTTGCCGGCTACTTGAGCAGCATCATCTCGCGCTATGACGGCGACATTGCAAGAGAGCATGGCGAAGCGCTGCCCCCGGCAGTCATCGTCGACCGCAACTGGTTCAATGAAAACCTGCTCTACCTCTGGTTTACCGTGCCCTCGCTGGTGGGCATTCTGGCCATGCTGGTGGTGTTGATCGTCACCGCCCTGTCGGTTGCCCGCGAGCGGGAACTCGGCACCTTCGACCAGTTACTGGTCTCACCGCTGATGCCGCATGAAATCCTGATCGGTAAAACCGTTCCGGCACTGCTGATCGGGATGACCGAAGGCATGGTGATCTGGCTGGTCGCCATCACCCTGTTCGATATTCCTTATAAAAGTTCATTGCTGCTCCTGTTCATGGCGCTGTTTATCTTCATTCTCTCGGTAGTCGGGGTAGGGCTGTTTATCTCGGCGATATCGAAAACCCAGCAACAGGCCATCCTCGGCGCGCTTGTTTTTATGGTGCCTGCAGTGGCGCTGTCGGGCTACGCCGCGCCGGTGGAGAACATGCCGCAGTGGTTGCAGATCGCCAATGAAATCAATCCGCTGAAACATTTCATGATCACCATTAAAGGGCTGTTCCTGAAGGACATGCCGTTTGCCGAAGTCTGGGCTAACACCTGGCCGTTGCTGATCATCGGCAGTATCACCATGCCGGTGGCCGGGTGGTATTTTAACAAACGCAAGGAGTAACTGGTGATACCGGGCACAGCCATGAAGCTGCCCGAAGGCGCTTTCCGGCAGATTATCTCCACCAATGAAGAACGTATCATCGCCCGGCATATACGGGCGTTTCCGGATAAAAGGAGGCACAATGAAGCGTAGTGTTTTACTGTTAACCACCATGCTGCTGACTGCATGTACGGTCGGGCCGGATTATACCGCGCCTACACTCTCCGACATGGGCGGCTGGTCTGCCAGCGAGCGAGCACAGCGGGAAATCAGCGCCGGTCCGATCGCCGTAAAATGGTGGGAGGAACTGAACGACCCGTTGCTGAACCGCTATATTAACGAAGCCGCCACCAGCAATCTGGACATCAAAATTGCCGAAACCCGTATCCGCGAGGCCCGTGCCATCCGGAGTGTCGAGGACGCAGGCTTTTACCCGGAGATCGGCAGCAATGCCGGAGCATCGGTCGAACGGTTAAGTGAAAACGGCCGCCAACTGGGGGTGATTCCGAACTTGCCCGGCACTTCAATCGACAACAGCATCGATGTGTACGACGCAGGCTTTGACGCAGGATGGGAGCTGGATGTATTCGGCGGCACGCAGCGTGCGGTGGAAGCTGCCGATGCGCGAATCGAAGAATCGATAGCTGGGCGGCGCGACATATTACTGTCGGTTTTTGCCGAAATCGCCCGCAATTATGTCGAACTACGCGGCATTCAGCGTGAGCGCGCTATTCTGCAGAAGAATATCGACCTGCAACAGCAGACGTTTACGATCGCGTGTCAGCGCTTCGATGCCGGAATGTCCAATAAATTTGAAGTGACTCGCGCCGAAAGCCGACTGCGCGTGACCGAATCACGCCTGCCGAACCTGACCGCACAAATGCGTTCCAATGCCTATCAGATCGCCGTGTTGCTCGGCAAGGAACCACAGGCGATTTTTACCGATATTGAGACCACCAAACCCCTGCCGATCGCGCCCGATATCGTGCCGGTGGGCCTGCGTTCGGATATTTTGCGCCGCAGACCGGATATCCGCGCCGCCGAACGACGTCTTGCCGCTTCCACGGCAGAGATTGGCGTGGCTGAAGCCCGGCTGTTTCCGAGTTTTTCCCTGACCGGGGCAGTCGGGCTTGAAACCTTGACCTTCGGTGATCTGTTCGAAAGTGGCAGTGCCACCTTTGCACTGGGTCCGATGATTCGCTGGCCGGTCTTTCAGGGCGGGCGCATCCGCGCCCGGATCAAGGCCGAGGAGGCACAGGCTGAACGAGCCGCACTGGAATATGAGCGAGCTGTGCTGAGAGCACTGAGCGATGCGGAAACCGCGCTCGTGCGCTACGGGCAGGAGCTGGAAACGGTCGGACGGCTGGAAAAGGCAGTGGATGTCAATGAGCGTGCCGTACGGCTGGCGGAGCAACGTTACGGCGATGGTGAAGATGATATTCTGGCCGTGGTCGATGCCGAGCGTGAGCTTGCCGATATCGAGCGCGAGCTGGTCATTGCCCGAACCCGCGCCATCACCCATCTGATCAGCTTATACAAGGCTCTCGGCGGCGGCTGGGAGCCTTTTGATGTAAACTCCAACCAGGAAGATCATCATGATGGCGATGTTTGATAACCGTAAAAGTGGTGCGGCTTATCTTGCCGGTCTGGGATCAGGTGTCCGGGGTTCGACGGACGAGCTGCTGTTGCTGCGCCAAGCCCAGCGAAGCTACAAGCCTGCAATGGGAGAGGAGAGAAGAAAGGAGTGTCTTGATGGATGGAGCAAGTCCAAGTAAAAAAAATCTTCATGAATCATGAATAAAGACTATGAATACACGATCAGGGCGATGACTTTCCCTGAAGTTGATTTTGCCATCGACTGGGCGGCACGTGAAGGGTGGAATCCGGGCTTTGGAGATAAGGAGTGTTTTTACCGCACTGATCCTGAAGGATTCCTGGTCGGCCTGGTTGACAACAAACCTGCAGGGGCGATATCGGCCGTCAGGTATGGCTCGTCTTTCGGATTCATCGGATTGTACATCGTGTTACCGGAATATCGTGGTACTGCAATAGGTTTCAGGCTTGGCCGTGCAGCGCTCAGGAGGCTTCGGGGGATGACCATAGGCCTTGATGGTGTATTGGAGCGTAAGGAGAATTACCAGGAACTCGGCTTTACCTTCGCTTACAGCAATATGCGCTATGAGGGAACAGCGGGCGGAAAGCAATGCTCACATCAGGGGATTTCGGAACTATCTTCGATCCCGTTTACAGATTGGCTCGCCTACGATCGGGCACTATTTCCCGGCGAACGAAAGGAGTTTTTGAAATGCTGGATACGACAACCGGGAAGCACAGCCCTTGGAATCAGTGAAGATGATCGTCTTGCCGGATACGGCGTCATGCGTCCCTGCCGATCAGGGTACAAAATCGGCCCGTTGTTTGCGGACCGTCCGGAACTCGCTGAGCAACTCTTCCGGGCCTTTAAGGCATCCGCGCCTGACGGCTCGCCGATATATCTTGATATACCCGAATGCAATTCAGCCGCAGTCGATCTGGTTCAGCGACATGGTATGAAGGTTGTTTTCAAAACTGCACGAATGTACATGGGCCGGCAACCGGATCTTTGCATCGATAAGATATTCGGGGTTACGACTTTTGAACTTGGATGATTCACGATCACGTTCCAGCTTCTGAATCTTCTTGGATTCGGACATGGGGCCGATTCGTTCTTATACCTTATAGGTTCAACTCTTTCGGCGACAGCGTTTCGGTGCTCAAAAATGTTGTGAGGTTAGTTTATGTAGTTGCGAACGTCCCTTAATGCCGGAAAAGCGGATATTTCGAACGGTTAAAGGTTTGCCCCTGTTACAGTTGTTTTACGGCGGCGTGATACCGGCGGTGTCGCGCCCGGTTTCTCTCTCCGCGAAAGGTTTGCAACGAGTTGATATATGAAAGCATCCGATCTGTTTCTTCGATGTCTCGAACGAGAGGGGGTCAAAGAGATCTACGGCGTGCCGGGTGAAGAGAATGCCGATCTCATGATGTCCCTGCTCGACTCTCCGATCGAGTTTGTGATTTGCCGCCATGAACAGGCGGCAGCTTTTATGGCCGATGTCGCCGGGCGGCTGACGGGCAGGCCGGGCGTTTGTCTTTCCACGCTCGGGCCCGGCGCGACAAACATGGCGACCGGTGTCGCCAACGCAAACATGGACAACAGTCCTCTTGTCGCCATTATCGCGCAGGCCGGAACGAACAGGCTGCATAAAGAGTCTCACCAGAATATGGACGCGGTAAACCTCTACAAGCCGATTGCAAAATGGACCCAGTCTGTTTTTCAGGCGGACAATATTCCGGAGGTTGTCCACAAGGCGTTCAAGCGGGCGGCAACCGAAAAACCCGGTGCATGCGTGGTGGAGCTTCCCGAGGATATCGCGCGGGAAGAGACCCTGGTCGAACCCTTCGAAACCGGCCGGAATGCCCGCCGCCCCGCTCCCGACGAGAAAGCTGTCAGGAGTGCGGTCGAGCTTCTCGGCAGAGCCCGGAAACCGATCATTCTGGCAGGTAACGGCTGCGTGCGCACAAGAGCGTCGAAACAGCTCAACCGGTTTGTCGACAGAACGGGAATCCATGCGGCGAATACGTTCATGGGGAAAGGGGCTCTGTCGGCAAGGCACGATCGTTGCCTCTTTGCCGCCGGCCTGGGGCTGAAGGATCATGTCTCCTATGCGTTTTCGAAAGCGGATCTGGTTATCTGCATCGGTTACGACATGGTTGAATGGCATCCGCATATCTGGAATATCGGTCTGGACAAGAAGATCATCCATATCGACTTCGAGCCGGCTGAAGTGGACCAGAATTACCGCGCCGACGTTGAAATAGTAGGGGACATCGCCGCGAGTCTGTGGGCTCTCACCGAGAGCCTCGGTGAAAGCCACTCCTGGGACGTGCAGGAGTTCAGGGAAGAGAGAGTGCATATGCTCGGGGAAATGCAGGAGTTCGGTGATGACGAGGGTTTTCCCCTCAAGCCGCAGAAGATCCTCAGCGACCTCAGATCCGTCATGGGGGACGAAGATATCCTCGTAAGCGACGTCGGGGCGCATAAAATGTGGGTTGCAAGGCACTATCCGGTCTACCATCCCGGCTCCTGCATAATCTCAAACGGGTTCTGCTCCATGGGCATAGCTTTGCCTGGAGCCTTGTCGGCAAAAAGACTCTACCCGCAGAAGAATATTGTCGGTCTTTGCGGTGACGGAGGGTTTTTAATGAACGTGCAGGAGCTTGCCACGGCGGTCCAGTACGATATCCCGGCAACGATTCTCGTCTGGGAGGACGGGGGATACGGCCTGATAAAGTGGAAGCAGATGAATCGGTATGGCAGGTACTCGCATACCGATTTCAAAAACCCCGATCTGGCCGGACTGGCGGCATCGTTCGGCTGCCAGTCGATCAGGGTTACTGAGGCGGGCGAACTGATTCCGGCATTACAGGCAGGCTTCTCCGAAAAAAAGAAGCCCACGGTTATCGTGGTTCCGGTCGATTACAGTGAAAACATGAAGTTGACCGAGAAACTGGGCAGAATCATCAGCCACTGAGGGTTTCTCCCAGGGTACGGTCACTTTTTCCCCTCGACGGTATAGGAAGACATATGCCGGTGCAGCAGGTCTGCGAGGAATTTCAACTGCGGCGGTTGAGTCTCCAGAGCCGCTTGATACTTACATTGTAGTCTTTTTTTCGCGGAATTAATCGGGCCTGCCTCCGATAAACCAATCACTTCTTCCGGGCAAAATTTCGTTTGTGCACGGATAATCGACTTATGTTCGATTATCTGTGTCAAATAGTGCATCATCTATGCAATGATAACTGAATGAGTTTGCCGAGGTGGGTTTACGGAAGTTTCACCGATTCCTTCCACCAGTCCGGCAGTTCGGCAATGGAGTCGAGAACGGCGTCGGGTTTGATCTCTCCTTCGAGGTCCCCGGGGCGGAACTTGCCGGTGCGGACGAGGATGCCCTTCATTCCGGCCCGTTGTGCGCCCTGCACGTCGCCCGCGATGTCGTCGCCGATCATGATCGCATCGGCGGGTTTGCAGCCGAGAATGTCCAGCCCGGCGTCGAAAAACGCTTTTGACGGTTTTCCCAGCACAACCGCTTCGCAGCCTGCGGCATGTTCAAGCGCCTTGACGAACGGGGCGACGTCCAGAAGGAGTCCGTCGGTTCCCTGCCAGTAACGGGTCATGCCGAGGGCGACGAGCAGGGGTTTCGGTTGCGCCATGAGCAGCCGGAACGCGCGGTTCAGTACGGGAAATGTCCACTGTTTTCCGAGATCGCCGATAACGACCGACGAAGCCCCCGATTCCGCATGCCGGTCCAGCTCTTCAAGACGGCCGAATTCCGCTTTTGTCGCTTCCGGGACAAAAAGGGCGGCCTTGCCGGGAGCATGCGTTGCAAGCCATTGCGAGGCGGCAACCGGAGGGGAGAATATTCTCTTTTCGTCCGTATGGATGCCGAAGCGCGCAAGTTTTTCGACAAGGGCGCTTCCGGGACGTGAACTGGTGTTGGTAACGAACAGGTGGGGGATGCCGTTACCGTTCAGCCATTGAACGGTCTCCAGGGATCCCGCAACAGCCTTTTCTCCGACATACAGCACGCCGTCAAGATCGATCAGCAAAGCGGGTGTGCCGGCCTGTAGCTTTCCGAGAGCCTGTTCGTAAACCCGGAGATCCCGGTTGCCGAACAGTACAAAGCGGATATGCCTGACAGAACGCAGACGCGGCGTTTCTTCAACCACGGTTTTCAGCGCGATCCCGGTCGCCTCCTCAACAGGGTAACCGAAGATGCCCGTCGAAATGGCAGGGAAGGCGATGGAACGGATTCCCTTTTCTTCGGCTATCCCGAGGGCGTTGCGGTAGCAGTCGGCAAGGAGCGTGGCGGCGGGTTCGTCCGTTCCGTAAACCGGGCCGAGACAGTGAATGACATAGGGATTGGGCAGATTGTGCCCTCCTGTTACGACGGCTTCGCCGGGCCGTATCGGTGCAAGGGGTCCGCACTCTTTTTCGAGCCCCGGTCCCGCGGCCCGATGGATCGCTCCCGCAACACCTCCTCCCGGCAGAAGCCGGGCGTTGGCCGCATTGACGATAGCCCCGACGCCGGGCTGGTCGGCGATATCGCCCATCACGCATTCGATGGAGACGCTGTTGACGCGCAGTAGAGCCATGGCGGAGTGGTTCCCGAGGATTCATCAGCCTTCGGGAAATTTATCGATTGTTGAAAGAAGAACATAAGGGCACTTCTATTTATTTATTCCGCGTTTCAATTGCTTCGTTGAGCGGTGCTCAAAATCCTCATGTACTCTGTGTACACTCCGGTTTCTGCGCTCCGTTCGCCTTGCACTTGAATCGCTCATGACAAT
>JANQHQ010000012.1 GCA_028282595.1 Chlorobium sp. | reverse complement strand
ATTGTCATGAGCGATTCAAGTGCAAGGCGAACGGAGCGCAGAAACCGGAGTGTACACAGAGTACATGAGGATTTTGAGCACCGCTCAACGAAGCAATTGGAGCGCGGAATAAATACATAGAGGTGCCCAAAAGATTCATGATGGGGCAAGATAAGAAAAAGAGCCGTCCTTTCATCCGGGGACCGGGGATGAAAGGACGGCGGGGCGGGAAAAACCGTGCGTCCGGGCTACTCCGTCGCCCCGGCTCCCGGAGGAAAGTTCACGAGAATCTTGTCCACGGCCTTGTCGATGTCGCGCTGCATCGCCTCGGGCGTGCGGTAGCTCCTGACGACCCCCGTGGCGACACCGCGCCACGCAAGCTCCTTGTCTCCCGCGCTTATGATATCGAGGACAAGAGAACCCTCCTCGTAGGTGCTGACGTAGGTATAACCCCCGTACGGTCCCCACCAGGGCCAGTAACGGTATCCGAAACCGATTCCGACACGGGGATAGTAACTCCTGACCTTTTTCACACCGGCGTGGGCGTGAACGATGAAATCGGCTTTCCTGCCTTTCTCGAGCCTGTACCCCCTGGCCTGCAAACGCTTGTCGACGGCCGACTGAACACGTTTGTACATGAGTGGATTGTTTACGAGCACATCGGATTTCCTGATGCCCTCGTCCTTCTCGGGCCAACGGTAGGCTCCGAGTTTCGAGAAGTCGAACTCACGGTCGTAGTCGGAAACGACGGAGACCGTCGAGCAGCCGGCCAGAAGCAGCACGGTGAACAGAGCGACAACGGCAGTTAACTTTTTCATAATTAATTTACTCCTTGCTTATCACATCATCCACGGCATATTATCGGAAGGGGATCTGACATTATGGATGTAACGCCCCGTCCTTTCAGTAAGTTTCTGGAGCGGAGCGCCGGTCCCGGCTGTTTTTTCGCTCCGGGGCTTCCGGCCTTGTTCCGAATCGTTATATTTACTCCCAAGCAGCGAGTCCGTCCAACGTTCAAAACCGCCTGCCATGACCATCAGGGAGATTCTCGAAACATACCGCCACATTGCGATAGTGGGCATGAGCGACAACCCTGAACGCCCGAGCAGCAGCGTTTCCAAGTACATGATGCATGCAGGATACACCGTCTATCCGGTCAATCCGACAAAGGAAAGGATATTCGGGCTCGAAAGCTATCCGTCGATCGGCCGGATGCCCCCGAATGTGAAGCAGGCGATTGAAATCGTCGACATTTTCCGCAAACCGGAAGCGGTGGGAGCGGTGGTGGACGAAGCTATCGAAGCGGGCGCGAAGGTCGTCTGGATGCAGCTCGGCATAACCGATGAGAAGGCCGCCGAAAAAGCGCGCGCCGCCGGCCTCGAAGTCGTCCAGAACCGGTGCATCGCCGTCGAACACCGGCATCTTTCCGCTTGAGTCCGTCAGCCCCCCGAATGCAACCATTGTGACAGAACAGCCGCCAGACATGCCAGAACTCAGTATAGCCCTTCTTTTCGGGGGAAAATCCCCCGAGCATGAAATATCGATCATCTCGGCAGGGGCCGTCGCCCGCCACGTCGACCGGCAAAAATACGAGATTCTCCCGCTCTACATTTCACGCGGGGGAACATGGTACAAAGGAGATACCGCCGCATCCGTGCTCGATCTCGACCTCCCCTCCCTCCTCAAGAGCCGACCCGCGGAGGAGACGGGCCGCCTGCTCGACGGCATGACGGCGGAGAGAACGGATGACCTTTTCCGTTTCGACTTCCGCGAGCAGGGAATCGACGTCGCATTTCCGGTGCTGCACGGCGCGTACGGCGAGGACGGAAAGGTGCAGGGCCTCCTGGAAACTTTCGGCGTTCCCTACACGGGCTGTGGCGTGCAGGCCTCGGCCCTGGCGATGGACAAGGTCGTAACGAAAATCTGCGCTGAAAACGCCGGTATTCCCGTAGCCGACTACCTCCACGTATCGAGCCGGGAGTACCTGCGGGACCCCGAACCGTTCACCGGGGCGGTCCGTGAAGGGTTCGAGCCTCCCTTTTTCGTTAAACCGGCAAACCTCGGATCGTCCGTGGGCATTGCAAAAGTGCGCTCCTTCGACGCCTTTCCGGGCGCGATGGAGGCCGCCTGCAGGCTCGACAGCAAGGTTCTGGTCGAGCAAGCGATCGACGGCCGGGAAGTCGAGGTCGCCGTGCTGGGAAACGACGATCCGTTCGCGACGGCGCCGGGCGAAATAGAACCGGGGGGAGACTTCTACGACTACACGGACAAATACGTCGACGAACGGGCGAAACTCTTCATTCCGGCACGCATCGAAAAACCACTTCAGGAAGCCGTCACGCAAGAAGCGATAACCGTCTACCGCACCCTCGGCTGCAGCGGCCTTTCGCGTATCGACTTCTTCATCGAAAGCGGCACCGGCCGGGTCGTCCTGAACGAGGTCAACACCATTCCGGGATTCACCTCCATCAGCATGTACCCGATGCTGATGGAGCATGCGGGCATCGGCTTCAGCGAACTCATCGATCAATTGATCCGGTTGGCCTTGGAAAAAACCTCTTCTTAACCTAAACTTAAATCCAGGGTCGGCCGTGCGGCCGAAGGCCTCCGGAAAAACCCCGGCAGACCGCGACCCGGATTCCCCCGTCACCATATCGCTGTTTCGCTTTTCGAGTAATGGTCACCATGATAACCGAGCCACATCTTTTTTTCGCCGATGTCTCTCTTGACCTTTCAAGGGGCGAGTACTTCACGGGCCTGAACAAACTCGAATCCGAAAGCGAACAGTTCGCCGACTCCTACACCTACAACCTCTTCCTGGCAAGAGCCTACAAAGGGCTCGGGCGGTATCACGAAGCCCGCCGTTCCCTGAAAAACTGCTGCCGCATCGCACCGTACAACGAGGTGGCGTGGAAAGAGCTTGTCGAAATCCATTTTCTGCAGATACACTCTCCCGCGGACTCGCTGACCTCGGAGCTGGAACAGCTCTCGGCCGCCCTCGCGGAGTTCGCTCCGCCCAGGGAGTACGAAACCGCCGATCCGACCCCGCTGGTGGAACAGAAACAGCCCTTTTCCGACGACGAGCACATTCCCGTCCCCACGGAAAGCCTGGCGGAAATATTCACGGCGCAGGGCGCCTGCAAGAAAGCCATCAGGGTCTACACCGACCTCATGCAGCTCAATCCCGCACGATCCGAAGCCTACAAGAAAGCGATCTCGGAACTTCTCGATAAACTTTGAGCGACCAATTACCACCGCCGCCCGTGAAAACGCTGCCGAAACCGAAACCGTTTCTTTTCCTGCTTGTCGCAAGCGGTCTGCTCGTGCTCTTTCCGTTCCGTCCTGCCGCCGCCGAAAGGCCCGAAAGAACGCTCACCCTGCGGGAGTGCGTGCAGATTGCGCTCGAGAACGCTTCGGCCGTCAGAAAGGCGGAAAACGCCCTGCGGCTGCAGGGAAGCGATCTCCTCAGAAGTTACGGCCGTTTCCTGCCGAAAGTGAGCGTTTCGGCGGATTACACGCCCTCTTCGGTATCGAAAGCGTATGCCGGATCACCGGGCGGCGCGGTGACCTCGACCGACGCCGAAAGCGTCGACCTCGCTCTCACGACGTCGCTCAACCTTTTCAACGGTTTCAGGGATTACTCCTCGCTGCGCGCGGCGATGAACCGCAAGGACGCAGCGAAATTCACGCTTTCCCGGGCGCGTCAGACGATCGTCTTCGACGTAACGCAGAGCTACTACCAGGTCCTGCTCGACAGGGAACTGCTGAGGATAGCAAGAGAAAACCTCTCCTCTTCGCGAGACCAGCTCCAGCTCACCCGCAGACAGTACGAAATCGGGCTCAAACCGGTGACTGACTACTACCAGCAGCAGGCCGAAACGGCCAAGGACGAGCTGTCGGTCATCCGCGCCGAAAACGCCCTGCGCAAAAGCCGCCTGGAACTGCTCAGAAGACTGCGGCTCGATCCGGCCGGCAACATCGACGTCGCGACGGCAGGGACCGATTCTCTTTCGAACCTTTCGCGCCCGATCGACCGGGACAGCCTTGTCACGGCCGCCCTTGCCGCCAGAACCGACCTGAAAAGCGCCAGGCGGGCGGAGCAAGCCGCGAAATGGGAGGTCGCTCGCGCCGCCGGGGCGCGCTACCCGACCGTCGACCTCTCCTTCATCTACGCCTCCGGCGGCAACCCTTACCTTGCCACAAGCACGCCCGGCGTGCCCGAAACCGTCTACGACCTTCCTCCCCTTTCCGACCAGCTCTCGGACCTTGCGGGCTACTCGCTGCGGCTCTCGATGAACTGGACGATTTTCGACGGATTCCTGACCCGCCATGCCGTCGAGCAGGCGAAGGTCAGCTATCTGAACGAAGGGCTTGACACCGGGGACCTCGAACACGATATCGTGATCGACGTCCAGCTTGCCGCCGACAACTACACGGCGGCCTTCAAACAGATCGAGACCGCCGAACAGGGACTCAGGTCCGCCGAAAAAGCCTATGAAACCGTCAGGAAAAAATACGATCTCGGCGCGGCGGACTTCGTCGAGGCCAGCACGGCCCGTACGGCTCTCGTCACCGCACGGTCGGATCGCGCGCAAGCCGTCTACAACCTCGCCCTGCAGAAGAACGTGCTCGACTTTACCGCCGGAACAACGCCTATCGAATAAAGCCTGCTTTTGCCGATGACACAACGAACCCTGAACAAACAGCGAACCATTCTGCTGCTCATCGCGGCCGGACTTGTCCTTGCGGGCTCGGTCGCCGCATTCCTGCTATCCGGGGCCAACCGGAAGATCGAAGTATCGGCGGAAAGCGTTTTCAGGAAAGAGGTCGTTCACTACGTCACGGCCACCGGCAAGGTCGAGCCGGAACTGGAGGTCACCATCTCCCCCGACGTATCGGGCGAAATCATCGAGCTGCCCGTCAGCGAGGGGCAGACGGTGGAAAAAGGCGACCTGCTCTTCAAGATCCAGCCCGACGTCTACATCAACCAGGTCGAGCAGAACCGGGCGCGCCTCAACCTCTCCCGCTCCCAGAGCCTCGAAGCCCGTGCGAGAAAGCTCAAGGCCGAGGACGACTTCCGCAAGGCGGCACTGCTCCACAAGGACCGTCTGATCTCGGATTCCGACTACCTGACCGCGAAAACCAACGCCGAAGCCGCGCAAGCCGCCTTTGAAGCGTCGCGCTTCACGATCAGCCAGAACCGGAGCTTGCTCGATCAGTCTCTCGACCAGCTCGAAAAGACCACCGTGACCAGTCCCATACACGGCACCGTGATCGAGCTCAACAGCAAGACCGGCGAAAGGGTCGTCGGCACCGGCCAGTTCCAGGGAACCGACGTGCTGCGCATCGCAAACCTTGACAGCATGCAGGTCGAAGTGGAGGTCAATGAAAACGACATCGTCAACGTCCGCCGGGACGACAAGGTTGTCGTCGAGGTCGACGCCTTCGGCCGGAAACCTTTCAGGGGAATCGTACGTGAAATATCGAACTCCGCCATTACCGAATCCGAAGGCACGCAGGAGGAGATCACCAACTTTTCGGTCAAGATCCGGATCCTCAATCACGACCGGCTGTTGAAACCGGGCATGAGCGCAACGGCGGACATAGAGACCGAACGGGTGCCGGATGCCCTGGTCGTGCCCATCCAGAGCGTCACCGTCAGAAACGGCGGCGCATCCGGCAGGGAGAATGGCCGCGAAAACGCGGGCGAAGAGGTTCCGACCCGCAGAAACAGGGATGACGGCCGTCAGGGCGTCTTCGTCGTCGAAGGTGGCAAGGTCCGCTTCCGGCTGGTTGAAACCGGTACGACGGACAACACCCACATCGTTGTTCTCGAAGGAGTGGAGGAGGGCGAACAGGTAGTTTCGGGCAGCTATACGGCCATCGCCAGGGAGTTGCAGGACGGTAACCGGGTCACGGTGAAAAACCGGTAACTGCGTATGAGCGAAACCCTCATCAGCATACGGGCTCTCTGCAAGCACTACTCGATGGGCGAGGAAGTCGTCAAGGCTCTCGACAACGTCGACCTGACCTTCCTGCACAGGGAATATGTCGCCATCATGGGTCCTTCGGGCAGCGGTAAATCCACGCTGATGAACATCATCGGCTGTCTCGACACCCCGTCCTCGGGCACCTACGAGCTCAACGGACAGAATGTCGGGGAGATGCTGGACGACGATCTCGCCCGGATCCGCAACCGCGAGATCGGTTTCGTGTTCCAGACCTTCAACCTTCTCGCGCGGCTCGACTGCCTGAGGAATGTCGAACTCCCACTCATCTACGCCGGGGTGAATGCCGAAGAGCGTGAGGAACGGGCCGTTGCAACCCTCGAACGGGTAGGGCTCGGGGACCGGATCCGGCACAAACCGTCGGAGCTTTCGGGAGGACAGATCCAGAGGGTCGCCATCGCACGGGCGCTCATCAACAATCCTTCGCTCATTCTCGCCGACGAACCGACGGGCAATCTCGACACGGCCACGAGCCGAGAGATCATGAGCATGCTCGACGAGCTGTCGGCGGCAGGCAACACCATTCTCCTCATCACGCACGAAGAGGAGATCGCGCGCCACGCCCGGCGAACCGTCCGGTTGCGCGACGGCCGGATCGAGAGCGACACCTCCCCGCAGCACAATCCGCCGGAGTGAGATGAACAGGTTCCGGAACGAAACATACGAAAGCCTGCTGATGGCCGTCGATCAGATCCGGGCCAACAGGTTCCGGTCGTTTCTGACCGCTCTCGGGGTCATCATCGGCATCGTTTCAATCACCATGATGGGCACCGCCATAAGCGGCATCAACGCGGGATTCGAAAAAAGCCTCTCCATGCTGGGCTACGACGTCATGTACATCCAGAAAGGCTCGTGGAACAGCTCGCAGTGGTGGCGTTTCAGGAACCGCCCCGACCTGAAAACGGACTATGCGGAACAGATCAACCGGATCATCGCCGACAATCCCGGCTCCATGCTCGCAATCGCCGTTCCCCAGATGTCTTCCTATACCGCCTCGGCCGGCTACAGGGACAGAACGCTTCTGCAGGTTTTTTCCATGGGTACCGACGCCGACTACCCGAAAACCGCCTCGGGCGACCTTTCCGAAGGGAGGTTTTTCCTTCCCCACGAAGCTTCCGGGGCGGCCATGGTCTGCGTCATCGGCGACGACATCGCTTCCGGCCTGTTTCCGAACGAACCGGCTATCGGCAAGGAAGTGCGGGTAAAGAACCGGAAACTGCGCGTGATCGGCGTTTTCAGGAAACAGGGAAAATTCCTCGGGCTCTTCAGTTTCGACAACCAGATCATCATGCCCCTGAAGACTTTCACGAAAGTCTACGGCAGAAACCGCTACGTCACGATACGCGTCAAGATACAACCCGATGCCGAGATGCGGGAGGCGCGGGAGGAGATCAGGGGCGTCATGCGCAGAATCCGCCGCCTGCCGCCCGGCAAGGATGATGATTTTTCCATCAACGAGCAGCAGGCGTTCAAGAGCCAGCTCGACCCGATCAAGAACGGTATCGCCGTGGCAGGCATCTTCATTACCGGCATGTCCCTCTTCGTGGGAGCCATCGGCATCATGAACATCACCTTCGTCAGCGTCCGGGAGCGCACGCGTGAAATCGGCGTCCGCAAGGCTCTCGGAGCGAGACGAAGGACGATCCTCATGCAGTTTCTGATCGAATCGGTCGCCATATGCCTCCTGGGGGGCGCGATCGGGCTATTGACCGCGCTTGCCATCACGTTCGGCATAGAAAAATTCCTGCCGGACTTTCCGGTGCGTTTTTCGTTTGCGCTCGTCATGATCAGTCTGGTCGTCTCGGTACTCACGGGAATCGTCTCGGGACTGGCTCCGGCCATATCGGCTTCCCGTCTCGATCCCGCCGACTCGCTGCGCTACGAGTAGGGAGGATTGTTGATGTGTTGAGCTGTTGAATTGTTGAGTTGTTGATTCGTCGGGATCGCCGCGACCCGTCACTTTTAACCTTACGCCGATGCAGTTTCGTGAAATCGTCATACAGGCCGCCTCGTCGCTGCAGGCCAACCGGCTGCGCTCCTGGCTGACGATCCTCGGCGTCTCTATCGGCGTCTTCTCCATCATCGCCGTCATGACGGCGCTCGAGGCCGTCGACCGCTCGGTAACCAGCGGCCTGTCGAACCTCGGTGCGAACACGTTCGAGATCCGCAAACATCCGGCAACGCTTTTCGGCGGCCACGGCAGGGCGCGCTACGCCAATCGCCCGAACATAACCTACGAGGAAGGCCTCGCGTTCAAACGCCTCATGGATGGAAAAGCGCGAAACATCGGGCTCAGCGTCTCCCGGTCGGGCAACCGCGCCTCCTTCGGCAACCGGTCGACCAATCCGGATGTCACCCTTTTCGGGGCCGACGAGAATTTCGCCGCGGCCAACGGCTTCGATATCGGGGCGGGCAGGAACCTGATCCAGAACGACCGGTTCTACTCGACGAACACGGCCGTCATCGGCACCGACGTCCGTGAAACGCTCTTTCCGGACGGCACCGACCCCATCGGAAAGTCCATCCGGGTGAACGGCAAGATCTACAGGGTCGCCGGAGTCTTCACCAGAAAAGGCCCCGCGTTCGGGCAGAGCCAGGACAACCTGATCGTCATTCCGATCACACGATACATCGAACACATCGACATCAAAAGAGGCATCAGCATCACGGTCGAGGCTTTTTCGCAGGAAGAGTACCGCCAAACGCTCGACCTCGCCACGGGAGCGATGCGGATAACGAGAGGGTTGGGTGTCGGAGAAGAAAACAATTTCGAATTCGGCACGAACGAATCGCTGGTGGAATCCTTCCGGGATTTCCAGCGCACGATCAGCATCGGCGCCTTCATCATCAGCTTCATGGCACTCGTGACGGCCGGCGTCGGCATCATGAACATCATGCTGGTAAGCGTCACCGAACGGACACGGGAAATCGGCATCCGCAAGTCGATCGGCGCGCCGGCCGTGAGCATTCTCCGTCAGTTCCTGCTCGAAGCCCTCTTTCTCTCCCTTGTCGGCGGCCTCATCGGAATAGTTTCCGGAGCGGGCGCCGGCAACCTCGTCGCGGCCGCGTTCAACCTGCCGCTCATCCTGCCGGTTCTGTGGATCGCCGTTTCGCTTGCCGTCTGTTCCGCCATCGGAATGGCGTTCGGCATCTTTCCCGCCTGGCTTGCGGCGAACCTCAATCCCGTCGACGCACTGCGTTCGTCAAAGTAAGTCCTTCTCAGCCTTCCATGCCCTGGAGAAACGACAGCGTTGCCCCGAAATGGGCCGCCTGCTGAAGCAGGTTCGTCTCGCCGGCCGCCATCGCCCGGAACCTGGCGGCTGCGCCTTTCCACTCCGCGAATCCTTCATCGACCGCGCGCCACGCGGGAAGAACGTTTTCCTCGATCCACAGCCAGCGGTCTTCGGAACTGGTGACGCTTCTTCTTCCCGACAGAACGTCCGGGTAGCCGAAATGATCCGCAAAGGAGGCCCGCTGCAAGGATCCCGGCGGCGCGGCCTCGCCGAAATTCAGCTCGCTCCCGAAAGAAACCGCGACGCGTCCCTTAGAGCTGATAGCGTCGAAGATCGGCTGGAGCGTTCTCGTCTGCTCGTGGCGGAGCAGCCCGACGTTACCTTCCCTGACAAGGGCTTCCGCCCGACGAGGGTCTCCGCCGGATTGCAGAAGGGCGGCCCCTTCGTTTATGAGGGTGAATCCGGAGAGCATGTACCGGCGCTCGGCTTCGTCGATGTTGGCCTCGACTTCGGCAAGGCCTCCCTCGAGATACGCCGCATGAGCCCATGCGATATCGTTGTAGATATTGTTGTTCCCGGCGCGGATCTCCTCGAGATCGTCGAGCAGCATGCTCTTCGCGGCGAAATCCAGCGCGGTGAGCGGAAGGAAGGCCGCCATCCTCAGAGCGCCGCCGAAAAACTCCCCGACACCCTGCAATACGTCTCCGCCGCTTCGAGGTTCACCGTCCCGGAGGGCACGGCGGGGCATGTGCATGAGCTCGGACAGGGCCAGCGCCATGCCGACCTGGTTAGAGGCGAAAGCCGCCATACCGGCCCATTTGAACAGATGACGGTTTGCGAGATAGAGACTCGCGTAATGGGCGGTAATCGCACGGTTGCGTTCCACGAATCTTTCCTGCGGCGGCAGCCCGGACTCCACTTCCCTTTTCCACTCATCCTTCGAACGGATCATCGTCCCTCCCCTGTTGTTTGAGCTGTTACGCCGTCCCCGTCAGGCAGACGGAAAAAGCCCTCCTGTCACCCGGCAGGCCCTTTCCGGTTGCCCTCGGCCGCTCTCCGGAACGGGGAACAAGCGAAAGGCGGGAATTTTTTAGTATGTTTCGTACTGTTCATACTGGTAATGTATAGTTTTTTGTCATCCGGGCGCACGCATCCCTTTTCGCTCCTCTTGCACGCCGGCTTTCTATCCGACAAAACGATGCAGCCGTTACTTCCCGTTAACTTAAAATCCTCAACAGTGATGAAACGTTTACAGCAATTGACCAGACCGCTTGCCCTTGTGCTTATTCTCGCCATGACCTCGTTGACCTGGGGATGCACGACAACATCTTCCGGCGCTGCCCGGGGTGCGGGAATAGGAGCCGGAGCAGGGGCCGTGCTCGGCGGCATCATCGGCAGCCAGACGGGTAGCTGGGGTAAAGGCGCGCTGCTCGGCGCGGTTATCGGCGGCGCGGCCGGCGCTCTCATTGGCGACTACATGGACGCCCAGGCCAGCGAGATCGACAGCCAGGTCGACGGCGCCACCGTCGAACGCGTCGGCGAAGGCATCCGGGTCGTATTCGACACCGGCATCCTTTTCACCACGGGTTCGTCGACCATAACATCGACCAGCAGATACAACATCCAGAAGCTGGCCAACATCCTCAACAAGTACGAGGACACCAACGTGGTCATCGAAGGACACACCGACGCCCAGGGCAGCGAAGCTTACAATCAGAGGCTTTCCGAACAGCGGGCCGAGTCCGTCGCTTCGCTCCTCAGGACCTACGGCGTATCCGGCAGCCGCCTCTCGCCTGTCGGCTACGGCGAAACCCGCCCCGTGGCCTCCAATGAAACCGCTTCGGGACGCCGTCTCAACCGGCGCGTCGAGGTTCTCATCTACGCGAATGACGAGCTCAAGCGCCAGGCGGAAACCGGCGAACTGAGAATGTAGTTCACCGCCGGACCGGCGAACGGAAAAGGCTCCCTCGAAAGGAGGGAGCTTTTTCTTTTCTTACATTGCAGAAGAAAGCCTGCACCGCCGAAGAGCGCGGCCGCACAGCGGGCTTTTCCGGCATGCGACGCCCCGGTTAACCCAACAGCTCCGGGAGACAATGTACAGGAATATCTCCGAATACGGCATCATCGGCAACACACGCACCGCCGCCCTGGTTTCGAGGGACGGCTCCGTCGATTACTGCTCGATGCCGTTTCTGGACTCCCCGACGATTTTCGCCGCGCTGCTCGACGATGAAAAAGGCGGTTTTTTCAGTATCCGGCCGAAAGAAGCGTTCGAGGCGACGCAGGAGTACCTGCCCGACACGAACGTTCTTGCTTCCACCTTCACAAGCGACAACGCCGAAGCCGTGCTTTTCGATTTCATGCCGGTCGAGGACGAACACCTCGTTGCCGAAAAGGAACACCGGCTCCACCGCTGCCTGACACAGCGTTCGGGCACGATGGAGTTTCTTCTGACCTTTTCGCCGAGACCCAACTACGCACGGACCGTGCCGGTTCTGGCGGTGGAGCGGCAGACCGTGACGGCGTCGAGTCACGAATTCCCTCTGCAGCTCATCCACTCTCTCGAAGAGTACCGGGTTCTCGAACACGAAGCGGGCTCCGTAACGATCGGCTTTACGCTCGGCGCGTCGCAGAACACGCACTTCAACCTGGTCTACGGAGAGTACGGTTCCGGCATCATCTGCGACCTGCAGAAAAACATCGACTACTGGCAAAACTGGCTGCATGGCTGCCTCGGCGGCAAATGCCGCATCGACGGAGAACACCGGGCAACGATCAACCGCTCGCTGCTCGCGCTCAAACTCCTCACCTTCAACCCTACCGGAGCCATCGCCGCCGCCGCGACCACCTCCCTCCCGGAAACGCTCGGCGGCGAACGCAACTGGGACTACCGCTACACCTGGCTGCGTGACGCGTCGTTCACGCTCAAGGCTTTTTTCTCCCTCGGCCATATCATCGAGGCCGACAGCTTCATCCGCTGGCTGCACACGGTCTACCGCCGCCACGGCGACGAAAATCTCAGGATCATGTACTCCCTTCAGGGAGAATTCCTGCTGCGCGAAAAAGAGCTCGAGCACCTGAAAGGCTACCGGAGCTCGAAACCCGTGCGCATCGGCAATCTCGCCCACACGCAGAACCAGTGGGACATTTACGGCGAAATCATGGATACGGCGCTCCGCCTCTCGGATTACGCGGGAAAAATCGACGAGGAGCTCTGGCCGTTTTTCCGCAACGTCTGCTCACTCGCCCTCTCCAACTGGAAGCGACCCGACGACGGGATCTGGGAGGTGCGCAACGGCCCCGCGCACTTCGTCTACTCCAAGGTGATGTGCTGGGTGGCACTCGACAGGGGAATCGCCATCGCGAAGCGTTACGGCTTCGACGCCCCGCTCCCGCAATGGATGGAAGCGCGCGAGGCGATCATGCAGGATGTTCTCGAAAAAGGATTCAGCCGCGAGAAAAACAGTTTCGTCCAGCGCTACGGATCGGACGACCTGGACGCCAGCCTTCTTCTGCTGCCGCTGGTGAATTTTCTGCCATTCGACGACCGGAGAGTACAGGGAACCATCGAAGCGTGCATGTCCGAGCTGATGCATGGCGGCTTTCTTCTCCGCTACAGAAGCCAGGACGGCCTCGAAGGAACTGAAGGAGGCTTCATCCTCTGCAATTTCTGGCTTGTCGAATGCCTGGCGTACTCCGGCAGACATGACGAAGCGGAAACACTCCTGCGGGAAACCATGCGCTCCGCCAACCACCTCGGGCTCTTTTCGGAGGAGTTCGACGGGACTTCCGGCACAATGCTCGGCAACTTCCCCCAGGCATTCAGCCACATCGGCTGCATCAACGCGATCGCGGCCGTCCGGAACACCGGAAAGCGGAAGCGGGAGGAAAGGCCCGACAAGTCGCTTACCGGGCGGCTGCGGAAACTCATTCCCTTTCAGACGACCCTGAACGAAGGCGGGGAGACGGTCCGCTCGAACGACAGGGAAACCGGCGCGCAACTGAAGGTACTGCTCGGCCGGCTGCAGGGAGCGTTCTTCGATACGAACACCGGCCGGGTGGACTACACCGCGATGAAACGGTCAGGGAGTTTCACCGAATATCTGGAACTCGCCGCTTCGTTGCGAGCCTTCAATCCCGCTTCTCTCGAAACCGACGCCGAAAAAAAAGCTTTCTGGATAAACATTTACAACATCCTCATCATCCACGGCGTCATCGAGTTCGATATCGGAAATTCCGTTCTGGAAATCATCAACTTCTTCGGAAGAATCGCCTACAACATCGGCGGGCTGCGCTATTCGCCCGACGACATCGAACACGGCATCCTCCGCAAAAACCGTCCGCATCCCGGCTTTCTGCTCAGGCCCTTCCCGATATTCGACAAACGGCTCGCCTTCACGGTCGAAACGTTCGATCCCCGCATCCATTTCGCTCTCGTCTGCGCTTCGAGCTCCTGCCCGCCGATCGAGTTCTACGACGCAACGCACATCGACCGGCAACTCGACATCGCCGCGCGGAGCTTCATCAACCGGAAGGGCATGGAAACGGACAGGGAGAACGGCATCGTCCGTCTGTCCGAAATCTTCAAATGGTATGCGGGCGATTTCGGGGGGAACCGGAGGGAACTGCTCGCCAGCCTGGCCCGGTACACCGACGAGGAAACGACCGGGTTCCTGACAGCGAACCCCGAAAAGCTCAGAGTCGACTATCTCCCCTACAACTGGAACCTCAACAGCTCGCTGGAGTGAACCCCTTCGGGTGGAGACGCCGCCCGATCGTCATCGTGCCCGGTCCGGCGCAGGGCTCTACAGCCTTTTCAGCTCCGTCAACTCGGCTTCGAGGGCTTCGAGCCGCTCCTTCATCCTGCCGAGATTCCTGACCAGGGCCTCCTGGCGGAACTGGCTCCGGAGAGACTGCGCGGGAAATCCGCCCAGGGACTGTCCCGGAAGGTCGGAAGACTTGGTGACTCCGGCCCTGGCCGCGACCGTTGTCCGTTCCGGCAGGGAAAGATGCCCCGCAAAACCCGCCTGTCCCCCGATCAGGCAGTTTCGGCCGACCGAAACGCTGCCGGAAATCCCTGCCTGGGAAGCGATTACCGTGTTCTCGCCGATCATGCAGTTGTGGCCTATCTGAACGAGGTTGTCGATCTTCGCGCCCTTTTCGACGACCGTACTGCCCATGGTCGCCCGATCGACGGTGCTGTTGGCGCCGATTTCGACGTCGTCGCGGATTTCGACGATCCCCATCTGGGGAATTTTCATGTAGGAACCGTCCGGCTGGGGTGCGAATCCGAAACCGTCGGCCCCGATTACCGCGCCGCTGTGCAACACGACCCGGTCACCGAGCACCGTGCCGTCGTAACAGACGACGCCGGGAAAAAGACAGCAGTCCCGGCCGATGCGCACGCCGTTCATGAGCACCGTGTGCGCGCCTATCACCGTATTGTCACCGACGATGCAGCCGTCCCCGATCACGGCATGTTCCCCGACGGAAACATTGGCGCCCATCGAGACCTTGTCGCCGAGCACCGCCGTACGGGCAATGCCCTCGCAGGCGACTCTTCTCGGGGAGGAAAACAGTTGAAGCACGAACACGAATGCCGTATAGGGATCTTTTACTTTCAGGAATGCAAGCCGGTCGCTATATTCACCTATGGGTGCCTTTTCGCCGACGATCAGCAGCGACGCCCTGGTCGATCCCAGAAACCTGACGTACTTTTCATTGGCCACAAAACTCACCTGCCCTTCGGTGGCATTCTCGATCTTTGCCGGACCCTCGATCAAGGCGTCACCGTCGCCGACAAGCTCGACACTGTTGAAAAACCGCTCCAGATACGCCTGTATCTCGTGTACTTTCATTATATACGCTTATTGCTTTTCAGCTTTGTCCATTATTCGCTATATTAAAAATCCGAAAATTTTTCAGATCTTGCGGCAGGAACCGATCAATCGAAGACCATTCAAGGCCCGGCTTTACAGCCGTAATATAAACCGTTTCACTTGAAAAAGCAGGGAGCCATGGCAAAACCGATTAAAATTTTCGCGGGGCGCAGCAACACGGCTTTGGCCGAAAAAATCGCCGATTATCTCGGAACCTCCCTTTGCAACGCAAAGGTCGAAAACTTTTCCGACGGTGAGATTTCGGTCAACTACTTCGAGTCCATCAGGGGTTCCGACATGTTCATCATCCAGTCGACGAACTCACCGGCCGACAACCTGATGGAGCTGCTCATCATGATCGATGCCGCAAGACGATCCTCGGCCGCGAGAATTACCGCCGTCATTCCCTACTACGGCTACGCGAGGCAGGATCGCAAGGACCGCCCCCGCGTGGCGATCACGGCAAAGCTGGTCGCGAACCTGCTCACCACGGCCGGCGCCCACCGCATCCTCACCATGGACCTGCATGCGGCCCAGATCCAGGGCTTTTTCGACATTCCGTTCGATCACCTCTACTCGAGTGTCGTGCTGATCGATCATATCAGCAACATGAACCTCGCGAACAACCTCGTCGTAGCGTCGCCCGACGTCGGCGGCGTGAAGCTGGCCAGGGCTTTCGCCGAGGCGCTCGGAACCGATCTCGTGATCGTCGACAAACGCCGTCCGAAAGCCAATGTCGCCGAGGTCATGAACATCATCGGCGACGTCAGGGGCAAGAACGTTCTGCTGGTGGACGACATGATCGATACCGCGGGCACACTGGTAAACGCAGCCAGGGCGATACAGGAAGCCGGGGGACAGAAAGTCTACGCCGCCGCCACCCACGGAATACTTTCCGGCCCGGCTATCGATCGCATCAACGGCTCGGTCCTGGAAAAAGTCATTATCACCGACTCCGTCGTGACGGGGCACGCCCCGTCCGAAAAACTCGAAACCGTCACGGTCAGCAACCTTTTCGGCGAGGCCATCAAGAGAATATCGGACGACGATTCGGTCAGTTGCCTCTTCGACAGCAAAAACCTCTCCAAAATAAGCAACAACCACACCAAAGAGACAAAAGAGATCAAGGAATAGCATGGAAACAATCGTACTTAACGTCGAGCCTCGCGAATGCGCAAAAAAAGAAGCCGCGAAACTGCGCGCCTCCGGAAAAGTCCCGGCGGTCGTTTACCATAAAGGCGAGGAGACCATCCACGTCAGTGTCGATGAGCTGGCTCTCGAAAAGCTTATACAGTCCGCGGAATCGCATATCGTCGACCTTCAGTTCCCCGACGGAGATTCGAAACGCTCCTTCATCAAGGATGTACAGTTCGATCCGGTTACCGACAAGGCCATTCACGCCGATTTCCAGTTCTTCTCCGCCGGCGAAGTTATTGAAATGGATGTCCCGACCAGCTTCAGCGGAGAGTCCCCGGGCATCGTCCAGGGCGGCAAGGTACAGGTTATCCAGCACAGCCTGACCGTCAAGGGCGTACCGTCTAATATCCCCGACCACATCACCATCGACGTCTCCGGCCTCGAGCTCGGCCAGACCATGCACATCAGGGAAATCCCGATGGACGACTACGAAGGCAGGTTCGAGATCGTGGGGGATCCCGAAACCCCGGTCGTTTCGATTACCGCGCCCAGAAAAGCCGAGGAAGAGGAAGCTCCCGAAAGCGAGGAGAGCGTCGAAGCCGAGGAAGAATAACCACCGCGCTCGCCTCAACGAAACGGTAAAAAGCTGCTTTTTTCGAAAAGCAGCTTTTTTTGTATCCTTCTTCTTCCCGCCGGACGCCAGAACAACACCATAACACAACAGTTCGAGAATCACGTGAAAGAAACGGGAAAAAACCGTCCGTCTCCGATCTCCGACCTCGTGCCCGGCCTCGGGCTCCTGCGCCTGGGCAAATACGGCTCCGGACTGTTCTTCCTGATCTCCTTCACCCTGTTTCTCGGCGTGATCGTCTGGCGTCATGAACTGCTCTTCATCAGCCTGCGCGCCTTTCTGACCGGCATCGCCCTTCTGGCTGTTTCTCCGGAAAGCTTCGGTCAGATCTTCACGATGGAAATTCTCGAGATCTGGATCGCCGTACTCTACGTGTTCCTCACACCGCTCCTCCTGCTGCGCTTCTCCGCATCCACCCTGAGGAAAGCGCGCGAAAGGGCGCGCGGAGAAGCGGCGGAAGACGAGCTGAGCCTCAAGCAGATCGGATGGCGCTCCTTTACAAAGCACACGATCGCGCTTTACGCCTCGGTGGTCGTCTTCGCGCTCTACTCGGTCGCTTTTCTCGCGCCGCTGCTCTCCCCGTTCGATCCTTTCGAGCAGCAGGACTTTCTCGTCACGGCCTACCAGGGGCCGTTCACGAGACTCGACGCGCTCGTACTCGACGAACGGAAAGGGGTAACCATCCCCCTGCGCAAGGGGGACACGGTCCCGGACCGGCTCACCAACAGTCTCATCGGGGATTTTCAGATACTCAAGACCCGGAACGAACCCGACAGGCTCCGCTTCGTCGACAGCTACACCGTCGAAGAAAACAGGGTGCGCTACCGCCAGGGACCGAGGGAAAAGACTGTTCCCATCGAGAAACTGAAGGATAACCGTAACCGGTCGGACGGAAAACCGGGCTTTGTCGTCACCCGTTCGTTCATCCTCGGAACCGACCAGTACGGCCGGGATATCCTGAGCAGGGTCGTCTACGGATCGAGAATTTCGCTCTCGATCGGCTTTCTGGTCGTACTGATCTCGGTCACTCTCGGCACGATCGTCGGCGTCTCCTCCGGATATTTCGGCGGCATCGTCGACAACGTGCTGATGCGGACCGTCGACGTGCTGATCGCTTTTCCCGCTCTCTTCCTGATCCTGATCATCATCGCCACCTTCGGCAACTCGATCTTTCTTATCGTCATCACACTCTCCTTCACGGGCTGGATGGGCGTTGCGCGCATCGTCCGCAGCCAGGTACTCTCCCTGAAGGAGCAGGAATTCATTCTTGCCGCAAAATCCCTCGGGCTCTCCCATCTGCGCATCATTTTCCGTCACCTGATCCCCAACACCCTCACGCCGGTCATCGTTGCCGCCACCCTCAGGATCGGCAGCATCATTCTGACCGAAGCCGGGCTGTCGTTTCTCGGTCTCGGCGTTCAACCGCCGACCCCGAGCTGGGGAAACATCATCAACGAGGGACGCGACAATCTTCTCAACCACTGGTGGATATCGACCTTTCCGGGCGTCGCGATCCTGACCACCGTCGTCTGCTTCAACCTGATCGGCGACGGCGTCCGCGACGCGCTCGATCCCAGAATGAGGGCATGACCATGAACTTCCGCAACGATCCCCGTCCCTGGACGGTCGTCGAATCGCGCTATCTGCACAAGCGCCGCTGGCTTACCATGCGCCGGGACACGGTGCTGCTTCCGAACGGCAAGATCATCGACGACTTCTACGTATGGGAGCACGCTCCCTGGATCAACGTCATCGCCGTCACCGGAGCGGGAGAGATCGTGCTGATACGGCAGTACCGTCACGGCCTCGGCAGAATTTCCTTCGAACTTCCCGCAGGCATTCACGACAAACCCGGCGAGTCGCTGCTCGACGCAGCGAAGCGCGAGCTCCTCGAAGAAACCGGCTATGAAGGAGAAAACTGGAAAGAGTGGATGGTGTTGTCGCCAAACCCCGACCTGCAGAACAACCTTTCCCACACTTTTCTGGCGCTCGGAGTGGAGAAATCCGGACCTCAGCGCCTCGACGAGACCGAGGAGATCACGGTGCACCCGGTCTCTCCCGCACGCCTTTCCGAAATCATCGACAGCGGCGAAATCGTCCAGGCGCTGCACGTCGCGCCCGTCATCAAATACCTCCGCTCTATCGAGCGGGATCGCGAGGGAAAACATCGGACATGAAGAAGACCCGAAAGCTCGAACTGCTGGAAAAAGCCGTCGAGGAAAACGGCTACAAGCTGCGCTACGAAAAGGGAAACTTTCTCGGGGGAGACTGCCGTCTGAGGGAGAACAACATCATCGTGGTCAACAAGTTCCTGCCGATCGAAGGCAAGATCCACACCATCACCCGGGTCCTGAGCAAACTGGACGGCTCCGGTTTCACGGAGGATATCAAAAAAATCATCGAGGATTCCGGATTCGACACCGGCAACCAGCTTCCGTTGCTCGACAGGGAACAGGGCGGCTGATTTAACCCGAATAATTCACCAAGGGAACCGGTCGGCAGTCTTCAGCCGGCAGCCGGCAAAAGAGTAGTAACGAGTGACGTCGCGCCGGCTTCGCCGGGCACCTGGTGACGACGCCCGATTGTCATCGGGCTTAGTGACGGCACTTCGGGCGAACGGGATCCCGGCTCGCCGGGATAAACGAAGCAATTGAAGCGCCGAATAAATTCAAACAGAGGTGCCTTAAAAATCGTATCCGAAAATCCGGATGTCCTGCCGGTAGATTTCGGCGATCTTTTCCCGAAGTTCCGGATCGTAATAGCTCCTGTAGGCGGCGCTGTCCTTCGACCGGTTTTTACGGCCTATATCCGCCACCCGGATCCCGATGTTTTGCATTATCTCCCGAAGATCTTCCTCGAACCGCTCGAAACGACCGACACAATCGACACGGTTCAGATCGATCGCCCTGGACTGGAGACGGATGTGGCTGTCACCGCTCTCGATATTCTGCTCCCCGACAAAATCGACGAACGCTCTAAACTCCTGCATTTCCGCCAGCCTTTCACCGGAAAATCCGAAGTGGTTCGAGTGAACCACCTTGTTCAACCAGCAGGAAACCAGCCGGTCCCAGGGATTCCTCACAAAAGCGAATGCAAAGTATCCCCTGTACAGCCCTTCGGGATAGCGGCAGTTCAGGGCGTGTTCCGCATCGAGCCTCACACCTGAGCGTTCGAACAGGTCGAATATCGTCCGGGTGCCGACCTTGGCCACGCGGAACCAAAGGAACTTCCTTTCGTGAGAGATGGTGAGATTGTATTTCCCCTGGGATGGGGTCAGCGGAATACGCCCCGTCAGGAAGGAAGCGACTTTCTGGTAAAAAGCGCTTGTCGGTGTCAGCCTCTCCGAAAGCCCGTCCGCGCCGTTCACGGTTCTGATCATGAGCGATATGCAGCCTTTGCTTGCCGTTCGAACAATGCCCGAAATATAACCTATCGAACGGATTGTACGAACGGTTCACCGGTAGAAAACAGCCAGCCAGACGGTCGGCTGACTCCTGTCCGTCCAGGCGACCCTGTGCCTTGTATGCGCGGGGATATGGACCGAATCGCCGGGCTTCAGAACGACCTCTTCCCCGTTCTCGAACAGAATCGCGCCCGTCCCGCTGAGCACGACCACCCATTCCGACTCCTCCTGATCGTACCATCCGCTCTGCGGCGAAGAGTGCCCGTTCGACACGATCCGCTCAATGCGCACGTGCGGCGTTCGCAGCAGTTCCTCGAAAACCTCGCTTGAAAGATCCGCCGGTAACCGAGATACAATGTTTCCGGTCATATAAGCCTGACTATCCATCGATCCGATGCATAAGGAAAAACCGTCCGCTCCCCTGTAAATAGTTTTTTTTGTTCCCAAAACAGCAAACTTGTATTTACGGCGATTTCTCGTTAAAATGAATATAACTTTCATGCAGTCTGAAAAAAAAGACACCGTTTTATACTTGCTTTCCAGGGAGATTCCCCCAAAGCATCTCCTGCTCTCAGAAAAAAGTCGGGAACGTTCGTACCCGAGAGCGATAAATCATACGTTTCGACGCATCCGGGCGTCATACGTGCTTTTTTGTCGCACGACCGACATCTGGAAAGATCCGAAACAAATAAAACGGACACATGCTGCCCTCTCCCCCCCATGGCAGAACGTCGAATGAGGAAAATCATTCGAAACAGATTCTTGATGCCTTTCGCGCCATCAACCATCTCATTATAACCGAAACCGACCCGGCCCGGCTGATTACGGGCATATGCCGGAAACTGACCCGGCACCTCAACTACTCCAATGCATGGATTGCCCTGACAGGGTCCGACAACAGAATTCTTGCAACGGCTCACTCCGGTCTCGATATCGACTTTCCCATAATGGAAAAAAACCTGAACGCGGGACTGTTCCCCGATTGCATGGAGCGGGTGTTGATTTCCGACAAACGCGTCGTCGTGGACAATCCTGAAAAGCAGTGCAAGAGATGTGCGTTAGCAGGATCGTATCATGGCCGTTCAGGCCTGTCGTTCCGGTTGAGTTACGGGGATGTCATTTACGGGTCTCTCACCGTATCGGTTCCCGCGTATTACGCCCGAAGCAAAAAGGAAATAGAGTACTTTAACGAGCTTGCGGAAGACCTTGCGTTCGCACTGCACAAAATCGAGGAATCCAGATCCCTTCGTCTGGCCAATGAAATCATCGAACACAGCCAGGCGACCGCTTTTGTATGGCAAAAAACCGGTCATTGGCCCGTCGACTACGCTGCCGGGAGCCTTGAATCACTCCTGGGATGGAGCGCCGGTGATTTCATGACCGGAAGGATTTCTTTTCCCGACATCATTCATCCCGATGACAGCAAACGGGTGCTGCAGGAATCATGGCAGGCGTGCAAGGATCGGGAAACTGCCTCCTTTCAATCCGAATACCGCATTCTCGACCGAACAGGAAAAGAGCGCTGGCTCAACGACATGACGTCCATCCTCCGGGATGAACACGGCAAGCCGTTATCCTGCCAGAGTATCCTGCTCGACATCACGGCACGCCGCAAGATCGAGGAAAAGCTGAAAAACAGCCGCGAACGCTTCAAGCTCGCCTTGCTCGGCAGCAACGACGGCATATGGGACTGGGACCTGGTAAAAGACAAACTTTTTCTCTCCGACCGCTGGAAAGAGATTATCGGCTATACAGGCGAAGAGATCCCCGATACGTTCACCTCTTTCGAAGAAAATCTGCATCCGGAGGACAAAGAGAGGGTATTGAACCTGATCCGGCAATATCTTGCCGGAGAAATCCCCGAATACTCGACCGAATTCCGGATGCGTCACAAAAGCGGCGACTACCGATGGATACTCACCAGAGGCAAAGTTTTCAGGGACAAACGTGGTCTGCCGCTAAGAATGTCCGGGTCGCATTCGGACATCACCGGCAGAAAAGAGACGGAGTTGCTGCTGAATGCCAAAACAAAGGAACTGGAAACCATTTTTCAATGCTCCTACGTCGGCATCATGATGCTCAAGGGCGGACGATATCTGGCAAGAGGCAACCAGAGGCTTGCCGATATCCTCGGTTACGATACCCCTGAAGAGATGTCCGGGCTGAGCATGAAAGCGCTGCACCTCAACGATCGGCGCTTCAGGTCGTTCGGAAAGGATCATCACGAAAAACTCAGGGAAGGTGTGCAGTTTCAGGTTGATTACCAGCTCAGGAGAAAAAACGGAGCCGCGGTCTGGTGCTGTCTTTCCGGCGTGGCATTGAATCCGGACAACCTCGATGACGGCATAATATGGATCATCGACGATATAGAGCAGCGCAAGAAATCCGAACTGACCCTGCTTGAAACGAACAAGCAGCTTGAGCTGGCGATCCGGGAGGCGGAAGCCGCCAACAAGGCAAAAAGTGATTTCCTCTCGAATATCAGCCATGAAATCAGAACCCCACTCAACGGCATTGCGGGAATGACCCACCTCCTTCAGGATTCGGACCTTGCCGCCGATCAGAAAAAGCATGTCGAGACAATCCAGACCTGCAACTCGTCCTTGCTGCAGTTGATAAACGACCTGCTTGACTTCAGCAAGATCGAGGCAGGCGGCATGATTATCGAACAAGTCGATTTCGATCTCGTCTGCCTTTTGGAAACCATAACCGATACGATAGCCTCCCCGGCAAGAAAAAAGGGACTGCAGGTTGTCTGCGGCATTAACAGGGATGTGCCCACAAACCTTCGGGGAGATTCTGAACGGTTGCACCAGATTCTGGTCAATCTTGCAAGCAACGCGGTTAAATTCACCGAGAAGGGAACGGTAACGATCAATGTGCGCCTCGAGTCTGCGGATGACGACAAGCTTTCCTTGCGCTTCATCGTTCACGATACCGGAATAGGTATTTCGGAGGAGACCCTTCCGCTTCTCTTCGACAGATTCACGCAGGAAGATTCGTCAATTACAAGAAAGTTCGGCGGCACCGGTCTCGGTCTCGCGATAGCGAAACAACTGACGGAGCTCATGGGAGGAAGGATCGGGGTCAAAAGCAAAAAAGGCAAGGGGTCGGAATTCTGGTTTACCATACCGTTGCGACTCGGCAACTGCAGGAAACAAACAGATTCAGCCGCTCGAAAAAACTTCTCCGGCTTGAAAATCCTCGTTGTCGACGATAACACAACACGCAGAAACAATATTGTCTCCCTGCTGCAGCGCTGGAACACGGCTTTCGCGGAGGCTGAAAATACCGATGTTGCTTTTGCAATGCTCAGTGCAGCGGCAATGGACAAATCCTTCAGAATCGTTCTCCTGCATGAAGCGCTGCTGGAAAACCGTGACTCTTCAGAAGCCGATCTTTTCGCCAGGATAAGAAGCGACAAATCATTGCGGAACCCCTCCTTGATCCTCCTCACGTCACGAAAAGGAACCGGTCCGACAAAAAAAGAGAACGGTCCCGCTTTCGATTTCTGTCTGAACACTCCGGTGAAACAACAGCAACTGAAGAAGACCATTGAACTCGCCCTGTCCGGGCAGACGGAAGACAAAGAGGAGCCGAAGATTTCCGGTGAGAAAACACCTCCGGAAAACGCCGATTCCGGAGACAGGAAAAAAATTCTGGTCGTCGATGACAGCAAGACCAATCAGTTGGTCGTAACACACCTGCTGAAAAAAATGGGATTTGATTTTGTCTGTGCGGATGACGGGATGGAAGCACTGAAAGCGCTTGAGTCAACCCGATTCGATCTTGTGCTCATGGACCTTCAGATGCCGAACATGGACGGTTACGAAGCCACGCGCGAAATCCGCAGTCCCCTGTCCGCAGTTCTTGACCATGCCGTGCCGATTATCGCGGTAACCGCACATACGAGAGACGAAGACCGCAAGAAATGCCATGAAGCCGGCATGAACGGCCACCTGCCGAAACCTCTGGAATACACGGTTCTCGAATCGGCTATCCTCAAACAGCTCTGTAAAAAGAAGCGGTAACAACATGTCCGGGTGAAACAGCAGCGCCGAAACCGGATCCCTCCCCAAGGGTTTGTCCCGCCCTGAAATAGTGACGTTGTCCGGCCTTGCCGGACTTGGTGACGTCGCGCCGGCTTCGCCGAGCGCTTGGTGACGACGCTTGACTGTGTCAGGCTTAGTGACCGTTGGGGAAAGGATGGATTCCCGATTCCGATACCGACGGCGAACCCCGATGTTATCTTTCGGAGATCGGGGTCGGGATCGGGTTTCGGGATCGAAAAGGGAGTCAGTCGGTAGCCGGCAGTTGGCGGTCGGTAATTTAGGAGGGGTCGATTCCCGATGCCGAAGCACTTGTCACCAAGCCCGGCCCTGCCGGACGTCGTCACTCGTCCGTATTCAGGACGACTCGGTTTCACCGGACAATTCGCACCTCTTCCCGCACCCCCGCAAGATGAAAAAGCAAAGCCGCGTCCATCTCCTTCATCCGGCGCGAGCACAGAACAATGCACTCCTCCGGAGCCGCCTTCTCCAGCCATCCGGAAAGCTTCCGGTACTCCCCGATCCCGAACCGCTTCGCCCTGACGAACACCCTGTCCGCCCGGTCGCCCTCGACGCGCGCGAGCGCATCTATCCGCAAGGCGAAGAGAAAGGACTTCCCGTCGCCCGTCCACAGTTCCAGGATATCCCTGCCGGCTCGTGCGAGCACGAAAGAAGGCGATTTCATGAACCTGTCGGTCGAAAGCATCCGTTTCGGAGCCTCGACGGCGGCGACGAGTGAGTCGGGCGCGGAAAACTGCACGGCCGCCTCGAGCGGCCCCATGCCGTTCCGGCGCATCTGACGGCGGACGGTTTCGATATCGTAAGGTTTCTTTCCGATATCGAGGAGGAGGGTCGAGCCGCCGGATGTGACGAGCATCGCGGTTGTGCCGGACACGCTCACCGGCAGCACGTCCGGCGGGGAGACGGGTGCGGCGAGAAGCGGTTTCCAGACGAAAAGGTTCAACGCGCACAGCACGGTAACGACGCCTGCGGCAAGGCGTTTCCGGCGAATGAAAAACAGCGTCAGAATAACCGCGAGGTAGTAGACCGCCAAGTCTCCCACACCGGGATGCACCTCGACGCTCGCCCAGCCGAAAGAGCCGAAGAACGCCGTCACGTCGAGCGCTGCACGCGAGAAAAACCATGCACTCGTTGCCGGAAGAAGCGCGAGCGACGGCCAGACGAGGTTCAGGAGAAGGGCGGGCAGCATGGCGTAGAGCATAAGGCTCACGAGGAAAACGACCGGGAGATTCGCGACGAAGGCCGCAAGGGAAAAGGTGCCGAAAAAGAGGGCGATCAGGGGCGCGACTCCCGTTATGGCGGCAAGACCGACGCAGAACGCTCGCCAGAGCGGACGGAATACCGCGCCAGGGATGCCCGTCCACCGGTCGGCGGGCGCCGAAAGCCCGGGATAGAGCAGAATGATCGAGGCTACGGCGGCGTTCGTCATCAGAAACCCCGCGCTGAAGAGATCGAGAGGGTCGATCAGGAGAAGCAGGAGGTCGGCGGCCGCGAGCGAGTTCAACGGAAAGGACCGGCGGCCGGAAACCGTTCCGCCGAGCAGGGCGACCGTCATCAGCGACGCCCGTTTCACCGGGGCGGCGCTTCCGGTGACCGAGGCGTAGACGAGCAGCACGAAGGCGATCAGAAAAAACACGGTCCATCTGCCCGGAACGCTCAACCGGAAACGTTGCAGGAGGACCAGGAGGCCCACCACGATCAGCCCGACATGCAACCCGGAAATAGCCAGCACGTGCGCGGTGCCGGTTGTCCGGAAGGTTCGGTAAACCTCCGGGTCCATCCGGTCGCGACCGCCGAGCAGGAGGCCCTTGAAGAATTCCCGCTCCTGACCGGCGGGAAGCAGCGCGTCGAGGCTCGTGTCGAGGTAGCGGCGGACCGGCCGTACGACATACGATTCGAAGGGGTCTGCTTTGTCGGCGCCGTAAACGATCATCTGCCAGGGACCGGCGCAGAAAAGCTCGGCGCGAACTCCCTGCATGCGGTAGAATTCGCGCGGATCGAAATCCCCCGGATTCAATGCGGCAGGTATTTGCGAAAGCTTTCCCTTGATCCTCACGATGTCTCCCGGTTCGGGCGCTCTCTGCTCCCCTTCCGGCAGACGGAGAAAAATCTTCACCTTTCCGGACGCCTCACGAGCCTCACCGGCGGCGAACACCTCACGGACGTCCATCAGCCATCCCGATCCTTTCGCGTACATCCTCGGACGCGAAACAACCTTTCCGTACAAGAGCACCTCCCGGTCGAGCCAGCGAAGCACGCTGTCGTTGGGGACATGGCGGTAGGAATGGTCCGAATAGGCCGCGAAACCGGAGAAGACCAGGAGAAGATAGGCGGCGACGGCGAAAAGGGGAACGGGGTGGCCGGCTGCGCTTCTTCTCGAAGCAAGCACCAGATACGCGCCGAGGCCGAGAGCGGAGGCGAAAAACAGCGCCGTCCACCAGAGAAACGGCAACGTCATAAAAACACCGGCGAGTATGCCCAGACAGACCGGAAACAGCAGGCGCAAGGCGGGATACGGGGCGGCGAAAGCCTGCATGGCATGAGGCGTGAAAGGGTTCCGTACTCCTGTTATTATTATTACCGCGCGCTGTACTTAGTTTTGTATATTACCTCATTTCAGAATCGATGCAAAACAGTTGCTGCATGTTAGTTAAAGAGATCCTCAGTTCCGCCCGCGAACCCGTTTTCAGTTTCGAATTCTTTCCCCCGAAAAAACACGAGGACTGGGAAAAACTGTTCCGGACCATCTCGGAGCTCATCCCGTACAACCCGTCCTATGTCAGCGTCACCTACGGGGCGGGAGGGTCCACGCGCAACCGGACGCACGACCTTGTCACGAGGATCCAGAAGGAGACCGGCCTCACGGTCGTTTCCCATCTTACCTGTATCTGTTCCGGCAAGAAGGAGATCGCGGACATCCTCGCCAACTACCGGGACCACGGCATCACGAACGTGCTGGCGCTCCGCGGCGACCTCCCTCCCGACGCTTCGTCCTATGCCGAAGCGACGAAGGACTTCCCTCACGCCATCGATCTCGTCAGGTTCATCGTGGAGAACTTTCCCGCTGTCGGCATCGGCGTGGCCGGTTTTCCCGAGGGCCATCCCCAGACACCGAACAGGCTCAGGGAGATCGAGCATCTGAAGGCAAAGGTGGATGCGGGAGCCGACTACATCGTCACCCAGCTCTTTTTCGACAACAGGGATTACGTCGATTTCGTCGAACGGTGCTCGCTGGCGGGCATCGACGTTCCGGTCATACCGGGCATCATGCCGGTCACGACGAAAAAAGGCCTGATACGCATGTCCGAACTCGCACTCGGCGCCCGGATTCCGGCGCGACTCCTGAGGAAGGTGCTCGAAGCGCCCGACGACGGCGAGGTCGCGAAAATCGGTATCGAGTGGGCGACCGCGCAGGTGCAGGAACTGATAGACAACCACATCGGGGGCATCCACTTCTACACGCTCAACAACGCCGAAGCGACCCGCAAAATCTTCGAAAACATCTCGACCGGCAAAACCGCCTGAAAAGAACGGCTGACCGCCTGAGATGACCGGCAAGCTCCGTACCTCTCACCGGGAGGCCGTAAAACGGGGGTTGCAATACCGACAGCTCAACGAATCAACAACGAACGCATCGACATCCCTCAAAACATCTCGTTCTGGACGAGCTGTTCATAGGTGTCGCGCTTCCGGATGAGTGTCGCTCTCTCGCCGTCCACCATGACCTCGGCCGGACGCAGGCGGCCGTTGTAGTTGCTCGACATGACGGAACAGTAGGCTCCCGCCGAAAAAATCGCCAGCAGTTCGCCCTCGTTTACCGCATCGATCGTGCGGGCCCTGGCGAAAAAGTCGCCCGATTCGCAGACCGGTCCCACGATATCGGCGACCATCGTCGAGCCGTGCTGGCGCAAGGGAACGATCTCGTGATGCGACTGGTAGAGGGCCGGACGGATCAGTTCGGTCATGCCCGCATCGACGATGACGAACTCCTTTCCCGTATGGTTGTGCTTTCTGTAGATCACCCTGGTGAGGAGAACCGTCGAATTGGCCGCAATGAACCTGCCGGGCTCGAAAATAACCGTCGTTCCGGTCTTTTCCAGAAGCGGAACGAGGATCGAGGCGAAATACTCAACCGGAGGCGCGGGTTTCTGTGGTTCGTAGGTGACCGGAAATCCTCCCCCGATATCGAAATACCGGATATCGAATCCGGCGGAACGGGCCGCCGCAAGCACGTCGAGAAGTTTCTCCGCAGCCGCCTGGTAGAAATCGCGATCGAAAATCTGCGAGCCGATATGCATGTCGATAGCCGTCAGCTCGACGCCGTTCATTCCCCGGAGCAGGGTGAACACCTCGCCGAGGTCCGTCTCGTCGATCCCGAACTTCTCCTTACTGTCGCCCGTCGTGATGTAGGGATGCGTTTCGGCGGTAACGTTGGGATTGACCCTGATGCCGACACGCGCCGCAAGGCCGGAACGCACGGCTATCTCGTTGATCAGTCGCAATTCGGACAGCGATTCCGCCTTGAGCATGAGAATGCCTGTCCGCAGGGCGTATTCGATATCGGACGCGGTCTTGCCCACCCCCGCCATGATGATTTTTTCCGGTGAAACCCCCGCCTGCAGCGCACGGTACAATTCACCGCCGGAATTGACATCACAACCGCACCCTTCGTCGGCGAGCGCCTTGATGACGTGGATGTTGAAATTGGCCTTGACGGAGAAACAGGTGAAATGATCGAGTTCCGAAAACGCCTGCTCGAAAGCCCTGTACTGGCCGACAAGACTGTTGCGGCTCGTTACGTAGAGGGGCGTTTTGTATTCGTCGGCAAGCTTTTCGAGCGACACGCCTTCACAAAAGAGAGCTCCGTTGCAATACGGGAAGTAACTGGTGTCAAACACGTCTCGAGTATCCATTTTGAAAAAATTGAGAAAACACCGGGACCCGCTCTTTCAGCGCGTTCGGGATAACGGGGGCAAGCGGCCCGGCATGATGCCTGAACGGATCGTTATGGATAATAGCGGTTAAACCGTAACCAAACAAATTGATCTTGCAAAATCGGGATGGATCCTCTATATTTGCTGCTCACCGTCAACAATTTATCCGTAAGGGAAGGATGGCAAAAAAAGAAAACAGGGTTATCGTCACGCTCGAGTGCACTGAAGCCAGGAAAGAAGGATTGACACCCTCGCGCTACACCACGACGAAAAACAAGAAAAACAACACCGAACGTCTGGTGCTGAAGAAGTACAACCCGAATCTCAAAAGGCACACTGCGCATAAAGAGATTAAGTAAGGCCCGTTCTTTTTGGCAAAATCCCTAAAAAGACTGTATTATTAGGGTAGCCGCAAAGACCGTGTATTCATGCCCGAATGGCGGAATTGGTAGACGCACTCGTTTCAGGGGCGAGCGCCGCAAGGTGTAGGAGTTCGAATCTCCTTTCGGGCACAACAAAGCTGAATCGATCGATATGGAAGCAACTGTTTTCGGAGATATCTGTCGTACACCCGTAGTTTTTTCTGTCGCATAAGCACCTGAGCATACTGCACCTTTTTCCGGAGGTGCTTTTTTATTTCCGTAAATCCTAAATATCGCTGTAGTGGACCATACAAAAATCAATCTCATCGTTCGGCTGCAATATCTCGACAATCAGATAGAGAGCCTGCTGAGTCTCCAGAAAGGCCTTCCTGAAGAGATCGACGCCCTCGAAGAGGATATCGCCTTTATCAAGAAGCAGATCGAAGCGCGGGAAAAAATCGCCGAGGATCACGAAAGTACGCGCCGGAAGCTCAACGAGGCCATGGAAAGCTGCCGTTCGAAGATCAAGTCATTCAAGGAGAAGCAGACGCTTGCGCGCAACAACAAGGAGTACGACGCGCTTTCGAAGCAGATCGAGTACGAGGAAAAAGAGATCGCACAGGCAGAAATCCTGCTCCAGGACATCGCCCAGAACGAACAGAAAACCGCCGAGATGCAGGAGAAAGGCCGCCAGCTCATCGCCGAGAACCGCTACGACGAGATCTCGGAAGAGATGATGCCCGACGACGTTCTTGCCGAGCAACTCAAGGACCTCAGTGAGCAGGTCGAGCAGAAGAAAGAGGAGCTCGAAAGCATTATCGTAGAAACCTCGAGCGAGGTGAGCGCCCTCCGGCAACAGATCGATGAGCAGAAACAGATCGTCGAGAAAGATGCCAAGCGCCTGCTCTCCAAGTACGAGCATCTGAAAAAAGGCGGTGTGCAGAACGCCCTCGTCAAGCTGCATCGCCACGCCTGTTCGGGTTGCAACACGAGGGTTCCGACAAACCGGCACACGCTGATCGTCCAGGGCGGATTTTACCTCTGCGAATCCTGCGGACGCGTCGTCGTGCATGAACGGCTTTTCGAGGAGGCCGCCGAACAGAGCTGACAGCCTCACGGGCGCTCTGTTCCGGCGCCCGAACCGGCCCCATGTCCGGAACGGCAGCAAACCCGCAAAGTCTCTCCCCCGCCCTGAGCGCCCGGCAGAGAGAATCCCTCCGTAAGCCCGCGCGTACGATCGCATCGAAACCATCCTCTTCCCCGACCTGGTTCCGCTACGGGGGCAGCCTCCCCGCCGCAAATTCCGGCCGACCTTTCCGGAATCCGGATTCTGAACTCCGGAGTCGGAAAAATGGTTTATTTTACCTTGTTGCCGTTTACGTTATTGAAACCGGAACGTGCAGTCGCCGACGGTTCACGAACCGCCGGAGGAAAGTCCGAACATCGCAGGACAGGGTGCCGGTCGAGAGCCTCGGCTCAAGACCGGGGGCGGAGGCGCAAGCCGTTCGTCACAGAGAGTGCAACAGAAAGCATACCGCCCCGGCTTAGCGGGGTAAGGGTGAAAAGGGGGTGTAAGAGACCACCAGGCGCGTCAGTAATGGCGCGTGCTATGAAAACCTCCCCGATGCAAGGCCAAATAGGGAAGCTTTTCCGCAAGGAAAGAGAGTGGTCCGCTCAATTCCGTACAGAGAGTTTCCGGGTGAGCCGCACAGATAAATGACTGCAGCCCCGCTCCTGGCGGGGGACAGAATTCGGCTTACAGTTCCGGTTTCATTTTTTTTCCTCCATACCGCCGGAAGAGCGTCCGTTCATCCGAGCCTTTTCAAGCGCCGGCAGGCGTCGTCGAGTACGGTCTGCTCCTTGGCGAAACAGAACCTGACGAGATCGTCCCCGCCCCCGTCGTGATAGAACGCACTTCCGGGCACGCTCGCGACACCGGCCCTTCGCAGTATGTACATCGCCTTCTCACGGCTCGTCTTTCCGGGTATGCCGGAGGTGTCGGCAAGAACATAGTATGCCCCGCGCGGCACGCCGGGTGTCAGGCCGACCTCCCGGAGCACCTCGCAGAAACGGTCCCTCTTCGCCTCGTACTCTTCCGAAAGCCCCTTGTAATAGCTCTCGCCGAGGCTTTCGAGCCCGTCGGCGACACCGGCTTGCAGCGGTGCCGGCGCACAGACGTAGAACAGGTCGTTGAAGTACCCGATGGCCCCGGCCCACCGGGCATCGCACACAACGTAGCCGATCCGCCAGCCGGTCACGCTGAACGTCTTGGAGAGGCCGGAAACCACGATCGTCCGCTCCCGCATTCCTTCCTCCATCGCCGGGGAGAGATGCCGCGCGCCGTCATAGAGAAAATGCTCGTAGATCTCGTCGGTGAAAACGAACAGGTCGTGTGTTTTCGCAACATCGGCTATCAGCCCGATCTCCTCTCTCGAAAAGACCTTGCCCGAGGGGTTGCCGGGAGTGTTGACGAGAATCGCCTTCGTTCCCGGCGTAATCGCCGCCCGGAGACCGGAAGCGCCGAAAGACCATGCCGGAGGTTCGAGACGCACGAAAACAGGCCGGGCACCCGACGCCCGGAGGGTGCTGACATGATAACCGTAGTACGGTTCGAACACGATCACCTCGTCTCCCGGATTCAGCAGGGCCTGGAACACACAGTACATGGCACCGGTGGCCCCCGCACTGACGATGATCTCACGGTGCGGGTCCACTTCCATGCCGTAAAGACTGCGATATTTCCCTGCGATCGCGGTCCGGAGACTCCTGATCCCGGCGTAATGGGTATAGTTGTTGCGGCCGGCCTCAATCGCTCCGGCGGCCCCCGCACGAACGACCGGGGGTACAGGAGTGTCGCACACCCCCTGCGAAAGGTTGATGCCGCCCTCCCGGGCGCATTCGACGGACATCATCCTTATTTCAGACTGCATGACGCAGTCGCACCGCGCGCTCAACCCGATGCTCATGGATCGTACTCCGTTCAGAAAAATCTTGCGATGACAAACACTCCGATCATGACCGCGGCGACCGCGACCTTCGCCGCCGTTCCCGCCACCATGCCGATCCAGGCCCCGAAGCCGGAGAGCCCTGCGGCGAAAAGATCGCGCCGGACGATCAGCTCGGCGGCGAAGGCCCCGAAAAAAGGCCCCGCGATCAAGCCCGGCAGACCGAAAAACATACCCGCCACGGTTCCGGCGACCGCGCCGAAAACCGCCTGTTTTCCCGCGCCGAAAACACCTGCGCCGAGAGCTCCCGCGAGGAAATCGAGCGCGTAACCCGCAAGGGCGAGCCCTCCGAGCAGCGCGATGGTTCCTCCCCCGACATAGGCGAAACCGTCGGCCCACGCCGCCACGACCAGACCGGCGAAAAGCAGCACAATACCCGGAAGCGCCGGAACAACCATTCCGGCGATCCCAACTCCAACAAGGAGAAGCGCCGCAATCCAGAGAATAAGCGAACCGTTTTCCATTAGTTTTCTTCCTTGACCTGAATAATTGTATGTGTAATAGTGACGACGTCCGGCTATGCCAGACTTGGTGACGTCGCGCCGGCTTCGCCGGGCGCTTGGTGACGACGCCCGATTGGTATCGGGCTTAGTGACGAGTTAAAAGTAATGGCACGACAGCCCTTGAGGTATTTTCCCAGTTGGCGGTTTACTCCTCACCAAGCCCGACGGAGTCCGAGCGTCGTCTCTAAGCTCGGCGAAGCCCGAGCGACATCACTAAGCCTGACACCGTCAGGCGTTGTCACCAAGCAAGGCGAAGCCGAAGCGTCGTCACCAA
>JANQHQ010000011.1 GCA_028282595.1 Chlorobium sp. | reverse complement strand
TACGGGCGAAAAATTTTTCGCCCCTACGGTCTTCATGAACACCCGTGCAATCCGCGGGGACAATAAAACCTGTCGATCACCAGCCAATCGCGCCCCTACTTTTGACATACTCTCCCGGGGTTCGCCGTCGGTATCGGGAATCCATCCTTTCCCCAACCGGTCATCTTGTCACCAAGCCCGATTAACAATCGGGCGTTGTCACTCATCCGTATTCAGGACGACTCAGTGTTTGCTCTGTCTTTTCGCCGGTTTCGGAACGGTTCCGGCGGGCCACCCGCTTACAAGCGGATAATTTGTGCATTTTCCCCCGGATCTGCAATCCGGTTCCGGCGGTCTGCACGTACCCGTCCGGCCGGGAATGCGTTCGCGGCGACGTGCATCCTTTTGTATAATTATGGGCATATGCCTATAATTAGAGGTCAGATCATCAAAATAACGTATAAGAAAAGGAGAGTGAGATGAGCGAGAGAACATTCCGTTGTGCGAATTGCAGCCACGCCTGGAGCGTTCCGTTCGGGAGCGGGCGTCCCGAAACCTGTCCGGAATGCGGCAGCGAGGCTGTCCATAGAAAACATTCCGAGGGTGAAGGCGAATGTTTCGGTCCGGGACTCGGAAGGAGTGCCGGATACGGCAGCGGCGGCCGCGGTTCATGCGGAGGAGGCCAGCCGGGGAGAAACCGGTGCAAGGTTCGTGGAGAAGGAGACCGGTAATATCGTCGGTCTTTTGACTGATTTGTTTAAAGTACTTTAAATTACAAAGTATAGAGCAAAAAAATAAAGCCGGCGACAGCAGGGACGGCGATTCGTCGATTGCGTATCTTGCAATGTGACCCTGAACGCGAACCGCTTAACCGAAAGCCCTTGCCCCGTGGAAGAAAGAGAACAGCTCGGCATCGTCATTACCGGCGGCAGCAGGGGACTGGGCTACGCCCTCGCCAGAGAGTTTCTGCTCGGGGGCGACCGGGTCGTGATCTGCGGCCGGGATAACGAACGGGTCGAGCAAGCGGTCGGTGCCCTGAGGAGCGAGGTCGGAGGGTGCGAGGTCTACGGCACCGGTTTCGATGTCCGAGATTCGGAAGCTCTCGGACGGTTTCGCTCCTTCGTTGTAACCCGTCTGGGCAGGATCGACCGGTGGATCAACAATGCAGGTACGGCCGGGTTCCGCAAGGGACCGCTATGGGAGATCGAGCCGGACGACATGATGGAAACGATCTCTACCAATCTCTACGGATCGATGCTGATGTGCCGGCTGGCGGTCGACATCATGGGCCGACAGCCCTTCGAGGATCGTTCGCGTTACCACATCTTCAACATGGGCTTTTCGCCTTTCGGCGCGCGTTTTTCCCGTTCCGGCATTCCTCACAAGGCTTCGAAGCTCGGCGTGGCCGCCCTGAGCGGCTTCCTTGCGGCCGAGCTCGGTGAACACGAGTTCCGGGGGATAGGGGTCCACGAGCTCAGCCCCGGCCTGGTGAAAACCGACCTTCTGACGAGAGATACGAGCGGCGAGACCGCCGCGTTCCTCGACCTTGTTGCCGAAGAGCCCGGGAAGGTCGCCCGTGTTCTGGCCGGCAAAATCAGGGCGGTGCACGGAAGGGAATCCAGAATCCGTTACCTGCCGTTACCCGCGATGGGAGCGCGGATCGTTCTCAAACTCGCCGGGCATCGGGCCGGGGGACTGTTCGCGGATCTCCGGGAGTCGGTGGAACGGTTCCGGAAAGGGAAGGGCAGCGCGAAAGGATAGCGGACGTTGACACTCAATCGTCCGTGGTTCGGGCGGCGATCTCTCGGTAATATGTTTCGAATGAATCCCGGGGTTCTTCCTTGCCCTGAACGAGTTCGAAGGTGAGGTTTTCCGCTTCCGGAACCCAGAGCGCCTCCACGGCGGCTTCGGCTACGTCGCTGCGATCTATACGGCCGGTTTCGATTCTGTCGCCCGTATCGAAAATCATCGCGTGCAGCAGGGGTTCGCTCTCGTCGACCAGACCTCCCGGCCGGAGAACGGTGTAGGAAAAACCCTTTTCCCCGAAGAGGCGGCGGACTTCGTTTTCTCCTTCGAGCTTCATGGATAATACGTTGCCGTACTTGTTCAGCGGGTGCTCCGGCTTGGTTACGGCTAACGAGCTGACCAGAATGAATCGCTTTACGCCTTCTGCTTTCGATCGACCGGCAAGGCGTATGACGCCATCCCGGTCGATAGCGGCCGGCGGAGGCGCTTCCGGATCCATGACGTTGCCTCCTATGGCGCAGATAACCGCGTCGGCGTGCCGAACCGCCGCCCGGACATCGGCATCGTTTTCGATGCTGCCGATCGCCAGGCGGTCGACAGAGGCGGGGCCGAATGTCTCGAGGGCCTTTTCCCCGGAGCGGACGAAAAGCCTGTAGTCGATCCCGTAATGCTGCAGGCGCCGGACGATCCACCGGCCGGTTCGACCGGTCGCGCCCGCAACGAGCACCGTCCCATTATATCTCATTTGCTTTCGCTCAAACAAAAGGTATAAGTCAAAAGTGTTTGAGTCGTCCTCAATACTTCATGAGAATCCGAAGCGCTGTCGCGCAGTTTTTCTCTCTTTTATTGTTCGGCTGTTGCCAACCGCCAACTGAAGACTGCCGACTGATTCCTTTTCGATCCCGAAACCCGATGCCGACCCCGATTTCCGAAAGATAACATCGGGGTTCTCCGTCGGTATCAGTATCGGGAGTCGATCTTTTCCCCAACTGGTCACTAAGTCCGGTTCAGCCGGACGACGTCGCTAAGCCCGATACCAATCGGGCGTCGTCACCAAGCGCCCGGCGAAGCCGGTGCGACTCACCCCAGAAGAGAAAACTTCACATTCAGGATCATTGTCAAATCCACAAGACCGTGCAAAACAAACACTGACGGAAGGTCGCGATACCAGAAAAAACTCAACGCCCAGCTACCTGCAATCAATATCTGCGTAGGCATGAACAACGGCTTGAGAGGGCTCTCCTGGTTGACATGCTCGGGTAACAGATCGATCCAGAACAGCCCGTGGATAAGGCCGCTGTAAACCATGAAAAACACAAACCCGGTAACGAAGAGTATCCAGGGGTTTCCGGTCGCCAAGCCCGCGAGCTTCTCTCCAAGTACGAACGCCGCGTAAAACAGGAAGGTTTCGGCGATGCCGTTTCCGACGGTAAAGAGGACGACCGATGCGATATCGAGGGGCCTTCCGCCGTCGAAGGTCGAGTTGGAATAGACATAGGCGTTGAATGCCACGATGACCAGCGACGCCGCGAGCAGCACCTTGCGCCGCAGGTCGAAAGTGGTGTTGTAGCTGAACGTTTCCTTCCGGAAAAACAGAAGACCGATCACGATGGCGATGAGCCAGTACGTAAAGATTTTCACGGGAATCGACCACTCCATAAGACACTTGATTTAAGGTTGTTTTTTAAAGACTGTCGTCGACGACCGGACTACACGTTTTCCGCGGCGTGATAGGAGCTCCTGACATACGGTCCGGACTGCACGTTCCCGAAGCCCGCCTCTTCGGCATAACGCCGGTATCCATCGAACTCTTCGGGAGTTACATACCTGATGACAGGGTGGTGACCGCTCGACGGTTGCAGGTATTGGCCGATGGTCAGACGGTCGCAATCGGCCGCCATGAGATCGTCGATAACCTCGTGAACATCCGCCGCGGTCTCTCCCATTCCGACCATCAGTCCCGATTTCGTGTTCAGGCCGTATTTCCGCTTCGCCCTCCTCAGGACATCGAGCGATTGCCGGTAGTCCGCCTGGGGTCTTACCTTGTCGTACAGGGCCGGTACGGTCTCGACGTTGTGGTTCAGGACTTCCGGGCGGAGGACCATGACCGCGTGCAGGGCTTCATGGTCGCCCCGGAAATCGGGAATCAGGCACTCCAGGGTAACGCTTTCGTTCAAGTCGCGCACGGCTTGAACGGTTGCCGCCCATGCCCCGGAACCGCCGTCCGGCAGGTCGTCCCGGGTGACGCTTGTCAGAACGACGTGGCGGAGCTTCATTTTCCGGACGGCTTCGGCGATTTTTCGCGGTTCGTCCGGGTCGGGGTCGGGCGGCGCCGAGAGCGTCGTTACCGCGCAGAAACGGCACGCGCGCGTGCAGGTGTTGCCGAGCAGGAGAAACGTCGCCGTGCCGCAGGACCAGCATTCATGCAGATTCGGACAGAGCGCGGACCGGCAGACCGTATTGAGCCCGTAACCGGCTATCAGTTTCTTCGTGGAGGCGAAATTCCCGCTGTTGGAAAGCCGCAGCTTCAGCCAGTCCGGTTTTCTCTGAATCTTCATATACCTTCTGTCCGTACGGTTGCAACTCAGTGAATATACTACCGGCCGAGCGTTTCAAAAAAAAATCTCCATCCGGCGGAACTCGCTTGCAAGCGCCTGCGGGAAAGCGCTTCCGGAGTGCCGGATGGAGACGGTGTGGCTGCCTGAAAGCCGTTCTACTTTCGGCCGCAGTCCTTTCTGCCGTGCTTCGCGCCGAATTCGAGGTGGTGAGCGTCCATGATTTTTTTCTGCTTGTCGTTCAGGATACTGCGCAGATAGACAACCGATCCCATTCGTTCGGCCGTCATTTTTCCTTGGACCACGCCGATTTTCTGCGATAGTGCGTTTATCCGGGCCATGTCGGGGTTAGCCCGGCTCGTCTCTTCGGCCAGATCCACCCGCAGCATCTTCAACTCCGAACGCAGTCCGATCATGGTTTTGTGTTTTTCGCGCTTTCTTTTTTTCAGCAGGTCGATCTGCCGATCGGAAAGGTCCAGATCGGCCATGATGCGGGAACCGGGTTCCATCATGGCGGCTCTCTCGTGAGGGCCTCCGCCGCCCGGACCGAATGCCGGACCGAAACCGAACGGTTTTGCCTGGACGGCCGAGAGCGGGAGAACGAGTGCCACGAGTGCTGTGATGAAGAGTCGTTTCGTAAACTTGTGCATGATTGTGTTCGTTATCGTGTTGTTGTCGATTGTGAAAGAACAGGCAGGAGAACCGCTCCTACCGGATGAGATACGAGGTGACGTTTTCCGGTACCCCGTAATTTTCATAGCTGAATTCCGTATCGTAGCCCGGAACCCCGTTTCCCAGACCCATGGATTCCAGATCCCCGGCATAGGCCTCGATAACTTCCAGCCGGGTCATCGTTTCGCTGTCGTTCCCGAAGAAAAACGGCGTGGTGACGACCGCCAGCACGACCGCGGCGGCAGCAGCCAGAAGCGGAATGCGGGGTTTGATCAGGCGAAGCCAACCCTTTTCCCCCGAAACCGCCTCGGCAACGACGCGGGCTGCAAGGCCGGAAAGCTCCGGCTCCGGGGTCGAGGATCGCAGAGCCCGGGCCGCTTCGAGATAGAGCCCGGCTTCGCGGCTGCACCGGGAGCATGCCTTCAGATGGTTTTCCAGTTCCGGCCGGCGCTCCTCCTCGAGGCAGCCCAGCGCCCTGTCCGCCAGCAACCGTTCGGCATCATTGCATTTCATCGAATCCACCTCCTTGTGCGTAAAGCTCTTTAAAGGTTGTCATCCCTCTCCGCAAGCGGGTTTTCACCGTTCCGAGCGGAAGCCCGAGGGTTTGCGCTATTTCCTGAAGTTTCATATCCGCTTCAAAGCGTAACGCGAGGCATTCGCGATACTTGGGTTTCAGTTTCCGGAGCACGTCTCCCACGCGCGCTCTCCGCTCGTTTTCGACCATTTCCCGCTCGGCGGTCTCCCCGGCTACCTGCACCGGCATGGAGCCACTTTTCGGAATTTCCCGCCGTTTTCTCAGTCGCTGTCTGCCCAGATTGAGGGCGAGTTTATAAAACCAGGGTTCAAACGGTCTTTCGGGGTCGTACAATCGTCGTTTTTCATACGCATGCACAAACACATCCTGACAGTAGTCCTTCGCATCTTCAGCCGTTCCGAGGAGCTTCACGCCGATCCCGAAAATCGAACCCTGGTAATGCGTTACAATTTCCTGAAGAGCCTCCGGGTCTCCGTCGTGAAATCGTTTCGTGCTGTCCTGATCGATCCCTGTCATCGGCTCTTTATTGATTTCTATGTACGAAGGGGCAAAAAGGTTTCATTTTTGGGCATCTCTGTGTATTGTCATGAGGTCCTTTTCTTTCGCATATGCTGTTATGACGCCGTGAAGGGTAAAAACATTCACCCGAGAGACCTCCGGGACGAATGATCGGGCAGGGAAGTGCGTTAGTGAAGAGTGGAGGATGCCCGCCGGTTTGCGCTTCGGGACCGGCACGAACGATTCACGAAGGAGGATGCGATGAAGGGGAGGACGGTTTCAGGATGTTTCAATACAACAGGTTATGCGGTTTTCGCGGTTGCGCTGTCGTTTCTCGTCGCGTTCTTTTCCGGCCCTGCAACGGCCGCGAACGCTCAGACCATGAACGGTTTCGACCTGTCCGGTGCGACCGTCGAGCGGAGTGAAATTCTCTCCGGCGGACCCGGCCGGGACGGTATTCCATCCATAGACGACCCGAAATTCGTCGCTGCGGGAGAGGTCGATTACCTGCTGGACGACGACATGGTCATCGGCGTCGTGCGCGGAAACGACGCCCGCGCCTATCCCTTGCGCATCCTGGTGTGGCACGAGATCGTCAACGACCTGATCGGCGGGGAAGCCCTCGCCGTAACCTACTGTCCGCTCTGCGGAACGGTCATGGTGTTCGACCGCAGGGCCGGCGGAACGACCAGAACCTTCGGCGTCTCGGGACTCCTGTACCGCAGCGACGTTCTCATGTACGACCGGGAAACCGAATCGCTTTGGTCCCAGCTCGCGATGGAGGCCGTCAGCGGACCCGCGGTCGGGACGAAACTCGAATGGATGCCGAGCGAACAGTCGACCTGGAAAGCGTGGCGCGGGAAGTATCCCGGCGGCCGGGTGCTTTCGACCGATACCGGGCACCGGAGAAACTACGCCGCCAGAGCCTACGCCTCCTATTTCGACTCCGACAGAACGATGTTTCCCGTTCCGCGCAACCGTACGGAGCTGAAAGAGAAGGCGTGGGTCGTCGGGATCATCGTTAACGGTCAGGCGAAAGCCTATCCGGTCGACCTGCTTTCTGCGAAGAAAGCGGTCCGCGATACGGTCGGCGGTGTGAAGATCGCCGTGCGTTACGACCCGGAGAAGCAGCACCTCAAAGTGACCGGCCCCGAAGGTGACGACATCCCCTCGCTGACCGCGTTCTGGTTCGCCTGGCAGGCATTTTACCCCGAAACGGATCTCTGGAAGCCTTGAGTTTTTCGAGGGCCTCGCGTGTCGCCGTTCCCTGAAGATCGGAAAGACAGAGGGGCGTATTGAGAGTTATGCCTTTTCGGTGGCTATATTGCTGATATCACACCAAAACACAACAGGAGAATCCATGGCGGAAGAATGGGTGAAGCAGATGCGCAATCAGGTGAATTCACTTGAGAGGCTTGAACAGTACATCAATGTATCCGACGACGAAAAGCGGGCTATCGGAACGTTACGGACGAAATGGGGGGTATCTCCCTATTTTGCCTCGCTGATGGACAAAGACGATCCGGACTGTCCCATTCGTAAACAGGTGATTCCATCGATGCGGGAGCAGGTAAACGAATTTGGAATGAATAACTACCTGGTCTGGAAAGAAAACAGGTCGACCGATGAAGTCCGGCCGGATAGTATTGCCCGCCAGTATCACGATCGCATTGCTTTTACCGTTCTCGAAACGTGTGCGATTTATTGTCGGCATTGCTTTCGCAAGGAGCTCGTCGTCGATCAGGATCTGCAACTGCGCATGGATGTGGATGAAGGGCTGGCCTGGATCGCCGAACACCCTGAAATCCGCGACGTACTCATAACGGGAGGCGATCCGTTGCTGTTGTCGGACGATAAACTGGGGCGCCTGATCTCAAGACTGCGCGAGATACCGCACGTGGAAATGATTCGCATAGGTTCCCGCCTGCCCATTGTGCTGCCGCACCGGATAACCGAAGGTTTGAAGAACGCTATCGGCGGCTTTCACAGAGTTCCCGTCTGGATCAATACGCAGTGCAATCATCCGAAAGAAATTACCGGGAAAACGGAGGAAGCGGTGTACGAGCTGATGAGCTGCGGCATCAATGTCGGAAATCAGGCGGTGCTGTTGAGGGGGATCAACGACGATGTCGATACCTTCAGAGAGCTGCACCAGAAATTACTGCGCATCCGCATCAGGCCGTACTATGTCTTTTACTGTGAGCCCGCTCCGGGCATCGATCATTTCCGGACGCCGGTGGAAAAAGGCGCCGAGTTGATCCGCGACGCTCTGCGCGGTCACACAACAGGTCTCGCACAGCCGATGTATGTCCTGGCAACCAACGTAGGCAAAATCCCGCTGATGCCGGACTATTATATCGTCGATAAAAACGAGAACGAATACCTGCTGCGCAATCACCAGGGAAAGACGACCAGAATCCCCAATATTCCTGAATAAGTTATTGATTTTTAATCAAATAACTTTTTTTAAGGGACGGTTGTACTGTACAGGGTTATTCCTGCGCGCCGGATATGCTCCCTGAGGGGATCGTGTCGTATCGAGCTCAACAGTTTGATGTCGAACTTGTAGGGGAGGGGCAGCTCGTCAAGCTGCATGCTTATTTTTTCAGCCTCCAGATCGTTTTTCGGGCCTTCGACGGCTTATATCTATATCGGAGTACGGTTTTGCAGTTCCTTTGGCTCGTGAGAGCCGAAAAGGATGGCTTTCGTATGCATCAGGCATTGATGTAACTGTTCGAGTTTCGGCAGATAGCTGTTTTTAACGGAATCGAGCGCCGTCCTGAATTTTTTCTGATCGTACGCATGCGAAAGCAGGTTTCTGTCGAGCATCATGTCGATCCAGATCTGACCGTCGTCGATAAGTTTCGCCGCAAACGCTTCTTTAATAACGTTTTTGGGAGTAACAGGGCTGATCTGCAGTCCGCCATGTTCCAGATAATCCTTCATGGTTTTCCATGCGAGCTCGAACAAGGACTTGAACCTTCTGGTAAGCCCGTCTCGTTCGAGATCGGAATAATCATCCAGAGAGCGTTCTTCGAGAGATGACCTGAATAATCTGTAAACACGATCAAAGCTCTGAAAACGCTGTTTCCAACGAGTCTCTGTACACATCACGCGCAAGAATCATTATAAAAATTACTCATATCCAAGGCTTTCAGATCTACCGAAGAGCAGCAGCCCAGAACCTTTGGTTGATTTTGCTTTACATAATTTATATTATACAACAAAGGGCGATGATAAAATGTGATGTGATGGCTAATGGCTGTTGCTTGGCAATGGGGGAATTTTATCGAAAATTTGGGAAAACAACTCTTTCTGAAAACCCAGATATAAATGCAAAACCAAATATTTTTGAATCTGGGGTCGTCCCTAATGCTTGAACCGATTCAATTGTCACAAAACCACCTGTAAAAAGAATATAAAGAACCATGGCCCCAAGGGCTCCAACAAGAGGCCTGCTCAAAACATACAACCTGAAATAGGCATCATCTCCGGCCCTCCTCTCATGAGTTCTCACACGAAGAACCACACTGTAAAATCCACCGATCAAGCCACTAGCAAAGACAAAAGCCAAAACGTTGTGCTTACATAGCTCAACCATGAATTTGACATGAAACGTAAAAATATTTTCCTTTAAAGATTTCCAGAAATTTCCCCACTCCCATTGAAAATCATAGACAGGAAAAAATGCGTTACCGGCTTTATCGGCGTCATTTCCCACAACTTGCTCTGTCAATACTATCAACATTGCACTCAAAAATACCAGTACTACAAGAGCGGTTTTGTAGGTTCGCATCTTGATAAACTGTTCATAGATACGAGCTGTTCTGATCGTATTGAACCTCTCGTTCAAGGCCCGGACATGACGCTTTATTCTTTCTGGATGCACATTATCCTCATCCGTAGCTTCAGCCAATTTTTGCAACATATCCGAAATCACCGGATCATGTGCAACATCAAGGCGAAAAGCTTCCTCACGGCAAAAATCCAACTGCTGAATCAATCCATGTTCATTCAGAATATGGTCCATAATAAGATTACGTACACGAGTCAGTATTCGCCATAAATCATTTAAATCTTTTTGATCTCGCGTTAGCAGCGTCTTAGCCTCTTCCAGCTGGATTTGGCAAGATTCAATAGCACGTGTTTTTTCTGAGTCATGAGGACCTGCTTCTTCAATTTTTCTCTTATGAAACTCAATTATCGAACTCAAGGTTTTGTGGCGTTCTTTTGCCTCCACGAGATGGATTAAGGATACGCGTCGGCCAAATATGAAATCAATGACGCGATGGCTACCTCGCCTAAATTTTGAAGAATAGTTTTGAATAAGGTGATTCACGTCCATTTTACACTCCTCAAGATATTTGGAGAATGTATTGTTTCACTTGATCTTCAGCGATTACTTCATGAAATCGATAAATTCGTTCAACTCCATTGTCTCCTTTTCATAAAGCCCTTCCAGCGATGTGCTTCGGGACTGATCTTTCTTTTCTGCTTTTTGCAGCACGTCTGTGATCGCGAAAATGGTTCAAAAGCTCTCCCCTTTCATGCGGCATGCCCATGAGATGAAGGATTTCCGATGCAAGAACCGCATAAACCCCGACCCCGCTTGGGACCTTCAGGTTGTCCCTGACGATATTTCGGAGCTTTTTGATGGCAATGAAGGCACTGAGCGCAGATCGAGTGTCAGTCCTGACTCCCTGATCAGCTTTTCGGTATCGGAGCTGACCGGACGGTTTGTAGTCAGGCGAAACGAAGGACCAGTTTTCTTTGGCGACACTGAGAAGTCGGCATCCCTGTGCAAGGGAGTCGCCGATAATCATGAGTTCGGGTTCGGGGTGAATGTCCATGGGGAGGACTCCTTTTCCTGAGTTTGTTTTACAAAACTCACTTCCCTACTCTTCCCCAATATACCACTTTGTTATTACGCCGAACAATAAAAGTTTTCCAGATAATATGTCATATGGCAGAACCCCATGCCTTGCCGTGATTGCGTGACACCATATTCGTAAAGCGAATAAACGAGACGATATAGCGAAGAAAAAAACAAGGGCAACAATGACATATCTGTTACCTCACCTCGATATAATCCTTCCCTTTTGAAGCGTCCTCGACGACCGGAAGCCCGAAGAAGGTTTCCGCATCGCCGAATTTTTTCGGAGCGAGCACCTTGTCCTTGAAATCCGTCCGTATTCTCGCCATCAGCTCGGGGTGAACCGCTATGGATACGGGGTTTTTCACGGTACGATAGCCGTAAAAGATTGCCGCGATGACTTTTTCATGAAAAAAATCGCTGCGCACTTCATACTTCTTACCCATTATCCTCCTGTTGTTACGTCCAAAAACACATTGCGACAGTCTGATTATACGGCTTTACGCGTCAGTCTCTGAAATAACCCATCTCGGAGGGGGCGTCATCCGGAGCGGCGACTTTGTGCACTTTGTACTGGCGGTCAAGAATCAGATCGGCCCGGTAGCGAAAGGCTTTCACATCGTCGCTCTCTTTTTCGAGAACTTTCAGGCGATACTCGTCATCAGCCTCCTTGCCTCTCAGTTTCTGGCTTTTGCGGGTTTCGCGCCAACTGAGGTCGATATAGACGCAGAGATCGGCATCCCTGATACCAAGCGCATAGAGACCGTCGACCACAAGCACGTCGACCCCGGAGAAATCACTGATGACACGGTCTAACTGGCCATTGGCAAGGTCAATGCATGGCATGAGTGACATGCGGCCGGTACGGAAGTCGTTAATATTGCTTTTGAGAAGGTCCCAGTCATATTCGGCAGCTCCGACATGCTCGAAACTGTCGGCAATTCTCTTGGCAAGACGCTCGGCCGGAGGAACGTGGTAGTAGTTGTCGGTGTGGAGTATCTTGGGCTGAACCTCGGCCTTTTTCAAGGCCTGTGCAAGGGTGTAGGCAAGTTCGGATTTGCCGCTTCCCGATTCACCCGAAATGGCCACGATGAACTTGTGACCAGGGCGGGTTCTGTGGAGAATCTTCATGTCGGAAATGATTCTTTCGCAGATGATCGCAGCCGCGGACAGATGTTCCTGCCTGATCAGAAGAACGTCATTGAGCATAGTGAACAATGTTTTTTTGCCCTCCGGTTAAGTGCAACCAGCAGGCGGTTTTAAAGGTGACTGAACGTTACAGTAAGAGTCGTATTCAGAGGGAGTTTCAGACCATGAACCCAAGTTACGACGATTCCGGAAGAGTTGCTCAAAAATAGTTGACAAGTGACGTCGCGCCGGCTTCGCCGCGGGTGCTTGGTGACAACGCCCGGACTTCGTCGGGCTTAGTGACCAGTTGGGGAAAAGACCGATTCCGATACCGACGGCGAAGAACATCTGAAAACCACCTTATTCCTTATATTTAAGAAAGAGTTTATTTCCCCTGCTGTAGAATGAATGGCACATATGACTTTCAAACCCGATTTGTCCGTTCTTCCGCCTCCGTCGCTTCAATTAAGGCTCCCCACCCGCTTCAACTCTCAATCTTTGTTTCCCGATTCCGGATTTAAAACCACCGTATGAAAATGAAAAAACCGTTTGTCGGCATCTCGGCTTTCATCATCGTTCTGTTGACGATGCCTCTGGGGCACGCGGCGATGATTCTCATGGAAAAGGGGCTGGGCCTCGAAAATGTCTACTTCGCCGCGGTGTTGCTGGGCTGTATCGGAACCGGGCTGCTTCTGGCGGGCATGTCCATCTCCCGAGAATTGCCGGCAACCCTTCTGGGCATGTTCAGCGCTCTTTTTGTCTGGGCGGGCTGGATAGAATTCGCTTTTTCGTACTACGCCAATCGAACCGGGGTGCAATCGCTGATGGAAAACGGCGAAATCGTCACCAAGGCGGAATATCTGATCATGCCCTCCTCCCTGGGTTTTTTTGCGGTCGTCATGCTCTACTATCTCTTCGGGGTGCGCACCGGATGCCGTTTCTTTCTCTGGTTGCAGCGGACGCTGAAAATCGACAGGGCGTTCGAACTGGCGCGTTCGTCCCGAAACACGGCGATGGTGACCTTCATGGAGTTCATCCTGCTCCTGTGGGCCTTCTACATGGTGCTGCTCCTGGCCTACGATCAGAATTTCGCCGGGGACAGGCACCCCTTGACCTATTTCATCGCGTTCGCTTCGGCTTTGTGGTCGCTTATCCTGTTCGCGAAGCTCATGAAAATCACCCGGCTGGCCTATGCAATCCGCTACGCCATACCCACGGTGATCATTTTCTGGAACTTTGTCGAGATACTCGGCCGGTGGAACGTGTTTACCGAGATATGGATCGAACCGTCGAACTACCTGCTGGAAATAGTGCTCATGGCGGTCGTTCTCCTGGCATTGACCCTGTCCGTACTGTTCGGAGAAAAAACCGTACCGGAGGCGGGTCAGGAGCAGGTCGTCAAGGAGTAAAGAGTGCCTTGGTCTCACATAAAGCCATTGCCCGTTATAAATCGGTACCTTTCCCCCACCCGCCGCCAAGAGCTTTGTACAGGGAAACCAGCTGGACCGACAAAACAGCTTCGCTTTCTATCAATTCGTCCTGCGCGGCGAAAAACTCCTGCTGCGCATCGAGAACCTCCAGGAGACTGGAGCTCCCCTTGTCGTAAAGCTTTTGTGTCAGATCAAGGGCGCTGTGCAGATTGTCCGCCCGGCGGTTAAGTTTTTCATGGCGATGCTGCCGGGTGCCGTAACGTACAAGGCTGTCTTCGACTTCCTGATACGCTGCAAGCACGGTTTTCTCATACTCGATCAACGCCTGCTCCTGTTGCGCGGTTTTCACATTGATGTTCGACCGAATGCGGCCTGCGTTGAAAACTGGCAGGATAAAGCTGGGCCCGAAGCTCCAGGCGTGGCTGTCTGAATCCGTGATTCGGTCGAATGTGACCGTCTCGAAAGAGAACAGGGCGCTGAGGCTCAGTTTAGGCAGCATTTCAGCCTTGGCAGACCCCACACGCGCTGTAGCCGCGGCCAAACGCCGTTCAGCTTCCCGAATGTCCGGGCGACGCTCGAGCAACGCGATCGGTAACCCTATTTCAACGGTTGCGGGGACGGGTGGAACAGGTTCTTCCGTGGAAAGCCGCTCAACGTAAGTCCCGGGCAATTCTCCCAGCAACGTGGAGATACTGTACATTCTTTGACGAATCCCGCCCTCGATGACAGGTACTTCAGCGGTTATTGCCGCCAGATGGGCGGACGCCCTGTGCACATCGACTTCCGACGCAAAACCTGCCTGGAACCTCTTTTCAACCAGCATCAACCTTTTGCGTCCGGCAGCCATGTTCTTTTCGGCTATCTCCAGTCTTCGCTGAAAACCCCGCAGTTCGATATAGTTACGGGACACTTCGCCCACGACAGCAACAAGAGCACTGCGAAGATTTTCAAGGGCCGCTTCATCTTCAGCCTTTGTCGCTTGCTTCTCGCGGCGAACGCGCCCCCATATATCGATTTCCCACGATGCGTCAAAGCCCGCCTTGTAATCGCTGTAGTTCAGATCCGACAAGTAACCGTCAGGGCTGTTTTCGCTGATTTGCTGGCGATTAAAGCCGGCTCCACCTTCTACCTGGGGATAAAGAGCGGCTTTGGAAATCCCGTGAGCCGCCCTGGCTTCCCGTAATCTGGCTTCAGCCAGTTTCAGATCATGGTTCGAACGTACAGCCTTTTCAACCAGCTCGCACAGCATGGGATCGTTGAAACATTCCCACCAGGAGGTTACATCGACCCTCTTTGCTGTCAGGGTTCCGTCCGCTCCCTTTTCGTTACCATCGACCACCGGGTGTCGGAGTGTGGTCCAGCCGTCGGGCGCCTCGACTGTCGGCTTTGTATATTCCGGGCCGACCATGCAGCCTGAAAGTCCCAGGAATATACTCACGACAAGCACATGGCGGGGACTCCGTTTCATCTTCGCACTTTCCATTGAAATTTTCCTCCTGTTACCGTTGAACACGCCACAAGCCGAATTGAAATGCCAGAGCGCCAATGATGGACAAGCCCAGGACAGAGGGCCATATTTGTCCCAAACCGGCATCTCTGAATATGATTCCCAGACCTGCTTCGAAATAATGATAAAGCGGTAATGCAATGATGCATATGCGTATTATATCCGGCATGGCTTCCGGTGGCGTCCAGGAGCCGGACAAGAGAAGCATAGGCATGATGAGCAGTATCACCAGCATGGCGACTTGGCCTTGCGTCCGCACAATGGACGCGGCGGCAATACCGATTCCCGCCGTTGAGAACACATAAAATGCAGTGACCAGGAAGAAAAGCGGCATGTTTCCGGACAGCGGCATATCGAAAAGCGGCTGGATGACAAAAAAGATGCTGACGAACGTCCCGCCGATAATAACCATCGTCATGGACAGTATCTTGGGCACAATGATGAGAACCGGTGAGAGTGGAGAAACCCGAAGCTGCTCGATGGTGCCTTTCTCCTTTTCACGAACAAATGCCGCGGCCGGGAGCATGATCGATAGGATGGATATAATGGTGAACAGCTCGACGAGGGCCATGAACCAGGAATCCTCGAGGTTTGCGTTGAACCATATTCGCAGCTGGTCGTCAACCACGGGCAGGGTGGTTATGCCCGACTCTGAAAGCCCGCTATGATGCATGCCGACTGTTTCGAAACCGTAATTGGAGATGATCTGCTCCGCATAGCTGGTAAAGAGTAACGCCGGCACGTTGTCGGTGGCACTGATATTCATCCGGACTTCTGTTTGTCTGCCGGTACGAAGGGATTCGTAAAAATCCGGCGGAATCTCCAGTTCAGCCAGCGCTTTTCCTCGATCGAGAAGGTTTTGCGACATTTCCGGCACGGTAACGTCAGCGACGAGCTGAAAAAGGGGTGGCTGAAAATTTCCGGCAAGCTCCCGGGAAAATTCGGAACGGTCATTGTCCAGCAAGACAAAAGGGGCATTGCGAAGTTCGAAGGGAAACCCCGCTCCGGCCATGTACACATCGATGGTAAATCCATAGATGATGAACAACAGCAGTGCGGTATCCCTGCCGAGATGCAGCAACTCCTTGCGGGTCATTACCCGCAGCCGATGTAACCAGAGATGAAACGTCATGTTTTCGGCCTTTTTGTGAATTTTGCATATCCCACGATCAGCAACAGAACCGTATAGGCCGCCAGGACAAGCAGGTTGGGCCACAGAACGGTCAGTCCGACATTTCTGAGGAACACCCCGTCGACGATTTCGGTATAGTACATGGCCGGGAGAAGATGGCAAACAAGCTGGTTATCTTCCGATAACATGCTGACCGGCGTAAGAACTCCCGAGTAAAGCATGCCGCCGACAATGGTCAGAATTGCTGTAATCAGTACCCCGGCCACCTGTGTTCTCACAAAAACCGATATGACCAGACCGATTACCGTCGTACAGAGAACATAGAGCAACGTTGCCGAGATGAAGAGCACGGCACTACCCTTGAACGGCGCCTGAAAAACCCATACGGCGATGGCCCAGAGTAACAGTGCATTGATGGCGGCAATACTTGCATAAGGCATCAGTTTTCCTATCAGATACTCTTCCCGGGAGGTATTGGATGCATACATGTTGTATATGGAGCCGTTTTCCTTTTCACGCACGATGCCGACAACGGTGAGAAAAGGAGAAGCGACCAGGAGTACAAGCACGATAAGCCTCGGTGGAAGTGACTGAGAACTCTCGACCGCCTGGTTATAGAGATAGCGAACCTGAACCTTGATCGGCGCGAGTTGTTCGGTAACCTGCTGTGGAGACACCCCGAGGCGTTGTGAGAGAAAGTCGATCACTACATCTTTTTCAAAAGCGCGGGTGATCGCTATCATATATCCCTTTGTGGTTCTTGCGCGAGTGGTGAACGTCCCGTCCAGTAAATGCTGCACCGGCGCAGGACGTCCTTCCTGAAGGTTGCTTTGAAAATGATCCGGAATCACAATTGCCGCACGGATGCGCTGAGTCGTCAACAGTTCGTCGATTTCGTCGGGGTGGTTGAGATACCCCAGAAAATTAAAATACCGTGAATCGGTAAAACGGTGGATGTACTCACGGCTGAGCTCACTTCTGTCCTGGTCGAGGACGGCGATCGGGATATCCTCCACATCCAGGGACAAACCGTAGGCAAAGGCCAGCATCATCGTGATCGGGAAGACAAACGCCAGGGAAAGAAACAGGCGATCCCGGTAAATTTCCCGCCATTCACGCTTTGCGACCGCAAGAATACGTTGATGATTCATGCCAGTTGCCCCTCTGATGTGTGTTGTTCCAGTGCCGTTACCCTGTACACAAAAACATCCTCCATGCTCAGGGGAATTTTTCGAGCCTTGTGCAAAGGGAGTCCATTGGATTCGAGGAGTAACCGGACCCCGGATATGGTTTCGTCGATGCTGTGGGTCAGCAGATGCACGCAATTACCGAAAATCGCCGCATCGCCAAAGCCGTTGCTCGCCAGCAGTTCAAGCACCGGCATTGGCCGGTCTACGGTCAGCTCCAGGAGATCACCGGCCTCTTCTTGCAGCGCACGTTTCATCTCGGCCGGCGTTGCATCGGCAACACTGCAACCCGCATACATGAGAACCAGATGATCGCAATGCTCGGCCTCGTTCATGTAGTGAGTGGTCACCAGTATGGTGACTCCTTTCTCACGGGACAAGTGAAACAAAATCTCCCAAAACCGTCTGCGTCCCAGAGGATCGACCCCGGAAGTAGGTTCATCGAGGAAAAGGATCGATGGACGATGAAGCAGGGCGCAGGCAAGAGCCAGCCGTTGCCGAACCCCCATAGGGAGTCCCTGTGTCAATTCACTGCCGTGCTCCTGTAAATCGGTAAGTGCCAGAGTTTCCGCGATCCGTTCTTTCAGCAATCCACCGGATAAGCCGTAGATTCCTCCGTAGAGCCTGAGATTCTCGAGGGCCGTCAGATCTTCGTAAAGAGAGAAGGCCTGTGACATGTATCCCACGCGTGACTTGATGGATTGCACCGCTTTGCGCATATCGATGCCTGCAACCCGTCCGTCGCCGCTGCTGGGCGGAAGAATTCCCGCAAGCATTTTTATGGCTGTGGTTTTGCCTGCACCGTTCGCCCCGAGCAAGCCGAATATCTCTCCCTGGGGCACTTCGAAGCTGAGGCGGTCGACAGCCCGAAAGGCGCCAAAATCCTGCACAAGGTCCTTCGCCCAAATTGCAGGATCGCTCCCCTCTCCGGCCTTGATTTCCCTGGTTTTGCGGACTGTAATACCCGGACCCGTGCTGTTGTGTCCGTTCCGGCCTGCAAGCAGAGCGACAAAGACATCCTCCAGCTCCGGTTCCAGCGAATAACACTCTTCGAGTTGCACATCGGACAAGCTGTTTCTTATGATTTCCTCAGCCGGCCCGGGTTCCTTGTCTCTGACAAAGACGCGGAGATGATGTCCTATCGGTTGTACCTGGGGATATCGTGCTTTCAGGGTTGTGAACGCTTCGGCCTGGGGAAGCGCCCTGACAATAACGACGGAACCGGACGCCAGTGCCCGTATTTCTTCGGGCCTCCCCTGGGCAAACAACTTCCCGTTGTACATCAGGGAAACACGATGAAAGCGAGACGCCTCGTCCATGTATGCGGTTGAAACGACAGCAGTGATGCCGAATTCCTCGAGCAGTTGAGAAAGGATAACCCAGAAGTCGCGGCGTGAAACGGGATCGACACCGGTTGTCGGCTCATCGAGAATAACCAATTCAGGGTGGTGTATCAGGCTGCAGACAAGACCGAGCTTCTGTTTCATGCCTCCCGAAAGATGTTTCATGGACCGCCCTTTGAACTGCTCCAGACGGGTCATTTCAAGCAGGCGGGCTTTTCTGGTTTCAAGAACCTTTTGAGGCACCCTGCGCAATTGGGCGAAAAAGTCGATATTTTCTTCCACAGACAGTTCCGCATAAAGGTTCTGTCCCAACCCCTGGGGCATAAAACCGATGCGCCCCTTGATCTTTTCCGCCGCCTTCTCTGAATTCACGTTTATCCCGAATACCCTGATAACACCCTGGTCAAAGTCGAGCACGCCGGCAATCGCTTTCAAGAGACTGCTCTTCCCGCTGCCGTCCGGACCGATCAGCCCGTGAATTTCTCCTTTTCCGACCGATAGGCTGACGTTGTCGATGACGCTGAGCCGTTTGTATTTCTTCCCGAAATTCTCGACTTGAACGATCGTATTGCTCATCTGACCGGCGACCTCCACGAGATATCCTCTTTCCAGCGAATAAGCGCATCTGTCGGCATGCCCGGCGACAAACTGTGATCGGGATTTTTTTCCAGGTAAAGTTTGACGGCAAATACCTGCTTCACACGCTCATCCCGGGTTTGCACTTCCTTGGGCGTAAATTGGGATCGAGAAGCTATGTAGGAAACCTCGGCCGGGAACGGTTGATCGGGAAAAGCATCGGTAAAGACGTGGGCTTTCAAACCGCGTCTTACTTTACCGATATCCGGTTCCGGTAAATAAGCTTTTACATACAACTGGTCGAGATCGACCATGTCGAACAGAGGCGCTCCGGGCGCAAGGGTTTCCCCGAGCGATACAAGCTTGGCGGTCACAGTGCCCGAAGCGGGGGCTCTGATGACATATTTATCGAGTATGCAGCGAATTTCTTCCACGGCGCTTTGCGCCTGGCTCAGGGATGTGCGTGCAATAGCGACATCCCTGGCGGCAGTATCCAACAGCAGCTCGGCTTTTTCAAGATCGTCCTCGGATACCGCTCCGCTCGGTCGAAGTTCACGAGCACGCTCAGCGTCACGAATCGCCTTTTCTTTCCTTGCCTTTGCCTTGTTCAGCTCCGCAGCGGCCTTTGCCACACCGGCCTCTGCCTGGGAAAATTGCTTCTGTAATCGATCATTATCCAAACGGGCCATTACCTGTCCGGCCCTGACCCGATCGCCCTCGCTCGCATCGAGAGTGCGAATTTGTCCGGAATATTCGGTCGAAACGGTGATCCGGTCCCCTTCGAGCCGGCCATTTACCTGGATGAGTCCTTCAGGCAGAGAGTCTTCATGGATGAGCCAGAGCGCTGATAGAATTATTACGATGATTGCTCCAGGCAACAGATAACGTTTCACAGTTGCGGTATTCATGGAAAGCATTGCCGGCTCCGGTTTCTATGTGATTGAAAAACAGGTACTTCAGGGCACCTCTGTGTATTTATTCCGCGCTTCAATTGCTTCGTTGTCCCGACTCGTCGGGACTCCGGTTTCGAAGTTTATCCCGATTGCTATCGGGGCTCCGTTCGCCTTGCACTTGAACCGCTCATGACAAT
>JANQHQ010000029.1 GCA_028282595.1 Chlorobium sp. | reverse complement strand
CACGCTTGTCACTAAGCCCGGCGAAGCTCGGGCGTCGTCTCTAAGCAAGGCGAAGCCGAAGCGTCGTCACCAAGTCCGGCAACGCCGGACGTCGTCACTATATCACCCGTCACTGCGCGACAGCGCTTCGGGGTCGAGATGAACCGGCAGTAGTTTTATTAACTTGATCATTTACTGTAAAGACAATGAAATTTCTTGCAATCATGGGTCACGAAGAGACCAGGCCGCAGGTGCGGGATCTGTTCCGGAGGTTTCAGGTCCTGATGTTCAGCAGCATGTCGATCAAGGGGTGCTACTGCGACAAGGGGATTACCGGTCAGTCCTGGTGGCCGTCCGACAGGAGTGTCGGGTCCTACTCATCGATGTGCTTCGCCGTGCTCGAGGACGAGAAGGCCGACACGATTATCGAGGAGCTCGAGAAAAACCCGATCGCCCTTGAGCCGGCGTTTCCCGCACGGGCTTTTGTCATGAATGTCGAAAAAATGGTCTGATCATGTATCTCAAACAGTTCAGGACGGGGGGCGACAGGAATTTCGGTTATCTCGTCTCGGATGAAAAGAGCCGCCAGGCCTTTGTCGTCGATCCTTCGTACAATCCGAGGATGATCGTCGACGAGGCGCTTCTGCGCGGATTGACCATCCGGTATGTCTTCTGCACTCACGGTCATCACGACCACGTCAACGGCAACGAGACGATCGCCGGACTGACAGACCGCACGCCGTTGCTCTACGGTTCGGTCTGTCCTGAAACCGGCATCCGCGTCGAGGACGGAGCGGCCTTTCCGCTCGGGGAGACCGCGGTACGGATCCTGCACACGCCGGGGCACACGGCCGACTCGATCTGCATTCTCGCCGGCGACGCCCTCTTTACAGGGGATACGCTCTTTGTCGGCAAGGTCGGCGGAACCGATCTCGGAGCAGAGGCCGAAGAGGAGTTCCGTTCCCTGCACGACAAGATCCTCCCGCTTCCCGAAACGGTCAGGGTGTTTCCCGGACACGATTACGGAACCTCGCCGGAGTCGACCATCGGCAGGGAAAAGAGCACCAATCCTTTTCTGCTCCAGCCCGACCTCGATGCGTTCGTCGACCTGAAACGAAATTGGGCGGCGTACAAGAAGGCGCACGGGATCCAGTAAGGCGGGATCGGCTCCCTCGTTCCCTTTTCCTCCCCACGTTTCCGGAGTGCTTCGTCCCGCATGTTGTGCCCATCGATTATTTTTTGTACATTTAGTGTTCACGCCCGCTACGCGGCATGAGCGTTTCTGCCGCATCGCCTTATAATCGTTAACATCATATTATCGAAACAGGCCACCTTCAACCAGTGGTGCGGGCAGTGAACAGTACATCTCAATCACCAAGAGGTTTATCATATGGATCAGCTTGTAAAACTGCGTACACTCCCGGTTTCCGCTCTCATGCAGAAGGACTTCTGCACCATCAAGGGCAGCGCCACCGTCGCGGAGGCGATTCAGCTCATGAAAAAGACGAACAAGAGCGGCATTGTCGTCGAGCCCCGCAACGAGGATGACTGCTACGGCATCATAACCGAAAAAGACATTCTCGAAAAAGTCATCGATCCCGGCGAGGACGTGCATCGCGATCCGTGGAACACTCCCGTTTTCCAGATCATGAGCAAACCCGTCATCAGCATCAATCCCGGATTGAGGGTGAAATACGCGTTGCGTCTGATGAAGCGGACCAATATCCGCAGACTGACGGTGATGGAGTCGAACAAGGTGATCGGCATGCTCAACATGACCGATGTTCTCCATGCCGTTGAGGAGCTTCCCGCCCACGACGATCATGTAGCTCTCTGACCCGACGGTCCCGAGAGCGTTTCTTCGCCTAAACGAATTGTACATAGAAAAAACGGACCCGCGCGACGCGGGTCCGCGTAAGAACTGAAGCTGCGGATTGCGGTTTCAGGAAGGAGATCAGAGTGTATGAAGCCATTTGATATCGTTGTGGTCGGTGGGGGCGGCGCCGGGTTGTATGCGGCCATGGAGGCCATGAAAACCAACCCTTCGCTGAATATAGCCGTACTGTCCAAGGTGTATCCCAACCGCTCGCATACCTCCGCCGCACAGGGCGGGGCGAATGCCGCGCTCGCCAACAAGGCGAAGGACGATACGGTTGAGATGCATGTTTTCGACACCATCAAGGGCAGCGATTACCTTGCCGACCAGGACGCCGCCGAGGTGCTCTGTTCGGAGGCTCCCAAAATCATACGGGAGCTCGACAATATCGGCACACCGTGGTCGAGAATGGACGACAAGACAATTGCCCAGCGCCCCTTCGGCGGAGCGGGGCGCCCCCGCTGCTGTTACTGCGCCGACAAGACGGGACACACCATTCTGCAGACGTTGTATGAACAGTGCCTCAGGAAAGGAGTGTTTTTCTTCAACGAATACTTCGTGCTGAACCTTTCGGTTCACGACAGCCGCCTGAAAGGCCTGATCGCCATGAACATGCAGACGGGCAAGATAGAGGCGTTTCCGGCCAGAACGGTTATTTTCGCGACCGGGGGCTATGCAAAAATGTACTGGAACCGTTCCAGCAACGCTGCGGGCAACAGCGGGGACGGTCAGGCGATCGCCTACCGGGCGGGCATTCCTCTCAAGGACATGGAGTTCGTGCAGTTCCATCCGACGGGGCTGAGAAAAAGCGGCCTGCTCGTAACCGAGGGGGCGCGCGGCGAAGGCGGCTATCTCATCAACAGCGAAGGGGAGCGTTTCATGAGCCGTTACGCTCCGGAGAAGATGGAGCTCGGTCCGCGCGATCTCGTCTCCCGTTCCATCGAGACGGAAATTCTCGAAGGCCGGGGCTTCGACAGTCCCGCGGGGCAGTGCATGCATCTCGACCTTACCCACCTCGGGGAGGAGCTGATCAAGTCACGGCTTCCACAGATCCGGGAAATGTCGATGTATTTCGAGGGGGTCGATCCGATCGAGGAGCCGATTCCCATCCGGCCGACGGCTCATTATTCCATGGGTGGCATCGATACGGATATTTTCGGGCGTACGCCGATGGACGGCGTCTACGCGGCCGGTGAGGCGGCCTGTGTGTCCGTGCACGGAGCGAACCGTCTCGGGGGCAATTCCCTGCTGGAGATTCTCGTTTTCGGAAGAATCGCCGGACACACGGCCGCCGAGGAGGCCCATCGCTTCGAGCCGGGCGAGATATCCCCCGCCGAGGTGCAGTCGAGCGAGGAGAAGCTTCGCGAACTGATGAAGCCTTCGGGCCATTACGAGCGTTACGGGGCGCTCCGCGAGGAGCTCGGCCAGACCCTGGCTCTCAACGTCGGCATATTCCGCGAAGCTTCGAAAATCGAGAAGGGCATCGCGGACATACGTGAGCTGAAAGAGCGTTTCACGCATGTCCGTGTGTTCGACACGAGCGACGTGTTCAACACCAACCTCTTCCAGGTGCTGGAACTGCAGAACATGCTCGATCTGGCCGAGACGGTGGCCGAAGGCGCCGCTGTCAGGGAGGAGAGCCGCGGCTCCCATACCAGAACCGATTTTCCGAAACGGGATGACGAGAAATGGCACAAGCATACGACCTACACCTACGTCGGAGGTCGCCCTCAGATCGGGGAGAAGCCTGTGACCATGGGCAAGTACGAGCTGCAAGAAAGAACTTATTAAATCCTGGGTTGACCCGACGGACTGTGCCTCCGGCACGTCCGCCGGTGAAAGGAGGGGAAACGTACCGGCGTTTTCCCGCCGCGCGACAGGTCGGCTTACAGAAAAACTCAGCAGGACGGGAGTTATGGGAGAACATAAAGAAGAGATGCGGGATGTGACCTTCAGGATCACCCGTTTCAACCCTCAGGTGGATAACAAACCCTATTTCGACGACTACACCATACCGGTCGAAAAAGGTATTACCGTTCTCAGGGCGCTCAATTACATCAAGGAGCACGTCGACGCCACCGTCACGTTCCGGGCCTTCTGCCAGGCGGGAATCTGCGGTTCCTGCGGCATGCGGATCAACGGCATCTCGAAACTCGCCTGTACGACACAGGTCTGGGACGAGCTCCCTCGATGCAGAGTTCCCAACGTCGTCAAGGTCGAGCCGCTACGAAACATGCCGCTGGTCAAAGACCTTATCGTCGATATGGACCCGATGGTCGACAAGATGAAGCACTATGCGAACTGGGTCGAGTCGGTCATGCCCGAGGAGCGCATGGGCGAGAAGGAGTTTCTTATCGCCGAGGAGGAGTTTCAGCAGTATGACAAGGCGACCGATTGCATTCTCTGCGCCTCCTGCATGTCCGAATGCTCGATCCTCAGGGCGAACAAGGAGTACGTCGGTCCGGCGATTCTGTTGAAATCGCAACGGATGAACGTCGACAGCCGGGACGGCATCCATGACAAGCGCATGGCTGCTCTCGTGAAAGATCATGGCGTCTGGGATTGTACGCACTGCTACCGGTGCCAGGAGACCTGCGTCAAAAGCATTCCGATCATGGACGCCATTCACGGTGTTCGTGAAGACGCCCTGGTTTCCCGTGGCGTCAAGGATACGAGCGGCGCCAAGCATGCGGAAGCGTTCATGGAGGACCTTCCGAAAAAAGGGAAGCTTGTCGAGGCGACGCTGCCGATCAGGACGAACGGCATGGTATGGACCCTGAAGAATCTTTTGCCGATGGCGTTCAAGATGATCATCAAACGCAGGACGCCGCCTCCCCCGCCCCTGGTCAAACCCGCCAAGGGTCTCAAGAAATTCCGCGAGGAGTTCAACGAAATGAGCGAGCATATCAAGCGGGACCGGAAGGAGAATCAATAATAAAGGGCACCTCTATGTATTGTCATGAGCGATTCAAGTGCAAGGCGAACGGAGTCCCGATAGTATCGGGATAAACTTCGAAACCGGAGTCCCGACAAGTCGGGATGAGGATTTTGATCCCGACTCGTCGGGACAACGAAGCAATTGAAGCGCGGAATACATACAGAGAGGTGTCCTAAATCAGGAGGACTGCGGTATGAAGCGTTATGCATACTATCTCAGCTGCATCAACGAGTCCATGACGAAAGAAGTGGACCGCTCCCTGGAGCTCTGGCAGAAAGATCTCGAGCTTGATTTCGTCAAACTTCATGAAAGCACCTGTTGCGGAGGCAGCAATCTCGACTACGTCAGCCCGAAGCATTTCGCGCTCGTCAACGCCCGGAACATAGCACTGGCCGAAAAGCTCGGTCTCGATCTCGTGACGTCCTGCAACACCTGTCTTCTGACGATCAGGAGCGCGAAGAAAAAACTCGACGAATCGCCCGAACTCCGGGAAGAGGTCAACGGCATTCTCTCCAGGGAAAGCCTGGAATACAAGGGTACGTCGGACGTGCGTCACCTGCTCTGGGTGCTCAACGAGGATGTCGGTCTCGATACCATACGTGGAAAGGTCAAGGTGCCGTTGACCAACTACCGCATCGCCCCGTTCTACGGGTGTCATATTCTGCGTCCCTCGACGATACTGGGCAAGGACAATCCGCTCGAGCCTTCTTCGCTCGACAGCCTGATCGAGGCGCTTGGCGGCAAGACCATCGCCTACGAGCACAAAAACAAGTGCTGCGGTTTCCATACGCTGCTCGTGGCGGAGGAGGAGTCGCTCGATGTCGCGGCGGAGGCTCTCGGCGAAGCGATCGACACGAAGGCCGATTTTATCGTTACTCCGTGCCCGCTCTGCCATACGGTTCTCGACGGCTATCAGGCCAAGGCGCGGAAGCAGGCGAACATCAAACAGTCCATTCCGGTATTTCATCTTTCCGAGATGGTAGGGCTTGCGCTCGGCTACACCCCGAGGCAACTGGGTATCAAGCGCCATATCGTGACGTGAGTCATCAGGGCGCAGGGATTTTACCGGAGACGGCGCGGTTTTAAAAAAGAGCAAAAAACCGTAGCTTAGCATTTTCTCAGAAAGCTTCACCGAGAGTGGCGGACGCAGGCGTGAAGTGGTTCCGATAACTTTTCAAACATTGCAGTGCATGCTCAAAAATGATCTTTTTCTTCGGGCGTTGAAGCGGCAGCCGGTGCCAAGGACGCCGATCTGGGTGATGCGTCAGGCCGGACGTTACCTGCCGGAGTACCGGGCGGTCAGGGAAAAAACCGATTTTCTCACGCTGTGCAAAACCCCTGAACTGGCTGCGGAAGTCACCATTCAGCCCGTTGATATCATTGGTGTGGACGCGGCGATTATTTTTTCCGATATCCTGGTTGTCAACGAAGCCATGGGCATGAATGTCGAGATCATCGAATCCAAGGGTATCAGGCTGACCCCGCCGATCCGGTCGCAGGTCGATATCGACCGCCTGATCATTCCCGATGTCGGTGAAAAGCTCGGTTACGTGATGGATGCCCTCAGGCTTACCAAGAAGGAACTCGACAACAGGGTTCCCCTGATCGGGTTTTCGGGCGCTGCGTGGACGCTGTTCACCTACGCGGTCGAAGGCGGCGGTTCGAAGAACTACGCCTTCGCGAAAAAAATGATCTACCGGGAACCGCAGATGGCCCATATGCTGCTCAGCAAGATATCGAGCGTGATCACCGACTATCTTCTCATGCAGATAGAGTCGGGTGCCGATGCCGTTCAGATCTTCGATTCCTGGGCGAGCGCCCTTTCCGAGGACGACTACCGCGAATTCGCGCTTCCCTACATCAAGGAGAGCGTACAGGCGGTCAAAACGAAGTATCCCGATGTTCCGGTGATCGTTTTCTCGAAGGACTGCAACACCATCCTGTCGGATATCGCCGATACCGGCTGCGATGCCATGGGGCTCGGCTGGAACATGGATATCGCGAAAGCCAGGGCCGAGCTTGCGGACCGCGTCGCGCTTCAGGGCAACATGGATCCGACCGTGCTGTACGGCACGCACGAGAAGATCAGGGCCGAAGCGGCGAAAATCCTCAAACAGTTCGGCCGGCATACCGGAAAGTCGGGGCATGTTTTCAATCTCGGTCACGGGATTCTTCCGGATGTCGATCCTGAAAATCTCAAATGCCTCGTGGACTTCGTCAGGGAGGAAAGCACGAAATACCACTGATTCCGGCTATTGTTCTTCTCTCTCCGTCCGGTGCCTGCACCGGACGGAGCTTTTTTGTCTTTCGCTTCAGGATTTCGTTCCCGCATCGATACGATGCGGTTTTTTATTTTACAGGGATTCCTCTTCGGCGCGGATGCCGCCGAAGCAACGAAGAACAAAAAACGCCCGGCAATGAAAACGCACAGAACTCCGAAGGAAAAGCTGCAGCACATCATTTTCGATTACGATACCGTTCCGGCGAAAATGTTCGATCTTACATTGATCGTCGCGATCATGCTCAGCGTCACGGTCGTCATGCTCGACAGCGTGGCCCGTATACACAGCCAGTACGGCGGTCTTCTCTACGCGCTCGAATGGTTTTTCACCCTGCTGTTCACGATGGAGTACCTGCTGCGCCTCTACGCTTCGCACTCCAGGATAAAGTATGCCGTGAGCTTTTACGGGATCATCGATCTCCTGGCGGTATTGCCGACCTACTTCAGCCTGCTCTTTCCGGGCTCGCAGTACCTTCTGGTCATCCGTTTTTTCAGGGTGCTTCGCATTTTCAGGCTGCTCAAGCTGGCGAAGTTCGTCAAGGAGGGCGAGTTCGTCAAGGCGTCGGTCGTCGCCTCGAGCCGCAAGATCGTGTTCTTCCTGTTTTTCGTACTGGTGACGGTCAGTATCATCGGGGCGCTGATGTACCTTATCGAGGGAGAAGCGCACGGTTTCCACAGCATCCCGGAGGGCGTCTACTGGGCAATCGTCACGATTACGACCGTAGGATACGGCGATATCTATCCCCAGACGGTTCTCGGCAGGATCCTGGCGGCCATGCTGATGATCACCGGTTACAGCGTGATCGCCGTGCCTACGGGGATCGTTACGTCCGAAATGGCCACCATGAGCGAGAAGATCGAGGCCGATCTGAAACTTGCCCGGAGATGTTGCGCTTCCGACGACCACGACGAAGATGCGAAGTTCTGCAAGGTGTGCGGGCGTCCGCTGCGGTGATGACGGCTACTTCCTGAACGGTCCGATCACTCCGTATTCGATCTTTACCGGTTTGATCCTGTAGGTGAGCACCGGACGGTAGGCGTGTTCGGAGACGCTCTCCGCCACGCTCCCGCTGACAAGGTGGGAGATGCCCGACCTGCCGTGCGTGGGTACGCAGATCATGTCTGCTCCGGTGTCGCGGGCGAAATGAACGATGCCCTCTTCGTCGCTGTCGTCGTTGTAGATGTTGACGGTATAGTTCGAAAGTTTCTGCTCTTCGGCGAAGCTTTCCATCAACTGGCGGGCGTAGCGGCTGGTTTCGAAGTGGGATCTGGTGATGACCTTCAAAAGGTGCAGCGTGGCGTCGTAGAGTTCGGCGAACTCCCTGAGGGCAGCGAAGCCCTGGGCGATCTCGCCGTAGAAGCTGGAGGCGAAGACGATGTTCGACGGCGCGAACCAGGAGACCGGTTCCTTTATGGTGAGCACGAGACACGGAGCGTGCTGGATGACTTTTTCGGTTGTCGAACCGACGAGGAGGCGGTCGATGCCCCTTCTGCCGTGCGATCCCATGACGATCAGGTCGAACGCCTCGTTGCGTGCCTTGGCGGCTATTTTCTCGTAGGGAGTGTCGAAGTCGATCGAGTAGCTCACCTCGATATCGCCGCACTCTTCGCATTCGGCGCTGTCGGCGAGCCGGGTTTCGATTTTTTCCAGGACGTTGGTGTTCCCCAGGGCCTGGTAGGCCATGATGTCGGTTATTTCCGGATAGTCGGGAGCCTCGATCACATGGTGGAGGTGCAGCTCGGCACCGCTTTTGCGGGCAATGCCGGCCGCGACCTGGAAAGCGTAAAGGGCCTGGTCGGAAAAATCCGTGGGAACGAGGATTTTTTTCATGGCGTCGGTGTCCTGGTTAATGCTCTTCTCTAAAGGTAAAAAAAATAGGAAGGCCCCGAAAAGCGCGGCGAGCCGTCCGGTTCACGGCGGCGTTGAAACGATCAGCGGAGGTTTTACTATATTAACTGCTGAAAACAGGTTTTGCACACGGTTGAAATGTTTTATGGAGGTCCGTAACCGTCAGACGGGTTGCCGTACCGGCAAGGACGAGAACATGGAGGAGGTCGTAGGGCGGCTCATGCACTTCAGTGCGAGGCTCAACCGGCAGGTCGCCGACAGCCAGAGCGCGGAGATCGTGGCGATGGCGCGTATCATCGCCGACGCCTTCGAGAGAGGCCGCAAACTCCTGATCTGCGGCAACGGCGGCAGCGCTTCCGACGCGCAGCATCTGGCGACGGAACTGACGATCCGTTACAGGAGCAGCGTGAACAGAAAGGCCCTTCCGGCCATCGCGTTGTGCGCCGATACGTCCGCCCTTACAGCCGGGGCCAACGATCTGGGCTACGACCGGGTGTTCGCCCGGCTGGTCGAGGCCTACGGCGTTGCGGGGGACGTGGTTCTCGGCATTTCAACCAGCGGTAACAGCATGAACGTCTACAACGCACTCGAACGCGGCAGGGAGCTCGGCCTACACACGCTCGCCCTCCTGGGCGGCGACGGCGGAGCCGTGAAAGAGGTCTCGGACCTCTCCGTGACCGTACCGTATTCCGGTGCGGCGGATCGCGTTCAGGAGTGCCACATCGTTGTCGGCCACGTCATCGTCGACTGCATCGAGCGAATGCTGGGGTATTATGGGGAGACCCCGCTATCCGGTAACACTAACTGAAAAGAACACCCATGACTATCAGAACCATAGAGGGCGCGCTTGACGCCAAAGAGGTGCGCTTTGCGCTTGTCGTCTCCAGATTCAATGACTTTATCGGTCAGAAGCTCGTGGAAGGAGCGGTCGACTGCATCCTCCGGCACGGGGGGACGACGGAGCATATCGAGATCTACAAGTGCCCCGGGTCGTTCGAACTCCCCGCCGTGGCGAAAAAGACCGCTCTTTCGGGCCGTTACGACGCCGTCATCACCCTGGGGGCCATCATCCGAGGCGCCACGGCCCATTTCGACGTTATCGCGGCCGAGGCGACCAAGGGAATCGCCCAGGCCGGTCTCGAGACCATGATCCCGATGACCTTCGGGGTGCTTACCACGGACAACCTCGAACAGGCTATCGAGCGCGCGGGCACCAAGGCGGGCAACAAGGGATTCGATGCGGCGATGGCGGCGATTGAAATGGTCAATCTCTATCGGCAGATATAGCGGAAACGTCAAACGCACCGTTCCCGTGCGTCGTTCTGTTTCCCGGTGCGGCGGATCGTATCCATGAACCGTAAGGGGGAGGCTCCGGATGAAAAAAACAATTCTTGCCGGCATCGCGGGCGGGGTCGCGATGAACGTCGTCATGCTGCTGACCTTCCGTCTGTTCGGTTTCGGCTGGAACGGAGGCGGCATTCTGCTCGAATCTCCTCTTCAGAGCGCCAAGCTCGTCGCGGTCTGGACGACGATCGAGCCGATACCGCTCGTTGTCGACAGGCCCCTTCCGATCGTTGCCGGGATCGTGCTCTTCGGAATCTTTCATGCGTGGGTCTACCGCCAGACGGCGCCGCAGTGGCCGGCGGGCGTCATGAACCGGGGTCTGCGTTTCGCCCTGGTCGTCTTCGTCATGACCTTTCTTTTCTGGGAGTTTTTCACACCGTTCAACATGTTCGGCGAACCGCTGCCGCTTCTCGCCCTGGAGCTGGTTTTCTGGGCGTGCATCGCTGCAGGTGACGGTCTGGCGATCGCGGCGGTCATGGAGAGATAGTCTTCTATGCCGGTTAAGTACTTCGACTCCGGTTTTGCCGCGGGGAGCAGCGATCTGGCGAACCGCACGCTCGGACAGATAGAGCGCGAGTTCGGAGCGCGGGTCGAACCGTTCACCCTGCATCTGCCGGTGCCCGAACTGCTCGCGGGCGCATGGATGGCCTGCAGGGAGTCGCTGCTTGCGGGCGCCGTGCGCCGCGAGCTGAAGGAAGCCGTTGCGACAACGGTTTCCGCGATCAATCGATGCCCCTACTGCGTCGATGCGCATACCGTCATGATGCTCTCCCTGTCCCGCAACGACCATGCAGCCGCAATTGCCGCCGGAACGTACGATGCCATCACCGATCCCAGTGTCCGCAATGCGGCCGTATGGGCGTCGGCCACGCTTTCGCCGGGCTCGGGAGAGCTTCGTTCCCCGCCGTTCTCTCCGGACGAAGCGCCGGAGTTTATCGGAACAGCCGTGTTTTTCCACTATATCAACCGGATGGTGACCGTCCTGCTCGGGGCGTCGCCGCTGCCCTTTACAAAGGGCCCTCTGAAAGCGATAGCGCAGCGGGCGGCTTCCTTATTTTTCGGAAGGACGACCGGGATGTCGAAGCGGCCCTGCGCTTCGCTCGACCTGCTCCCGGAAGCCCGGCTGCCCGACGATCTCGGCTGGTCGGCAGGGTCGCCCTGCGTCGCTACGGCATACGCCGCGTTTTCGCACGCTGTCGATGAAGCGGGAGAAAAGGTTCTTTCCGGAACGGTGAGGGCGTCGGTCTCCCGTGCGGTCGATGCCTGGGACGGAAGCGATCCCGGAACGGGCGGGGACTGGATTGCGGAAGGTCTGGACGGCTGCAGCGGCCTGGAAAGAGCCGCCGGAGAGCTCGCCCTGCTCGCTGCGCTGGCGCCCTACCGTGTGACCGGCGATACCGTGCACGCTTTTTTGAACAATCGCCCGGACAATGCGGCCCTGCTCGCGGTTCTCGCATGGGGCAGTTTCACCGCGGCGAGGCGGGCCGGCCGATGGATCGGAGGGACGGAGAGCGATCGGGACCGGTAGTCCGTCTTCCGGGTCGTTTTCCCCGTCCGCCGGTCGTCGCCCCGCGGATTTTTGATATATTAAACCGTTTCGTCTGCGGCATGTCTTTTTTCAACGATCCTGCGGATGAAGCCCCGATTTCCAACCATCGAAACCAACAGGAATGTCTCGGAACATAGCGGAGTATCTGCTGCAGCGCGTCAGGGGGGCGAGAAACCGTCTGGAGTGGCATTTCAGGAAGCATTCCTGCGAATCGGTGTTTTTCTACACGTTTCACAAGTGTGCGAGTACGCTGTTCGGCAGCTACGTGTTGAAGAACATCAGGGGTCTGCGCAATGTCGGTTACGCCCGGGGCGTCGACGGGGGGATGCATGCCGGCAACGCGGCGTTCAATGAGAGAGGCTATGTGTACGGGCCCATACGTCTTTCGGTGTTTCCGGGCTCTTCCGTTCAGGAGCATCTTGTCGGACCGGTATACGACGAGCGGTTTATAAAGGACAGGATAGCGGTTTTTCTGATCCGCGATCCGAGGGATGTCCTCGTTTCTTCCTACTACGCCTTCGGATTCGCGCATGCCGCGACATGCGGCGGTCCGGAGAAGCGTCCGGTCCCCCCGGAAAGGACGATCAACGACTACGTTCTCGAAGCCGCACCCGCCGTCCGTTCCGGGTTCGAGAAGATCGGCGAGCTGAACGCCGCCTGCCGGAGGAGCGTGGTGCTCCGCTACGAAGACATGATCTTCGACTGGGACCGTTTTTCCGGAGACCTTACCCGGTATCTCGACATCGGTCGTCCGGTTCTTGCGGGGATACGTCGGCAATCCGGGGTCCGGAGAGGGGGGAGGCCATTCGGGAGCCGTTGCGGAAGCCCGGGCTGTTTCAGGGACAAACTCCTGAAACCGACCGTGGATGCGCTGAATACGACGTTCGGTGAGGTGCTCGAACGCCACGATTATCACCGGTAAGGTTTACTCCGATGTCGTACGGTCGGCTCTTTGATGCGTTTCGAGGCCGCGGCTGACGGTTTCGAATGCGCTTTCCTGGATTTCCCGTGCGGTTTTTCCACCCGTCTCTATCGGGTCGCCGATAACGAGCTTCACGTTTCCTTTCGTGATTTTCAGGCTTTTTTTCGGAGTGAGCGTGCTGCTGCCGACGATCGTTACGGGCAGCACGGGCGTGCCGGCCTTTTCGGCCACGAGAAAGGCCCCCCGCTTGAACGGCCGGATATCGCCGGTTTCCGATCTGGTTCCCTCCGGAAAGATGTGGACCGACCGTCCGCTGTTCAGCACTTCCACGGCCCGGAAAAGGCTTTTCAGGGCTTCCTTGTTCTGGCCCCGTTTGATCATGATGTAGCCGGCCTGTCTGATAGCCAGGCCGAATACCGGTATCTTGCCGAGCTCTTCCTTGGCGACGAACCGCAGGTTGAGCGGCAGCGAGCCCAGGAGGAGAGGGATGTCCGCCATGCCGGCGTGGTTGCTGACGACAAGGTAGTTCCGGGCAGGATCATAGCGTTCCGTACCGGACAGTTCCACGCTGATTCCCATGAGCCTTGCGCAGAAACGCCCCCACCACGCCGCCATGCGGTGAAACCGGTCGCCGGTCGGGTCGAAAAGATTCACGACCAGGGCGATCAGCAGGCCGAAAAACATGACGGGAATCACGACCAGGAAGAAAAGGAGTGTTTGCAGGGTCATGTATGAAAACTGTCAATGTGTTGTGCTGCCGGTCTATTGTGTCCTTTGTTCTGCAGTGACGAGTGATATAGTGACGACGTCCGGCGTTGCCGGACTTGGTGACGGCGCCTGACGGTGTCAGGCTTAGTGATGTCGCTCGGGCTTCGCCGAGCTTAGAAACGACGCTCGCTCTTGCGGGCTCAGTGACAAGTGCTTCGCCGTCGGAGTCGGTAATCAACGCCAGTTCGGGCAGCCACAGGGGGCTGCCCCTACGGTTCAGCAATTCCCCGACATCCTCACTGCCCATTCGACCCCGAAACCCGACCCCGACCCCGATCTCCGAAAGATAGCATCGGAGTTCGCCGTCGCTATCGGTATCGGGAATCCATCTTCTCCCCAACCGGTCACCAAGCCCGACGAAGTCCGGGCGTCGTCACCAAGCGCCCGGCAAAGCCGGCGCGACGTCACTGGTCACTACTCCTCCGACCCCCGATTTCCGACTATTTCAGGCGGAGAGGCGCCGTCGAGTTTCAGAAGAAAGGCCTCGAAATCGCTGTAGCCGGCTCCGATCCGGACGGATAGTTTCCGTCGGTCCAGAACATCCTGGAGCCGGTCCGGGATGCTGATATCCATGTCGAGAGCGGTCCTGATCGATTCCACGAACTTGGCCGGGTGAGCCGTCGAGAGAACGACTCCGGGTCCTTCGAATCCGGGGTTTTCGCGGCGGAACTCCTCGAGACCCCGGTAGCCGACGGCGGTGTGCGGGTCCATGATGTAACCGAACCGGTCGTAGACGGAACGGATGGTGGCGAGCGTTTCGTCGTCCGTCACCGAATAGCCGGAGATGGTTTCCGCCATTGCATGGACGTCGTCACGGTAGAAGTGTCTCAGACGGGCGAAGTTGCTTGGATTGCCGACATCCATGGCCGTCGAGAGCGTCCGGACCGTCGGTTTCGGTTCGTACCGGCCGTCCTCGAGGTAACGGGTGACGCTGTCGTTTGCATTGGAGGCGGCGACAAAGCGGGCGATCGGAAAGCCCATCATTTTCGCAAGCACTCCGGCGGTCAGGTTGCCGTAGTTTCCGCTGGGGACGGAAAAGACCGGTGGCCTGCCTTCGTGTTTTCTCTCGAGCTGCAAGGAGCCCCAGGCGTAGTAGAACGACTGGGGGAGGAGCCGCGAGATGTTGATCGAGTTGGCCGATGTGAGCGTCAGGCGCTGCCGGAGCTCGCCGTCCATGAACGCCTGTTTGACGAGCCGCTGGCAGTCGTCGAAATCGCCGTCGACCTCGAGCGCGGTGACGTTGCCGCCGACCGTCGTGAGCTGCTGTTCCTGCAGGCGGCTTACCTTCCCCGAAGGGTAGAGCAGCACCACTCGTGTGTTCGGCACGCCCCTGAAGCCGTAAGCGACGGCGCTTCCGGTATCCCCGGATGTCGCGACCAGAATCGTGATCTGCTTGTTTTCCTGTTCGGCGAAGTGCCCCGTGAGCCGGGCGAGAAAGCGCGCGCCGTAGTCCTTGAACGCAAGTGTCGGGCCGTGGAACAGCTCTTCGATGCAGGTGTTCTCGTCCAGCGCTACAAGAGGAGTCCTGAAGTTGAAGCAGGTATCGACCAATTCCGAAAGGCGACCGTCGTCGATTTCGCCCGATGCGAACTTTTTCGCGATCGCGAACGCGATATCGCTGAAGGGCGCTTCACGGAGAAGATCGATCTCCTCTTCCGAAAAAACGGGTATTTGTGAAGGGACGTAGAGTCCGCCGTCGGTTGCGAGTCCTTCGAGGGTGGCTTTTTCGAGAGAGGCCGGCGTTGTTTTTTTATTCGTGCTGTAGAAGATCATGAGGATTCGTTCCGTAAAAAATCGTTACAGTGTCTTCGCCCCTTCCTTGCAGACAGGCGATACCCAGATATCGGCGTCGAGCTGTTCGCCGCCGTCCCTGAACGCCGTTTGCATGGCTTCGCCGACCTTTTCCGCGACCGGGCGGGACGAGGAAAAAGCGAAAACGGACGGTCCCGACCCGGCGATGCTGCACCCGAGGGCTCCCGCGCCGAGGGCGGCTTCCTTGACTTCGTAGAATCCGGGAATGAGCGGAGCCCGCTTGGGTTCGGCGACCACGTCGACCAGCGAGCGCCCTATCAGCGCGTAATCGGAGGTGAGCAGCCCGGAGACGAGCGCGCCGACGTTGCCCCACTGTTGGGTTGCGGTTTTCAGTGATATCGTACGGGGCAACACCGAGCGTGCGTAGGCCGTGCGAAGTTCGATGTGCGGGTGGGCCAATGTGCAGTAGAGGTTTTCCGGAGAGGGAATGGTGACGAGATCGATCGGGTTGTAGCTCCTGATAAGGACGAAGTTGCCGAGCATGGCCGGCGCAGCGTTGTCGGCGTGCGCGGAACCGCAGGCGACGCGCTCCCCCTCGATCGCGAAATGAACCAGTTCCATCTTGTCGCAGGGGGTGCCGAGCAGTTCGTTCGCCGCGACCAGTGCCGCGGCCGCGCTCGCTGCGCTGCTGCCCATGCCGCTGCTGAGCGGCAGCTTCTTTTTCAGTTCGAGATCTATGTGTCCGTCGAAATCGACGCCCTTCTGTGTGCGGATGTATTCAAGGAACTTCAGGACGACGAAGCTCGATGTGTTCTTTTTCGGATCTCTCGGCAGCGCGCCCCCGTCGCCGCTGATGGAGACGATCGAAACGGGAAGCTCCTCCCTTCTGTCTTCACGCAGGGTCAGTACGACCTCGTCGCCGGGTTCGGTGATGGCGAAACCGAGGATATCGAAGCCGCAGGCGACGTTCCCGATGGTTGCCGACGCAAATCCCGTAACAGTTTTCATATACGTAAACGGTAGTGAATTCCTATGCCGGAACGGCGGAGGGAGAGACGGAAATGCCTTGTAATTCGAATTAACCGGAGAATTTGAATTACTAAAAGCTTTTCATTAAATTTGGCTTTTAAAAATTTAGGGAAGGGATTCGATCGTGACCGATTTTCTTGTGAAAGTATAATAAAATAAACTTTCTCCTTTCTTAACAAATAACAAAGCCAATTACGATATGTCTACAACAGTCAGGCCTGATGAGGTTTCAGCCATACTCCGGAAACAGCTGGCAGGTTTCGAGTCCGAGGCGGACGTTTATGATGTGGGTACCGTGCTGCAGGTGGGTGACGGTATCGCGAGAATCTACGGGTTATCCAAAGTCGCCGCCGGCGAGCTTCTCGAGTTTCCGAACAATGTCATGGGCATGGCGTTGAACCTCGAAGAGGACAATGTCGGCGCCGTTCTGTTTGGCGAGTCTGACAGTGTTAAGGAAGGCGATACCGTAAAAAGAACCGATATTCTCGCTTCGATTCCGGTCGGTGAGGCGATGCTCGGAAGGGTGATAGACCCTCTCGGAGAACCGATCGACGGCAAGGGCCCGATCGACACCGAAATCCGGCTTCCTCTCGAGCGCAGGGCTCCCGGCGTCATCTTCCGTAAATCGGTGCACGAACCCCTGCAGACCGGTCTGAAAGCCATCGACTCCATGATCCCGATCGGCCGCGGGCAGCGCGAGCTCATTATCGGCGACCGCCAGACAGGCAAGACCGCGGTTGCGATCGACACCATCATCAACCAGAAAGGGAAGGGAGTCTACTGCATCTACGTTGCCGTCGGCCAGAAAGGATCGACCGTCGCCCAGGTTGTCAATACCCTCGAAAAGAACGGCGCGATGGAATACACGACCGTCGTTTCCGCCACGGCTTCCGATCCGGCTCCGATGCAGTTCATCGCACCTTACGCGGGCGCCACCATCGGTGAGTATTTCCGCGATACCGGCCGTCACGCCCTGGTGATTTACGACGATCTTTCGAAGCAGGCCGTGGCCTATCGGCAGCTTTCGCTGCTGCTTCGCCGTCCGCCGGGACGCGAGGCCTACCCCGGCGACGTTTTCTACCTGCACTCCCGCCTGCTCGAGCGCGCCGCGAAAATCACGGACGATCTGGAGGTGGTCAAGGCGATGAACGACCTGCCCGAGGAGTTGAAGCCGATCGCGAAAGGCGGCGGCAGTCTGACCGCGCTTCCGATCATCGAAACCCAGGCCGGTGACGTTTCGGCATACATTCCGACCAACGTGATTTCTATCACCGACGGTCAGATCTTCCTCGAGTCCAATCTGTTCAACTCGGGACAGCGGCCCGCGATCAACGTCGGTATTTCGGTCTCCCGCGTCGGCGGCAGCGCCCAGATCAAGGCGATGAAAAAGGTTGCCGGCACGCTTCGTCTCGATCTCGCCCAGTTCCGCGAGCTCGAGGCTTTCGCGAAATTCGGCTCCGATCTCGACAAGGCGACCAAGGCCCAGCTCGACAGGGGTGCGCGTCTGGTCGAAATCCTGAAACAGGGGCAGTACGTTCCGATGCCGGTGGAAAAACAGGTTGCCATCATCTACGTCGGCACGCAGGGCATTCTCGACCAGCTCGACGAGAAATATGTCCGCAAGTTCGAAGAGGAGTTCCTCAGTCTTCTGGAGCACAAGCATGGGGACATGCTCAAAACCATCGCCGAGACCGGCCAGATGGACGCCGATCTGGCGAGCAGGCTGAAAGAGGTCGCCGAAGGCTTCCTGAAGACGTTCAGCGAAAAGGTAGGTGTCTGAGCATCGAGGGGAGTTTCAACAATTCAAGAACGACGGAACAAGTAAATGGCAACGTTAAAGGACATACGAACACGAATCAAGAGCGTCAAGTCCACGCAGCAGGTCACCAAGGCGATGAAGATGGTTGCCGCCGCGAAGCTGCGCCGGGCGCAGGACGCGGCTATACAGTCGCGCCCCTATGCCGCCAAGCTCAAGGAGATGCTCGGTTCGCTTTCGGCAAAGGTCGATACCTCCCTCAATCCGCTGCTTTCGGGGCGTGACGAGGTCAAACGGGTGCTTGTCGTGCTGATCACCTCCGACCGGGGGCTGTGCGGCGCGTTCAACACCAACATCATCAAGCTCGCCCAGAACGTCGTTACCGAAGACTACGGCGATCTCAACCGCAACGGCAACGTCGAACTGCTCTGTGCGGGGACGAAAGGGCACGATTTTTTCCGCAAGCGCGACTACACTGTCGTCAAGGCCTATCCGGGCGTTTTCCAGAACCTCGATTTCGGCATTGCAAGGGAGATCGCCGAATTCGCTTCGGAAAAGTATCTGAGCGGGGAGGTCGACAGGGTGGTGATGGTCTACAACGAATTCAAGTCGGTGCTCGCTCCCGTGCTCAGGAACGAGGTCCTGCTCCCCATCGCCTCGGAAGAGAACGGGGAGGCCGGCAGCAGCGACTATATCTACGAACCGTCTCCGGCGGCTATTATCGATGCGCTCGTGCCGAAGCATCTCAATACCCAGGTGTGGAAAATGATGCTCGAATCGAACGCGGCCGAGCAGGCTGCGAGGATGACCGCGATGGATTCCGCCACCGAAAACGCGAAAGAACTCCTGCGAATTCTCAACATCAGTTACAACCGTGCTCGCCAGGCCGCGATCACTACCGAGCTGAGCGAGATCGTCGCGGGCGCGGAAGCACTGCAGGGAGAGTGACTCTCCGGTTTGCTTTTCTTTCAGGCGCCCCGACTGGTCGGGGCGTTTTTTTTTGACTTGAATTGAGCGATCTTGCATTGCAAAGCTCTTTTCAGGATTCGTATCTTTGACTCCGTCCCGCCCTGCAGCCGCGGGCGGCTCGGCTACCACATAACTGCACGACAAGCATGAAGGTTCTAAAATTCGGCGGTACATCGATCGAGAACGGGGACAGGATCCGGAACGTTCTGAACATCATCAGGGAGACCACGCGCGAGACCTCCGTGGTCGTCGTTGTTTCGGCCATCAGAAAGGTAACCGATCTTCTGCTCGAAGCCGCGCTCATGGCCTGCAGGGGCGATTCCGGATACAGGAGCATTCTTTCGGAAATCGAGCAACTGCACCGTGATCTGGTCGCCGAGCTTCTTGACGCCGCCGGCGAGGTGGAGGCCGGGCGATACCTGCATTCGGAGTTGGCGGAACTCGGCGACGTTCTGCACGGCGTCTGTCTGCTCAGGGAGCTTTCCGAAAAGAGCAGTGCGCTCGTGATGAGCTTCGGTGAAAGGTTTTCCGCCTTTATCATCAGCAGTTTTCTCCGCCAGGAAGGGATCGATGCCTTTTATGCCGATGCGAGAACGATGATCGTGACCGACAGCGCTCACTGCGACGCCAGGGTCGACATGAAAGCCTCGGCGAAGCTGATCCTCGAACGCGCGGGCAGGGCGACGGGCGTTCCCGTGATCACCGGCTACATCGGCGCGGCACCGGACGGCACGGTGACCACGCTTGGCAGGGGTGGTTCCGATTACACGGCAACGATCGTGGGTTCGGTGCTCGGAGCCGAGGAGATACAGGTATGGACCGATGTGGACGGATTTTACAGCGCCGATCCCAAGCGGGTAAAGGATGCGAGGGTCCTGCCGTACATCAGCTACGAGGAAGCGATGGAGCTGTCGCACTCCGGCGCCAGGATATTGCACCCCTACGCGGTCCATCCCGCGATGAAAGCCGGGATCCCGGTCATCATCAGGAACTCGTTCGATACCTCGGCTCCGGGCACGAGAATCGCAGGGCAGCAGGCCCTGCGGGACGACGCTCGTCATCCGGTCACCGGACTGAGCTCCATAAACAGCGTCGTGCTGCTGAACCTTTCCGGCAGCGGCATGGTCGGTGTGCCCGGAATCGCTTCGAGACTTTTCAGTTGCCTCGCGCAGAACATGATCAATATCATCTTTATCTCCCAGGCCTCTTCCGAGCAGTCCATAAGCCTTGTCGTCAACCGTTCGCAGGCCGGCAGGGCGAGAAAAATTCTCGAGGAGGAATTTGCCGTCGAGATCGCCGCGCGCCAGATAGAAGCCGTGACCGTGAGACAGCATATCGCTATCATTGCGGTCGTGGGCAACGACATGTCCGGCCATCCGGGCGTTTCGGCGCATCTGTTCGAAACCCTCGGTAAAAACGGGGTCAACGTCATAGCCGTAGCCCAGGGATCGAACGAAATGAACATCTCGTTCGTTGTCGACAGCCGCGACGAGGACAAGGCGCTCAACTGCGTCCACGAGTCGTTCTTTCTCTCCCGCGGCAGGGTGCATGTCTTCATCGCCGGGACGGGAACGATCGCCAAAAGCCTTCTCGGACAGATCCGCGACCACAGCAGGACCCTCAGGGAGGAGAGCGACCTCGACGTCGTCGTCTGTGGTCTCGCCAATACCGGAAAGATGGCCCTCGATGACGAGGGGATCGATCTGCGGGAGTGGGAAAAACGGCTCGAACCGAGGAAGGACGGGAAAGCCATCGGCGACTACGTGGCTGAAATCAGGCGGAGAAATCTGCACAACACCATTTTCGTGGACTGCACGGCAAGCGCGGAGGTGGCGAAGGCGTACCCCGACCTTCTGGCTTCGAACATTTCCGTGGCTACGGCCAACAAGCTCGGCATGGCGGGGTCGCAGGAACTCTACGAGACCATCCGCAAGGCGGAGCGCTCCTCGAACGCCCGTTTTCTCTACGAAACCAACGTCGGAGCGGGACTGCCGATCATCAACACGCTCAACGACCTGCGCAGCAGCGGCGACAGGATTCTGAAAATAGAGGGAGTGCTCTCCGGCACCCTGAGCTACATTTTCAACGAGCTTCGCAAGGGGGGCAGATTCAGCGACATCGTCCGGAAAGCCAGGGCCGCGGGGTATACGGAGCCCGATCCGAGGGAAGATCTTTCGGGTGCCGATTTCGCCAGAAAGGTGCTCATTCTGGGCCGCGAGCTCGGTTGCAGGCTGGGTTACGAAGATGTCGAGTGTGAAAGCCTCGTACCCGACGGGCTCGGAGGGGAGATGGAGGTCGAGCTCTTCCTGGAGAGACTCGCGACGGTCGATGCGGACTACGAGATGCTGATGAAGGACGCCGCGTCCCGAGACATGACCATCGCCTACACCGGCGAGATCAGCGAGGGCCGGGCCCGCATAGGCGTCAAGACCGTTCCCCTGTCGAGTCCGGTAGCCGGACTGAACGGCACCGAGAACATGGTGGTGTTCACGACCGACCGCTACCGTGATACGCCGCTCGTGGTCAAAGGCCCCGGCGCAGGCGGCGAGGTGACCGCGGGAGGGGTCTTCGCCGATATTCTTCGTATCGCCAGCTATCTTGTCTGAGGAGACTCCATGCGAGCGGAGGTTGTATCCATAGGCGACGAACTGCTTACCGGCCAGAAGGTAAACACGAATGCGGCTTTCCTCTGTTCCGAGCTCGGAGCGGCGGGTGTCGCCGTGGAAAGGGTCGTTGCCTGCGGGGACGACGAGGATGCGATCTCCGGACAGCTCGCCGAATCGCTCGGCCGTTCGGAGCTGGTGCTCGCCACGGGAGGGCTTGGGCCGACGAGGGACGACCGGACGAAGAGAGCCGTTTGCAGGCTGCTCGGGAGGGAACTCGTTTTCGACCGGGATGTTTACGAGGCGACGGTCAGCCGCTATTCGGACAGGGCGGCTTCTGCCGCATCCAACCTTCGCCACAACGCGATGGTCGTCGAAGGATCGGTAGTCATAGCGAATGCCGTAGGCTTGGCCCCGGGGATGATGCTCGATTGCGGCAAAACGTTCGGGAACCGTCAGCTCGTCCTGATGCCGGGCGTTCCGGCGGAGATGGAGGAGATGATGCGCCGCTCCGTGCTGCCCGTTATCGCGGAACGGTCCGGCGGCGTGATCGTGCATACGCATATCCGTACGACCGGGATCGGGGAGACGTCGCTGGCCGGGCTCGTCGGCGATATAGAGGATCGCCTCCCCGGCGGAACCACCCTGGCGTACCTGCCGCATGAGGCGGGAGTGCATCTCAGGATCAGCTCTTCGGGTGACGACAGGGGTGCTGTCGAGCGCGACAACCGCGTTGTCGCAGAAGCCGTCCGCACGGCTGCGGCCGGTTACGTATATGCCATGAGGGACGTCCCTCTCGAGGCGGTTGTCGGGGAACTGCTGCTCTCACAGGAACTGACCATTTCGGCTGCGGAATCCTGCACCGGCGGCCTGGTGTCGAGCAGGCTGACGGACGTAGCGGGTTCTTCCGGCTACTTCAGGCAGGGCTACGTGGTCTACAGCAACGAATCGAAGGCCGGAATTCTCGGCGTCGAACCCGAAACCCTCGCCGCGCACGGTGCCGTCAGCGAGGCGGTCGCCGCGGAAATGGCCGAAGGTTGTCTTGAGAAAAGCGGAGCCGACATCGCACTGTCGACGACGGGTGTCGCCGGTCCGGGAGGCGGCAGCGCCACGAAGCCCGTCGGCACGGTCTGCCTCGGACTGGCGAGAAGAGGCGAAGACGGAGAGGTTTCGGTACGGACATCGACCTTCCGCACCAGGGGAAGCCGCCGCCGGAACAAGCTCCGCTTCAGTGAAGCCGCGCTGGCGATTGCGTGGCGGGAGCTCGGGACGAAAGAGTAGGCGTGTCCGGAGACCGGATGTTTCCGGCCTCAGGAGTCGACCAGCTCCAGGTTGAACGTGAAACGGATGCCGTCCTGTTCCTTGACGGCCTCGACATGCAGGGTGTCACCTGCGGTGACGCGGTAGGTGCCGGATATTTTTCTACCCTTGCGGTCCCGTTTTTTCTTCTTGTCGTCGACGGTGATGACGCCTTCGTCGATCGTCAGCATCATGCTCCCGTCGTCGAGATCGATGTCGCCCCTGCCGAGATAGCCGTATCTGCTGCCGAAGAAAGAGCCGCTCGCCTCGATGGTGTAGGTGCTGTCTTCCCTGATGGAGCCGAGAGCGTCGAAGCTGTTGATAGGGATCGGGGCGTTGAGGAAATCGGGTGTGACCGAGGCCCTGATCAGCTTCCAGCTTCCCACGAGACTTCGCCCGACAGCAGCCGGTTCCGCACCGGCCGCCGTGTCGTCCGCCGGTGACGCGGTCTGCTTCGGGGCTGTGACGGGATTGAACGGGGAGAGGCCTATCGCGGCGCTCAAACCGAGTGCGAGCAGCAGGATTCCCGCGAATCTTTTTGTTGTCATCGTAACGCTCCGTGTCGTCATGGTTCAGGAGACAATTTATGATGAATTTTTTCAAACCGCATGTTTAGTCCGGAAGTTTTTTTGATATTTGAAATGTCCTCTTCCCGGGGTGTCCGGAACGGCCGGTCCGGCAGGCGGGAAGCTCTACCCCTACAGTAGCAAGGAAGAAAGCAGTATGTCGAAAATCAACAGGTTGCCGGATAACGTCGCGAACAAGATTTCGGCCGGCGAGGTCGTGCAGCGTCCCTCGTCCGTGGTGAAGGAACTGCTTGAAAACGCCATCGACGCGGGGGCGACGAGGATAACCGTCGCCATAAAGGATGCGGGAAAACAGCTTGTGCAGGTCATGGACAACGGGGCGGGCATGGACGAGGAAGACGCCCTGCGGTGTGTGGAACGTTTCGCTACCAGCAAGATATCATCGGTCGAGGAACTCGACGCCCTCGATACGCTCGGCTTCCGCGGCGAGGCTCTGGCAAGCATCTCCTCTGTTTCCCATTTCGAACTCAAAACCGGTCGGCCGGACGATGCGGTCGGCGTTCATCTTCGCTACGAAGGCGGTGTTCTGGTCGAACAGACACGGTCGGCTTCCGACGCCGGAACGGCCGTAAGCGTCCGGAACCTTTTTTACAACGTTCCCGCAAGAAGGAAGTTTCTCAAGACCAACGCAACGGAGTTCAGGCACATTTTCGAGACCGTCAAGGCGCAGGCCCTGGCCTATCCGGAGATCCAGTGGCAGATGTACAACGACGACCAGGAACTGTTTGCTTTCAGAAGCTCCGACGTTCACGAACGGCTCAACTTTTTTTTCGGGGAGGAGTTCGCCTCCACACTGATAGAGATTCACGAGGAAAACGATTTTCTGTCGCTTCACGGCTATGTCGGCAAGCCGGGAATGCTGAAGCGCCAGAAAAACGAGCAACTCTTCTACATAAACCGGCGCGTGGTCCAGAACAGAATGCTTTCCCAGGCGTTGCAGCAGGCCTACGGTGAACTGCTCATAGAGCGCCAGGTGCCGTTTTCGCTGCTTTTTCTCGGTATCGACGCCGGACAGATCGACGTCAACGTCCATCCGGCGAAGCTCGAGGTGAAGTTCGAGGACGAGCGCAGTCTCCGCAGCATGTTTTATTCGGTCATCAAGCGGGCCGTCAGGGCGCAGGATTTTTCACCCGACATGCGGGGCGCCGGTTTTACCGACCGGCCACCGGACATCGACCGCGAGAACCGCGAGAAATCCCCCGGCCGCGACGCAAGGCTCGGGTTTCAGGATACAGCCTCACCTGCCTCGACGACCGGGGAGTTGTATGCCGATTACCGGAAGGAGCAGTCGAAAGAACCGTCCTTCAGCGGCGCGGTCGTTTCGGAACAGGGGGAGATCGTGCCCCGGCGGCCGGATCTTTTCTCCTCTCCGGGCTACGGACAACAGCCCGGCGCGCCGGCATCCGGCGCGAGAGAGGAGTCGGAGGCGGCACCGGATTCGGAGGATTCCAAGATCTGGCAACTGCACAACAAGTACATCATCTGTCAGATCAAGACCGGCCTGATGATCATCGACCAGCATGTCGCACACGAGCGCGTGCTCTACGAGCGGGCGGTCGACATCATGAACAACAACGTGCCCAACGCGCAGCAACTCCTCTTTCCCCAGAAAGTGGATCTCAAACCCTGGGAGTTCGAGATTTTCAGCGAGATCGCGGACGATCTCGCGAGGCTCGGGTTCAATCTGAGAACGTTCGGTTCGAGGACCGTCATGATCGAGGGCGTGCCCCTGGAAGTTCGGAACGGTTCGGAAGCCTATATCCTGCAGGACATGATCGAGGAGTACAGCCGCAACGCGGAAAAGCTGAAGCTCGAAAAAAGGGAGAATCTCGCGAAATCCTTTTCCTGCCGCAACGCAATCATGACCGGCCAGAAACTCACGCTCGAAGAGATGCGTTCGCTGATAGACAGGTTGTTCGCGACCAGCATGCCCTATGTCTGTCCGCACGGCCGTCCGGTGATCATCCGCATGTCGCTCGGCCAGCTTGACAGGATGTTCGGCCGGACGTAGATTGGCGGTGGAATCTTTCCTGAAAAGTGGTACATTACCCATCATACCCTTGTAGCTCAGTGGATAGAGCAACAGTTTCCTAAACTGTGGGTCGGCAGTTCGAGTCTGCCCAAGGGTACCATCTTCTTCGCCCATCGCGCGGCGGTGCGGCGGAAAAAGCAGGACCGGTCCTGCTTTTCCTGTTTTTTCCGGATCCGGTTCGGCCGGCGCTCCCGTCAGCGGCTCCGACGGCTACTCCGGAGTCCGGATGCGTCTCTTTTCAAAAAGCCGTCCATCCGCAGAGTAAAAACCCCGGTCGGGATTGTTCGTATGAAGATGCTTCGCAACGTTCTGCTGCTCTTCTTCCTCCTGGCGGCCTTCGATATCGCCAGGTACCTTGTCGTGCCGGATGTCGGCCTCCTGGTTACCGAAAATCCCGGGAAAACTGCATTCATGCGATACAGGGAGCGGCAGTGGCGCGACGGGGGACTCCAAAAAGAGGTGCACAGCCGCTGGGTGCCGCTTCGCGATATTTCCCGCTCCCTGCAGCGGGCGGTCCTGATTTCCGAGGACGACAAGTTCTGGACGCACGACGGATTCGATTACGACGCTATCAGGAGCGCCGTGCAGAGGAATGCCGACAGGAAGGCGTTTGCTTTCGGGGCCAGTACCGTCACTCAGCAGCTTGCCCGCAACCTCTACCTTTCACCGTCGAAGAATCCGGTCCGGAAACTCAAGGAAGCGATTCTGACCTGGCGGTTGGAGAGAACCCTTTCCAAGGAAAGGATTCTGGAACTCTACCTGAATGTCGCCGAGTGGGGGGACGGTATTTTCGGGATAGGGCAGGCGGCCCGCCACTACTACGGCAAAAGCGCACGCTGGCTGACGGCGCAAGAGTCCGCGAGGCTCGCGGCGGTGCTTCCCAATCCGTTGAGATACAGTCCCGTCGGGTCTTCGCGCTACGTGAATCGCCGTGCGGAGCGTATCTACAGGATCATGAGAAAAAGGGGGAGGGGAGCGTTGCCCGGTAACCCGCGCTTTGCAAGCAAAACGAACCGTTATGAAAAAAAACGCCATGCTGTCGCTGCTCTTCTGCATGTTGCTGCTCGTCGTTCCCTTCGGGAGCGTCCGTGCTGAAAAGCCGGCGCCGGGTTCTGCGCAAAAGGCGCTCTACTGGTCGGGAGAGGGGGGCTCTCCGCAGATGGTCGTCGTCGACAGAGGGTCGGGGCGCTACCGCCTTCTGGTTGTCGGAGGTGAACCGGTGACCGTTATCTACAGGACCGAAAGGAACAGTGCGGTACCGGTTGCGGAAGTTCTCGAACCCCTGGATACCGTGATTCCGGGTGTCGGGGTGTACGAGTTCCGGCACAGCTTTTCCCGGACGACCGTCTGGATGGCACTGGAATTTTCCCGCGACGGCAGAGTTGTCGAAGAACTCGGCAGAACGTTTTACGGGAGTATCGAGGGTGTGAAATGATGGGAGGCTCGGGATCGACGTCTGATAGCTGCATAGAGGTATCGGGCCTCGGAAAGTCGTTCGGTGACGTGACCGCGGTCGACGGTATCTCGTTCACGGTCCGGAGAGGCGAGCTTTTCGGGTTTCTCGGTCCGAACGGCGCAGGCAAGACCACGACCATCAACATGCTCACCGGTCTGGCGCGGCCCGACAGGGGCTCGCTCCGGGTCGGCGGGATAGACTGTACGAGGAATCCGAAAGCCGCGCAGCATCTGATCGGCGTCGTTCCCGACGAAAGCAATCTCTATCCCGAACTGAACGGCTTCGACAATCTCTGCTTCTGCGGGGGACTCTACGGCATGCGTTCGGCGGAAAGAAAGAAGAGGGCCTCGGAGCTTCTGGTTCTTTTCGGACTGGAAGAAGCCGGTAAAAGGAGGTTCGCGGAGTATTCCCGCGGGATGAAACGCCGCCTGACCATAGCCGCCGGTATCGTGCATCGCCCGCCGGTTCTCTTTCTCGACGAACCGACCAGCGGGATCGACGTGCAGAGCGCCCGCCGCATCCGCTCGATGCTCGGAGAGCTCCACCGCTCGGGCACGACAGTGTTTCTTACCACGCACTATATCGAGGAGGCCGAGCGCATGTGCGACCGGGTGGCGTTCATCGTCGGAGGCCGTATCGTGAGGGAGGACAGCGTAGCCCGGCTGCTGCACCCCGTCATGGGGCGGGAGGTCGTGGCGGTTTCGGTGGCGGCCACCGAACGGATCGACCTGGGCGGTCTTGCCGGGGCTTTCCCGGACTACGCATTGACGGTGGAGGCGGGGGACGTGCTGCGCGTCGAGTCGAAAGAGCCGGTCAGGGTGGGAGCACTGGTGCGGTTTCTGGAGGAACAGGGCGTCCAGGTCACCGAGGCGCGCAGAAAGCGCCAGTCTCTCGAAGACGTGTTCGTCGCCGTTACCGGCATCGGCGCCGAGACCATGCGGAAGGAGAAGGGAGGGCGAAAGGGGGCATGAAGCGTCTGACGGCATTCTTCAGCATTCTGGGCAAGGACATGCGGGCGTACTACTTCAAACCGCCGAACATCAGCTGGGGCCTGCTCTTCCCGGTTGTCTGGGCAGGTATGTTTTTCATCAAGTCCGGCGGCGGGGCGGAAAACATCGTTTCCGTGCTGCCCGGAATGGTCGCCCTCTCCATTCTTTTCGGCACGACCTCCATGCTGGCGGTCACGGTGACGTTCGAACGGAAAGCAAAAGCGTTCGAGCGCCTGCTGCTCGCGCCCATTCCGCTCGGCATGCTGATGCTGGCCAAGACCGGAGGGGCGATACTTTTCGGTGTGCTGAACGCGTTCATCCCGTTTCTCGTCGGTCTTTTCCTCGCGGATCTTTCAGGGGTCGCCTGGTCCGTTGCGCTTCCGGCAATCGTCATGCTCGCCGTCGTTTCGGCTTTTTTCGGACTCTTCGTCTCCGTATCGGTCAGCGAGGTGTTCGAAGCGCAGACCTTTTCCAATTTTTTCCGCTTCCCCATGATCTTCCTCTGCGGGCTCTTCTTTCCGATCAGCGATCTTCCGGCCTATCTGCAGCCGCTCTCCTATCTGCTGCCGCTGACCTACGGCGCAGACATTCTTCACGCCGCCATTGCGGGAAAGGGAACGATGCCTCCCGGGCTGGATTTTCTCGCGCTGTTTCTTTTCGGCCTGCTGCTCTACCTGCTGACGCTCAGGAGCATACACCGCAGGTGGATACTGTAGGGAGGCCCTTCTTCCTCAGGATTCATAGAACACAACCGAAGCGTATCCCACGACGGCGGTTTTGTCCTCGTAGAGCGCTTCGCCGCTGTTCGAGTAGAGCATGGCCCTGGTCTGCCAGTCCGAACGTGCGGCGATGTCGAGAAGCGTTTTCAGACCGTCGGGACCGCAGAAAAGGGCATCCTCCTGGGGAATGTTTTTCTTCATGGTCGCGCGGACGTGCCGTTCGAGGCCTTTGATATCCTTTCGCAGCACATGGTCCAGCGTTTTGCGGTCTATCGCGCAGGCGTCCTTGTAGCAAGGGTAGTGCGAGAGGTCCGAGCTCGCGACGATCAGGTCGTCCGGCGTGACGGTCCGCACAAGCAGTTCCGAGGCCTTCCGGTAGAGGTCCGGAGGGTTTTCGCCGAAGAGCAGGGGAAGGATTCTGAATCCCGGTTGCAGTACGCTCTGCAGAAAGGGAAGGTGCACTTCGAGAATATGGTCGGAGTGGTGCGCTATGTTCAGAAATTGCACGAGTCCGGGATCGAGCTCGTGCAGCCGGTGCGCAAGGGCGGTATCGACCGGAACGCGGCCGAGAGGGGATTGCCAGATGTCGTGGCCGTCGAGTGCGATTCCCTCGAAGAGATAGGCGTGTGCGTTGCCGATAAGATAGACCGTATCGAACGAGCGATTCTGCAATGCCCCGTATGCCGCCGCCGCGACACCGCCGCTGAAGCTGTAGCCGGCGTGAGGTGCCAGGATAGCCCTGATATTGTGTGCTTCGAGCCCGGCGTCCGGAGCTTCTGCGAGGAGAGTTGCCAGGGTTTTTTTCAGTTCCGAGGGTTCGGAAGGGTAGAACGATTCGGCAACAGCCGGGTATCGGATCTCTGGTTTCGTCGTTTTCATGGGTGGCGGTTGTTCATGGATTTTCCGGCGTCTTCCTTTCGGCGGATCCTTCCGTGAGATCGCCGCATTGCGGGCAACTCCCGTTGCTGTCGTGACGGACCGTCGTGTAACCCCGCCGTTCGATCAGGATTGCGCCGCATCGACGGCACGCCGTGTCGAAGCCCCGCCTTTCTACCAATGTCGAAAACCCGCTCAAAGGTTTCCCGGGCGGTGCCGGGAACCGTTTTCATCTTCCACGAAATTTCCGGAACGAAACCCAAAAGATGCCAGGGGGTCTCGCTGCCGAGCTCCCCGGCGATGAACTCCTCCATGCGGCGAAGCATTGTTTCGTCGTCGGAAAATCCCGGGATCAGAAGCGTCGAGACTTCAAGATGTGTCCTGCTTGCCGCAAACCGTCCGAGGTTTTCGAGCACGGGCTGAAGACGGGCGCCGCAGAACCTCCTGTAGAAGGCGTCGTCCATCGATTTCAGGTCGATATTGATCGCGTCCAGCAGCGGTTCCGTCGCGTCGAGGCAGGAGGATGACATGTAGCCGTTGCTGACCCAGACGGTTTTCAGACGTTCGCTTACGGCCAGGCGCATGATGTCCGTGGCGTACTCGGCAAAGATCGTGGGCTCGTTGTAGGTGCAGGAGACAGACCGGCAGCCGTGCTCGAGAGCCATGCCGACGACCGCCTGCGGGGAGGCGAACGGGAGCTTTCACCCTCCTGACGACGGCTGGCTTATTTCCCGGTTCTGGCAGTTTCCGCAACGGAAGTTGCAGCCGAGAGTGCCGAGTGAGAGCGTCGCCGTTCCGGTTCTTACGGGTTCGGCAGATCCCGCTCCGGCCTCTGTTGAGCCTGCAGTAGTGGCGGCAGAGGTCGCACTGCACGGCGTCATCGGCAAGTGTGCGATAAAACCGGGCTTTTTCCGTCATGCTTGTGCTTACGGTGACGTTCATGTGCTCGGAGCCGTGGAGGGGGCCCAAACGCTTTGCGCATGAGGGAGGATCGGTGTTTCGGCCCTGACCCCGTTCCGCTAGTCGTCGTCCGGAAAGAGGATCGTTCCGGTGTAGACGATATGGGCCGGTCCCGAGAGATAGACGTTCTGAAAGTCTTCCGAAAAATCTATTCGCAGGACGTCACCGCTTCGCACACCTACGCTGACGCTTGTCGATCCGATTTTTCCGAGACGATAGCTCATGAGCGCCGCAGCGACCGCTCCGGTTCCGCAGGCCAGTGTTTCGGCCTCGACACCCCGCTCGAATGTCCTGACCTCGATAGTGTCGGGGCCGGTCACTTCCAGAAAGTTGACGTTCGTTCCGTCGGGAAAGATGTCGCTGTTGTTGCGGATGGCACGCCCGGCGTCGTCGACGTTGAAGGTGTCGAGGTTCGAGGTATAGACAATGGTGTGAGGCGAACCGGTGTCGACGAAATGGCATGAAAAGCCGTTTGCGTAAAAGTTGTTTCTGAAATCCTGCGGAACGGCCATTGTAAGCCTGACCAGTTCGGGGCCGGTGATCCAGGCTTCGTAACGGTTTCCGTTGGCGTCGAAAACGGCCGCGTCTTTCGAAATGCCCGCGACGCGGGCGAAATACGCCGCGCAACGCCCGCCGTTACCGCACATCGACCCCGGTCTGCCGTCGGCGTTATAGTAGCGCATGGTGAAGTCGTACCGTTCCGAGGGCTCGATCAGGATGAGTCCGTCCGCTCCGATGCCGGTCCTTCTTGTACAGAGTTCCCGGATCCGCTTTTCGCTCAGGGCGATGTCCCTCCGCATGTTGTCGATGACGATGAAATCGTTCCCGGCGCCCGACATTTTCGAAAAATCTGTCTGCATGTACCAGTCGTCTGATTGCATGACACGCTTGCGGCGTTTCTGTCGGGAGAGTCGATTCAGCGTCTCCCGTATCTTCTGTTATTTCAAGAGATTCAGCCCGTCGGGCGTGCGGCCGCAACCGCTCAAAAAATTTCTTATTAAATAATTTTTCTTATCTTAATCGCTACCGCAACCGGATTTTTTTTTAGTAAATTAACAGTCGGAAACGTTCTGTTAAAGGTTTTTCCAGCCGGTTGACGGGTCAGGAGAACCCGCGGCACACAGGACATGTGCGATGGTTGCGTGAACAAATTTTCTGATTGCTGGCGGTGGTTACGCACGTCCCAGAATTTTCTTTCCGGTTTTTTCAACCAGTAAATATGTCCAAATAAAGGAGAGAATACAATGGCTGATCAAGCGAATGCAACTGGAGCAACGCCAAAGGGCAAAGTGCCTCCTCCGAAGGGCAAGGTGTCTCCTCCGACGGGCAAAGTAACGCCCCCGACGGGTAAGGTGCCGCCTCCTCCGAAGGGCAAGGTGCCGCCCCCCAAGGGAAATGGCGCATCGAAAGGCGGGGAGTCCGTCATTCCGGAGAAGGACGCCTCCAAGATGAAGCGTTTTCTGTTCCAGCGCACCGAGACGCGTTCGACCAAGTGGTATCAGATTTTCGATACCGAAAAGCTCGACGACGAGCAGGTCGTGGGCGGTCACCTGGCATTGCTTGGCGTTCTCGGCTTCGTTATGGGTATTTACTACTTGTCCGGGATACAGGTGCTGCCGTGGGGAGCGCCGGGTTTCCACGACAACTGGTTCTACCTGACGATCAAGCCCCGCATGGTTTCGCTCGGCATCGATACCTACAGTGCAAAGACGGAGGATCTGATCACCGCTTCCTGGAAGCTGATCGGGTGGGCCGTTCTGCACTTCGTCTCCGGTTCCATTCTGCTGTTCGGCGGCTGGCGCCACTGGACGCACAATCTGACCAATCCCTTTACCGGCAGGGCCGGTAACTTCAGGGACTTCCGCTTCCTCGGCAAGTTCGGCGACATCGTTTTCCAGGGAACCAGCGCGAAATCCTACAAGGATGCGCTCGGCCCTCACGCCGTCTACTGGTCGCTGCTTTTCCTCGGCTGGGGTCTGATGATGTGGGCGGTGCTCGGCATAGCTCCCATTCCCGATTTCCAGACCATCAATTCAGAGGCGTTCATGTCCTTCGTCTGGTTCGTGGTCTTCTTCGCCCTCGGCGTGTACTGGTGGAAAAATCCGCCGAATGCCGCTACTCACCTCAACGACGACATGAAGGCGGCGTTCTCGGTTCACCTGACCGCCATCGGCTACGTCAACATCGCTCTCGGTATCATCGCGTTCGTGGCTTTCCAGCAGGAATCTTTCGCCCCGTTCTACGCCGAGATGGACAAGCTGGTCTACTACATCTACGGTGAGCCGTTCAACCGTGTCAGTTTCGACTTCGTACAGGAGGGTGGCGCCATCGTCGCCGGTTCGAAGGAGTTCGAGGAGTTCGCGCCGTACGCCATCCTTCCCAAGAACGGCGAGTCTTTCGGTATGGCGAGGGTTGTAATCAACCTGATCACCTTCAACCATATCATCTGCGGCGTTCTCTATGTTTTCGCCGGCGTCTATCACGGCGGACAGTATCTCCTGAAAATCCAGATCAACGGCCTGTACAGCCAGATCAAATCCATCTGGGTCGCCAAGGGCCGAGACCAGGAACTCCAGGTCAAGATTCTCGGCACCATCATGGCTCTCTGTTTCGCCACCATGCTTTCGGTCTACGCGGTTATCGTATGGAACACCATCTGCGAGCTGAACGTGTTCGGCACCAACATCATGATGTCGTTCTACTGGCTCAAGCCGCTGCCGATGCTGCACTGGATGTTCGAAGATCCCAGCATCAACGACTGGGTGATGGCCCACGTCATTGTCGCGGGTTCCCTCTTCTCGCTGATCGCCTTGGCACGTATCGCGTTCTTCTCGCACACCTCGCCGCTGTGGGACGATCTCGGCCTGAAGAAAAACTCCTATTCCTTCCCGTGTCTCGGACCGGTCTACGGCGGTACGTGCGGCGTCTCCATCCAGGATCAGCTCTGGTTCGCGATGCTCTGGGGCGTCAAGGGCCTGTCGGCGGTCTGCTGGTATATCGACGGTGCGTGGATCGCATCGATGATGTACGGTGTGCCCGCGGCAGACGCAAAAGCGTGGGATTCCATCGCCGGCCTTTCCCATCACTATTCGGCCGGGATTTTCTACTACTTCTGGACGGAGACCGTGACGATCTTCTCGAGTTCTCACCTGTCCGTCATTCTCATGATCGGCCACCTCGTATGGTTTATCAGCTTCGCTGTCTGGTTTGAAGACAGGGGGTCGCGTCTCGAAGGCGCGGATATCCAGACCCGTACCGTCAGATGGCTCGGCAAGAAATTCCTCAATCGCGACGTGCAGTTCAGATTCCCTGTGCTGACGATTTCGGATTCGAAGCTTGCCGGTACCTTCCTGTATTTCGGCGGTACGTTCATGCTGGTCTTCCTGTTCATCGCCAACGGCTTCTACCAGACGGACACACCGGATCTTCCGCCGGTGGGTGATGCGGCGGGCGCCGGCCAGCAACTGCTGACGCAGGTTGTCGATTTCATCATGAAACTTATTGCCTGATTCATGCCGACGAAGGAGCCGCCACGCGGCTCCTTCAAGCCGTTCGGGCAGGGAACACAAGAAATTAGTTAGTCAAAAAAGACGGGAGGGTATATGGCTGATCCTGTAAAAACACCGGGTCCAGCGTCCGCTCCGGCAAAGCCGAAACCGTCGGCTCCCCAGGCGAAGCAGCCGGCACCGAAAGCGAAACCGCCGGTGCCTCAAGCCAAGGCTCCGGCACCCAAGGGAAAACCGGCGCCGAAAGCGGGAGGTTCGTTACCGGCGAAAGGGAGGCTGACTCCGCTGGACGTGAACCTCGGACGTACAGGCCGACGGATGGAATCCGCATTGCCGGTTGTCAAGCCGAAACCGAAAGCGAAACCGAAGCCGGCCGCAAAACCCAAAGCGGCTCCCGCACCCGGAGCCAAGGCTGCGCCCGGCGTCGCGAAGCCGGCTGCAAAACCGGTTCCGAAGCCTCCTGCAAGACCGGCGGCAAAGCCCGCCGCGAAGCCGGCCGCAAAAAGAACGCCGCGTGCGAAAAAGCATTACTTCATTCTCGAGAACCTCTGTGTCGGGTGCGGTCTGTGCCTCGACAAGTGTCCTCCGAAGGCCAACGCCATCGGTTACAAGTTTTACGGCGATGTCCAGGAAAACGGTTTCCGCTGTTATATCGATCAGGACGCCTGTATTTCCTGCAGCGCCTGTTTCTCCTCGGACGAATGCCCGTCGGGTGCGCTGATCGAGATTCTTCCGGAAGGGGATATTCTCGACTTCACCTACACTCCGCCGGAGCGTCTCGATTTCGATCTGCGTTTCCTTCACCGGTTCCACAAGGAAAACAGATAGGTTTTTTTGCGCAATTTTTGGAGGTGTTTATAACAGCGTGTTGTTGAAAGCATTGCCCGGTGACAGGGCAATGCTTTTTTTTTGCAACGTTGCGAGACCGATTACCATACAGATGACGCAAGCGGAAAGGAATAAGCGGAAGCGGTGCCTTGTGATCGTTCCGACCTATAACGAGGCCGAAAACGTCGGCAAACTTCTTGAAGAGATCTTCAGGCTCTATCCCGGGATGCTCGACGTGCTCATTATCGACGACAGCTCACCCGACGGCACTGCCGGAATTGTCAGGGAGCTGCAAAAGCGGCTCGACCGGCTTTTTCTGATAGAGCGCCCGGGGAAGATGGGGCTCGGAACGGCCTATATCGAAGGGTTCTACCATGCGATACGGGAGGGGTACGACCTCGTGATAGAAATGGACGCGGACTATTCTCACGATCCGGGGGTTATCGCACGGATGCTCGAAAAAATCGAGGGGGCCGATCTGGTCATCGGATCCCGCTACATGGGAAATACGGTCAATGTCGTCAACTGGCCCCTGGGCCGACTGGTGCTCTCGAAAGCGGCGAGCGTCTACACCCGCATCATTACGGGGATGCCCGTATCGGATCCAACGGGCGGATACAAGTGCTTCAGGGTGAGCGCGCTGCAGACGCTCGATCTCGACCGTATCCATTCGCAGGGCTACTCCTTCCAGATAGAGATGAATTTCAGGATGTGGAAAAAGGGGTACGTCATCGAGGAGATTCCGATCGTTTTCGTTGACCGGACCGTCGGCAAGTCGAAGATGACCCGAAAAAACGTTTTCGAGGCGGTATGGGTCGTCTGGTGGCTCAAGATACTTTCGATGGCGAGACGGCTCTGAAGGGCACCTCCATTAATTTGTTGCGCGACCCGAATACTTCGTTGTCCCGACCTTGTCGGGACTCCGTCCGCATGGTCTTCAGCTCGCTCACGACAAGTCCCAGAAGTGCCCTTCAAAGCGCGGGCGTTCATCCCTTCCGGGAAGAGTTCCCGGCTACAATCCGGTTCGCGATATCCTGCGGCATTTCCTCGTAGTGGCTGAAGGCGCAGGAGTAGCGTGCCCTGCTCTGCGTCAGACGGACCATCTGCAGGTGGAAATCCCTCAGCGACGACTGCGGGATGGTCGCCTTGATGATCTGGAAGCGGGCATCGGTGTCCATGCCGAGGATCCTGCCGCGCTTGGTTGAAATTTCACCTGCAATCTCTCCTGTATACTGTTCCGGTGTCTTGACGCTGAGCGAATAGCAGGGCTCGAGCAGCATCGGTTTCGCTTTTTCGAAAGCCGCCCGGAAAGCCATGCTGGAGGCTATTTTGAATGCGTGTTCCGAACTGTCGACGGGATGGTGCGAGCCGTCGTAGGCGACCGCTTTGATATCGACGACCGGGTAGCCCGCCAGAATGCCTTCCGCAGCCGTTTCCCTTGCGCCCTTTTCGACGGCCGGAAGATAGCGGGTGGGTACGACCCCTCCGACCACCTCGCTGGAGAACTCGAAGCCTGTATTTCTTTCCGTGGGTTCCAGCCTCATCCAGACGTCGCCGTACTGGCCCCTTCCGCCGGACTGTTTCTTGTACTTGCCCTGCGCCGACGAAGCGGAGCGTATGGCTTCACGATAGGGTATCCGCACAGGTCCCGTGACGACCGAGACGTTGAATTTTTTTTCGAGACGGTTGATGATGGTGTCGAGATGCGTTTCCCCGAGTGTTTTAAGAATGGTCTGGTTGAATTCGGTGTCGTGTTCGATGGCAAAGCTCGGGTCTTCTTCGTGGAGGTGGTGAAGGCCGGACGATATTTTTTCCTCGTCTCCCTGGGCCGAGGGGGTTATCGCCGTTGCGAGCAGCGGCTCCGGAAAGGCGATGGGACTGATCCTGCAGTCGGTGCCCTTGTCGGCGAGCGTATCGTTCGTATGAGCGTCCTTGAGCTTGACGACCATGCCGATGTCACCGGCAAGAAGCTTGTCCACAGGTTCTTTTTTCTGCCCCTGCATGACATGGATCTGACCGAGCTTTTCGAGCTGTCCGGTTTGTGCGTCGATCAGCTCGTGCCCGCTCTCGATGTGACCCGAATAGACTCTCAGGTAGGAGATTTCACCCACCCTGGGTTCGGACATGGTTTTGAAAATAAAGGCGACGGTCGAGCCTTCGGGGTCGGGATTGAGAAGTTTCTCATGGTTTTCAGTGCTGCAGAATGCGTGCTCGGGTCCCCGCTCGATGGGGGAGGGGCAGAGGTTGACGATCGCGTTGAGCAGGCGTTGTGTGCCGATGAGGTGGAGTGGAGAGGTGCAGAAGACCGGGAAAAAAGTGCGTGTCAACAGGCCGGATTTGATGCCGCCCCTGAGTTCGTCCTCGGTCAGGGTGCCGACCTCGAAATACTTGTTCATGAGCTCTTCGTCCGTTTCCGCGACGGCCTCGACAAGTTTGAAATGCAGGTCCTCGGCGCGTTTTCTGTACAGGTCGGGTATCTCCGAAACGATCATGCTGCCGGGCTTGTCGGGGCTGAACTCGAGCTGTTTCATCAGCAGGACGTCGATGATGATATGGTGTCCGAGCCCTTCCTCGGCGGGGAACTGTATGGGGGTGACGAGATGGCCGAAATGATTCCGCAATTCGTCTACGGTGCCGGTGTAACTTGTCCGGTCGGCATCCAGTTTGGTCAGGACGAACATCGCCGGTTTGTAATATTCCTGGGTGTAGTCCCAGATGATGTCCGTCCCTACTTCCACGCCGGTTGACGTATTGACCGTTATCAGTACGGTATCGGCGACACGCATCGCGGCTTTGACGTCGCCGTGAAAATCGAGGAGGCCCGGGGTGTCGATGACATTGATTTTGCGGTCGTTCCATGTGCCGTGGATCAGGCTGGCGTTAAGGCTGTGCTGCCGGGCGATTTCATCTTCTGCGTAGTCGGAAATGGTCGTGCCGTTTTCAATGGAGCCGAGGCGGTTGGTTGCGTTCATCTGCAGGGCCATCGATTCGGCGAGTATGGTTTTTCCTGAGCCGGCGTGGCCTGCGAGAACAATGTTGCGGATGTGTTCGGGTTGGACTGCTTGCATGGATAGGACTCCTTTTCTTTACGCCGGTCGCCCCGCAGTCGGCGGCGCGACCGTAATGTGGATGCTGATACCCGCCGGAGCGGGTCTTACAAGGTAAACGAAGTTACAAAAAGTTTTCAAGCGGATCGCCTTCCCGGTGGGCACGGACCGGCTTTCCGAACGGAACGAACGCCTTGGGGAGGCGCGGCGACTCTTTACCTGCATGCGGGCTGAGAAAAGCTGGCGAATAGGGGATAAATTCTTATGTTTAGCGTAGGATTTATATCCGTTATGCAGCGTTTCCGCCTGCCGCCGACGACCGTCGGTCCGCAAGGTTGCGGAGGCGTTCCGGCCGTAAGGGAATTTCTCAACATAAAAGCTCTTTGCCATGCCAGTAATTACCAACGTCGCCGCGCGCCAGATTCTCGACTCGCGCGGGAACCCGACAGTCGAGGTGGATGTCTTCACGGAAACTTCCTTCGGCAGGGCCGCTGTGCCCAGCGGTGCTTCGACAGGCGTTCACGAGGCCGTCGAACTCCGGGACGGCGACGCGGGAGTGTATCTTGGTAAAGGCGTTCGGAAAGCGGTCCAGAACGTCAACGGGATCATCAGCGATGCGCTCAAGGGCACGCTTGTCACCGAGCAGGGAGAGATAGATCGTCTCCTGCTTTCCCTCGACGGGACGCCGAACAAATCGAAGCTCGGGGCCAACGCGCTGCTCGGAGTATCGCTCGCCTGCGCGAAAGCCGGAGCGGAATATTCGGGCCTTCCCCTGTTCCGTTATATCGGAGGCACCCTTGCCGACACCCTTCCGGTGCCGATGATGAACGTTCTGAACGGAGGAGCCCATGCCGACAACACGGTCGACTTCCAGGAGTTCATGATCATGCCGATAGGTTTTTCGTCGTATTCGGACGCCCTTCGCTGCGGCGCTGAAATTTTTCACGCGCTCAAGGCCCTGCTCAAAAGCAAGGGGCTGAGCACGGCCGTCGGTGACGAGGGGGGGTTCGCGCCCGACCTTCGTTCCAACGAGGAAGCGATCGAGCTCGTTATCGAGGCCGTCGGCAAGGCCGGATACAAGGCGGGATCCCCGACGGGTTCCGGGGGGCTCGGTGACGCCCAGGTCATGATCGCCCTCGACCCGGCCAGTTCGGAGTTCTATGACGCCGGGAAGGGGAAATATGTCTTTAAAAAGTCGTCCGGCCGCGAGCTCGATCCCGAAGAGATGGCATCCTACTGGGAGCAGTGGGCGAGCACCTATCCGATCATTTCCATCGAGGACGGCATGGCCGAGGACGACTGGGAGGGGTGGAAGATGCTGACCGACAAGATCGGCTCACGGGTCCAGCTCGTGGGTGACGATCTCTTCGTGACCAACAGCGCGAGGCTTCAGGAAGGTATAGGGAAAGGGGTCGGTAACTCCATTCTCATAAAGGTCAACCAGATCGGTACCCTGACCGAAACGCTGCAGGCGATCGATCTTGCGAAGCGCAACGGATACACCTCGGTCATCAGTCACAGAAGCGGGGAGACCGAGGATACCACCATTGCGCAGATCGCTGTGGCGACCAATGCCGGTCAGATCAAGACGGGCAGTCTTTCGAGGTCCGACCGTATGGCGAAGTACAACGAACTTCTGCGCATCGAGGAGGAACTCGGCGACGAGGCCCGCTACCCGGGCATCGGGGCCTTCCGGGTATAGGAGTATCGGGGGATCTTTCCGGAAGAGGATTCCCCTCGTTTTTTGCCGAAACCCCTGGGACAGCGATGGTGAAGCGCCTGCTCAACGACATATGGGACTATATCCGGTCCCATCCGAAGAAGATCTTCCTGTTCGCGCTTGCGGGGGTCTTTGTCCTGTGGGTGTTCTTCGGGAACTACGGGCTCGTGGCACGTCTGCGCATGGAGGCGGAAAACCGCTCTTTCAGGGAGACCCACGAGCAGGAAGAGCAAAACATTGTCGATAACACCGAAAAGGTGCGCAATGCCCGGGATGCCGGGACCGTCGAGAAGATAGCCCGCGAGAAATACAATTTCAGAAAAGAGGGGGAGACGCTTTTCATTATCGAGGAACGGTAACCGCCTGTTTTCCTCGACCACGGTGCCGGTCCGCCGTTTCGGTCAGTTTCATCAACCGCTATGACGTTTGTGCACGAAAGCAGTATGTTTCCCATATCCATGTACAGCTACCGTCGGCGTCCGACCCGCGAGGTCGGTTTCGGCGATATCGGTCTGGGCGGCTATCAGCCGATCCGGGTCGAGTCGATGACGACAACGCACACCATGGATACGAGGGCCACGGTGGAGCAGTGCAGAAGGCTCCATGAAGCGGGATGCGAAATCATCCGCATGACGGTGCCGACCGAGAAAGATGCTCTGAATCTCAAGGCTATCCGCGACCAGCTTCGCAGGGACGGGATCGGAACCCCCCTCGTGGCCGATATTCATTTTTCCCGCCGGGCGGCCATGAAAGCCGTCGAGTTTGTCGACAACGTCCGTATCAATCCCGGAAATTACGCCAACCGGACAAAATTTTCGGGCGGAGACTACACCGAAGAGGAGTTCGGGGCGGAGTTCGAGAAGGTCCGTGAAGAGTTTCTTCCGCTTGTCGCCAAGGCGAGGGAGTTCGGGGTGTCGATGCGGATCGGCACCAACCACGGATCGCTGTCCGACCGCATAGTCAGCCGTTACGGCAACTCTCCGGAGGGCATGGTCGAGGCCGCTCTGGAATTCGCCCGGATATGCGAGGATGAAGGGTACCGCGACTTTCTCTTCTCCATGAAATCCTCCAATGTCAGGGTCATGATCCAGGCATACAGGCTGCTGGTGATGAAGGCGGATGCAGAGCTTCGTCACGCCTACCCTCTTCATCTCGGCGTGACGGAAGCCGGGGGCGGAGACGAGGGGAGGATAAAATCGGCGATGGGGATCGGAGCTCTTCTCGAGGAGGGACTCGGCGACACCATCAGGGTTTCCCTTACCGAGGACCCGGTCAATGAGGTGCCTGTCGGATTCGCTCTCGTGAAGAAATACAACGACTTCCACAAGG
>JANQHQ010000004.1 GCA_028282595.1 Chlorobium sp. | reverse complement strand
TTTTTCGAAGACGACGTGTTCGGGCAGCCACACGGGCGGACAGTATACCGTCACGGCTACGACGATCTGAGATAGGCCACTCTCCCACGCCAGAAAATATCTGATTTTCCCGGAAGTCGTTAGTGCCCCCGGCCGGTTGACAGGAGTACAGCCGGCTGTTTGGCGTTATGCCCCGACGGACGGAGTCAGCTCATGCGGAAGCCCGGGGGAGCTTTCGGGCAGTTCGGGGAGGGAGAGTAGAGATTGCGATAGGTGAAATAGGCGTCGCGAAAACAGCGTCCGTATACCGCATGGCATTCGTCGAATTCATCGCACTCTTCACACTCGGTCCCTTTGAACAGCTCCCTCGGAGGGTGAACGAACGCATCTATTTCAGGGGAATTCCAGACATCCGTGATCGATCGGTCCCGTAGCGACCCCACGACAAAAGGCGCTCGTTGAGGAACCTGTTCGCAGAGCACGACATCCCCGTTCGGGGTGATAACCATACAGGATTTGCCGCCCGAACAGTAAGAGCGGTCTTTCCAGCCGGCAAGCTGCTCTTCGCGGTCGGGAACGGAAAAGTCCCGTATCGCCGCGTTTGCCCGGAGATCGTTCCAGTGCAGGGCCGATCCGGCCATGGAAACCCGTTCGTTGACCCACCTGATCTGTTCCTCGTCGAGAAAGAGCGAATCGTCATGACGGTAAAACGACCGTGCGTAGTTGGTGATGCTCGCCCGTTTGACCCCCAGATCGTGAAGCTTTCGGACAAGATCGGGCATTTCACGATAGTTTAACGGAGTGCAAACCGTGTTTGTTCTGACGTAAAAGCCTTCCTCGACAAGGTTTTTTATCGAGGTGAACGCGCGATTTGCGTAATCCGCCAGCCCGACAAGCTCATCGATAGCGCGACTCACACCGTCGACGCTTATCTGAATCGTCACCAGCTCTTGCATGCCTATGTCGCTGAACCGTGCCGCCAGTTCCTTCGATACGAAAGACTTTGTCGGCAGCAGAAACTTCATGCCGTAGAGCGCCATTCTCTCGAACAGCAGGTCGATTCCGGGGTAGGTCAACGGATCGCCCCCGCTGAAGGTGTGGGCGTGGATTTCAAGGGAGGCCGCCTCGTCAATGATCTCGAACCACCGTGAAAGAGAGAGCATGTCGTTCGGCTGCGGTCCGTTTTTCTCGGCGTAGCAGTATCTGCAACTGACGTCGCAGTTGTTGGTGGGCATGAGAATGAGCGTGAGGGGAGCCTCGAGTTTCGCTCCCTGCGGAATATCCGTCAGGGAATTGCCTTTGAGTTTTTCAAGAAACCTCAGGGTCGGGTAGGTCGAAAAAGATTGCGTCCCGTTGCCCGGTGTGTAGCGGCAGAGGTATTCCTTGCCGGGTTCGCTGTTGGAGTGAGAGACCAGAAAGCCGAGCAGCGCTTTCGACTGTTCGATATCGAGGCCGAGAAGCGATTCAAGCTCTTTCGCGACCTCGAGATTGGTGCGCCTGCCGTCAAGGAGCGTCAGCGCCACTCCAGCAACGGCAGGCATGCTTCTCCAGCTTGAGGCGTCTTCGGCATCGAACGGATAGATGATGCTGTTGTAGGCATTTGGCCTGATGCGGTATTCCGGCGAAACCACCAGAATATCGCTATCCCGCAATTCCGTCGCCTTCAGCATGGAAGGGGCCGGTTACAGCAGGGGAACGTTTCCTACCAGCTGTTCCTTTACGCACATGTAGCAGGTCGTACAGCCCGTCAGGCAGACTCCGCCGCCGCATCCGCTCCGCGTGGTCAGATTCGCGTTTTGAAGAATGGTCTCGCTTTCGATCTTGAGCGATCTGCTGCCGGCGAGTTGGCGTGCTTTTTCGAGATCTTCCCCGGCCGGCTTCTGACCGACAAGAACCTGGATTCTCAGTTTTTCATTTTCCTTGTTGAGAACCTCCTTCTCGATAACGTCGTTGGCTTTGTCTCTTTCCGCGGGATTGGACTCGATTGATTTGGCCTCGTTCAGTTCTCGTTCGAGATTGCCGATTTCATCATCGATCTCGACGAGCCGGGAGAGCAGGACCTCTTTATCCTGATTTGTCGCGCTCATGGTTGGCCTCCTGATGTTTTTGTTGGCGAACAGGCGGGTTCGTGAGGGAGAAAAAACAACCTCATAAGCAACATAAAAAAAAAGGGTTGTATTCTTTTTATCGATTTAGGGAAAAAGAACGGTATGCAGATCTTTTTCTGCAATGCCGGCAGGAGGTTTTCAGTCGGCAAGCCGCTGGGTAAAGCAGGAGCCCGCACGCTCTTTTTCTGTTTTTTGGGGACGATGTCACTATAGGCTATATTTTAGGAACCCCGAATAGTTGAGTTTTGATATATCTCACTTTCCGGATTATTTCGGAAGTGTGGCTATAGGTTTTGATAAATCTGTGCTGTGTGCATTCTGGGTATACAATGCCTCTGAATTCTGCTGTATAAGCGTATTTACTTCTGTGAGAAAGATATCGGGGTGCCTTGGATATGACATTGTTATGTAAACAAGCCAATCAAAAGGAGGTGATGATATGAGTATAGACTTCAATCAGGTGGCATCTCAAGTGCAAAATTTGAAGAATGTTTCATTTGAGACAAACGCTGAGGCTATCAAGAAGTTTCTTAATGAGCAGAGCGAAAAAGAAAAAGGGAGAGCGATTAAGCAATTCGATTCAGCAATCAAGGCTGCTGAAGGCTCCGGCATAGGTACTCCTTCGCAAGGGGCTACGGATATTCTTTGGCGAATCGTTATCACTGCATTTTCATTCGTTCTGGTCGGGTCATTTCTTGCATTGTCAGTCGGGGTTTATCAGCCCGCAAGTGGACAGGTAAGGCCGGAGTTGATTTTGACGATGTTTACAACCGTGGTCGGCTTTCTTGCGGGTCTTTTTGCCAATAGTCCGGTATCGGATCAAAAGAAAACGTGAAGAGATCTGCTTTGACTTTTGCATGAACGTTTTTTCTTCATATAAAGGGCACCTCTATGTATTGTCATGAGCGATTCAAGTGCAAGGCGAACGGAGTCCCGATTGCATCGGGATAAACTTCGAAACCGGAGTCCCGACGAGTCGGGATGAGGATTTCGAGCACCGCTCAACGAAGCAATTGAAACGCGGAATAAATAAATAGAGGTGCCCTAAAGGCATAAGCTTGGCATAGCAAGTTATGGAAAAGAGCAAAAAAGAGCTGCGTAAGATCACCAGAAGGCAGGTGCTGAACCGCGCCAAGAAGATGCTCGTGCGGGAGTGGGGCCTCACGTCCGGGGTGCTGGTAAAGGATAGTCTGTTGGAGCGGGCGCCTGAAAACCGGGGGCAGAAAGAAGTGAGGATTCTCGCCCTGAAACCGCGGATTGAAGAGAGGGATTTCGCCGATCTGGAGGTCGAGATTCCCTGTGAAGAGCTTGCAAAAGCGAAAACCGTCGGTGAACTCCGCAATGTTATCTGGGACAGGATTCCTGCCGGGTGCAGGAGAATCCCTGGAAAAACCGGAACCGCAAGGTCGGCTGTCGGGGTATCCGCCCGCAAGACAAGGCTTTCGAGAGAAGACGCCTATATGCGAACCGTATACATGCTCGTACGGTTGTGGGGCCTGCAGAAGATTCCCGCGCCGGATACCAGTTTGACGGATCGTTATCCCAAGGGGCTGGAGAAAGACAGCAAGGATATCAGCGCGCTGGAAAATCCGATCGAACGGAAGGATTTTGCCGATGTTCACGCCGATGTCAGGGGTGCGGTGCTCGAGTGCGCAAAAACCGTGAGAAAGCTGGACGAAATAATCTGGAAAGGCATTCCGGAAGAGTATAAAAAACCTGACAGGACCGGCCCATGAAAAACAGGAACGCCTTGTTATGTTTCGCGGTTTTCCTTGCGGTTGTTTCCCCGCTGCCGGCAAATGCCGGCGACGTGCTCTCCTCTTCGGATTTTGCAGGGGAGGACGGTCTTCTTGATCGCCGGGAACTGGCGCTTTTTCTGGCATATAAATATGAGAAACCCATATCGGAATGCATGGGGCCGGGTCAGGTTGCGGTTGACCTCGACAAGGTGGAGAAACTGATGTATGCCGAGATCGCGACCATAAGGATCGGGTTGAAAGCCCGAGGAGCGGGGTCTCCTCCGTGGAAGCCGGAGACGATCGATTCTCTTGTTGACGGGGATTCGCGTCGGGAACAAGGGAAATGGAGGGAAATTCCGGGGTTGACGAAGAAAAAACCGTTGGGGGAGAACGGTGAAGGCGGAAGTATCGGGCCCGTGCGATTGCGTAAAAGCGAGCGATTTCTCGACGTCGATCGTACAAGCGCCAAGGGTGCGTCGATCGGGTTTTCCGACAATCGGTTGAAAGAAGGAAGGGGGGCCTGGAATACGGAAGGCGCCCTGGGTTACCCGGTACAGTTGTCGCGACAGGATGGAGGCGGGGGTAAGTCCGTGGAGTTCGAAGCGATCCCGTTCGTGAGCTGGAATCTCGCCCAGATAGAGGGCACGAGCGGTTTTCAGATCAACGAACTGGCATTCGGGCTTCCGTTTATTGCGAAGGTTTCGCCCGGGGTCGGTTTTTCCAGTGCAAAATGGTTTCTGTCCGGCAGACCGTACTACATGACCGATTTCGATTTCGACCAGAGCATATATGGCGTCGAAGCCCGTGCTGAATATGTGGGCGGGGTATTTGGGACAGCGTTGAATATGGGTGGCTTCTACCCTCTGTTCGACGGGTTCCGCTACAGTTTCAGGGTGACGCCGGCAATGGATTACAGTATCACGGAAAAAGCGGGGAGCCATACTTCCCGGCGGGATGGCGACGACTGGTTGAGAATCGGAGCGCGCTCGTCTCTCGATCTGCGATTTCCTTTCATGCTCGATGTCGGTCTGTCGTACCTGTTTTTCGATACGGTTTCAGGCCGCGGAGGCTACTCGGACCTGCTGCATGTCTATGCGACATGGTGGCCGGGAGAACATCTTGGAATGACCGTCGATTACAGCAAGGGGGAGACGCCTGTTGCCGCTACGGAAATCGATCTCGTCAAAGTCGGCGTCGAGCTCAGGTACTGAACGGGGGTAGTGTCTTCGGCGGCGGGTTTCGTTTCTCAGCTGGTCTGTATTTCCGTTCTCAGGTCTATCTCCTCCAGGATCGAGCTGACTTTCAGGCAGGCCGGAAGGGTTCCTGCGTAAACCATCGAGAGCCCTTTCGTGTGCACTTCCCAAGTATGCTTTTCGGCTTTCGAGCGGGTGCACCGGATAGCCTTGATGATCTGGAAAATGACTTCGTCGAAGGTGTGTACATCGTCGTTGAACAGGATGACCCTGTAAGCGTCCAGGGTGTCGGTCAGCGTTTCCTGCGTGCCGATCTGGGTCTGCTCGCCGGCGTCGGACGCATTCCAGAGAATAGGCATGTCGTAACGAGGATTTGCATGAACGTATTCATGAATTGTAAAAAAATTTACTAAAATCGCACAACAAGGGAAAGGGAGGATTCTGTCGGCGGTCTCTTACCGGCAGACCGCGGGGGCGCTGACCAGGGAGAGGGAGTTGTTCCGGGCTCTGAGCACCGCGTGCGCTCCGACCGGTACGGTGAGCAGATCGTCGATATGCCCGTATGAAAGTCCCGCGGCGACCGGAACCGCCGGTCCGGTCGCTTCCGTGTAATACCGCAGAATGTCGAGCAGGGGGCTTTCGCCGTCGAAAGAGAGCGGAGCCCGGCTGAACTGGCCGAACAGGAGGCCGCCGATCCCGCCGAGGAGTCCCGCGTTGTGCAGGTGAGAGAACAGCCTGTCGATCCGGTAGGGCTCCTCGTTGATATCCTCGAAAAGCGTCACGGTTCCTTTCAGAGAGGGCTGATAGGAGGTGCCGACCAGACAGGAGAGTACCGTCAGGTTGCCTGCGAGCAGGGGACCTTCGACGACTCCCTCCCGCATGACGGAGAGGGGATGATCGGGGTGGTTGAGGAGCTCGTGTTCGCGGCCGGGCTCGGTAAGCACGTTCCAGAAATTCTCCTCCGTGTAGGGGCTGGGGTCGTGAAGCTCGGTCGCGAGCATCGGTCCGGAGAAGGTCACCAGTCCCGTTCGGGCGTAGAGTGCGATAGAGAGGGCCGTGATGTCGGAATATCCGGCAAGGATTTTGGGGTTCGCGGCCACAAGGCCGTAGTCGATCTCCTGCAGCAGCCTCGTCGCGCCGGAACCTCCCCTGAGGCAGAAGATCGCGCTGACCGAACGGTCCGAAAACATGCCGTGAAGATCGTGGAGCTTGCACCGGTCGAGTTCCCGCCTGCTTTCCGTCCTGAGGTTGAAGTGTTCGGCCGGTTTGACGCAATAGCCCTGCTTTTCGAGGTAGGTCACCGCCTGCTCGATCCTGCCGTGTTCAGGCGAGGGAGAGGACGGGGATATGAGGCCGATGGTGTCCCCCTTCCTCAGGGCTTTTGGCGCAAGGGTTCTCATGTGCATAAAAAAACATCAGTGGCCGCGCCCGATGGAGCCGCCACTGATGTTTTCACCTGGGTACCTGTTTGCTCGGGCGAACGCCGTCAGGAAATGTCTTCCGAGAGCAGAATCGCCTTGTTGTCGCTGACTTCGAAAAAACCATCGGCAATGGTAAACGTCTTGTTCTCTTCGCCGGCGAGCTCCAGCTTGACCTGGCCGCCCTTGAGCGCAGCCAGGAGCGGGGCGTGGTTTTTCAGAACCTGGAACAGCCCGTCCTGGCCCGGAGCGATAACGCTCGACACCTCTCCGGCGAAAAACTGCTTCTCGGGGGTGACGATCTCGATGGTAAAGGCTTTTTCGGAACTGGCCATGAGTAGCTATCGAATGGGTTACAGGGTTTTGGCTTTCTCGACCGCTTCCTCGATGGTTCCGACAAGGTAGAACGCGTTTTCCGGAAGGTTGTCGTGGCGGCCTTCGATGATCTCCTTGAAGCCCTTGATGGTGTCCTCGAGCTTGACGTACTTCCCGGAAAGGCCGGTGAAGGCTTCCGCGACGAAGAACGGCTGCGAAAGAAACCTCTGGATCTTCCTGGCGCGGGCAACGATGAGTTTGTCCTCGTCGCTGAGCTCGTCCATGCCGAGAATGGCGATGATGTCCTGAAGATCCTTGTAGCGCTGCAGGATCTCCTTTACCGCCTGCGCGGTGTTGTAGTGATCCTCGCCGACGATGTTCGGGTCGAGGATTCGAGAGGTCGAATCCAGCGGGTCGACCGCGGGATAGATGCCCAACTCGGAGATGGAGCGGGAAAGAACCGTCGTGGCGTCGAGGTGGGTGAAGGTCGTCGCGGGAGCGGGGTCGGTAAGGTCGTCCGCAGGGACGTAGATGGCCTGTACCGAGGTGACCGATCCGTCCTTGGTGGAGACGATCCTGTCCTGGAGCACACCCATTTCGGTGCCGAGGGTCGGCTGGTAGCCCACGGCGCTCGGCATGCGACCGAGAAGCGCCGATACCTCGGAGCCCGCCTGGGTGAAGCGGAAGATGTTGTCGACGAAGAGGAGCACGTCGCGGTGCTCGGCGTCGCGGAAATATTCGGCGATCGAAAGGCCGGTCAGCGCGACGCGGGCGCGGGCGCCCGGCGGTTCGTTCATCTGGCCGAAGACCAGGGCGGTTTTGTCGATAACGCCGGACTCCTTCATTTCCTCCCAGAGGTCGTTTCCTTCACGGGTGCGCTCGCCGACGCCGGCGAACACGGAGTAACCCGACTGCTGCTTGGCGATGTTGTTGATCAGCTCCATGATGAGAACCGTCTTCCCGACGCCGGCACCGCCGAAGAGGCCGGTTTTACCGCCACGGGAATAGGGCTCGAGAAGGTCGATAACCTTGATGCCGGTCTCGAACATTTCCGATTTCGTTGAAAGCTCGTCGAACTTCGGCGCCGTGCGGTGAATCGATATTGTTTTGTCCGTGTCGACGCTTCCTCCGCCATCGATCGGTTCGCCGACGACGTTGAGCATTCTGCCGAGAACCTTTTCGCCGACGGGAACCTGGATCGGTTTTCCCGTGTTGGCGACCGCCATGCCCCTGACGAGGCCGTCGGTACCCTCCATCGAAACGGTCCGCACCCGCTCCTCGCCGAGGTGCTGCTGCGTTTCGAGAACGAGCTTGGTGCCGTCAGGACGGGTGACGGTCAGGGCGTCGAGAATCGCCGGCAGCTCCCCTTCCGGGAAATCAACATCGATGACAGGCCCGATGATCTGGGATATCTTACCTTCTTGCATAGTGCGGTTTTGATAGGATTTTTGTTGTGGTCAAAACTTTGAGAACCTGGCTCGCGTTCTTCTCTGAGCCGGGTCATGGTTGCTGGACGAGCCACCTGCGGGACTCGAACCCACGACCTACTATTTACGAAACAGTTGCTCTACCAACTGAGCTAAGGTGGCTTGTTAAAAACCCAAAATGAAAATCGAATATACCTCATTCGATACAGAAACCCAAAGAATATCCGGCTCTGTTCGGAAGGACTATAAATAAAGAGAAGAATTCCCTATTTTCAAACGAATTTTCAACTGAAACGCTGCTGCAAATGAAACCTTTCAGACTTTTCTCGATAGCCTGTCTTTCCTTCCTGATGCTCGCCTGTCAGCCCGAAAAGGCGGAGACGGCGAAAAACGACGGTGCATCCGGCGCCGCGTCCTTTCAGGCTCCGGCGTTCGCCGCCGAGGCTCTCGACGGCACGACCGTCTCCAGCGCCTCCCTCGAAGGCAAAGCCTATATCGTCAACTTTTTCGCTTCATGGTGCCCGCCGTGTCGCGCCGAGATTCCCGACATGGTCGAGCTGCAGAAAGAGTTCGAGGGCGAGGGCTTTACCTTCATCGGCATCGCCGTGAACGAGCAGGAGGACAGGATGCGGTCGTTCATGATGGAGACCGGCATCAACTATCCCGTCGCCATGATGACCCGGGAGATTGTAGCGGCCTACGAGCCCTACACACAGGGTGGTCTCCGTACGATACCGACCTCGTTCGTCGTCGCTTCCGACGGCACCATCTCATCCGTGCTTCTCGGGATGCAGAGCAGGGCGGCCTTCGAGGAGGAGATCCGCAAAGCATTGGACGCAGGAAAACGATGACCACACGACAGTTTCATGTAAAAGCTCCCTCCGGGAGCTTATCTTATTAACCTTCAGACAACAGGATTGACCATGACCTCTTTGCGCATCGATCCCCCGGATTTCGTGAAAAACCGGAAATTGATTGAATGGGTCCGTGAAACAGCCGAGCACTGCAGGCCGGACTCGGTGCACTGGTGCGACGGTTCCCAGGAAGAATACGATTCACTTTGCCGGCAGATGGTCGAGAGCGGCACGTTCATCAGGCTTTCGGAAGAAAAACGCCCCAACAGCTTTCTCTGCCGGTCCGATCCCAGCGACGTCGCCAGGGTCGAGGACCGGACCTTCATCTGCAGCCTGCGGCGGCAGGATGCGGGGCCCACGAACAACTGGGTGCATCCGAAGGAGATGAAAGAGACCCTGAGCGGTCTTTTCGAGGGATGCATGGCCGGGCGTACGATGTACGTTATTCCGTTCAGCATGGGTCCGCTCGGTTCGCACATCTCGCACATCGGCGTCGAAATCACCGATTCCCCCTATGTGGTCGTCAACATGCGTATCATGACGCGCATGGGCCGCAAGGTTATGGATCTGCTCGGAACCGACAGGGATTTCGTGCACTGCCTCCATTCGGTCGGTGCGCCGCTCGAGCCGGGCCGGGAAGACGTGCCCTGGCCCTGCAACGACAAGAAATACATCGTCCATTTTCCCGAGGAACGCTCCATCATGTCCTACGGCAGCGGTTACGGGGGAAACGCCCTCCTCGGCAAGAAGTGTTTCGCTCTCAGGATCGCCTCCTCCATGGCCAGGGACGAAGGGTGGCTCGCGGAGCACATGCTGATTCTCTGCGTTGAATCACCGGACGGCGAAAAGACATACGTCGCGGCGGCCTTTCCGAGCGCCTGCGGCAAGACCAACTTCGCCATGCTCATTCCGCCCGATTCGTTCGAGGGATGGAAGGTGACCACCATCGGCGACGACATAGCATGGATCAAGCCGGGTGATGACGGTCGGCTCTACGCCATAAATCCCGAATACGGATTTTTCGGCGTGGCGCCCGGAACGTCCGACAAGACCAACTACAACGCCATGGCGACCCTGAAGGAAAACTGCATTTTCACGAACGTCGCGCTCACCCCGGACGGCGACGTATGGTGGGAAGGCATGACCGATACGTCTCCGGACAGTCTTATCGACTGGCAGGGCAAGGAGTGGACTCCCGATGCGGGCCGTCCGGCCGCTCATCCCAACGCGCGATTCACCTCGCCGGCCTCGCAGTGTCCCTCGATCGACCCCGACTGGGAAAACCCCGCGGGCGTGCCGATCAGCGCCTTTATTTTCGGAGGCCGCCGCAGCGACGTCGTTCCGCTCGTCTACCAGTCTCCGAACTGGTATTTCGGTGTCTACCTCGCAGCCACCATGGGGTCGGAGAAAACAGCCGCAGCCGCGGGAAAGATCGGGGAGGTCCGCCGCGACCCCTTCGCCATGCTTCCCTTCTGCGGTTACCACATGGGCGACTACTTCAATCACTGGCTGCACGTCGGCCGTCTGCTCTCCGAGCCGCCGAGAATCTTCGGTGTGAACTGGTTCCGCAAGGACGAAAACGGCAAGTTCCTCTGGCCCGGATTCGGCGAGAACATGAGGGTGCTGAAGTGGGTTGTCGATCGCGTCCGCGGACGGGCGAGTGCCGTCGAAAGCCCGCTCGGATGGATGCCGAAGTACGAGTCGATGGAGTGGGGCGGACTCGATGGGTTCACGGCCGAGGAGTTCACCAAGCTCATGACGGTCGACCGTGAAATCTGGAAGAAGGAACTGCTTTCTCACGAAGAGCTCTTCGAGAAGCTCTACGACAAGCTGCCGAAGGAGTTCTCCCACATCAGGGAGCTTCTGCTGTCGACGTTCTGGCTTTCGCCCGAGCACTGGGCGCTGGCTCCCGAGCGGTATACCGGCGAGCACAACGCCGATTGACCGGTTTCCGGCGTGTTCCCCGCCCCATGCGGGCGGGGAACGCATTTCTTCACCGCGGCAGCGCATGAGGCTGTCGCGGATTTTTTTACATCGAAACGATCATCGAGGCGCGCCAGGGAGGTGCTGATCCGTCTGTCCGCTGAGTCGCCGGATTACGGGGCCGCTTCGCAACCCCGGACGGCTGTCGGGAATGCATGTGTTTTTTTAAACGGAAAACCCCGGTCGCGCCGGGGTTTTTTCTTGCTCGATCGGGCCGGATGCCCGGTCAGGTGTCGAGAGTGAAACCGATCCTGACGGTTACCTGCCAGTAGGCGATCTGGTTTTCCTCCACGTGGCAGCGGGTTTCCACCACTTCCACCCAGCGGATGTTTCGGATGGTCTCCGACGCGCGTTTGACCGCGTTGTTGACGGCGTCCTCGATGCTCGTTTTGGACGACCCGACGAGTTCGATTTTTTTATAGACGTGAGGTGTGTCCATTGGATTTTCCATTTAGGTGTGAGTAGAAGCGCTCCGCGCCGCGGAGAATCTTCTTTTATATAGTAAATAGACGACGGTATCACAAGTTTCCCTCCCCGTCGCGGCCGCTCTTGGCGCGGTTTTCACCCGATGCGGCCGGCGGTCCTCCTCTTCGGCGTACACTCCCCGGGCCGTTTCCCGCTGAATTCTCTTGGTATTCTCGCGAATAAGTATTATTATATAACTATTTAGTTATATAGATATATACGTTTTCCGGTTCGCGGCGGCGTCCGCCGGCATCCCGAACCTGGAGACGGCGGGGGATTCCCGGAGATTCCCCAAAGGGTTTCCTCGCGCCGGAAGCGGCCTCACTCATAGCGTTATTCTGCTCATGAATTACGGATTTGTCATCGACGGACGGAAGTGTATCGGCTGTCACGCCTGCACGGTCGCATGCAAGTCGGAAAACCAGGTGCCTGTGGGTGTGAACCGCACCTGGGTGAAATATGTGGAGAAGGGGAAGTTTCCCGATACCCGCCGTTATTTTACCGTGCTGCGATGCAATCACTGCGAAGATCCTCCCTGCGTGAACATCTGTCCCGTCGAGGCGCTGCAGCAGCGCGAGGACGGCATCGTGGATTTCGACGGCCGCCGCTGCATCGGTTGCAAGGCCTGCGGTCAGGCCTGCCCGTACGGCGCACTGTATGTCGATCCGGAAACGCATACTTCGGCAAAATGCAACTACTGTGCGCACCGCAAGGAAGTCGGGCTGCAACCGGCGTGCGTCGCGACCTGTCCGCAGCAGGCGATCGTTTCGGGTGATCTGGACGATACGGAAAGCGATATAGCCGTGCTGCTGGCGACCGAGCAGACCGCGGTCCGCAAGCCTGAAAAGGGAACCTCGCCCTGCCTTTTCTATATCGACGGCGACGGGGCCTCGCTCGACCCCCTGCAGACGGGCGGCGGGTGCGAGTATCTCTGGAGCGAACAGTCGAGGGGCGTCGGTCATTTCGCGGGTAAAAACGGCAAGGGTGCGCCCCCGAAGGCGAAACCCGCGCCGAAGGGCGTGAAACCGGCGGCGGCAAGAAAGGTATACGACGCTCCGTCCAAGGGCGTTGTCTGGGGCTGGGAGGTGCCGGCCTATGTCTGGTCCAAGGGTGTCGCCTCGGGTGTCTTTCTCTTGCTTTTCGCCCTCACGGCGCTCTTTTCCGTACCGGTTTCCGACTTCGTCCAGTGGGCTTCGTGGGGCGTTTCTCTCGCCTTTCTCGGGCTGACGGGCGGTTTCCTGATCAGGGACCTCGATCGTCCCGACCGCTTCACGTCGGTCATGCTGCGGCCGCACTTTTCCTCCTGGCTCGTCAGGGGCGGCTACACCATCACACTGTTCGGAGCGTTGCTCGCGCTCTGGGGCGGTGCGAAATTCCTCGGTCTCTACGAGCTCGAACGCGCAGCTCTCTGGGGAGGCGCCCTCTTTGCGCTCGTAACCTCTATCTATACGGCGTTCCTTTTCAGCGCGGCAAAAGGAAGGGATTTCTGGCAGAGTCCGCTTCTTGCGCTGCACATGCTCGTTACGTCGCTCATCGCGGGCGTATCGGCCATGACGCTGCTCCTCGCCTTTTCCGGCGGGGACGCGCAGCTCTACCCCATACTCAGATGGGGGCTTCTGGCAGGCATTTCGGCCGATACGTTCATCGTGATGAGCGAACTGTTCGGACGTCATCCGACGAAGCAGGCGGGCGAGACCGCGCACGTCATCACGCACGGAGCGCTCGGTCGTCAGTTCTGGATCGCCTGCATGCTCGCCGGTCATCTGCTGCCGGCGGCGATTCTTCTGGTCGCTCCGACATCTCTTGCCGGGTCGCTTGCCGCGCTCTTGGCGCTCGGGGGCGTCTACTATACCGAAAAGCTCTGGGTCAGGGCGCCCCAGTTAATCTCTATAAGCTAAAAGGGACTGTTCATGACGCTCTCGCACAAACCGACGTTTATTGAAAAGGCCGCCGAAACCCTGCGTGTCATTCCCGACCTTCACCGGACGGAGGAGAGTCCCGAAGTCAGGACTCTCGAGGGCGAAGCCCGCTCCTGTCCCCCGCCGGACTCCTGGGACCACTGGGTGGAGTACGATTCGAAAAGCTGGCCGGAACGCAAGGCGAACGAGTATATGATCGTGCCGACCTCCTGTTTCAACTGCGAGGCGGGCTGCGGCCTTCTTGCCTATATCGACAAGAAGGACATGCGGATGAAGAAGTTTTCCGGGAACCCCTACCACCCGGCCAGCCGGGGGCGGAACTGCGCCAAGGGTCCGGCCACGATCAACCAGATCGAGGATACCGACCGGGTTCTCTATCCCCTCAAGCGTGTCGGGCCGAGGGGGAGCGGCAAGTGGGAGCGGGTAAGCTGGGAGAGCGTGCTCGACGACATCTCCTCGAGGATGCGGCGCGCCCTGCAGGAAGGCCGGAACAACGAGATCTCCTACCACGTTGGGAGGCCGGGCCACGAAGGGTTCATGGACTGGGTGCTCAAAGCGTGGGGGGTTGACGGCCACAACAGCCACACCAACATCTGCTCGTCCGGTGCGCGTTTCGGCTACGCCGTCTGGCAGTGGTACGACCGCCCCTCTCCGGATCATTCGAACGCGAAATTCATTCTGCTGGTGAGCGCTCATCTCGAGGCCGGCCACTACTTCAACCCGCATGCGCAACGGATTGTCGAAGGGCGCATGAAGGGCGCGAAGCTCGCCGTGCTCGATCCGCGCCTCTCCAATACCGCGAGCATGTCGGACTACTGGATGCCGAGCTATCCGGGCAGCGAGCCCGCCGTGCTGCTCGCCATGGCGAAGGTGATCATCGACGAGAAGCTCTACAACCGCGACTATCTCGAAAACTGGGTGAACTGGGAGCAGTACCTCGAATCGGAGTACCCCGACAAGCCGGTTACCTTCGAAACGTTCATCGAAACGCTCGGCGAGGAGTACCGCGACTACACCCCCGAGTTCGCCGAAAAGGAGAGCGGTGTGCCGGCCGATACCGTGCGCGAGGTGGCGCGCAAGATCGGTGAAGCCGGCGAGCGTTTTTCCACGCATGTCTGGCGGAGCGCCAGCAGCGGCAACCTCGGCGGATGGGCCGTGTCGAGAACGCTGCACTTCCTGAACGTGCTGACCGGCAGCGTGGGCACTCCCGGAGGGACCGCCCCGAGCGCCTGGAACAAGTTCAAGCCGACCTTTCACACGAAGCCCGAACCCCATAAGTTCTGGAACCCGCTGCACTTTCCGGACGAGTATCCCCTCGCCCACTACGAGATGAGCTTCCTGCTTCCCCACATGCTCAAGGAGGGACGGGGTAAGCTCGACGTCTACTTTACGAGAGTGTTCAACCCTGTCTGGACCTATCCCGACGGGTTTTCATGGATAGAGGCGCTCGAGGACGAGTCGAAGATCGGGCTGCATATCGCGCTGACGCCCACGTGGAACGAAACCGCCTACTTCGCCGACTACGTGCTGCCGATGGGGCACTCCCCCGAACGGCACGACCTGGTGAGCTACGAAACGCACGCCGGCAAGTGGATCGCCTTCCGCCAGCCGGTGATGCGCGTCGCGCTGGAACGGCTGGGCAGCCCCGTGGAGTTCACCTGGCAGGCGAATCTCGGCGAGGTCTGGGAAGAGGATGAGTTCTGGCTCGAACTCTCGTGGCGGATCGACCCGGACGGCAGTCTGGGAGTAAAGAAACATTTCGAGTCGCCCTACCGGCCGGGTGAGAAGCTCACGATCAACGAATACTACCGCTACATCTTCGAGCACACCCCGAACCTGCCCGAAGCGGCCGGGGCCGAGGGACTGACGCCCCTGGAATACATGAAGAAGTACGGGGCGTTCGAGGTCGAGCGGGATGTCTACAGCTCGCACGAGACTTCGGTCGACGTGAGCGGGGCCGACCTCGACGGCAGCAGCCGCAAGATCTACCGCGATGGAAAACCGGTGGGCGTGCAGGTGGCCGGACAAAACTGTACGGGGTTTCCCACGCCGTCGCGGAAGCAGGAGTTCTACTCGCAGACCATGATCGACTGGAAATGGCCGGAGTACCGGATGCCCGCCTACATCAAGAGCCACGTGCATCCCGAAAAGATCGACCGCTCGAACAACGAGTTCGCCCTCGTACCGACCTTCCGGCTTCCGGTGCTGATCCACTCCCGTTCGGGCAACGCCAAGTGGCTGGCGGAGATCGCGCACCGCAATCCGCTCTGGATCAATACCGACGACGCCACCTCGATGGGTATTGCGGACGGCGATCTGGTGAGAGTCAACACCGATATCGGCTTTCATGTCAATCGTGCATGGGTGACCGAGTCGATCCGTCCGGGCGTTGTCGCCTGCTCGCACCATATCGGCCGGTGGCGCCGCCGTCAGGACGCCGAGGGGAACCGCTGGGCGACCAACGTGGTCTCCATTTCCAGACAGGAGAAGGGAAAATGGACCCTGCGGGTCGAGGAAGGCATTGCACCCTATGAGAGCGCCGACCCCGATTCGAAGAGAATCTTCTGGTCCGACGGAGGCGTGCACCAGAACATCACCTTTCCGGTGCACCCCGATCCGATCAGCGGCATGCACTGCTGGCACCAGAAGGTGCGGCTCGAAAAGGCGAAACCGGAGGACCGTTACGGCGACGTGTTCGTCGACACCGAACGGTCGTTCGAGGTTTACCGCGAGTGGCTCGCCATGGCGCGTCCTGCTCCCGGCCCCGATGGGCTGCGACGTCCTCTCTGGTTCAACCGTCCCCTGCGTCCGGCCGACGAAACCTACTCTATCGGGGAGTGCGAAGGCTTGCAGGACCAGCCGGTTTCGAGCGACGCCGCCCGCTCCCTTCAGCCCGGCGGGAAGGGGTGAGAGGTTGAGTAAGGATTGTTGAGTTGTTGAGACAGCTTCGCCTGGTGGCGAGTGACAGTAAATAATATTTGAACATTTCGGTACGGAGTCTGATGCAGAAAAGAAACGGCGGCAGGTGGTTCAGGTTGGTTATGGCAATGCTTCCGTTACTCGGTCTGCTGATCTTCTCCGATGCAGCCTTTGCGGCCGCGGAACCGCCCCCCGTCGAGGTCGACTGGTGGATATGGGTGGTCGCCCTGTTCGTGTTCTCCTTCTTTCTCGGAATCGTTGCGGTTGTTGCCGGCGTCGGCGGAGGGGTGTTGTATGTTCCGATCGTCAGCAGCCTGTTTCCGTTTCATCTCGATTTTGTTCGCGGCGCAGGGCTTATGGTGGCGCTTGCCGGAGCTCTTTCCGCCGGGTCGCCGCTTCTGAAGAAAGGCCTTGCGAACCTGAAACTTGCGCTCTCCATGGCCCTGATCGGGTCCGTGAGTTCCATTTTCGGGGCGCTTGCCGGCCTGGCGCTGCCGTCGCACGTCATTCAGCTTACGCTCGGTCTGACCATTGTTTTCATAGCGATTATCATGCTGAGGGCGAAAAAGTCCGAGTTTCCGGAAGTCGCCGCTCCGGACAGGCTTTCGCAGATTCTCCATATCCAGGGGATATACTATGAGGATTCGCTGAAGAAGGATATCGACTGGAAGATCCACCGGACTCCCGTCGGGCTGCTGCTGTTTGTGGTCATTGGGTTCATGGCCGGCATGTTCGGGCTGGGCGCGGGCTGGGCCAACGTGCCGGTATTCAACCTTGTGCTCGGCGCTCCGCTGAAGGTATCCGTCGCAACAAGTGTCTTTGTGCTTTCCATCAACGACACCGCCGCAGCGTGGGTGTATCTTCACAAAGGCGCGGTGCTGCCGCTGATAGCCGTTCCGTCCATAGCGGGCATGATGCTCGGTACAAAAATCGGCGCGAGACTGCTGACAAGGGTAAAGACGAAATCGGTGCGGGTGATTGTCATTACGCTGCTGCTCCTGGCCGGCTTTCGTGCAATTCTAAAGGGATTCGGTATATGAACGACAACCATGCTCATCCGAACAACGCCCAGCTTGTGTATGCATTTGTTCTGCACTGGGTCTCGACGCTGGGAATCTTTATTGTGGTCGCGGGTTTTGCGGTTTATGTCTTCGAACTGCTGCCGCAGTCGGTTGCAATCGATGCCGTTGCGAAAAGCTGGCACCTCAGTGCCGCCGAACTGAATCAGCGCTATCCGCTGCCGACGGGCTGGACGTGGGTCTCCGATATCCTGAACGGGGATATTCTGAGCTTTGCATCGATCGTCTATCTTTCGGCCGCCACGATCCTCTGTCTTCTGGCGGTGGCCTGGGTTTTTCTGAAAGAGAAGAACGGTATCTATACGGTCATCGCTCTCCTGCAGGTTCTGGTGCTGGTGTTTGCGGCAAGCGGCATTATCGGGTCGGGACACTGAGCACTGTTTCATCGCAACAAATCCATGCGCATCCCCCCCGGGAAAAAATCCCCATCGTTTGGTCTGTTCGTTCTTTTTTTGTATCATTTTATGAGTATATGGTTATATAGTGTTCGTGCGTCCGTAAGTACAGCGGCAATTTTCCAGGAGCGATACGCTGAAAAGACGTGCGCCGACGGACATGTAAGTAATGATCTTCTTCGCATTCTGCGGGCTGCCTGTCCGGCAAGAAGATCGATGCGCGGGAGTCACCGCACAGCACAATCCGGCCACCGATGGAGATGCTTTTCAGACCGAAGGAGTTCCGGCAGATCAGCTGAAGTATTCCAGACTTCATCACGGGCAACGTTCCCGGCTTCAGTTCGATGGCCGCCAGCCTCAGTACCATCAAGCATCAAAAACAAGGTTTGGCCACCGTCAAGCGCACCTTTGCGGAAGGGGCGGCCTGAACGTCGCCTGCCCTGTCGGCACCTGTGCCCTGCTTTTTCTCTGATATCCAGCCTGTAGGCAGGTACGGTTCAGCGGCAAGGCTGTTCCGGAGGCCTTGACGCTTCTGCCGCCGCAACGTAATGAGGATGCCGTGAAAATTGCCGTTACCGGTAAAGGTGGGGTCGGTAAAACAACGCTCGCGGCCCTGCTTGCCCGCGAGATCGCGAGCCGGGGCAAGCGGGTGCTCGCCATCGATGCCGATCCAAATGGAAACCTTGCCGAAGCAATCGGATACGATGTCCGTGCCCGGGGGAGAATTGAGCCGTTGATCGAAAAGAAGGTGCTCGTCGAGGAGCGGACCGGTGTGAAGCCCGGCAGTATGGGGGGGTATTTCGTCCTGAATCCGAAGGTCGACGACCTCGTCGACCGGTTTTCGGTGGAGGTGCATGGAATACGGTTGATGGTGACCGGTGATCTCAAAGAGGCAAAAGGGGGGTGCTACTGTCCCGAAAACTCCCTCTTGCGCTCGTTTCTGCGTCATCTTATGGTCGAGCGCGGCGAGTGGGTCGTGCTCGATATGGAGGCCGGGTTCGAGCATCTGACCAGGGGGACGGCCGAGTCGGTCGGTGCTCTGCTTATCGTGATCGAGCCCGGCATGAGAGCGATTACTACAGCGCGGAAAATTCGCAATCTTGCCGATCAGTTGCATATAGCTACTATCGGTTGTCTTGTCAACAAGGTGCATGACCAGCGTCAGATCGACAGGGTAACGGCTGAGCTTGGTAAGGATGCTGTCTGGGGGGTAATACCGTTCGACCGTGAGGCTATCGAGGCGGATTTGTCAGGAGTGTCGCCCTATGAGGCTTGTCCGGGCATGCTTGAAGCCGTGGGTGATGTGATCGGGAGACTTGAAACAGGCGAATGAGAAGAGGGTGATTTTTTTTTGTTTCGATGTTAACAATTGTTAATTCTCGGGAAAATTGCCTCCTCGAAGTCTCCTGTCTGTATAGTGGTTAGCATCCATCAAAACCTTCAAAGGGCGGAAAAAAGCTTTGGCTCAACTGTGGCGGGAGAGTTTCCTGCTGCTATTGACGCCCGCAAGCCCACAACATCAAAAAGGAGATTACTATGAAAGAGATCGACAAGAATCAGGACACATCCCGGCAGTCGCGCAGGACGTTTATCAGGAACTCGGCAATAGGGCTTGGAGCACTTATGACCGGCTACCCGCTTCTGCAGGGTTGTTCGTCGGAACAGGAAAAGGGCTCCGGAGCCGGAGTGATTTCGGGGAAAACCGTCAAGAGCTGCTATCTGCCGATAACGGATGCTACTCCAATCATTCTCGCTCATGAGCTTGGTTTTTACAAGGAGATGGGTATCGCTTCCGAAAGACCTGTTCTCATCAGGGGGTGGGCTCCCATGGCCGAAGCGTTCATGGCCGGTAGGTTCAATCTGACGCATCTGCTGGCGCCGATTCCGATCTACATGCGTTACAGCAAGGGCTTTCCCGTTAAAGTTGTTGCCTGGGATCATATCAACGGCTCCGCCCTTACTGTCGGAAAAGAGAGCGGGATAGAGTCCTACGCTGATCTTGGCGGTAAGCAGATCGCGGTTCCATACTGGTATTCAATGCACAATATCATCATACAGATGATAGCAAGAGAGATGGGAATCGAACCGGTCATTCAGAACAAGAACGAGCCGCTCGGTGACAATCAGATGAACCTTTTCGTCATGGCGCCGCCTGACATGCCTACGGCAATGGCATCCAAGGCGATTGACGGATATATCGTTGCCGAGCCGTTCAATGCTGCAGGTGAGATCCTTGCCGGCGGAAAGATTGTGAGATTTACCGGTGATGTCTGGAAAAACCACCCCTGTTGCGTTGCGGTCATGAATGAAAAGGAACTGGAAGACAGGGCATGGTCGCATAACGTGATCGCGGCGCTTGTCAAGGCCGAGCTTTGGGCGCTGAACAATCCCGAAGAGGCTGCGCAGATCCTTTCGAAAGACGGAGCGCAATACCTTCCGCTTCCCGAAAAGGTGGTCAAGCGGGCGATGATGAAGTACGATCTCGACACGTATGGTGTGGATGGCGGAACCGGTGCGATCAAACATCCGGAATGGGAAGCGGAACGTCTTTCCTACAACCCCTACCAGTTCGAGTCTGCGACACACAAGATGGTCGAGATGATGAAACAGACAAAAATGGAAGGGGAGATCGATTTCCTGAAAGGGCTTGATCCGGCAAACGTACACAATGGGCTCATGTACACCGCGGGTGTTGAAGAGGCATCGTCAGAGCTTGGCGGTCTCGTGCAATTCGCCGGCGTCGATCCTGCCAATCCATATGTCAGGGAAGAAGTCATAGCTGTTTGAAACATCTTCACGGCACCTGAGAACCTCTCATACAATGCACACCCGATGGCCTGTCCGCGTTTAGGGCAGGCTCCGGGGACAGGTGCGCTCATGAGCGAACTATCGACAAGTTAAAGCAAAGAAATATCATGGCGGAAAAACAAGAAACAGGGATCGGCGGCTTACAGGCGTTTCTTGCAGACCGGGGCTACTATGTACTCGGTGTGTTTCTTTTCCTGGCAGTCTGGCAGGCGGCCAGCACGCTCAAGCTTTTCGGTAACGATTTCAGCGAGGCGTTTTCACCTGTCGCAGCCTTTCTCGCACTTATCGAGATGGCAAAAAACGGCGACATCGTCCATCATGCAATACCGAGCCTCAGGCGGGTGCTCGTCAGCCTTGTTTTGGCAATCGTTTTCGCACTTCCCGTCGGCGTCCTGGTCGGGTACTTCAAGAGCCTGGAAAAGCTGACCTATGTCCCTTTCCAGTTTATGCGCATGATCTCGCCGCTGGCATGGATGCCGATTGCAATCATCATGTTCGGCGTAGGTGATGTTTCGGTCACGTTTCTGCTGTGGCTCGTGGCTATCTGGCCGCTTATTCTCAACACCGTGCACGGTGCGGGGAGGGTGAGTCCGCTCTGGCTGAACATGGCCAGGACAATGGGGGCCGGGGATAAAGGCATATTGTCGAAAATCATCATCCCCGCGGCTATCCCGGATATGCTTACCGGGCTTCGTCTTGCTGTGGGGGTCAGCTGGATCATACTCGTACCGGCGGAAATGCTCGGAGTGCCGGACGGGCTCGGTTATTTCATTCTCGATACAAGAGACAGGTTCCGCTACGATCAGCTGATGGCGACCATATTTATCATTGGTCTTATAGGATATCTGCTCGATTCGGCAAATCGTTGGCTTATCAGCAGGTTTGCATGGAAAATCTGAATGAAAAGGAGGCCGGCTATGGACCAAACGATTGACGGGACAGGCTTTTGCGGTAAAAAAACTCTGATATCACTCAAGGGGATTTCAAAGAAGTATCTCAAAAACGGCCGGGATATCGTTGCAGTCAAAGACTGTGATCTTGATATCGGGGAAAACGAGTTCATGGTGATCGTGGGGCCGACCGGAAGCGGGAAGTCGACTCTGCTGAAGCTGATCGGCGGGTTTGAAACACCGACAACAGGGGCGATAACTGTCGGCGACAGTCCGGTGAAAGGGCCGGGTTCCGACAGGGGGATGATCTTTCAGGAATACGCTCTGTTGCCCTGGAGGAGTGTTCTGCAAAACGTTGAACTGGGATTGGAGTTTCAGTATGGGAAAAGAGCTGAAAACAAGGCTCTTGCCATGGAATATATCGACATGGTCGGTCTTTCTGCCGCGGTCAACAAACACCCGGTCGAGCTTTCGGGGGGCATGAAGAGAAGGGCGTCTCTGGCGATGATCCTCGTGACGAAGCCGAAGATTCTGCTTATGGACGGACCGTTCAACGCGCTTGATTCAAAGACGAAACTCACCCTGCATACCGAGATCACCAGGATATGGAAGCATGAACACAATACGATCATCTTCGTTACATCCGAGCTTGATGAAGCGGTGAAACTCAGCGAAAGGATAGCGGTTATGAACCGCGACGGCAGGATTTCGAAGATATTCACAAACGATCTGCCGAGACCGAGGTTCGGCAAGGCGGCGCTCGAACCGCAGTTTCATCACAGGTTTATCGAACTGCGCGAGGAGGTCATGAACGAAGTAAAAGCAGCGGCGGGTAAAACCGTTTGTGATTACGGTCTGTGAATTGCGGCGGCTTCAGTGCCGACCCGGTCATCTGGTAGGGAGGATTTTTTTATGGAGAGCAACGATAGAGGGCAAAAAACGCTGCTCGAACTTCGAGACGTTTCGAAAGTTTTCAAGAAGGACGGCAGAGACTTTCCGGTGTTGAAGGGTATCAATCTTTCCATCCGGGAAGGTGAGTTCGTAAGCATTCTGGGACCTACAGGATGCGGTAAGTCGGTGACCCTGCAGATCGTTGCGGGGCTGATCGATCAGACGACCGGCTCGGTCGTACTCGACGGAAAAGAGGAGCACGGTCCCGGTCCCCATAAAGGTATGGTCTTTCAGGAATACGCACTTCTGCCGTGGAGAAGCGTGGTTGAAAATGTGGAAATAGGTCTTGAACTGAAAGGGCTGGGCAAGAAGGAGCGAAGAAAAATCGCCCGGGAGCAGCTTGCAACTGTAGGCCTTGAAGGAACCGAAAACCAGGAGGTCCACGAGATTTCGGTTGGTATGCGCCAGCGGGTCGCCATTGCGAGGGCGTTGGCGAACCATCCGAAAATTCTGCTCATGGACGAGCCGTTTGAGGCGCTTGACGCATTGACGAAGGAGGAGATGCAGATTCAGATTCTCAACGTCTGGGAAAAAACCGGGACGACCATCCTCTTCGTTACACACGACGTGGATGAGGCGATTTTTCTTTCCGACCGTATCTGCGTCATGGACATTAATCCGGGCAGGGTCAAGAAAATGCTGGTCGATCAGCTTCCGAGACCTCGCCACGAATGCATGAGCAGGACAGACAAGGAGTTCAACGATATGCGTGACGAGATAATCGCACTGTATTCCTCGCTTAAGGATGAGGAGCTCGATCTGATTATTTAGGTGCGGTCATCTGAAATTTTAACCGTAATCATCATGGCGGGATATACCCTTGTCAAGGCTTTTGTTCTTGTTGCAATGCTGCCGTTCCTTCATTCGTGCATCGGGGACGGAGGTTCGGGCAACCATTCGGGCGATACGCGGCACGAGTCCTCCGCTGAGGTTTTCGAATCACCCGAGCTGCAGGGCTTAAAGCTCTATCTGGGCTACTGCTTTGTCTGTCACGGGCAGAAAGGCGACGGCCAGGGGCCTTACACCGCAAAGCTGGCGGACCCTCCGGCAGACTTTACCGACAGTACCTATTTCGTCGGGAAATCTGACGAGGAGCTCTATGATTTCATCAGCAAAGGAGGTGTGGCGCACGGGAAGTCCATGCACATGAAACCCTTCGGCTTTCAGATGACGCCGGAGCAGATACGCAGTGCGATCGCCTATATCCGTGTGGTGAACCGGAATGAACGGATCGACGTGAGCGCAGAGAGCGGTTACAGCGCAGAGGAGATATACCGGAATTCCTGCGTTATGTGCCACGGCGAAAAGGGGGAGGGCGACGGCCGCGTCGCCAGGATGCTGAACCTGGCTATTCGTCCGCTGAATCCCGAAACACTCGGCGACTACAGCAGCGCGAAACTGTTCAATATTGTCGAGCAGGGATTTCCGCAGGATACCTCCGGAACGCGCAGCTACATGCCTGCATGGGGAGGAACCCTTACCGAACGGGAGATTATCGACGTGATAGATCACATCGGAGCGTTCGGAAGGTGACGTACCGTTTCGATTGCCGGATAAACAAGCAGTAAAGGAGTGTTTGTATGTCACAGAAAAAGCACTATTCGTACGAGGACGAACTGACCGGTTCGCGAAACGCGCCGCTGTATCGGCCGGGCATGCCGTTCAAGGACAGGATCAAGCTGATCCACCGTCTTAACTACAGCAAGGAAGAGATGGTGAAGCATACCGCCAACAAGGCGGTTGCCGAAATGGTTGATTATATGGGCAAGCATGATATATGCAGCACCTTTGACCGGTTTGCCCGGCAGCATCCCCAGTGCGGTTTCGGCCTCACGGGGGCATGCTGCGCCTTCTGTTCCTATGGTCCATGCAGGGTTACGGAGAAAACTCCCCTTACAATCTGCGGCAAGGATGTCGACCTTGTCGTGGCCGGAAATGCGCTGCGACGTCTCGCCGCCGGATTGTCTGCGCACGGCGCCCATGCCCGTGAGGTATTTATTTCGCTCAAGGCCGCAGCCGAAGGAACCGCCCCGATTCCCCTGAAGGCAAAGGAAAAGGGCCTCGCGTTAGCGAAGCTGCTTGGAATCGAGACAGAAGGAAAAACCGCAGAAACAGTCTGTGGGGAGATAGCCGACAGGTTTATCGACGATCTGCAGAGGGCGCTTCCCACGGAACACAAAACACTCAAAGCGCTTGCGCCCAAAGAGCGGGTTGAAACCTGGGAGAAGCTCGATATCATTCCGATAAGCGCGTACCACGAGTGCTTTGAAACCAACAACCTCACCAGTCACGGGACGGACTCGGACTTTGAAAGCCACATGCAGGCTTTTCTCAGGACGGTGCTTGCCTACGCGATCACAACAGTGGTATCGACCTCCCTTGCTACCGATATCGTGTATGGTATTCCGAAACGTTCCAGGATCAACGTCAACCTCGGCAGCATCGTGAGTGAAGACTGCATCAACATCGGTATCAACGGTCACGCGCCGATGGTCGCGTTTGCCATCTGCGATATCGTCGGCACGCCGCGGATCATGAAAAAGGTGAAGAAAGCCGGGGCTGAAGATATCAAGCTTTACGGCATGTGCTGCACCGGTGGCGAGTTTATCGAACGTGATCTGGGCATTCCTCTCGTTGCGATGGCCTCTTCTGCGGAAATGGCTGTAGCGACGGGCGCGTTCGAGGCCATTGTCGTCGATCAGCAGGATGTCCTGCCGGGCATGATGCCGGTTGCCCGGCAGTTTCATACCAAGGTGATCACTACCTCTCCGTCCGGTCGAAAAGAAGGGGCGATTGTGATAGAGCTCGATTACTACCTGAAAAACTTCGATAAACTCTACGATCTTGCCGAGGAGATTCTGGATGTGGCTATCGACAACTACAAAAACCGGGATCGGAAACGTGTCTATGTACCGAAAGTCAGGGCAAAGGTTGAAATGGGGTTCGGTGTCGAAGAGGTTATGAAGCTGTTCAACGGCTCCCCGCCGGACAGGAAAATCCACGGACTCGCCGATCTGTTGCAATCCGGCAGGATCCGGGGCATCGTCAACTTCGGTTCATGCGGCAACATTCGCGGCGCCGTCTTCGAGCGCAACCAGATCGTCATCGCTAAACAGCTCATAAGAAATGACGTGCTGGTTACCTGTCACGGGTGCTCCGGCATGGGACTCCTCTTTGCCGGTCTGGCTCATCCGGATGCATCGAAGCTCTGCGGAGAGCGGTTGCGCGAGGTTGTCGAGGCAAAAGATATTCCGCCGGTACTGCATGTCGGGGCGTGCACCGACAGTACGCGGGCAGGACAGATCATGGCGTTTACGGCCAACGCTGCAGGTGTCCCCAATCCCTCCATGCCGCTCGCCATGGTTGCCGCCGACCCTGCGGCGGAAAAAACCATGGGTGCGCGGTATTCCTTCGTCCTGCAGGGCATCGAGACCTATTCCTGCGTGCAGGACAACACTATCGCCTCCGACCGGTTCATGGACTATGTCGGCAACCGTCTGCGTACGATGGTTGGAGCAGGTATGAACTGGGACCCCGATCCTTACCGGACAGCAGAAGATATACTCCGGATGCTTGACAAGAAAAGGGCGGACCTTGGATGGCCGGTATGGGAGTACACGATCGGCACGAAAGAGGAGATCGAGGATCGGATTCCCGATACTGTCGAGCTGGGACAGAATCTCTGCTCCATCGGTTCCTGAACCAATCTCCGTATTGTGCTCGGGGGACTTCCGGCCCGCCGTGTTCGGCAGGTCATGAACACGGCAAAACAGGGCGGAGTTGCTATCCGGTGGAAAGGAGGTGGAGGGCGGCGCTGTAAGGACAACGATGCGGTCGTCAGGGAGTTGCAACGGAAGTACGGTTTCGATATCGAGGTCGTGAAAGTCTCTGCGGATGAGAAGTTGCGCAACCGGACCCTGCCGCTGCTTCCTGCGCTGGTGATCGACGGCCGGCTGTTCAGTCAGGATCAGGCCGTCGACAGGGACGCGCTCGAACGGCGCCTCCGCACCGTCAACGAAAGATAGGAGGGCATGGCGAAAACGTTGCGGAAAGTCCTTCGTGCATGCCTGGTAACCGTGGTGTTTATTACCGCCGGCAGCGCCGTTCACGCTGCAGAAGCAAGCGACGGCTATCGGGAAGAGACCGTTGTGCGGGAGAAGGGAACGCTCGAACAACTCATTGCAAAAACGCCCGTCGGTTCCGGAGAAGGTGAAATCGATCCCGAAGCCCCCCGGGGGTTTGCCGCAATTCCCGGAGCCCCGGACATCAATTATGCTGTCGCCTTTCTGTGGGCCGTATGGATCGGGTGGATATTTTCGACCGTCGGCGCGTTCGGAGGGATAATGGCCGGGGTCGGCCATCTGACCATTTTCGGCCTGGGAGACTATGCCGACAGTTTCAGGGTAACCAATCCAGAGCTCAACGCGTTACTCACCGACACGATACGGGCAAGCAACCAGTATCTCGTCGGCCTTGCCGCCCTGATATCGACAATCAGCTTCTACAGGATGAAGCGGCTGGTGGTACCGCTCGGGATCATCCTCGGTGCCGGCAGTGTCACGGCCGGTTTACTGGTGCCGGTGCTTACGGCCGGGAAATTGCAGTCGGCCGCGTATATAGGGTATTTCGGGCTGACCGTTCTCCTCATCGGTGCGTTCATCTTTTACAGCACGACAGGAAAAGGGCAGGCGGAAAGAAAGCACGCTCGCGAGCGTGCGGCATCCTTCCGGCAAAAGCTGCATCGGACGGACGATGCGTCGAAAGGCGTCCGGGTTCTGACTGCCGGCGTGTCGGAGGTGTCGTTCTCCTTTTACGGGGAGCGGTACCGGTTCAATCCCCTGCTCACGTTTACCGGTGGATTTCTGATCGCCGCACTCTCGTCGTTTATCGGCGTGGGCGGAGGGTTTCTGTATGTCCCCTTTCTCATGGTGTTCTTCCGGATGCCGATGTTTCTCGTAGCCGGGACCTCCGCTCTGGTCGTTATGGTGAGCATGCTCACGAGTATTTTCTCATACGTGGTCATCAAGCACACCTTTATCAGTTGGGAGCTTGTCGGCGTCGAAATGATCGGGGTTCTTGCAGGCGCCGCGATCGGTCCGGTAACGCAGAAGTATATCCCGGAACTGTGGCTGAAAAGAATATTCGTGGCACTGGCCCTCTATGTCGGTATCCGGTATTTCAGCACGGGTTTTTTCGGTCAAAGCTGGCTCCCTCCGTTCTGAGACCGCTCCCCGAACCGGCGCCCGGCTTGCCCTTCATCCGTCGTGCAGGCCTCTTCAGCCGGGGGTTCAAGCGGTTCATACATACTACCGCTCTTCTGTACCGGATTGCAGGGAGCGATCTTCCTGCCGGGCTGCTTTTGGAGACTTCAGGCGATTCCTTGTTTCTTTCCCCTTCTTTTAATATTATTATATAATTATATGGTTATATAATAAAATTCATTCCCGTTCGATCGGGTCTCCGTGCGCGCCCCGAAACCGGTGGACACGGTCCCCGAAAGCTCTCCGGTCGGGGGAAGCTGGTTCGGATTTCTGTATTCGGTAACCACAACAAGGAAACATTATGAGTGAAGCTCAGAAAAAAGTGGCGCTGATCGCGTCGCGCGGAACGCTCGACTGGGCCTATCCCCCGTTCATCCTGGGATCGGCCGCGGCGGCGATGGATATGGAGGTGATGATCTTCTTCACCTTCTACGGACTGCCGCTGCTCGGCAAGAAGATCGATGCGAAGGTTTCGCCGCACAGCAATCCGGCCATGCCGATGAAGATGCCTTTCGGACCGAAGGAGTTCCAGCAGATCAACTGGAACATTCCGAACATCATTTCGGGCAACATCCCCGGTTTCAATTCGATGGCCACCAGCCTCATGAAAGAAACCTTCAAGAACAAGGGCGTGGCGACCGTCGAGGAGCTTCGGGATCTCTGTGGAGAGGTCGGCGTGAAGTTCGTCGCCTGCCAGATGACGATGGATGTGTTCGGATTCACGAAAGACGATTTCATCGACGGGGTGGATTACGGCGGTGCCGCAATGTTCCTCGAGTACGCGGCCGACGCCGACATTCAGCTCTTTCTCTAAAGCGAACGCATGAAAACCGTGCAGGCTGAATGTTTATTGCATTTACTGCTTGCTTATATGTCGATATAGTTGTATTATAATTACTGTGTACTGTTGCAATGTCCGGGACGTTGCCATCGCCCCGGTCGTTTATTGTAGGACGCCTCTATTGTAATCGATAGGGATGTCCGGTAGTCTCTCTCCTCGGCTTGCAAACGGGTGGTGTCCGTTGCGGATTGCTCCCCGTAATCCGTCCGGCGGACGGTGCTTCAGGTGCAATCACCCGTTCGCTTGCCGTGTCCCCGAGAGAGCGGAACCTTCTCCGGCAGTCCATTCGGCGGGGACGCGCACCCCTCCTCAAAATCCCCGCCGGACTGCTTTTTTCAACCGAATCACGGAAAATACGGGACGTTGTTCCGTATCTTAAATAAGTCTGTTGTAACGCAGACTTTTTAACAACTTTCCGGTTTCGGGGGTTGGAGGTCGGGGGCTTCTGTCCCGATACTGTGGAGATGTGTCCGGTCATCGGAGGTCACACCGATGCCCTGAAGACAGGAATGTAAACCGGTCGAGGGGTGTAAGGAATTTCTTTTCCGTACTTACTTTGACTGTTCCGGGCTCTCCTCCCGGTGTCGCCTGATGAGCTGGAGGAAGCGACGGCCGTACCGCTCGAGTTTGACCTCTCCCACTCCGGATACCGAGAGCATCTCCTCCGCGGTTACGGGGAAGAGAGTCGCCATGTCGCGGAGGGAGCGGTCGGAAAAGACGATGTAGGGCGGGACGCCCTGCTCGTCGGCGATTTCCTTGCGCAGCGACCGGAGCAGTTCGAAGAGATCGCGGTCGTATGCGCCTTCTTCTCCTCCCGGTGCTTTCGGCAACGGCCTGTCCGGTGTTCGCACCATTTCCACGACAGTTTCCCCTTTCAGCACCGCTGCGGCCTTGTCAAGCAGGTAGAGCGCCGGGTAGAGCCCTTCGGATTTCGCGATTATCTTCTGGGCGAGCAGTTCGTCGACGAGCTGTCGCCAGAACTTTTTGCTGCGTTCCTTGCCGACTCCCCATGTCTTCAGGCGGTTGTGGCCGAAGTCGAGGATTTTCCTGTTCCGGCTGCCGGTAACGATATCGACGATGTGGGTCGCGCCGAACCGCTCTTCCGTGCGGGCGACGGCCGAGAGCATCATCTGGGCTTCGACGCTACAGTCGACCGTTTCCCTTGAACCGAGGCAGATATCGCACCCGCCACAGTTGTCCTGTCGGTACTCCTCGCCGAAGTGGTCGAGCAGGGTCTTGCGGCGGCAGACCGAAGCGGACGCGAAGGAGATCACCTTCTGCAAAGCGGCGAGCGCTTTTGCCCGTTCGGCTTCGTCGGCGATCGTGTCGATGAAAAAGCGGACCCTGGGAATGTCCGACCGGGAGAAGAAGAGTGTGCAGCGCGCCGGTTCGCCGTCGCGTCCTGCCCGGCCGGTTTCCTGGTAGTAGCTCTCGACGCTTTTCGGCAGGTCGGCATGGATCACGAAACGGATGTTCGACTTGTCGATACCCATGCCGAAGGCGATCGTGGCCACGATAATGTCCGCCTCGTCACGGATGAAGGCTTCCTGGTTCCGCCGCCGCTCTTCATCGTCGAGCCCGGCGTGATAGGGCAGCACGCGGAACCCTTTCGCCTGCAGCATGGCGGCGGTTTCGTTCACACTTTTGCGGCTCGTGCGGTAGATGATGCCCGCCTTGCCCGGATTGCTTTTCAGGAGCGAGACAAGCTGATTGGAGAGTGTGTCCTTGAAGCGGATGTCGTAAAAGAGGTTGGGACGGTCGAACGAGGCCCGTACCGGGAGCGGATTGCGGAGCGCGAGTTTCCCGAGGATGTCTTCCTGCACCTTCATTGTTGCGGTTGCGGTGAACGCAGCTACGGGTGCGTCGGGGAAAAGGCCGACCAGCGCCGAGAGGGAGAGATAGTCGGGCCGGAAATCGTGCCCCCATTCCGATATGCAGTGAGCTTCGTCGACCACCGCCAGTCCGACATCGACCCGTGCAAGCAGTTCGCGAAAATGGTCGAGCGCAAACCGTTCCGGCGCGACGTAGAGCAGGTCGAGCGAACCCGAGAGCAGATCGCGCTGAACGGCAGCCTGCTCTTCCGGCGAGAGCGAGCTGTTCAGGCAGGCCGCGCGGATGCCGTTCGCCTTCGCGCCGTCAACCTGGTCCTTCATGAGGGCGATCAGCGGGCTGATCACCACGCAGGTGCCCGGAAGCAGTACCGCGGGGAGCTGGTAGCAGAGCGATTTGCCGCCGCCGGTGGGCATTACGGCGAATACGTCTCTCCCCTCGACAATCGCCTGCACGATCCGCTCCTGGTTGGGCCGGAACGTGCTGAAGCCGAATACCTTTCGGAGGGTATCGTGGGGTTCGCTGCCGGAAAGCGTTTGTCGCGGTCGGGGCTGGCGAGGGGCGGTTTTCATAGGGAGAGTATGGATCGGATTGTCCGGTGTTCTACAGATACACGATACTGAATGCGGGAATTCTTTTCAATCCGGATTTTCGCCGGCAACGGTGTACAAGCCGGGTGTCGTTGTGCATACGCCGCCGTCCGTCTGAACGATTTGGCCTTGAAAAGCGGTTATGCATGTGCACCGGGAGAGGACCGGAAAGCAACCATTTTCACGCTTTACCGCATGGAGACGAAGCTTCTGCCGCATAGACCAATGAGTCCCCACGCCCCGGCCCGTGAACAGGTCCGGATACTGGAAACTACCGACTGCGGTATCTGCAGCTTCCGTTCCAGACTCGCCGAAACGGGCGACGCGCCTCTTTGCTCTTCCGGCATCAGCGTGTTGCAGGTCAACACCGGCTACCGCTGCAACCTCTGCTGCAGCCACTGTCATGTGGGAGCTTCGCCGGACCGTATCGAGACGATGAACCGGGAAACCATGCGGCACTGCCTCGGCGCGATTGCGAAAGAGAGGGGAATCCGGACCCTCGATATCACCGGCGGTGCGCCGGAGATGAACCCCGAGCTGCCCTGGTTTATCCGCGAAGCACGGCGCCTGATGCCGGACGGCGAGATCATTGTCAGGACCAATCTGGTTATCCTTCTTTCGAACGGACGCTACCGGCGCTATCCCGAACTCTTCAGGGCGCAGCGCGCGACGCTCGTGGCGTCTCTTCCCTGCTACACCAGGGAGAACGTCGACGGTCAGCGGGGTTCGGGCGTGTTCCATCGGTCGATCGAGGCACTGAAAATGCTCAACGCTCTCGGTTACGGGCGGGCCGGCGGTGGCCTGGAGCTGCACCTCGTCTACAATCCCGGAGGACCGTTCCTGCCCGGAGAGCAGCAGGCCCTGGAGGAGGCATACCGGGAAAAGCTCCGGGAGGCTTACGGGATAGAGTTCACCGGTCTCTACACCATCACCAACATGCCGGTCAGCCGGTTTCTCGAATCGTTGCTCGACAAGGGCGGTTTCTGCAACTACATGACGCTGCTCGCCGACCGTTTCAACCCGCAGGCGGTCGGGAACCTGATGTGCCGCAACACGCTGTCTGTCGGTTGGGACGGCAGGCTCTACGACTGCGATTTCAACCAGATGCTCCAGCTTCCCCTGCTCTCCCCCTCGCCCAGCCATATCCGGGAGTTCGACGGAGACCGGCTCGGCCGGAGAGCGGTCGCCGTGGGCCAGCACTGCTACGGCTGCACTGCCGGAGCGGGATCGAGCTGCCAGGGTTCCCTGTTGTAGCCGCTTGTCGAGGAGCTTCTTTTGATTGCGTGCTTCCGTCTACGGTTTTCGTGGCGTGATTCACCCGGAAGGAACGCCCCCTGAGTGTTCTTGCATGAAGGGAAAAAAATGTAAATTATTTTTTGTGCCCCCCCGGAACGTTTTTTTCAGCAGAGCGAACGAAAGCGTACGGTCCCCCGTCGAAGCCGTCGGTTTCATCGGAACGTTCGAGCTATGGAGGAAATGAAGGCATTCGGTTCCGCCGGCGAAGAGCTTGTCGAAAAGCTCTCCGGGGCAAGGGAGCAGCTCGGGCTGTCGCTCGACGCCGTCAGTGAAAGTACAAACATCCGGAAGGAGTTTCTGGAGTCGATCGAGGCGGGCGACCTGACGCTTCTGCCGTCGGTGTACGTGCACGTGTTTCTCAGGAAATACGCTCGGGCGGTCGGGATTGTTGAAGACGATCTCATCGAGAGGTGTCGGCGGGAGATCGGTATGCCCGATGCTGCATCGTTTATGCAGAGCGATGGAAGCGGCGTAAGGGACGAAGAGCTTTCCGGCTCCCGGGATGCGGATCTTCAACCGGCGAGCGGGTCGGACGGTGAGGAGGGTGCGGGCGGAAGGCTGGCGGAGATGGTGAAATCCGTCGCGACGGAAGGGATCAGAATTCCCCCGGCGGGAGTGATAGGAGGAGGGGCGGCCCTTATTGCGTTGCTGCTGTTTGCCGTGTTGCGCTCTTTTCAGGGGTCGCAGGAAACCGGCCCGCAGGACGCCGGGTCGGCGCTCTCCGGCAGGCCGGGAGGGGTCGACAGCGCGGGAGTAACGGATGGGGAAGCAAGAGCGGTGCAGGAGCGCTTCGAAAAGGAGCTCGAAGAGCTTTCGCAATCGATCAGGGAGCAGAAGAAGACCGTGCAGCCCGTCCGGAAAGCTTCTCCAAAGAAGCCTGTTTCCGGGGAGGAGGCCCCTGCAGCGGATCGAAAAAACACAAAAGTCGCAAAGGAGCCTCCGCTGGAACCTCCCGCTGTGCCGGCACAGCAGGAGCCTGACCTGAAGGTTGCGACGGCCGCCGGGGCCGAAAGCCTGTCCGAACCTCGTGAGATCGCGGAAGAACAGGCGGCTGCCGTGAAGGAGGACGGGAACGGGATCGGTGAGAGCAGCGGGACGGAAGAGCGTGAAGCGGTGCCCGCGGACGATCTCGACGGAACGGCGACGTCCCCCTTCGAAGCGTTACCGGAGGTTTCCCCCACCCTTGACCGGCAGCGGCAGCCCCGGTACCCGGCTCTCGCAAGGGACGCCGGTATCGGCGGCAAGGTTTTCGTGACAGTTCTGATCGGCAGTGACGGCAAGCCGTTGAAGGCTCGAGTCACCAGGCGCGTGCCGGCAGACCAGACCGTTTTCGACGATGCGGCCATCGATGCCGTCATGCGTTCGTCCTACTCTCCCGGCATGCGGGGCGGTGATCCGGTTGAAGCGTGGCTGACCGTGCCGATACGCTTCGCGACCCGCTGATTCCCCCGAATTCCTTCGGTTCCGGTTCCCCGGTCATAGGAAAAATATCGTACATTAATCCGCAGTGCCCTCCGGATACACGGAGGGGACACAACCAGGATATCTCACTTTCCGGTCTCCCGCACGGCCTCTATGCTATGTCGTTGCCGGAGAAAGGTTTCTGTCATGGAAGAAAGAAAAAAGTTCGGCCCGGAGGGCGCGAAACTCGTCCGGAAGCTGGTCGAGGCCCGAAAAGCGCTCGGTTTCTCCCTGGAGGAGCTCAGTGCGAGGACCAGGATACGAAAGAAGTTTCTGGAGTCGATCGAGGCGGACGACCTGGCGCTTCTGCCGTCGGTCTATGTGCACGTCTTTCTGAAAAAGTACGCACGGGTGGTCGGCTTCAAAGACTGGGGGCTGCTCGAAAGCTGCCGGAAGGAGTTCGGCATTCCGGACCCGTCTGCGCTGGGGGAGAACGAAGGTTCCGCGATCCGGGACGAGGAACTCGCGGGTGTTCCCGAAGGAGAGGAGAATTTCGGGGCGTTCGTGCCGGGAAGCGTCTGGGAAGACCCGGAACCCGAAACCGGAAGGCCTCTCTGGCTGGACGATCTGATGCGGAGCAAAGTCATTCCGGTCGCCGCGATAGTCGTCGGCAGCATCGTTATCGTGTTCTCGCTGGGCGCACTCGTTCGTTCCATTTCGGAGCCTTCCCCGGAGGCGTTTTCTTCCACAGCCGGTCCCGGGCTTTCCGCTGCGGTCGACCGTCAGGAGGCGTGGCCGCCGGAGGAATCACTCCGGGAGGCCTCGCAGGCCGCCGGTGAAGGGGGTGTTTCGCTGCCGGCCGGGCAGGACGCGGAGACACCTGTCGCGGTGAATGCCTCCACGTCTTCAGCACAAGCAGTACAGGAAGAGACTCCCGATCGTTCCGCGGTTCCTGAGGTGGTGCAACGACCTGCCGCCGTACCGGAGTCGCCCGCCGCAGGGGAGAAGGCGTCGGTTCCCTGTCCGGAATGGACCGGTTCGGAATATGTAGGGAGGGCGACCTTCAGCACCCGCGTGGACAGGCGACGCCGGGAACCGGTCGATTCGGTCTGCAGGCTTTCCGCCGGGACTCGCGAAGTGTTTTACTTCAGCGAGGTGCTGAACCAGCAGGGCAAGAGGCTTTATCACGTATGGGAGTACGGAGGGGGCACTGTCAGAAAAATTCCGGTGGGCAGAGCCGGCGGAAAAAGCTGGAGAGTATGGTCGAGGAAATCGCTCGGCCCCGGCATGACGGGAACCTGGACGGTAAAGGTCGTCAATGGCGACGGCAAGGTGCTCCATTCCGAACGTTTCGAGTACGCCGACCGCTGAATCCCCGTAGCGCGGGGAACATCCGGGCGCTTTCGGCGGTTGGGTTGAGGCGCAATCAATCATTCAGGAACAAAGGATGTGCTGAGTCTTCTTGTTACAGGATTTCTGGCGTCCGCGCTGGCACCGGTTCTCTATAGACGGTTCAGGGAAAATTTCGGCTGGATAGCCGTGATTTTTCCCCTGTTCATGTTTTTCGGTTTTCTCTCCCGCTATCCCGAGGTCGCGGCCGGAGAGGTCATACGGGAATCGGTGCCCTGGGTTCCGTCGCTCGGCGTCAATTTTTCTTTTCTCCTCGACGGCCTGAGCCTGACTTTCGCGCTGATCATCACCCTCGTCGGCGCCGCGGTGTTTCTCTATGCGGGGGCATACATGAAGCACTATGCGAACACCGGAAGGTTTTTCCTCTCCATCGGCGTGTTCATGACCTCCATGCTGGGCTTGGTGCTTTCCGACAACATGCTCTTGATGTTCGTGTTCTGGGAGCTTACCGGGATCAGCTCGTTCCTGCTCATAGGCTTCGACCACCGGAAGGAATCGGCGCGCAGGGCGGCCCTGCAGGCGCTGCTGGTGACTGGGGGCGGCGGCCTCGCCCTGCTTGCGGGTACGATCCTCCTCCATCGCGTGACGGGTAGCGTCGAGATCTCTTCCTTTTACGGTATGAGCGGAATAATCACCTCCCACGCGCTCTATCCGGCGATCGCGATCCTGTTGCTTTTCGCGGCGTTTACCAAGTCGGCGCAGTTTCCGTTCCATTTCTGGTTGCCCAACGCCATGGAAGCCCCCGCGCCGGTCAGCGCCTACCTGCATTCGGCGACCATGGTAAAGGCCGGGATTTACCTGATCGCAAGAATGAACCACGAGATCGGGGGAACACCGCTCTGGCAGGATACGGTTCTGATCGCGGGAACGGCAACCATGCTGTTCGCGGCTCTTCTCGCCTTCGGGCAGACCGATCTGAAAAAGCTCCTGGCCTACTCGACCCTCAGCGTGCTGGGCACGCTCGTCATGCTGCTCGGCATCGGGTCGGAGCTGGCTGTCAAGGCGTTCTTCATCTATCTGATCGCGCACTCTCTGTACAAGGGTACGCTCTTTCTGGTCGCGGGCACGCTGGACCACGAGACCGGAGCGCGCGATGTGATGAAGCTCGGCGGACTGCGCCGGGCGATGCCCGTCACCGCAGTGACCGCGGCGCTGGCCTCGTTTTCGATGATGGGGATCATTCCTCTGGTCGGATTCATCGGCAAGGAGACGGTCTACAAGGCGATTCTCGAGCTCGAGTACTGGGGCGTCTTTCTTATCGCCGCCGCCGTGGCCGCCAACGCTTTCATCGTGATGATAACGCTTTTCGTCGGCTTCAAGCCCTTCTGGGGCGAAACACTGCTGACGCCGCGGCCGCCGGGTGAAGCGCCGCTGAAGATGCTTATCGGTCCGGCACTGCTCGCGGTCCTGGGGCTGCTCTTCGGGCTGTTTCCGGGCGTTTTCATTGCCGTGATGCTCCAGCAATCCGCCCTGAGCATTCTTTCGGAAACGCTCAGTCTGAAGATATCGATATGGCAGGGATTCAACCTGGTCCTCCTGCTGAGTTTCGTCACGCTGCTTCTGGGCGGCGTGCTCTTCCTTGTCCGTTCCCGGATGCCCGAACGGCTGCTTGCGCTTCGGGCTCCGGCCCTCCTGAAGCCTTCCGCGTGGTACGAGGGCTCCCTGCGCCTGCTCTCTTCGCTGGCGAGGCTGCAGACGCGCCTGCTGCAGAACGGTTATCTGCGCAACTACATCATCGTGATCGTCGTGACGGCCATCTCGCTCGCTTCTTTCGCGCTCTACCGGTCGGCCGGCCGTTTCGTACTGGAGCCGGCCGTTGCCGTCACCTTCTACGAGGTGGCGCTGGCGTTCATCATCGTTGTCTCGACCGTTCTTCTGATAACCTCGAAATCGAGGTTGAAGTCGATTGTGGCGCTCGGCGTGCTCGGCTTTTCCATCGGTATCATCTTCGTGATATACGGCGCTCCCGATGTCGCGCTCACGACGTTCGCCATCGAGACGCTCAACGTGATTCTTTTCGTGCTGGTGCTCTACAGGCTTCCGCGCTTTCTGAAACTTTCCCGCTCCTCGAACCGGGTCAGGGACTCGCTGATCGCGGGGGGCGTCGGGGTGTTCATGACGCTGATCGTGCTCTACGCTACCTCGTTCGAACTTTCGCCGGAACTGAAGCGTTTTTTCGCGGCCGCCAGTCTTCCGGAAGGGAAGGGCCGCAACATCGTCAACGTCATTCTCGTGGATTTCAGGGCTCTCGACACGCTCGGTGAGATGACGGTGCTGGCGATCGCGGCCGTGGGAATATTCGCCATGCTGAAACTCAGAACGAGAGGGAGGGCGTAACCATGTATTCGGTAATTCTTTCGACCGCGTCGCGCTATTTGCTGATACTGCTTCTTCTGTTCTCGGTTTTTCTCCTGTTGCGAGGCCACAACGAGCCGGGCGGCGGTTTCGTGGGAGGGCTGGTTGCGGCGGCGGCGTGCGCGCTCTACTTCATCGCCAACGGCCTCGAGGCCGCTCGGAAAATCGTCTTTTTCGATCCTCTGCGGATCGCAGCCCTCGGGCTGCTGCTTGCAGCCGCGAGCGCACTGCCGTCGTTGCTTTTGGGCAACCCGTTCATGACGGCCGTATGGATCGACACCGGCATTGCGCCGCTCGGGAAGGTGGGTACCCCCCTCCTCTTCGACCTCGGGGTTTACTTTCTCGTGCTCGGCGTCACGCTGACCATCATCTTTTCACTTGCCGCGGAGGATCGGAGATCATGATTCTACTGCTCGCTCTCATCATCGGCGTGCTCTACGCAGCAGGCACCTATCTCGTTTTGCGCAGAAGCATGGTCAAGGTGATCTTCGGCCTGATCTTTCTCGGGCACGCGGCCAACCTGACGATTTTCACCGTCGCCCGTCCGACCAAGGGCGTGCCGGCGTTCGTGCCGGAAAACGCTCTCGCGATAGCCGAGCCCTTCGCCGATCCTCTGCCGCAGGCGCTGATCCTGACGGCGATCGTGATCGGGTTCGGCGTACAGGCCTTTACGATCGTGCTGTTCAAGCGGACCTACCAGACGCTGGGAACGGAAGACCTCGACGAGATGAGAAGCACCGATACACTGGAGTGAGCGCCGTATGAACAGGATACACGCAGGGGAGAACATACCGGGAGGGCAGGGCGTGAGGACGGTGTCCGGCCGCACATCGAACGGGAGGTGGCCGTGAACAGGATCATCGTGCTGCCCGTTCTCCTGCCGTTCGTTTCGGCCGTGATCATGATGTTTTTTCCCCGTTCGGCCGTCCTGCACCGCGCGTTGAACGTCTGCGTCACCCTGGCGCTGTGCGCGGTATCGGCTGTGATGCTCTCGGATGTTCTGGGGGGAGAGATCCTTTCGCTGCAGGTCGGCGGCTGGCAGGCGCCCTTCGGCATCAGTCTCGTTGCCGATACGCTTTCATGCGTCATGCTTGTCGCTACAGCCCTTATCGGGTTCACCACGGCGCTCTATTCCATCGGAACCATCGATCGCGAACGGGAGCACCACTACTACCATCCGCTGTTGCAACTGCTTCTGATGGGCATCAACGGAGCGTTTCTCACGGGCGACATTTTCAACCTGTACGTCTGGTTCGAGGTCATGCTGATCTCCTCCTACGTGCTGATGGTGCTGGGAGGGCGTCCGGAGCAGCTCGAGGGAGCGATCAAGTACGTGACGCTGAACCTGCTCTCCTCGGCCATTTTTCTCGCCGCCGTCGGCATTCTCTACGGCATGTCGGGAACGCTCAACATGGCCGACCTGGCGCAGAGGATACCGCTGCTCGAGCACCGGGAACTGCTGTCGGTGGTCGCCGTGCTCTTCATGATCACCTTCGGGGTGAAAGCCGCTGTTTTTCCACTGTTTTTCTGGCTGCCGGCATCCTACCACACGCCCCCGGTGGCCGTTTCCGCCGTTTTCGCCGGTCTGATGACCAAGGTTGGCGTCTACGCGATGATCCGCATGTTCACCACGGTTTTCACCCCGGACGACGCAGCTTTCGTTCATCAGTTCCTGCTCGCGGTTTCGGGTCTGACGATGGTGACGGGCGTTCTTGGCGCCGTGGCGCAGTACGACATGCGCCGGCTGCTCTCCTTTCACATCGTCAGCCAGATCGGTTACATGATCTTCGCGCTGGCGATCCAGTCGCCGCTCGCGCTTGCCGGCTCGCTGTTCTACATCGTCCATAACATAGCGGCCAAAACGAACCTGTTCTACGTCAGCGGCCTCGTCCAGCGGCTGAAAGGCTCCTTCGATCTCAGGGAGATCGGCGGACTCTACGGCCCGTTTCCCCTGCTTGGTCTCCTGTTTCTCGTGCCTGCGCTCGGCCTCGCAGGCATTCCGCCGCTGTCGGGGTTCTGGGCGAAGCTCATGGTGCTGAGGGCGGGACTGGAAGCCGAGCACTACCTGACGGTCGGCGTGGCTCTTGCCGTGAGCATGCTCACGCTCTTTTCCATGATCAAGATCTGGAACGAGGCGTTTCTGAAGGACGATCCCCGCCCGGACCAGTCGAACGAGGAGTCGGAGTTTCATGCCCTTCGGACCGGCAGAAAGGTCATGATGATCGCTCCGGTCGTGCTGCTCGGTCTTGTCACCGTGGCGGCGGGCCTCTGGTTCGAACCGGTGTTTTCCATCGCGGACCGCGCGGCGTCCGAGCTGCTGGATGCCGGCAGCTACATCGAATCGGTAACCGGAGCAAGGCGATGAATCCGTTTCTCATCAACATTCTGCTCGCTATCGCCTGGATGCTGCTCGCCGGTGAGGTCAGCGCATTCACGTTCACTTCCGGGCTTGTCGTCGGCTACCTGCTGCTCTGGCTCTCCCGTTCGGCCTGGGGGGAGAACCGCTACTTCACCAGGATCCCGCTGGTGGTCGCGTTCGTGCTCTACTTTCTGAAGGAGCTGGTGATCGCCAACCTCAAGGTGGCGTTCGACATCGTGACGCCGAAGGATTACATGGAACCGGGAATCGTCGCCGTGCCGCTCGACGTGAAGAGCGATATCGAGATCACGCTCTTCGCCAACCTGGTGACCTTGACGCCGGGCACGCTGAGCCTCGACGTCTCGCCGGACAGAAAGACGCTCTACGTGCATGCGCTTTACGTGAAGGACCCTGACCGGTTCAGGGAGGAGCTGAAGAACGGTCTTGAAAAACGGTTGATCGGAGTGATGCGATGACGTTTATCGAGTGGGCGGTGCAACTGTCGGTGATCTTTATCGGACTCTCGATTCTGATCATTTTCCTGCGTCTGGCTATCGGTCCTTCCATCGAGGACCGGATCGTGGCGCTGGACCTGCTGTCGGCCAACGCCATCGCGTTTATCGCGGTGTATGCCATCCAGAAGAACACCACGACTTTTCTCGATGTCGGTATCATTGTCGCCCTGCTGGCGTTTCTCGGTACGGTGGCTTTCGGATTCTACCTTGGAAAGAGGAGGGGGCGATGACGGAACAACTCAGCGGCATTTTGCTGCTCGGAGGAACGCTTTTCATACTGCTTTCGGCCGTCGGTATCCTGAAAATGCCCGACCTCTACACCCGCATGTCGGCCACCACGAAAGCCTCTACCCTCGGCATCGGTCTGGTGCTTGCCGGCACGGCGATCTACTGGCAGGATTTCGGCATCGCCTCGCGTGCGATAGCGATTATCGTCTTCCTCCTGCTGACGGCGCCGGTCGCGGCTCACATCATCGGCCGCGCGGCCTACTTCGACAGGGTGCCGCTCTGGGAAAAGACGACGATCGACGAGTTGCGGGGGGCCGTGGAAAAAGAGGACGACGGCGAAGAGTTTGAGAAATGAGGCGTGTAGAGGGATTGTCCGGCAAAGATGCTACATTTTTGTGACGGGACGCATGAACGAACGATAACCGACCGCCAAAAGGAGGACGGCAATGGCTGGAAAAAAGAAAGGCCTGCTCCGGGAAATGAGGGAGACCTTTTTTCTCCATGCGATCGCGGCGCATTTCAGCAACGGACTGATTCCGGTCGCCGTGTTGTATCTCCTGCTGACCCTGCCGACCGGCAATCCCTTTTTCGAGCATACGGTCGAACACCTCATCGTCATCTCCCTCATGGCGATTCCAGTCTCTTTTTTTTCGGGCCTGCATGACTGGAAAACAAAATACAGGGGAGCGAAAACCCCGGTATTCCTGAAAAAGATCCGCCTGTCGATCCTCTTGTTCGCGCTTGCCGTGGTGACCGTTACGGTGAGGATCTCCATCCCGGACATCATGTACTACAACAACTGGTTGCACTGGGTCTATATCGTTCTCCTTCTCGCGATGCTTCCGGTGGTAACCCTTCTGGGCCACTACGGCGGAAAGTTGTCCGCCGCTTCGCGTCAGACGGCTGCGAGAAAGAAGTGAGGGGCCTCATTCGGCGGAAGTGCGTGTTTCCGGGACAGTTGTTGCGCCATTGCCGGATTGCATCGCAACATGGTTTCATGCTCCGGAATCAGGATGGACATCCTTATCTTGCCGTATAGAAATGATTTAACCGTTTCCTGTCTGCCTTGATGGCACGATCCTTGCTGTTTCTTCCGTAGAAGACAGCAGCAACGTGTAAACACAGCCATCATGCGTAGCAACGAAACTTATCTGCATCGGAGCGCTTCCCCCGCTCGTCCGGCATCGAAACCGGCAACGTTCAAGTGGCTCCTTCTGGCCCAGATCGCGGTAGCGGACCTTGTTCTCTGGTTCTTTCCCGGCCTTGCGATCGATTCTTTCGGCAGTTTCCCGGGAGTCGGGGAACTCCGGACCGGCGTCCTCGGGCTCTTCTTTTCCATGCTGTTCATTCTCGCGATGATGAATTCAGTCGTGTCGATCGACCGTTTCGAGCGGCTCGGAGTTCGTACGGCCCTTGCGGGATTTCTCGCCCTGGGATCGCTTGCTTTCGTCGCCGGAGCGACCGTTTCGCTCGCTCTGGCATCCTGCGCCGCCGTGGGGCTCGCTCTCCTGCTCCGTTTCAGGAAGGCATCGTGCCGCCTCGGCCGGTATCCCGCCATGCTTGCAGGGCTTCTGCTCGCCGTTGTCGCGCTGGATATCGTAAGCGTTTCGCCGGACGGGGTGTCGCTGCCGGTTGCCGCGCTTGCACTCGCTCTGCCGCTCGTTGGCGTTGCGGGAGCATTCGCGAAACGGCTGTCGCACGGTCGCAGTCCGTTTTCAACCGGTGACGGGGCTCATCTCCAGGACGCACTGCTCCTGAAAGGGATGAGTGCCCCTGCGGTCCGCCGGCTGATGACCGTTCTGGGAGCGTTTTTCGGGGTGCTTGCGGTCGCAGCCGCGCTGTTCGGCGTTCCCGACGCCTTGCTCTCCACCGTTCTGGCCGCGCTGTTCGTTCTTTCCGTACTTCTCTGAAGAGAGGTTTCCGGCCCGTCTTGCCAGATGTGGTCGGGCTCCGTATCTTTGTGCGTGAGCCGGAAAAACCGGGTCGGAAAAGTAAAGGAAACGGCGGCGGCTATCGTGAGAAGTATCCTTATCGTATTTGCGCATCCCGCATTTGAAAAATCGAGAGTCAACAGGGCGCTCGTGAGCGGCGTGGACAAGGTGGCGGGGGTTACCTTCCACGATCTCTACGAGCTCTATCCCGAGATGGATATCGACGTCAAGGCTGAGCAGCGCCTCCTGCAGGCCCATGACGTCGTTCTGCTGCACTATCCTTTTTTCCTTTACGGCATGCCGGCGCTTCTGAAGGAGTGGATGGATCTCGTGCTCGTTCACGGCTGGGCTTTCGGAAGCCGGGGCGCCGCGATGCGGGACAAGTGGCTCGGCGCAGTCGTCACGACGGGGGGAGGGCGCGTTTCCTACTCTCGCGACGGTTTCAACCGTTTTACCATGAGGGAACTGCTGGCTCCTCTCGAACAGACAGCCTGCCTCTGCGGCATGCGTTACCTTCCTCCCTACGTCGTTCACGGGACCAACGTCATCGCAAAGGAGGGCATCAGCTCGAGCGCCGCGGACTATCACCGGATGCTCCGGCTGCTTTCCGATGACGCTTTCCGCTTCGATTCTCCGGACGGTCGTGAGTACCTCAACGATTGCCTGAACGAAAAACGCTAGAACGGTCATGCACGAAGGGAGTTTTCTTTTTCAGGCGTTCGTTTATCTGAGTGCGGCCGTCGTTTCGGTGCCGGTGGCGAAGAAGCTGGGTCTCGGCTCGGTGTTGGGCTATCTGATCGCCGGCATCGTGATAGGCCCCTACGTTCTCGGTTTTGTCGGGGAAGAGGGCGGGAACGTGATGCAGTTCGCCGAGTTCGGCATCATCATGATGCTGTTTCTGATCGGTCTGGAGCTGCAGCCGGAGATGATCTGGAAGCTGAAAAAGGCGATTCTCGGCATGGGAGGCATGCAGGTCGCCGCGACGGCCCTTGTCATCGACGTGATCGCGCTCTCCTTGGGATTGCGCTGGCAGACGGCGCTCGCACTCGGTCTGGTGCTTGCGCTTTCGTCGACGGCGATCGTGCTGCAGACCCTGCACGAGAAGGGGCTCATGAAAACCGACGGAGGACAGAACTCCTTTTCCGTCCTTCTGTTCCAGGATATCGCGATCATTCCCATTCTGGCGGTCATGCCGCTGCTCGCGACCGGCCATGCTGACGGTGACGGTGGGCACCATGCCTCGGCCGCGTGGGTCGAGTCCCTGCCGATATGGGGCCGGACGGTCGCTGTGCTCTCAGTGGTGGCCGGGATCATTCTCGCCGGGAAGTACCTCGTCAACCCTGTGTTTCGCCTGATCGCCAACACGAAGCTTCGCGAGCTCATCACGGCGGCGGCTCTCCTGCTCGTCATAGCGATCACCATCCTCATGGGACAGGTCGGCCTGAGTCCGGCGCTCGGAGCGTTTCTCGCAGGCGTGGTCCTGGCGCAGAGCGAATACCGTCATGAACTCGAAACCAGCATCGAGCCCTTCAAGGGGCTCCTGCTCGGTCTCTTTTTCATCTCCGTGGGGGCGTCGATCGACTTCCGCGTCATCGCCGCCGATCCGCTGTTGATCCTCGAACTGGTGGTTGCGCTTATCGCCCTGAAGTTCTTCGTGCTCGCGATTGTCGGCAGGGTGTTCAGGATGAGTTATGACGCCATTCTGCTGTTCGCATTCGCCCTCGCCCAGGGCGGGGAGTTCGCGTTCGTGCTGTTTTCCTTCGGTCTGGACAACAACGTGTTCGAGGCGTCGCTGGTCGATCCGATGATTGCGGTGGTTGCGGTGAGCATGGCCCTGACGCCGTTGCTTTTCCTGGTGAACGAGAAACTGATCCGGCCCCGGTTCGGCACCACGGAACGGGTCCGGCCCGTCTCGTCTTCGGTCATCGAGGAGAAGAGCCGGGTGATCATCGCCGGTTTCGGTCGGGTCGGCAGTACGATCGGCCGGTTCATGCAGGCCAACGGCGAGGACGCCACCTATCTCGACATCGACCCGGACAACGTCGAGCTGCTCCGCAAGATGGGATTGAAGGTGTTCTACGGAGACGCTTCACGCGCGGACCTGCTGCGGACTGCCGGCGCGGGGGACGCCGAACTGCTCGTTATCGCCGTCGACGATCCCGAAAAAACCGTCGAGATCGCCGCGACCGCAAAGAAATACTTTCCCCATCTCGATATCGTCGCCCGCACGGGAGGGCTGGAGGATTCCTGTGAGTTGATCGATATGGGTGTCACCGGAGTCTACCGTGAAACGCTCGACTCGGCTCTCCGGATGGGAGCCGAGGCTCTCGGGCGGCTGGGGCACAGGAAACACAACGTCGCCAGGGCGATGAAGACCTTCAGGAAGCACGATGAACAGCATATCCTCGAACTCGCCGAAATGCGCCACGACAGAAAGGCCCTGATCCGTGAAACCAAGCAGCGAATCGAGGACCTCGAACAGCTTATGCAGGCCGAACGGGAGGAGCTTCATCGCGACAAGGACCTCGGATGGGACGCGACCGGTCATATCACCGACAAGGGGCATATGAGGGAGTGAACTTCCTTGTTGATGCGTTGAGCTGTTGATTTGTTAACTGTCACGCGGTCGCGCAAATAACCGTGGCGAGCGGAGCGAGAGCAAGGCGGACGGAGCACAGGAACCGGAATGTATAGATAGCTATCGCTTTGCGCAGCCGGTTATTTGCGCGACCGTTCACTCTTTCCAGAAGGATGGATAGAACATCACCAGCACGGAGAACATCTCGAGCCGTCCGGTGAGCATGTTGAAGGAGAGAAACCACTTGCCGGCTGTGGAGACGTCGGCGAAGGTCTTCGACGGGCCGATCTCGCCGAATCCCGGCCCGATGTTGAACAGGGCGGAAATCACCGCACTCATGGAGCTGAAATAGTCCATGTCGTCAATCAGGGTCATGATGGCGCTGCCGGCAAAGATCATGAAGATGTTCACGATGAAGTAGCTGACGGCGAGCGTGACGACCGGCTGTTCGACCACGCGACCGTTGATCTTGATCGGGACCACCGCGAGGGGCTGAAGGAATTTTCTGCCGGTGGCGTAGAGATACTTGCTGATGATCTCGTAGTGCACCACCTTGATGCCGCTGGTGGTCGATCCGGCGCTCGCCCCGATGAAGCAGACGATCAGGAGCAGCATCTGGGCCGCCTGCGGCCAGAGCTCGTAGTCGTCGGTGGTGAACCCGGTGGTGGTCAGTATGGAAACGACCTGGAAGGAGCCGTAGCGCAGTGCTTCCGGGAAGCCCCCGTACTGTCCCGCCTGCCAGAGTTCGAACGTCACGAGACCGCAGAAGAAGACCACGAATCCCGTGTACCAGCGAAGCTCCGTGTTGCTCCGGACGGGCTCCCACTCTCTTTTCAGTATGTGATAGTGCATCATGAAGGTCATGCCGCCGAGAAACATGAACAGTATGGTCACCCAGTCTATCCAGGCGCTCTGATAGTAACCGATGCTGCTGTTCCTTGTGGAGTAACCGGAGGTCGATACCGTGCCGAAGGCGTGGCAGAGCGCGTCGAAAAGCGTCATGCCGCCCGCGAGAAGCAGGAGCGACTGCACGAGAACCAGTACGAGATAGATGCCCCAGAGCCAGATGGCCGCCTGCTTGACGCGCGGCAGGAATTTTTCACCCGTGATGACCTGACCGGGATCGGCTTCAGCCTTGTAGAGCTGCATGCCGCCGATGCCGAGCAGCGGCAGGATGATGATGGTGACCATGATGAAGCCCATGCCTCCGATCAGGTGTGTCATGCTCCGCCAGAAAAGCAGGCCGTGCGGCACGGCTTCGATATCGCGGAGCACGGTCGCGCCGGTGGTGGTGTAACCGGACATCATTTCGAAAAATGCGTCCGTGAAGGAAGGAATGGCGCCGTGGATCATGAACGGCAGCGCGGAAACTGACGAGACCAGAATCCAGCCTGCCGTGACGATGAAGATGCCGTCTTTCAGTGTAAGGTCCTTGTGCCGGCGAAACCCGAGCCATACCGGCAGGCCGATGCCGACGGTTACGGCGAGCGAAACGCCGAGCGCGGCCGCGTCCCCTTCACCGTAGATCAGCGCGCAGGCGAGGGGGAAGAGCATCGTGCTTGCGATGAAGAGCAGGAGCACGCCGAGAACGTGGAGTATTGCAGGAAAATTCATAGGGCCGTTACGGTGTTCTTACTGAAAAAGCCGTTGCGCTTCCTTGAGGCTTTTCGTCGCCGAAACGACGATGGCTTTCTGGTTCGGTTCGATGAGCGTGTCGCGGTCGGTCAGCCTGCACGACCCGTTTTTGAAGACCCCCGCGATCAGAATCTCTTTTTCCTGCAGCATGGAGCGCATTTTGCCGAGGGTTTTTTTCGTTATCGGGGAGCGCGGGGTCGCCACCAGCTCGATGACTTCGGCATCGACGCCGTGCAGGTGCGCGACCGAAAGCAGCTCGCCCATTCTGATGAATTTCAGGATTTCGTTCGCGGCGGAGATCTTCATGTTCAGAGCGATGTCCAGACCGATGGTGGAGGCGAGCACCAGATAATCTTCCTTCTTGACCATCGCCATGGTCTTGCCCTCCCTGCCGGAGGGGTCGATGTTCTTTCTGTTCATGATGTGCTTGGCCAGAAGGCAACTGATGATGTTGGTTTCGTTGTTGCCCGTGGTCGCGATGAAGATATCCATTTCCATGAGCCCTCCGAGCACCATGATATTGACGTCCGTCCCGTCGCCCAGCAGCACTTCGGTATTTTTGAGTTCCGATGCGAGATCCTCTGCGTGTTCCTTGTCGTTTTCGATCAGCTTGATCTTCACGGTTTTCCCCAGCAGCTGGGCCACGCGTGCACCCACCATTCCGCCGCCCACGATCATGACTCTCTGGATGCTCTGTTCCCTGACGCCCATGAGGTTCATGAACCGCTGCAGGTCGGTACCCTTGAGTATGATGAACGCCTGGTCGTTGGCCAGCACCGTGTCTTCGTCGCCGGGGATGATCGTGGCGATGCCCCTGGCGATGGCCACGACGCGGAATCCGTATTCGCTGTAGAGGTCCGAAATCTCTTTCAGGGTCTTGTCGGTGAGCGGGCAGTTCTGCCCGATACGCATGGCGCAGACTTTCATCTCCCCTTCGCCGATATCTATCACGTCGTTCGCCGATGCGCGCATGACGAGGCGTGCGATCTCCTGCGCGACAAGCTCTTCGGGGTGGATGACAAGATCGATCTTGAAGTCGTTCTTGTTGAGAAAGGAGTTTGCATAGCCGTATTCCGGAGAGCGCACACGGGCTATTTTTTGCGGAATGCCGAACCGGTCGGCGATGATCGAGGCGATCATGTTGACCGAATCCTCGTTCGTGACCGCGATGAGGAGATCCATGGATTCCGCGTTGGCCCGCCGCCAGCAGGCAAGTTCCATGGCGTTGCCCTCGATGATCTTGGCTTCGATCTTGTCGTGGATCGAGGCGATGAGTTGCGGGTTCGATTCTATGACCGTGACGCCGTAGCCTTCGTGTATGAGGCGTTTTGCCAGGTGAAGCCCCACGCCGCCGAGGCCGATAATCAGGATATTGCTGACATTCATATGCTCTGTTCTTTTGTCCCGGGACGGTTCAGGAAAACGTTCGTCCGCCGGCAACCGGATTTCCGGAGCGAGCAGCGGATTCCTCCGTCCAGGGCCATGTTACATGCGTTGTTCCTTCCAGTTCGGATGCGTTCTCGACGAGGTCCGGATGATCTGGTAGACAACGTGTTTTTTTCCGACGGTCTGATTGAAAATATCGTTATCGCCGTCGAGGAATTCTTCATGCAGGTGAAAATGGTTGAACACCGACCGGTACTGTTCCACCCATTGTTTGCCGCAGAAACTGTAATGTTTGAGCGGATCGAGATAATTGACCGGGCGCAGGATGAAATCCCCCCGGATCTCTTCGGCCGCCTCTCCTTCCATGCGGACCGGACCGACAGCGACGTATGCGCGGCTTTCGGGATCGAACCACCGCTTGTTTTCGAGAAAGATTCGCCGGGTGGTGAACCCGAAATTGATCTCGTCGGGATTGTCGGGGTTGTCCAGCCCTCCCATCGCATAGACCCGGTCGCTCCGGCTTTCGTTCCATGAAATCTTCATTTCCGCAGGTCTGTCCTTGCAGCGTTTTTCAATCGCATACCGATGTTCGGATCTCCAGGCGGAGGCACGGACAAACGCCAGAACGCTGCCGCGAAGAGAACCGCCGTAACGTTCGGCAAGGGCGGCTTCGTCGGGGAACGCTTCCCGCTTGGGGATTTCGACAAGCGTCACCCAGGCCCATTCGACTGCGGACAGGTCGCGGGGATCGAGGAACGCCTTGAGGGTGACGTGATAGTATGTTTCCGCAACGGCCCTCTTTTCGGATGCAAGCAGAAGTGCGGCGGCAAATGTTAGGATGAAGAGTAGGTGCCGAAAACGTGCGGTGAAGACGGATGACATGCTGTGGGTTTTTTCGGGACGGAACGGACCGCAGCCATGAAAATTACGTTTCTGCAGAGATCGTCCCCGACTTCCTGCACGAGCGCCGGGGACGAAACATTATTCCGGTTTACTTGTTATCCTGCGCGGTTTCCTTGATCGTGGAGCCGACGGATTCCACGTCTTTTCCTACGCCTTCGACCGTATTGCAGGAGGAGAGGAAAAGAAGGGAGATAATACTGCAGGCAAAAATAATCTGTTTCATCGGTGTACAGTTCTTTTTTCGTTATATCCTTGTTCCCGTTCTGCCGGGCTCTGGAAGCTTTCGCAGGTTCAGGCAGGAAATTTAGCCAACGGTCCGGAATAAAACAATCACGGACAGACGCGGGAGAGGTGGTTGAGGCTTCAGGTCGCTCACGACAATTAACAGAGGCGCCCTGGTAGCTGCCGATGCCGCTCATCCGGTCTGGTTGACGCTTTTACGTCGTATCCCTACGGCAGGATGCGGAATGGTTTCTTCCCCGCGGCCGTGGTTCCTTTCACCGTAATCGCCTTGTTCGGTAGAGGTTTTCTCCATACTTTTTCTTCGGGAACGCGCCGCAGCGCCGGCGCAGTGTTTGGCAGGGCAACATGCAGGATAGTTCCATGACGACAAAAAAAGTTCTTGTGACCGGCGTGAGCCGGGGCTTCGGCAAGGCTCTTGCCGAAACAGCGCTCCTGCAGGGGTGCCGGGTTGTGGGGGTGGGCAGGCGCTGTCCCGCCAGCCTCGAGGACCGTGAAGCCTTCGAGTTCATTCGCGCCGATCTCGCCGCCCTGGAAACAATCGGGACGAAGCTCGCAAGAGGTCTCGGGAAGAAAAATTCGCCGGATGTCGTGTTCCTCAATGCCGGCGTCGGCGGTCCGATCGGATCGTCCGGCGAGGTGAGCGTAGGGGAGATCGAGTCGGTGCTCAGGATCAACACGCTGGCAAACAAGGTCGTTCTCGATGCGTTGCTGGAAAGGAGCTCGCAGCCTGCACAGGTTGTCGGGATTTCGTCGGGGGCCTCGTTCAACGGTTCCGGTGGCTGGCTCGCCTATTCCATGTCCAAGGCCGCGCTTAATCTTCTCCTTCGGGTGTACTCCCACGAGTTTCCCCGAACGCATTTTTCGGCTGTCGCACCCGGCATCGTCAGGACCGCAATGACCGAGTCGATCTGCGAACAGCCGCTCGACGAGAGGTTTCCCGCCAACGCCCGCATCAGAAAAGCCTTCGAAGAGGGGCGGGCGCACGATCCGGACAATGCGGCGGAAAGGCTCTGGGAGCTTCTGCCGGCTATCCTGGCTCAGCCCTCCGGGGCCTATGTCGACGTGAGGAATCTCGGGCGGGAGGGGGACGACTGAGCCTTTCGGCTACAGGGCACCTCTATGTAATTTGTTACGCGGCCCGAATACTTCGTTGTCCCGACCTGTCGGGACTCCGGTTTTGAAGTTTATCCCGAGATTGCTATCGGCGCTCCGTCCGCCTTGTCTTCAGCGCGCTCACGACAAGTAATAGAGGTGCCCTACAGATATCGAACGATCTCTTTCAGTTCCTTGCGCGTTTTCGGGCGGGGAGCGGCGTCCGGCGCCGGGTAGCCGATGGGCGTGAAGGCAAAGATCTCCTCGTCGTCGGCGAGGTCGAGCGCCCGGCGTAACTTTTGCGGATCGAACGCGGCGATCCAGCAGGTCGCCAGGTTTTCCCACGCCGCCGCCAGGATCATGTGGTCCATGGCTATCGTCAGATCGGTTTCGAGGGAGTTGTAGCCGTCGTATTTCCTGACCCAGGCATCGTTCCGCCGTCCGGTGACGAAAAGCAGGTGTGGCGCGCTCTGTATCCAGTCTGCCGGGTAACAGGGGTAGATCGTTTCGAGTGTTTCCCGCGAGCTGACCACCGTAAAGGTCCAGGGCTGCAGGTTTTTCGCCGACGGGGCCATTCTGCCGGCCGAAAGGACGCGAAGGAGCACCTCTTCCTGGACGGGTTTATCCCTGAGGAAGCTTCTCAGGCTGCTGCGGGTGTTGACCAGGTCGTAAAAGTTCTTCATCAGGCAGGTTGTTGTTGCGTTTCGGGTTGCTTGCCCGGGGCGAAGCGCCTCAGGGGTTCGATGTGGGGCGGTTTTCCGATGACGATGATCGTCCCGTTTTTCCGGATTGCCTCTGCGGGTCCGGAGCCGGAGCGGACCTCTCCGCCGGGACCGCCACGCTTCCGACAGGAAGTAACAAGGCTACGGTGCTCAAGGTAAAGAAAAAAATAAGCCGGTGCCCCCCGATAATCAAACCTGAATTGAGCGATTGTCGAGCATGTCACGGATGCAAGGCACAGGGAATGCCGCTGTATCCCGACAAGTCGGGACGCTCGGTTTAGGTCAAAGTCAGGGTGAAAACATCCTTCCGGCAGGGGAACGTGGCTACGCCGGTAGAACCGTGCCGAAGTCCTTCGAAATGCTCCGGAACATTTTGTCGGTCGCACTCTGCATGATAAAGGACATACCCGCGTTGGTCATGTTGCGGATAATGCTCTCGGGTATGATTCTGAAGGCCGGGTAGAGCGTGAAACGGACATCGATTTTCAGGTCGAAGTCGACCCTGGTCTGTGCGGAGCGGTGGGGGTGGACGAACATTTCGGCAAACGCCTTGCCTTCGAAAATGTATTTTTTTGGGTCGTCGATCGTCTCGTCGGCGGGATGGTGCTTCCAGGTGATTTTTCTTCCTATCGTGTTGTCGTGGAGGATCTCTTCGGGTATGTCGCCCGGATCCCTGTCCTCATACTCTTCGGGAAGGGTCACCAGAAGTTCCTGGGTTTCCTCGATAACGAAAATGACGTCGAAGGGGTTGTTCTGCGGATCGGTGACACGGAAATGCCACTTGTAGATGTTGTCTGCTTGCGTTTTCTCGACGCAGCGGCAGAAGGGGTTGAACTCGATGATTTTCTTGTGGTTCGAAAGGTAGTCGATGGTTTCGTGAAACTCACCGTGAAATATCCACTCCCCCTTGCTTTTTCCCGTGGCTTCAATTTCCATGGCCGCCTTGTCGCCCTGTTGTGATTGTTCGCCGAACCCGCCGGCCCTGAAAAAAAATATACGGAGTTTCCCCGATAATTGCATGACGCCCACGAGAGTCCGCCGGGTTTCAGAGGCGTTCCTCCTGCAGGCGTGCCGTCTGGTCGTGGAGTTTCAGCGCTTCGACGATCTCGTCGAGAGCCCCTTCGAGTATCTGGGGCAGGGCGTGGCTGGTAAAGCCGATGCGATGGTCCGTGACCCGTGACTGGGGAAAGTTGTAGGTGCGGATCTTGGCGCTCCGGTCGCCGGTCGTGACCATGGATTTCCGCAGGTCGGCGCGTTCCCGGTTCTTTTCCGCAAGCTGCATGTCGTAGAGTTTCGCACGGAGCATCTTCATGGCGCGTTCCCGGTTCTGGAGCTGCGACCGTTCTTCCTGGCAGGCAACGACGATGCCGGAAGGGAGATGTGTAATGCGGACGGCGGTCTCGACCTTGTTGACGTTCTGGCCCCCCTTTCCCCCGCTTCTGAACGTGTCGGTTTGCAGATCCTCCCTGCGGATATCGATATCGACCTCCTCCGCCTCAGGAAGCACCGCCACGCTCGCAGCCGAGGTGTGTATCCTGCCCTGGGTCTCGGTTTCCGGCACCCTTTGCACGCGGTGAACGCCGCTTTCGAATTTCATGGTGCCGTAGACGTCGTGTCCGCTTATTGCGAGCACGGTCTCCTTGCAGCCCCCCGGAATGCTCGCTTCGCTGAATTCGAGCATTTCGCAGCTCCATCCGCGGCGTTCGGCGAAGCGCTGGTACATCCGCAACAGATCGGCGGCGAAGAGCGCGGCTTCGTCGCCGCCGGTTCCTGCGCGTATCTCGATGATGACATTGCGCGAATCGGCTTCGTCTTTCGGCAGGAGAAGCATCTTGAGGTGCTGCTCCAGCTCGGGCTGCTCTTTCTCGAGCTCGTCGAGTTCGGCCTGGGCGAGGGCCTTCATGTCGGAGTCCTGTTCCTGGCTGACCATCTCCCGCACCTCCCCGGTCTGCCGGAGGTTAGCGCGGTAGCTTTCGTAGGCCTGGACGATCTCCTTCAGATCGCTGTACTCCTTGTTCAGCTGCCGGAACCGCTGCTGGTCGGAGATCACTTCAGGATCGGCAAGCTGTTCCTCCAGCCGGAGGTACTTGTCCTTTATAGCTTCGAGTCTGTCGAGCATGACCGGTTGACCGCGTTCTCCCGCCGCCCCGCTCAGGGGTTGATGATATCGTTGATGATGAAGAACAGGAAAAGCGTCAGAAGCAGCGCCATGCCGATCTGCTGAATCTTGAGCTTGATTCCGAAAGGAATTTCCCGCCCCATGATGCCTTCGACGGCGTTCATGACGAACTGGCCGCCGTCAAGCGCCGGAATGGGCAGGATGTTGATGAACGCCAGCGATATGGAGAGGAGGGCCAGAAAATAGAGAAAGCTGCCGAAACCCTGTTGGGCGCTCTGTCCCGCGATTCTCGCGATCTTGATCGGGCCGCCGACCGATTTGCGGAAATCCTCCTTTCCGCTCAGGATCTTGCCGAATCCCTTGACCGTGGTGACGGTCAGGTTCCATGTCTGTTCCAGGCCGTAACCGGTTGCAGCCAGGGGACCGAGACGCTGGTGTTCGGTCACGAGAGTCTGTTTGAGCGAGATGCCGATTTTTCCCGTCGAACCGGGAACTACCTTCGAGAGGGTTTCGGACCCGAAAGCCATGATTTTCGAAACGTCGATCGAGCCGTCCGCGGCGGGTTTGAGGTACTTCCAGGCGATCGCGATCTCTTTCTCCGGATTGGCGGAGATCAGCGCGACGACTTCGGACCAGTCCCGGACGGGCTTGCCGTCGATGGCCGTTATCAGCGCGCCGGGTTTGAGGTTCGCTCGGTCCGCCGGTTGTCCCGACAGAACCTGGTCGATGACCGGAGGCATCAATGGACGTACGCCGAGAGCCCGGTCTTCATTGATCTGCGTAAGAATGTCCTGCGGGGCCTGCAACGTCCGCCGCTCTCCGTCGCGCACAATGGTGTAGCTCAGGTTGCCGCTGGCGAAATTTTTCGGGGAAAGCACCTCTTCCCAGTATTCGACCGGGTTGCCGTTGACCGCGAGGAACCGATCGCCCGTTTGCATGCCCATGGCTTCGTAAACCGAATTGTCCTCGACATATGCCGGATTGACGGTCGAGGTTTTGCTTTCGCCGAATACCGCGGCCATGCCGATGAAGATTGCGGCCGCGAGCAGCATGTTCATGGTGACGCCGCCGGCGAGCACGATGAGGCGCTGCCAGACCGGTTTTGCACGGAACTCCCAGGGCTCGGGTTCGGTTTTCTGGAAACCGGTGTCGAGGCTTTCATCGACCATACCCGCGATTTTCACATAACCGCCGAGGGGAAAGACTCCTATGCCGTATTCGGTGTCGCCGATCTTCTTCTTCCAGAGGCGGAGGTTGTAGAAGTCGAAGCCGATATAGAACTTGTCGACCCGCATGCCGAAAAACTTCGCCGTCAGAAAGTGTCCGAGTTCATGAGCGGTGACCAGGATGAAAATCGCGACGATGAAGTGAAATGTCGTAGTCAGAAAATCCATAGTGTGATCATTGTCCTCCGGAACGGGCTATCCGAATACCGTCCGTTGATATCCGGGACAGCCTGTTCCTCTTTTTGTCCTTGAAACATGAGCGTTGCCGTTACACTGTTGCCATCTCCCGCGCGGTCTTTCTCGCCCATGCGTCGGCTTCGAGATACTCTTCCAGGCTGGAAGGGGTGAACGGTTCGTGAGCCTGCAGGGTCCTGTCGACAAGCGCCGGAATGTCGGTGAAGCCGATTCTGTTTTCGAGGAAGGCAGCAACGGCGATCTCGTTGGCCGCGTTCAGCACCGCCGGGCAGGTTCGGCCGGCCTTCAGAGCCTCGAAGGCGAGCCGCAGTGCGGGGAATCGCTTTGTATCGGGCTCTTCGAACGTGAGTGAGCCGATCTCCGTGAGGTCGAGCGTTTTAATGCCGCTTTCACAGCGTTCCGGCCAGGCGATCGCGTAGGCGATCGGTGCGCGCATGTCCGGAGCGCCGAGCTGCGCCATGACGCAGCCGTCGATATACTCCACCATCGAGTGGATGATGCTCTGCGGGTGAACCACGACGCCGATTCTGTCCGCAGGCATGTTGAAAAGCCAGTGAGCCTCGATCACTTCGAGGCCCTTGTTCATGAGCGTCGCGGAGTCGATGGTGATTTTGGCTCCCATGTCCCATTGTGGATGTTTCAGCGCCTGTTCGGGACCGACGGCTTTCAACTCCTCTGCGGGAGTGTTCCTGAACGGCCCTCCGGAAGCGGTCAGGACGATGCGCCGGATATCCTCGTTCCTGTGCCCGGAAAGCGACTGGAAAACAGCCGAGTGTTCGCTGTCGACCGGCAGGAGCGTGACGCCGTGCTCCCGGACGAGATTCATGACAAGTGCGCCGGCCACGACCAGCGTTTCCTTGTTTGCCAGCGCGATGTCCTTGCCCGCCCTGATTGCGCTGACGGTCGGTTTCAATCCCGCGGCGCCGACGATGGCGGAGACTACCATGTCCGCGCCTTCGGCCGCGCCGACCGCGGCCGCGCCGTCGATTCCCCAGCGGATTTCCGGTTTTTCGGGGCCTAGCAGGTCTTCCAGACGCCGGGCGGACGCTTCGTCCCTTACCGAAACGATCCCGGGCCCGAACTCCCTGATCTGACGGGCGAGCTGATCGACGTCATGTCCTTCGGCCAGTCCCGTCACCCTGAAGCGTCCAGGATGTTGCCGGATGACGTCGAGAGTGCTCAATCCGATGGATCCGGTGCTGCCGAGGATGGATAACGATTTCATGATGCAGGTGCGGGATAATTGCTGAAACTCACGGGATTACCGGACTGAATTTATGTTTTTTCGGGAATGGTTACAAATGCGCGCGGGACGGGAGCTCCGGCGAAAAAACGGCTTGTCGCTGAAAAAAAAATATCGTATACTTACGTTCCTTTTCGATGGGTCTCTAGCTCAGTTGGTTAGAGCGACTGGTTTACACCCAGTAGGTCGGGGGTTCGACTCCCTCGGGACCCACACCTTCCCCGGATGTTCCGGGGTTTTTTCTTTTGCCGGTGCGGCCTATACGAGCACGGAAAAGCCCCGTTTCCGGAAGTCCGGCTCCATCTCCTTCACGGATACAGCGGATACCTTCGATGCCGGAGGTCCGGTTTTCGCTTCTTCCAAGAGTTCACCGACAAGGCCGGCGGGGCCCTGCACGTCGATTTCCACGCTGCCGTCCGGCCGGTTGCGAACCCACCCTTTCAGACCCATGCGGGTCGCGGAACGTTCGACGAACATTCTGAACCCGACACCCTGGACAAGCCCCCGCACGGTGACATGAAACCGTTTTTCCATCGGGTCAGCTTTCCCCCATGCTCCGTTTCTGCCGGAGTTTTTCGACGGCGGCCTCTAGATCGCGCAGTTCGACGTCCTCGATCGTGTCCGAACCGTTCCGCGCGGGGCTTTCGCTGCCGGTTTCCTGGCTTTCCCCGCACGGTTCTTCGCCGTGAGGGTTGAAGCTTCCGGCCGGCCGCTTGCCGAGAATTTCCTCGATTTCACAGTAGCCGAGCATCTCCTTGCTGAGCAGATCGCGAGCGAGCTGTTCAAGTTTGTCGCGGTCCCGGTTGAGAATTTCGTAGACTTTCTGTTCAGCCTGCTCGATGATCGCGTGAATCTCCTCGTCGATCAGCCGCGCGGTGTGCTCGCTGTACTTCTTGTCGACGCCGGGTCCGCCGTAGTAGGCGTTGTTGCTCTCGTAATAGGAGACGTTGCCCACTTTTTCGCTCATGCCGTAGACCACCACCATGTTGTAGGCGATTTCGGTGACTTTTTCAAGGTCGTTCTGGGCTCCGGTGGATATCTCGCCGAAAATGATGTCCTCGGCGATTCGTCCCCCCAGGAGTCCGCAAATCCGCGAAAAGAGCTCCTTGCGCGTCATCAGGTAGCGATCCTCGAGCGGCAGGTTGAGCGTGTAGCCGAGTGCGCTCATACCGCGGGGCACGATGGAGATTTTCTGCACGGCGTCGTTTTCCGCCATCATCCAGCTGATGATGGCGTGACCGGCCTCGTGGTAGGCGACGATCTGCTTTTCCTTCGGGTTTATGACCTTGTTTTTCTTCTCCAGTCCGGCCACCACGCGTTCTATGGCATCCTCGAAATCCTTCATGCCGATGCTCTGCTTGCCCCGTCGCGACGCGAGCAGCGCGGCTTCGTTTGCCGCGTTGGCGATTTCGGCTCCGGCGAAGCCGGGCGTCTGTGAAGCCAGCACCTTGAGCCTGACGTCCGGAGAGAGCGACAGGTTCTTGGTGTGCACCTTGAAGATGTCGATACGGCCCTTGAGGTCCGGTTTGTCGACCATGATCTGGCGGTCGAACCTTCCGGGCCGGAGCAACGCGGAGTCGAGCACGTCGGGGCGGTTGGTCGCGGCCATGAGAATGACCCCCTTGTCGGTAGCGAAGCCGTCCATCTCGACAAGCAACTGGTTGAGCGTGTTCTCGCGCTCATCGTTCGCGCCCATCATGACGCCCTTGCCCCTGCTGCGGCCGACGGCGTCGATCTCGTCGATGAAGATGATACAGGGTGCTTTTTCCTTGGCCTGACGGAAAAGATCGCGGACGCGGGCCGCGCCCACCCCGACGAACATTTCGACGAAGTCGGAGCCGCTGATGCTGAAGAAGGGAACATCCGCTTCGCCCGCGACGGCTTTCGCCAGGAGGGTTTTGCCCGTTCCGGGCGGGCCGACGAGCAGCACCCCTTTGGGCAGTTTGCCGCCGAGCTTGGTATATTTTTTCGGGTCTTTCAGGAAATCGACGACCTCCATGACCTCTGCCTTGGCTTCGTCCAGTCCCGCGACGTCCGTGAAGGTGATCCTTGTATGTTCGTCAAGGTTCTCGTAGAGCGCGGCCTTGTTCTTGCTGATGTTCATGAACTGCGAGCCCGGCCCGCCGAGGCGGCGGAACACGAAGAAATAGATGCCGATCAGAAGCGCGAACGGAAGAACCCACTGGAGAATATCGCCGATCCAGCTGTTGCCGGGGGCGCCCTTGTAGCTGATCCCTTTCGCTTCGAGAAGCCCGACAAGATCTTCGTCCCTGACGGGAACGACATAGACCTCGTTCGGGCCGGCAGTGTCGCCGGAAAGGCCGAGGCCGGGGCGGTTTTCCTTCGTTCCGTTTTCGAGCGGCACGGCCACGCCCGGCTTGAGCTGGACATGGATGCGCTCGGGAGCGATCCTGACCGATTCGATCTTGTCTTCCTCGATGTATGTGCGGAAGGTGCTGTAGGCGATTTCCCGGGTGGAGCCGGACCAGAAAAAAGCAAGCTGCAGGCCGATCAGGATGAGGATAATGACAACGTAGTAAACCAGCGAGAATCTCGGTTTCCGTTCGTTGTTGTTTTCAGGATCGTTTTTATATGGATTTTGTGGTTTGAACAGGTTATTTCCCATCTATTCGCATAAAGAGTTGACGTGTCTTCGCTATCTTTCGTAATGTAACGGACCGAACCGTAAGTAACGCTATTGACAGCGAATTACAAAAGCATAGTTTTAATGTCGAACCCGCCTTATAAGTTTCAGTTCCCCCGAGCCCTGTTCGATGCCTGCCGAATGCGGGCGCGGGGCCGGGTCCCGGACGCCGGAAACCAGGGTGCGGCACAATCTTTTCTTCCGGAAGCGACATGAGTATATCCATGAATGCGGCGCGCAACAAGGTCAATGAGCAGATAACCGCGAAAAAGTCTCTGCTGTGCGTGGGGCTTGACAGCGATCTCGATAAAATTCCGCCGGTGTTCCGCAGCATGCCGCGTCCCGTTCTGGAGTTCAACCGTTCCGTCGTCCGGGCGACCAGGGAGCATGCGGCGGCCTACAAGATCAACACGGCCTTCTACGAGTCGCGGGGGGTCGAGGGGCTGCAGGACATGCAGGATACCCTGGAGAATCTTCCGTGCGAAACGCTCTCCATCGCCGATGCCAAGCGGGCCGACATCGGCAACACCAGTCGCATGTATGCCGAGGCCTTTTTCGATCACTGGAATTTCGATGCGCTCACGGTCGCGCCCTACATGGGATACGACTCGCTCGAGCCGTTTTTTGCTTACGACCAGAAACTGATTTTCGTGCTCTGCCTCACTTCCAATCCCGGGTCGGCGGATTTCGAGGAACAACACCTCGCCTCGGGAGGAGCGCTCTACGAGTCGGTTCTTGCGAAGGTCCGGGAGTGGAGCCGTAACGGCAACGCCGGGATCGTGGTCGGCGCGACCAAGAGCTCCCTGGTCGGAGAGATCCGCCGCTCGGCTCCGGGACTTTTCATGCTGATTCCGGGGGTGGGGGCGCAGGGCGGATCCCTGCAGGAGTCCGCGGCTCTCGGCGTGGACGACCGGAAACAAGGGGCGCTCGTCAACGTCAGCCGGGGGGTTATCTATCCCGAAGGAGAGTTCGATACTCCCGAAGCGTTCGAAGAGGCGGTCAATGCCAGGGCGCGTGCCCTGCATCATGAAATGCAGAGTATTTTTTAGGGGTTTTTCTTATACTGTCGTGACGGCAGCCGTCGGCATGCCGATCGCTTTCTTGTTCATACAACACGGCCATGTCATGTGTGGAATAGTCGGATATATCGGATCGAAGGACGCGGCTGATGTCCTTCTGGCGGGTTTGCAGCGGCTCGAGTACCGCGGGTACGATTCAGCGGGTATCGCCGTGCTGAACGGAGAACTTTCCGTCATGAAGCGGAAAGGAAGCGTCAGGGAGCTCGAAGAGGCGCTGTCGGCTTCGGGTGAATACATGCAGGGAGCGACCGTCGGCATAGGGCATACCCGCTGGGCGACGCACGGCGATCCGAGCGACAGGAACGCGCATCCCCACCTCAGCTCCGACGGCTCCATCGCACTGATTCATAACGGCATCATAGAGAACTACATGGTCCTCAAGAAGGACCTCGCTTCCAGAGGGTACGAATTCGCCAGCGACACCGACTCCGAAATCTTGGTCCATCTCATCGACAGCATCTTGTCCGACAAACCTGAAATGGGTCTCGAGGCGGCCGTGCGGGCAGCACTCTACCATGTCGAAGGGGCGTACGGACTGTGCATCATCTCCCGGCGAGAACCTGACAAGATCGTCGTGGCGCGCAAGGGCAGCCCGCTGGTTCTCGGTATCGGCAAGGGAGAGTATTTTATCGCTTCGGACGGCGCGCCCATCGTCGAGCATACGAAGAAGGTCGTCTATCTCTCCGACGGCGAGATGGCGATACTGACGCGCGACGCCTATACCATCAAGACGATCGAGAATATCGAGCAGGACAAGCATGTCAGCGAAATAGATTTCGAGATCGCCGAAATCGAGAAGGGCGGGTTCGAGCATTTCATGCTCAAGGAGATCTTCGAACAGCCCGCTGTGCTGCAGGACGTCATGCGCGGCCGTGTCCGCCTCGAGGAGGGGCAGGTTCGCCTTGGTGGCATAGAGGATTACCTCGACCGTCTCAAGATGTCCAGCCGCGTCATCATCTGCGCCTGCGGTACGAGCTGGCACGCGGGTCTCATCGGCGAGTATCTGATAGAGGAGTTCGCCCGGATTCCGGTCGAAGTGGACTACGCTTCCGAGTTCAGGTACCGCAATCCCGTGATCACCAGGGACGATGTCGTCATCGTCATCTCGCAGTCGGGCGAGACCGCCGACACCCTCGCGGCCCTGCGCCTCGCAAGGGAGAAGGGCGCGCTTGTCATGGGGGTATGCAACGTGGTCGGTTCGACGATCGCCAGGGAAACCCTCTGCGGGATATACACCCATGCGGGTCCCGAGATCGGTGTCGCATCGACGAAAGCCTTTACCGCGCAGGTGACGGTGCTCTATCTCCTGGCGCTGATGCTCAGCAAGGGGCGCACCATGTCGCGCGATGAAATCAAGCTCTATCTCAAGGAACTCGGTAGGGTGCCGGAAAAGGTGGAGCGCATACTGAAGCAGGATGGCGAGATTCTCGAAATCGCCAGAAGCTACAAGGACGCGAGAAACTTCCTCTATCTGGGCAGGGGTTACAATTTTCCGGTTGCGCTCGAAGGTGCGCTCAAGCTCAAGGAGATCTCCTATATCCACGCCGAAGGCTATCCGGCCGCGGAGATGAAGCACGGGCCCATCGCCCTGATCGACGAGGATATGCCGGTCATTTTCATCGCCACCCGGGACAACTCCTACAGCAAGGTGATCAGCAATATCGAGGAGGTCCGGAGCCGCAAGGGCAAGGTGATCGTGATCGCCAACGAGGGGGACGAGGAGATAGGGCGTCTCGCGGACCACGTGATCCACGTTCCCGCTGCGTCGGCTCCGGTCACCCCGCTGCTTTCGGTTCTTCCCCTGCAGCTTCTGGCCTATCACATAGCCACCCTGAGAGGCTGCAACGTCGACCGTCCCCGCAATCTCGCCAAGTCTGTGACGGTGGAGTGACTGTCTTCGGTTTATTGGTCTCTTCCCGCCATTGAAACGGAGATGCATGGGTATGGAGCCGGAGATGTACTGGGTTGTCGGGCCGAACACCGATGTGGGCAAGACCACGCTTGCGGTCGCAGTAATCTCCGTTCTCGGAGGGGCGGGGCGCAAAACGGTCGGATTCAAACCCTACGGAGCGAGGAAGTTCGTCGACATCATCGACCTGGACTATAGAGGGCTTCCCGAGGGTATCTCGAAGGTTTTCGGTCAGGATGCGGTAAGACTTGCCTCTGTCTCGAACGTCACCTCTCTCGACGATATTGACTTGATCGCGCCTGTCGCCTCCATCTGTTATCCTGAGTATCGGAACGTTCTGGTGGTTCGCGCCGGATCTAGGATAACCCGCAACGCAGAGTTTTTCAAGGGAAGAAGCGCCGTTCAACTCGAGAAAAGAGCTGACTACAAGCGAATCCTCGAAGAACTCGGGGTGCAGGACTGGCTTGATTTCAAGGAGACCGGAGTGAGTTTTCCGGATGTCCCGTTGCTCGGAAGGAGCAAGGTCGAGGATTGTTATCGGCATTTGCTGAAGACAAAGGACATCGATACGGTCGTCTGTGAGGGCGCGGGGAAATTTCTGCCGTTTTGGGGTGAAAAAAGAGTGGTCAACCATATCTTTCTTATTCAAAGGAACGAGATATACTTTTTCAAAGACATCAACCTGAAGATTGATCTCGACGCCAGCAAGCTCCTGCCCGTGCAAAATATTCTGAAAGTTCTGCGACAGAAAACCCACCGCAAGGCATTCCTGCCGTTCAGCCGGATGCAGATGCACGATACTGTCGCGAGGGAGGCTGTCGAAGGTCTGCTCAGAAATACCCTTTGATTGCCTGATGCCGCATGTTCCGATGACCGGTTACTTTCGGACCTCGATAACGCCGGGAAAGCCCTCCCGGGTTTCTTCCGTCATTCCGTCTTCTCGAAAAAGAGCGGCACGGGGTTGACCGCTCCGGCGGGGAATTATTACCGCAACCCTGTAGTTGTTGATCAAGTACATGTACTGAAATGTTTTAAGGGCTTTTTACTTCGCGAATAACCGCATGGTGTCTTATGGAAAACCATATCGTCATTACCGGTGCGACCGGTGTTATCGGATCGGCGCTTGCGAAACAGCTCATCGCCGAGGGTGATTCCGTCGTCGTTCTTTCCCGTTCCCCGGACAGCGCGGCCTCCAGGGTTCCCGGCGCGGCCGCTTACGCGAAATGGGATTATGACATGCCGAAAGGCGAGTGGACGTCCTACATCGACGGTGCGAAAGCGGTAGTCCATCTCGCCGGAAAGCCTCTTCTCGAAGCCCGGTGGACAGAGGAGCACAAGGTCGCCTGCTACGAATCCCGCGTCGTGGGCACGCGCAATCTCGTCAAGGCCATCGCGCAGGCCGAAAAGAAACCCGAGGTCCTGCTTTCCGCATCGGCCATAGGGTATTACGGTTCGTTCGATAGTTGCGAAGAGACCACCGAGCTCGACGAAGGCGCTCCGGCAGGTGACGATTTTCTCGCGAAGATATGTCTCGACTGGGAAAAAGCAACCGGCGAACTCTCTTCCGAAGTCCGGCTGGTGCTTCTCAGGACCGGAATCGTTCTTTCTACAAAAGGCGGCATGCTCCAGCAGTTGCTGCTGCCGTTCAATCTTTTTCTCGGCGGACCCGTAGGTTCCGGGCGGCAGTGTATTTCCTGGCTGCACATCGACGACGAGGTGGCCGTTATACGAACCGCGCTGGAAGATACTTCCTGGAAAGGGCCCGTCAATCTTGTCGGACCGCAGCCGGTTTCGATGCAGGAGTTCGCGGGTGCGCTCGGATCGGTGATGAGCAGGCCTTCCCTCTTGCCCGTTCCCAAGTTCGTCGTGCAGGTTCTGATGGGAGAGGGCGCGGAGTACGCCGTCAAGGGGCAGAAAGTCGTGCCGTCGTTTCTCGGCGAACACGGTTACCGTTTCCGCCATCCGGGCCTCGATGAGGCCCTGCGGGATCTGATCGAGCACGGCAAGTGATCGGGAATGACGATCGGAAGGGGCTGACTCTTCCCTCCGTTTCCTGTACGCTATAGAAAAAAACGGAAGCCCCTGGATACCGGCGGTGGCCGATCCTGCAGAACGAGGTCGAGCATGAAGAGGGCCTTCGGGTGCTTCTGGGGGACCTCGGGGTCATACTCAAACGGTAAGGCGCCGACACTCGGGGCGAGTTATCGTTCTTCTTCCCTGAATCGACGTAAAAAAAGCTGCCAGCGTTCGCGCACGGCAGCAATGCTGCTGTATAGGAGAAACTCCTTTTTAATACCGTTCCTTGCGGGCGGGCCGTTCTTCTCTCGGCCGGGCTTCGTTGACCTTGACGGTACGTCCCTTGAAATCGGTTTCGTTCATCGCTTCGATGGCTTTCTCGGCTTCGGATGCATTTGGCATTTCAACGAAACCGAATCCCTTCGAGCGGCCGGTGAACTTGTCGATAATGATATTCGCCCTGTCTATCTGTCCGAACTCGGCGAACGCTTCGCGCAGTTCGTCCTCGCTGATGCTGTAAGGCAAATTTCCGATATAGATGTTCATTGTAATTTCTACCGAACCTGTGCTTTCATGGTAAGAGAAGTGCTTTTGGGTAGCCGGAAGCACGCGGCATCCAAAAGCCATCGGCCAACCATTGGCTGATACCGTAATTTACTCTTCCGCCCCCCGGATTTCAAAAAGAAAAACGCGATTCAGCTTTCGAGCGGCTCCGAAGGAACGGCGGCATTTCGGGCGCCTCCTGCTGTGCCCTCGAATCCCGCATTTTTGTGGGAAGAGATACATTAATGTAATTTATTTCTATAATATGTTTGTTTGGCTTAATTAATTTCTTAAATTTTCGCCTATGGTTTTAAAAAGTAAGGATTTTGTAAAACTCTGATAAACCTCAAAGTTATGGGTAAAAAGGTGACGGGCGGCGCTATGCTGTTGCTGCTTACAGTGTTCGCCGCCGAAAGCGCATGGGCTGCGGGCGAGACTACAGATTCGGGTACGACCGCATGGATGCTCACTGCGACGGCTCTTGTGTTGATGATGGTTCCCGGACTCGCGATGTTCTACGGCGGTCTGGTGAGGACGAAAAACGTTCTGGGCACCATGATGCACAGTTTCGCCGCGATGGTCGTTATCGGCGTTCTCTGGCCGGCGGTGGGTTACGCACTGAGTTTCGGTCCGGGTGTTCTCGGCGGCCTGGTAGGCTGGAATCCGGACTACGTTTTTCTGAACGGTATCGACGAGTCGATCATGGACGCGGGTATTCCGGAATATGTCTTCGCCATGTTCCAGGGGAAATTCGCGATAATCGCTCCCGCCCTGATCGCGGGTGCGTTCGCCGAGCGGGTGAGTTTCAGGGGCTACGTTCTCTTCATCGCCCTGTGGAGCGTCGCGGTCTACAGTCCCATATGTCACTGGGTGTGGGCGGAAGACGGTTTTCTCTTCAACATGGGACCGGCGGGGGCGATCGATTTCGCCGGGGGCACGGTCGTGCACATTTCGTCCGGTGTCAGCGCTCTCGTGGCGGCGTTCTTCCTCGGGGCGCGGCGCGGTTATCCGAGAAACGTCATGCATCCCAATAACCTCGTGATGACCCTTATCGGCGCCGGATTGCTCTGGGTCGGCTGGTTCGGGTTCAACGCGGGCAGCGCTGTCGCCAGCGACCTCGATACCGGCAGGGCGCTGACCGTGACGCAGATCGCGGCGGCTGCGGGAGCATTCGCCTGGATGATCATCGAAGCGGTGCTCTATAAAAAAGCCACCAGCCTCGGCGTGGTTTCCGGTATTCTTGCCGGACTGGTCGCCATCACTCCTGCGGCGGGCGTTGTGCAGCCGATCGGCGCGATGGTCATCGGTGTTGCCGCTTCCGTTTTCTGTTTCCTCGCCATACAGGTGAAAAACCGTGCGGGTTACGACGACAGTCTCGACGCTTTCGGCATTCACGGTATAGGCGGTATCGTCGGCGCCATTGCACTGACCTTTTTTATTCGCGAGAGCTGGATGGTCGAAGCAGCTGCCGCGGCAGGCGGAAGCTGGAGCATCTGGCAGCAGCTCGGGGTTCAGGTCGCAGCCGTAGCGGTAACGATCGCCTATGCGGCGCTCGTCACCCTCGTGCTGATCTTCATCGTTGAAAAAACCGTTGGATTCCGCCTCAGGGAGAGCCAGGAAATGTCCGGTCTCGATCACAGCCTGCACGGCGAGCACGGTTACGGTCTTATCAATCTTAACTGATCAACGAGTATGAAGCTGATAACAGCGATAATCCAGGAAGACATGCTGGATACCGTTCGCGAGGCCCTGATCCAGGCCGATATTACCAGAATATCGGTCAGCAGGATCTCCGGTCATGGACGGCAGGAGGATATCGATATCTATCGCGGCCGGAAAATCGCGCCGAACCTGATCCCGAAAATCCGTATCGAAATAGCCGTCAACGATGACTTCGTCGATGTGGCGATCGATACCATCGTCTCGTCGGCAAGGCACGGAGACGGCGCGGTGGGTGACGGCAAGATTTTTGTCACTCCTCTCGAGCAGTGTGTGAGGATCAGGACCAACGAGCGGGGAGGCAGCGCAATTTAGGGAGATCGAAGAGCATGCCGGGGTCGGCATGTTTCCACTCCTCATTCCGAAAGGCCGGTTCAGCCGGCCTTTCGACTTCCGTTTCGTGGCGAAGCGGCGAAAATTTTTTGTATGTTCCGGTAAGAGGGGGCTCTCTCCAAGCCTGCCCGGAAGCCTCTCTCCTTTTTGCCAATCCAGACGCCGGAATCTCCCGGCGAAAGAAAGGAGGCCGCCATGATGCCGAAGCATGTCTGCGTGAACCTCGAGGGATACGCCTGGAGCCTGGGAACGGGATGGCTCCCGCCGATGCCGGACCTCAGGGATTACACGACCGATAACCCCGAAATCGCCGAAATGGCGAAAAAGCTCAAACTGAAACAGAGCGCGAAAGCCCTGAAATCCTCGGTGTCCGACAACGTGGATCTCAGGGAGTGGTGCTCCCCTGTTGAAAATCAGGGGGCGATCGGTTCCTGCACGGCGCATGCCGCCTCGGGCGTCGTCGAATACTTCCAGCGTCGGGCCTACGACGAGCATCTGGAGGCGTCGCGGCTTTTCATCTACAAGACGACCCGCAATCTCATGGGCGTTACCGGTGACACCGGCGGATGGCTGCGCAACACGATGGGCGCGCTCGTACTTTGCGGAGCACCGCTCGAAAAGTACTGGGAGTACACCGATGTCGATCCCGACTTCGACGAGGAACCCTCCTCCTTCGTCTATGCGGTTGCCGACAATTTCGAAACCCTGAAATATTTCTGCCACGATCCGCTCGGGGCGGCGATCGGCAAAAAGGCCGTGCTCGATGGCGTCAAGAGCTATATTGCGGCCGGCGTGCCGTCCATGTTCGGATTTTTCGGCTTTCCCTCCTTCAGCGAAACGGACAAGGACGGAGCCATTCCCTTCCCCTGCCCGAACGAGCAGGCCGAGTGGGGGCACGCAGTTGTCGCCGTCGGATACGACGACAAAAAAGAGGTCAAAAATCCTCGCTGCAACAAGAAGACAAAGGGAGCGCTCCTGATCCGCAACTCATGGGGCAAGGAGTGGGGCGACGACGGCTACGGCTGGCTACCGTACGAATACGTGCTGCAAGGGCTCGCGGTCGATTTCTGGTCGATTTTGAGCATGGAGTGGGTCGATACGAAGCAGTTCGGACTGTAGAATGAAACAATTCAACAGTTTAACAACTCAACGAATCAACAGGAGTTACTTCTTCAGCAGATGCGGGGCGTATCGCTCGAGCATCTCCCTGACCTGGAAATCGCCGTAGCGGGAGGCCAGGACGAAGTCGTTCACCTGGCCGTTTCTGTCCCCTATTCTGCTTTTGGCTATGCCCCGTAAAAGATAGGCCATACCCATTTTCCGGTCGAGGCTGACGGCGGAGGTGAAATCGACAATGGCATCGACGTAGCGTCCGCCGTCGTAATAGACCAGCCCGCGGTTGAAGTGGCCGACCGCCCGGAAATAGTTCTCTCCGAGCCGTATGACCTTCGAGTAGTCCTGTGCGGCCTGGTCGAGGTTTTTCAGGGAGTGCCACGCGGCGGCGCGCATCTGGTAGGCCAGCACGTAGTCCGGTTTGCGTTCGATGGCTTTGGAGTACTGCTTGACGGCCTGCTCGTACCGGCCCTGCATGTGGCTCCGGTAGCCTCTGTCGTAGGCTTTTTTCGGCGGTTCGCCCAGCGCGGACGCAGCAGGCGCGGTTACGCCCAGAAGGGCTATCAGAAAACAGTGGACGAGTCTCATCATGGTCCGAGGGGGCGTGAAACGGTTTCCAGTTCAAAGCTAACACTATTTCCCCTACATTTCCTATTTTACTACGGCGACGGTTTTCCTGTGCATTCAAACCGGATTCAAGAACCATTCCCTCATGTTCCGGATCAGTCTCGAAGAGTTTGAAGGGCCTCTGGATCTTCTGCTGTTTTTCATCAAGCGGGACGAGCTGGATATCTACAATATTCCGATCTCGAAGATCACCCGGGACTTTATCGACTACATTCACGCCATGCAGAGCCTCAATCTCGAGGTGGCGGCCGAATTCATCTACATGGCTTCGCTGCTCATGAGCATCAAGGCGCGGATGCTTCTGCCGAGAGAGGAACCGGAAGACGGCGACGCCTCGGAATTCGATCCCCGGACGGAACTTGTCGAGCGGCTGCTGGAATACAAGCGCATCAAGGAGGGCGCGGAAGGCATGCGTTCGCTCGAGGAAGTCCGGAGCGCCATGTTCCCCAGGAGAAGCTTCGAATCCATCGAGCCGCAGGTGATCGACGAGCTCGACGAGCCGGTCAACCGTCCCACGCTCTACCAGCTCATCATGACCTACAAGTCCATTCTCGACAACATGCCGAAGGTCAGGGTGCAGAACGTGCAGGAAGCGCCGGTTACCATCGACGAACAGGTCGAGCTGATTCTCACGAGGCTCGAAAAACGGGTGCAGGTCTCTTTCCGTTCCGTGGTCGATGGGGTTGCGAACCGTCTGGTGCTCGTGGTCACCTTTCTCGCCGTGCTCGAACTCTGCCGCGGCCAGCAGATCGTGGTGATTGTCAAGGAAGGGTACGACGATTTCTGGATGTCGAGGAAGCAAAGGCTGTAAAGCCCTGACGGCTTGCACAAGCCCGGATTGGCAGCCGCCAGTCGGCGGGCAGCTGGCAACCACGCAACCGATTCCTTCGGGTGCGCCGGTTGGTCGAGAGGCATCGGCGCGGCACATGTCTACGACGCTCTACAGGGTTCGTCGTATTATCTGGTGACAACGCCGAAACACAGGCTCGGGACTCTCACCGGAAATGGTCCGTTCGACCCGCAGCCTCCCGTTTATAATCCGGCTCATCAATACACTTGACAGACGTACGGTACCGGCCAGGGGCTCTGGTTCCAGTTCCAGGACCAGCCTTACGACGACAACTCCGGCAGTTTCGCCATTACCGTGATCTGGTAAGATGTGAACGTCTGCATTTCGCTTTCATGCCTTGTGGCGTATGATCTGCATGGCGCTTCAGGAGGGTGGGGCGGGTGTCGAATCTATGCTCCGAAATCGGCTCCACTCCGGGACTCCTTCACTGCGCTCAGAATATCCTGTGTTTTTGCTTTTGTTTTGAGGCCTTTGACATCGAACGGTGATTCAGGGGGTTTTCTGTATATGATTGAAAAAACCTCGCCGTTTCGTTTCCTGATGATCACCTCTTCATTGCGTGCGGCTTCAAGGAGTTTGGAGAGCTTCTGACGAGCTTCTGAATAGGTGTAGACTTTCATAGTTTCAACTCCAGTGTCCGAATTCCAATCTTGCCTGCGACAGCCTCCATTTTTCTGTCAAGCGTTAGTAAGGAACTCCTCATACGCATTGCGCATTCCAGAAAATACGCGTCATAGGCATACATTTCGTGTGCGGTTGCTATCCTTAAAGCAGATCCGATATCTACCGCAGTGAGTTGTACAGGAATTTTCATGATAACCTCCCATACAGGAGCAACTTCATCGTTAGCAAGCACAGCTCTTTTCACTAAAGCGTTCAGAGCGTTACCTGCTTCATAGGGAAGAATTTCCGGAGCAACAAGCTCATGTCCGGAAGTCAGCGCAATAATTCGCTCCTTTTCGGGTTCTTCGAGGGCTACCGCCAGAAAAATATTTGTATCTGCTATAATTTTCATATGTACAATTGTACAAAATAATTGTGCCCCAGCCAAGTGAATATATCCAATGAGAGATGCTTCTATCTGTATTACAGGATTGATGCTTTATCAGGATATTGCTTCTACATACTTCTTGACCTGCTGGGTTTTCAGTGGTTATGGTGCTCTATGATTGATCGGATTTTAAAAATACAGGTGTTTGTATTACGGGGCACCTCTATTACTTGTCGTGAGCGACTTGAGTACGAGGCGGACGGAGCACAGAAACCGGAGTGTACACAGAGTACCTGAGGATTTCGAGCACCGGCCAACGAAGTAATCAGGGTGCGCAACAAATTAATAGAGGTGCCCTACGGATGTTTATGGCATTTATACGTATTGTTTTATGCCTTATAGTGTTGGGTTAACCGCGATTTCGCAAAGGTTTTTGTTTTTATTGAACCAACAGTGCCCCTATTTACTGAGCTTTTAATTACTAATCTGAATTTTGATAAGTGTAGCCCGGTGACTACATTTGACTATGATAGAAATTCGCAAAACCGAGATTTTTGCCAAATGGATTGATGGATTGCTTGATCTCAAAGCACGTGCCCGCATCCTTGTAAGAATAGAACGGCTTGCGGAAGGAAACCCCGGAGACGTCCGGCCTGTTGGTGAAGGTGTTTCCGAGATGCGAATTGATTATGGGCCGGGTTATCGGGTTTATTACAAAAAGCAGGGGCGCAAACTTGTGATTTTATTGGCAGGAGGTGACAAACGGAGTCAGGCAAGGGACATTAAAAATGCTCTGAATCTTGCAAAAAACTTATAGTAACATGGTGAAGTATGGTGAAAACGACGACAACAAGATACGATGTAGCCGAGCATCTTCGGACACAGGAAGAGATGGCGGCATACCTTGAAGCAAGCTTTGAAGAGGCAAATGGAGATGCTGCATTTATCGCTAAGGCATTAGGCGATATTGCCCGTGCAAAGGGAATGTCGCGAGTGGCGCGAGATGCCGGTTTATCGAGAGAAAGCCTTTACAGGGCACTTTCAGGAGAGAGAACTCCGAATTTCGACACAATACTGAAAGTTGTACGTGCTCTCGGATTGAAACTCCATGCCGAAGCCATGAGGGGAAATAGTGCCGATGCTCAACCAGCAAAATGATGGGTAATTTAGCGCAAAAGTGACCAGTGAAGAGCTAAACAATATAAAGGTTTCTCCTTATGGTCTTCGCTGGCCTGATCTGGATGAAGATTTGTCTTTCAGCGGAATGTTATCGGGGGGGATTACGGGCAGTTTGCCGGAGACAGTAAAAGCAGGTGCGGTGGCTGACCAAGGGCTGTCACTTGGGGATATCAGAAAAAGTCGTTGGCGGTTTGGTAAAAACGCTAAGTTGACAAGTGTGACGTAGCGCAGAGGAAGTTGTATTATCGGACTAAAACACGCTATAGCCATGAAATTTAAAGCGAACATCTGTACCTGTGAAAATGGATTTGATAAAGTACTGTCAGTTTGCCAGAGTGCACCGGGAGCCAGGATTCTCAATGAAGTGATTATCCAGCGAGGCCCGAAACAATTCGATGTGTTCGATGACGTCCCTGGGCCTAAAATATCCTTTGACGAATACGGGCTTGATCTGGAGCCGGGTCCTGAAAACATCACTTTTTCAGGTGACATTATGACAATCGTTTTGAGGGGGTACGAAGATATTGAAGTGGATATTTCCGGGCTTACCAAGGAAGAGAAAAAGTAACTGCAGGTTGTGGCGATAAAAATTTTCGAATAGAGCAGCCTGTAAAGGGCTTCTCTATTTATTGTCATGAGCGATTCAAGTGCAAGGCGAACGGAGTGCAGAAACCGGAATGTACACAGAGTACATGAGGATTTCGATCCCGACTCGTCGGGACAACGAAGCAATTGAAGTGCGAAATAAATAGAGATGCCCTAAAGCAATACCTGACGGCAGACATACGGTCGTGCTGCTTCATGCATCTATTCGGGAGCATTGCAGAAAGCTGTACAATGGCTGAGAAACGCATTCGTCAGGCAACTGAAATAGCCCCCTTGATTGAGTGTGCAAAATGATAGAGCATCATTTTGTTTTTTTGCAAAAAAACGGTCTTTGTTTTGTCATCAAAAGCCAAAAGGAACCAATAACGCTTTAGGATGCTATATTAATGAACATGAGCACGATGAACAAGATATTGGATGAAGCCCTTCATTTGCCGGAAGACCAGCGTCTTGCGCTGGCTCATAGATTATTAACTGTAGGTGAGCCCGGTTTTTCTGAAGATGTTCGGCAGGTGTGGGATCTCGAAATACGTGAGCGCATTACTCGTTATGATCGTGGAGAATCAACTTCTCGTCCGGCCAATGATGTTTTCCGTGATATAGACAAACGCCTGAATTCATGATCGTCGAGTTTCTTTCTGAGGCTGAAAATGATCTTCTGGATGCAATTCTGTGGTATGAATCCAAAGAAACCGGATTGGGAAAGCGGTTACGAGATGAAATTGGGCACGTACTTGGGCGCATTGTCGAAGAGCCATATCTTTGGAGAGAAAGAACCGGCGGTTACAGGCGAGTCAACTGCCCAGTGTTTCCTTATTTATATCCCCTATTTTATCCGTGAGGACAAGATAATTGTTGCTGCAATCGCTCATGATCGCCGTAAGCCCGGTTACTGGAAATCACGAGTAGAGTCGAAATGATGACCAGACTGGTTGGTTGATCTGATTTCAAAAAAGTTTTTCCAGTCAGGATATTCTGCTTTCCCACCTGCCGGAAGAAAAGCGGGCATCGTTCCGCGGCTATGTCATACAGCGCATGATCGAAGAAACCCTGCAGGGTTATGGAACGTGTTTCGAGACGTTCAGAAGGACCAACCTGTCATCTGAAAAGTGAACATGGGTCTCTGGGGAAAGCAGTGAAGTCATGTCTGAAATGATTGCAATACGCGAAGAGAGGCCCCATGATCTGGAGGCTGTTCGCCGGATCAACGAGATAGCCTTTGAGCAAGGGCCTGAGGTGGCAATTGTAGACGAGCTTCGTAAGTCTTGCAGAGAATATTGTTCGTTTGTAGCTGTCGATCAGGATATAGTCGTAGGACATATAGTGTTTACGCCGGTTACTCTTGACGGTTCCAGGGTAACAGGGATGGGACTGGCTCCGATGGCTGTTTTGCCGTCATATCAGAATCAGGGAATTGGTTTTCTGCTCGTTCGGCAAGGATTGCAGCACCTGCAACAATCGGGGTGCCCGTTTGTCATTGTGCTGGGGCATCCGGAGTATTATCCGCGTTTTGGTTTTGAGCCGGCTTCGCACTACAAGCTGAAAAGCCAATGGGACGGTGTGCCTGATGAGGCCTTTATGGTTGTGGTATTTGACAGGGACGTTTTACCCGGAGAAGGTGGGATAGCACGATACCGTGCAGAGTTCGACGAGGCCATGTAAATTGAAACGTGCCTTTGAAACATAAAGCATGTAAAAAACGGAGATGAAAATAAGAATATGGGCAGGCTGGATGGCGCGAATAACAGGCACCGCAATCGTAGTTTTATTCCTTCCTTTTTATTTCGGTTACGGTAATCCTCTCCCCTTTCTGAATCCTGACTACACCCTTTACGACAATGTGTGGCTGACGGTATTCCCTTTCATTTTTATCGGGCTCGTTCTTGGCTGGTGGTATCCTGGTGTAAGTGGGTATATGGTTGTGTCGGCTGTCCTCGCGGGTGAGGCTGTTTCGCTTTTAACCGGCCACGGCCTTGTGTTGCACATGCTCGTGCCCTTGGTTGTGGGTGTTTTGTTTATTGTTTCGGCATGGAGGAAAAACGAAGCGGAGCGGGTTTGAGGGTTTAGGCTTATTGGGCAGATCGGCGTTGTAAATATAGATGAAAAGCCTGTCATTTGCCCGGCATTTTTTATCTTGGGGAAGCAACAGCTAAGGCTCTGTAAAAAGCATAAATAGTTACAGCAACCATGCCTGAAATCCGTCCTTTCAAGGGTTTGCGGTACGATCCTGAAACCGCCGGCGACATGGCGGGGATCATCTGCCCGCCGTATGACATTATCCCGCCCTCGATGCAAGAGGAACTGTACAACAGTTCGTCCTACAACGCGGTGCGCCTCGAGCTCCCGAAAGAAGAAGACCCTTACGGGGCTGCTGCGGAACGGATTTCGGCTTGGCTTGGGGAAGGGGCGCTTCAGCAGGACGACGAGGCTGCGCTCTATCCTTATTTTCAGACCTATACCGATCCGGAAGGGAATACCTATACCCGCAAGGGCTTTTTCTGTGCGCTTCGCCTGCATGAGTTCAGCGAGAAAAAGGTGCTGCCGCACGAGCGGACGCTTTCCGGGCCGAAAAAGGACAGGCTCAATCTTTTCAAACGGACCCAGGCCAACATCAGCAGTATTTTCGGGCTGTATGCGGACCAGGAACTGCGGGCTGACAGGGCGATCGATGCGTTTGCCGCCGATAATGAGCCAATTGTCGATGCAGCGTTCCAGGGAGTCAGGAACAGGTTCTGGAAAATGACCGACCCCGATCTTGTCGCGGCGGTACAGCAGGTATTGGTCGACCGTCAGGTGTATATCGCCGACGGGCACCACCGTTACGAGACCGGGGTCAACTACCGCAACCTTCGGGCGGAGGAAAATCCTTCGCATACCGGCGAAGAGCCATACAATTTTATTCTGATCTACCTTGCTAACATCTTCGACGAAGGATTGATCATTTTCCCGCTGCACAGAATGGTGCACAGCCTCGAGCAGTTCGATCCCCAAGGTTTGATCGATACCTTGAGTACGAACTTCGAGGTCAAGCCGCTCGGCGGCAGAGACGGGCTGAAGCAGTATTTTGAAAGCGAATCATCCAGCCATGTCTATGGGGTGGTCACTTCGGCGGGTGTCTGGGGTATCAGGCTTAAACAGCCACCCGAAGCGATGCTCGGCGATTCGGTCCCTCTTCCTCTCCTGCAACTCAGTGTGGTGGTTCTGCATGAACTGGTCTTGCAGAGGATGCTCGGCATTACACCCGAAGCGATGCGCAGCCAGGCAAACCTGATCTATGAGGAGGACGACCGTAAGGTGTTCGATGCAGTCGAGAAAGGAGATATCCAGGCCGGTTTCGTCGTCAAGCCGACAACCGTGCAGCAGGTGCTCGATATTTCGGGTGAGGGCGAAGTGATGCCGCAGAAGTCGACATACTTTTATCCGAAGATTATGACGGGTCTGGTCATGCACCGGTTGTAGGCTTTTCTACATACCTGTTGCGCAATGCGATTGCTTCGTTGGGTGGTGCTCGAAATCCTCATCCCGACCTGTCGGGATTCCGGTTTCTGCGCTCCATCCGCCTTGCCCTCGCCTTGCTCACGACGGTATGTAAAGAAGCCTTTCAAAAACTGTTGCGCGATTTGATCTTTTCGTTGGTCCCGATTCCATCGGGATCGAAATTCTTTTCCCTGCCGCTCGTGACATCCTGTATATTTAATCTTACATTTCAACAGTTCAACGAATCAACACTTCAACGGCTCCCGGAAGGTATGGTCAGAGAATTTTACTCCCGTTCGGTCGAGGAGACCCGTGAGTACGCCCAGCAGTTCGCGACCGGGTTGCGGCCGGGGGATGTGGTGTGTTTGAGCGGTGCGCTGGGAGCTGGAAAGACGGAGTTCATGCGGGGAATCGCGCAGGTTTTCAACTGCGGGGAGCAACTTTCGAGCCCCACCTTTTCAATTTTCAACGTCTACGACGGCTCCCTTCGGGGCGAGCCGGTCACCCTTCACCACTTCGATCTCTACCGCATGGAATCTCCGGCGGAGCTCGATACCATCGGTTTCGAGGAGTATCTTTACGGCCCGTTCATCTCGGTGGTCGAATGGGGAGAAAAATTTCACGGCGTGCTTCCCCGTAACGCAAAAAAAGTTTTTATTGAGTCGGCCGGTGAAAACGAACGGCGCATCGTTATAGATGGTTGATGTGTTGGTGCCCACTGATTTCACGGAAAGTCTTGGGTTATATGGTATATCCGGAGCCTCGATCCCTGTAACGTGTTCGCTTTGTGCCTCACTTGACGTAAAGGCTTTGAAGCCCATTTTTCATTTTTGATTTTTGCCTTTTGACTTCAGCGAAAAGCATTCTTGCAATAGAGTGCACCCACCAGTGTAGCAGCGTTGCGGTGTCGCGTCCGGACAGCGTTGTTGAACGCACGATTCGCGAATGGCGGCGGACGGCTGAGACTATTGTTCCGCTGATCGACAGGGTGCTCGCGGAAGCGAAGGCCGAGCGGGAGGATGTCCGGGCTCTGGCGGTCTCTTCGGGCCCCGGTTCGTTCACGGCTTTGCGTATCGGCATGGCAACCGCGAAAGGTATCGCTTACGGCCTGGGCTGTCCGCTCGTTACGGTGCCGACCGTCGAGGCGCTTGCGCATTCAGCCATTGGGCATACGGACACGGCATGTCTGGTGCCGGTCGTTCCGGCCAGGAAGGGGGAATTCTACTACGCGGTGTACCGGCGGGATGCGGAAGGGTTACGGCCGGACGCGCCGGTTTCGTACGCTCCTCTGGAACGCTTGAAAGAGGCGCTCGACTCCTGCGGGGGGCGAGGCGCTCTCGTGGCGAGGGACACGGCTCCACTGGAGGAGATCTGCGCCGTTGCCGGGTTCGATGCTCTCCGCGCCGATTTTTTTACGGCCGCTTCGCTGATTCCCCTGGCGGAGAAACGGCTCGAAGCCGGAGACATTACTCCGCTCGAATCGGTGACGCCCGAGTATCAGCAGAAATTTCGTCCGGAAGGATGAGCGGTCGTGAGGCGCCCGACTATCGTCGAAGGGGTCGCGCGGTCCGAAGAGGCGGCGGATATGTATGGCGTTACGGTTATGGAAATGAGTGTGAGCGGCGAGCGTGAAGAGCTGAATATTCTTTCTATATTTATCTATTAGCTTATAAGAACGAGCACGTTCCGTCCGCGAGGATTTCGGCGGATGGTCCCGGGGAAAACGGAGGTTTATGGCAGACGCACGGAGTGATGAACGTATCGTGAAAAGTGATGTGGAGGGAGTGAAGGATGTTGCGGTAAGCGAACTGCTTGCCAGCCGGGCGGCGGAACTGTCGCTCGAAAAGAAATGCGAGGATGTCGTGATCCTCGATGTGCGGGGGTTGACCAGCGTGACGGATTTCTTCGTCATCGCTTCCGCCGACTCCGAGCGCAAGATCAAGGCAGCCTACGAACATATCGTGGACGAACTGAAGCACGACGACGAACGTCCCCTGAATGTCGAGGGAGCGGACCTGCTGCACTGGGTGCTTCTCGATTACGTCGATGTCGTGGTCCATATTTTCATGCCGGACGAGAGACGTTTCTACGACCTCGAATCCCTCTGGGCCGACGCCCCGAAACGAACGGTGGCGGCTTCCGGGAAGGAAGAGCCCGCGGAGGACCGTCCCGGCGGCCAGCTTTAAGTTTACAGGGGTATTTCATACATTACCCCCCATAGTTTTTACCCTAATACACTATCCACCCCGATTGTCATGCAGCGCGATAAGATCCTGCCGATAAGCATTGAAGACGAAATGAGGGACTCCTACCTCGACTACTCCATGTCGGTCATTGTCAGCCGCGCGCTGCCCGACGTGCGGGACGGTCTGAAGCCGGTGCACAGGAGGGTCCTTTACGGTATGCACGAGCTGGGCCTGCAGGCGGGCAAGTCCTACAAGAAATCCGCCCGCGTGGTCGGTGAGGTTCTCGGTAAATACCACCCTCACGGCGACAGCGCCGTTTATGACAGTATCGTGCGTCTGGTGCAGGACTTTTCCATGCGCTATCCGTTGATCGACGGTCAGGGCAACTTCGGGTCGATCGACGGCGACTCCCCCGCGGCCATGCGATACACCGAGGTGCGCATGATGAACATCGCGGGCGAGATGCTCAAGGATCTGGAAAAGGAGACGGTCGATTTCTCGCTGAACTTCGACGACTCTCTCGAAGAGCCGACGGTGCTACCCTCGGCGATGCCGAACATGCTGGTCAACGGTGCATCGGGCATCGCGGTCGGCATGGCCACCAACATTCCTCCCCACAATCTCAACGAGATCGTCAGTGGGCTCATCGCCCTGATCGAGAACCCCGAGATCACGATCGACGAGATCATGGGGCACATCACTGCTCCGGATTTTCCCACCGGAGGCATCATATACGGTTATGAAGGGGTGAAGCAGGCCTATCGCACCGGCCGGGGCAAGGTGGTCATCCGCGCAAGGGCGCAGGTCGAGGTGACCCAGAAAAACGGACGCGAGTCGATCGTGGTGACCGAGCTTCCCTATCAGGTAAACAAGGTTCGCCTGATCGAAAAGATCGTCGAGCTCATTCACCAGAAGAAGATCGAGGGGATCGCCGATATCCGCGACGAGTCCGATCGCGACGGCATGCGGCTCGTTATCGAGCTGAAGCGCGACGCGGTGGCGAAAGTCGTGCTGAACCATCTCTACAAGCACACGCCGATGCAGGATACCTTCGGCGTCATTCTGCTCGCGCTGGTCGACGGGGTGCCGAAAGTGCTCACCCTGAAGGAGATGATGGAGGAGTACGTCAAGCACCGGGTCGAAATCGTCCAGCGGCGCACGCGCTTCGAACTCGCTGCGGCCGAGAAGAAGGCCCATATTCTCGAGGGGCTGAAAATCTGCCTCGACAACCTGGACGAGGTGATCGCCACGATCCGCCAGTCGCCCAATGCGTCGACGGCGCAGGAGCGGCTCATGGAGAAATTCGGATTGTCCGAGGCCCAGTCCAAGGCTGTGCTGGAGATGCGTCTGCAGCGTCTGACCGGCATGGAGCGCGAAAAGATCGAAAAGGATTACAAGGATACGCTCGCCCTTATCGAGGAGTTGCGTTTCATTCTCGCCAACCCTGAAAAGCAGATGGAGATCATCAGGGAAGAGCTGCTGAAGGTCCGGAAGGTCTACGGCGACGAACGCCGAACCGAGATCAGGCCGCAGGAGGGAGAGTTCTCCATAGAGGATATGATCGCCCAGGAGGATGTGGTCATCACCATCACCCACGAAGGGTTCATCAAGCGTTTCCCGGTTTCGGGCTACCGGCGACAGGCCCGGGGCGGCAAGGGCGTGACCGGCGCACAGGCCAAGCACGAGGATTTCGTGGAGCACATGTTCGTGGCTTCCACGCACAACTACATCCTGTTCTTCACGGACAGGGGTCGCTGTCACTGGTTGAAGGTCTACGAGGTTCCTGAAGCCGGGCGGGCCGCCAGAGGCAGGTCGCTGGCCAATATCATGGAACTGCAGTCCGGCGAGAAGATCCGCGCCTACATCAATATCAAGGGTTTCGACGAGCCGCTTTTCATCGTCATGGCGACCGCCAGAGGGCAGGTCAAGAAAACCTCGATCGAAGCGTTTTCGAGACCGCGCCGCAACGGCATCGCCGCGATAACCATCGAAGAGGGCGATGAGCTGATCGACGCGCGCCTGACCGACGGAGAGCACGAGATCATTCTCGCCAAGAATTCGGGCTATGCGGTCCGTTTTCCGGAGCGGGAGGTGCGGCCGATGGGCAGAACGGCGATGGGCGTCAAGGGCATCACCCTGGACAAGGGCGAGCAGTGCATTTCGATGGTGACGTCCAAACGGTCGGACACGTCGCTGCTTGCAGTGACGGATAACGGTTTCGGCAAGCGCAGCAATGTCGAGGACTATCGTCTGACAAAACGTGGCGCGCGGGGGGTCATCACCCTGAAGGCCCATGAAAAGGTCGGCAATCTCGTCGGGTTGCTCGACGTCAATGACGGTGACGACCTCATCATCATCACCTCCAACGGCATTGTCAATCGTCAGCACGTTTCGAAGATCAGGCTCAGCGGCCGTAACACTTCGGGCGTCAGGCTCATCCGCCTGATGGAGGGGGACTCGGTTTCCGCAACCGCGAGGGTTCCGAAAACGGACGAGGTCGACCTCGACGGCGACGGACCGGAGGAGCAGTTCGAGCTGTTCTAGGTCCGGGGAGCGTTCCCGGCGGGCTCCGTCACGGTGCGGGCATGCATTCGGTAGAGAGAGGGCGCGGAAAACGCGCAACGTGCAATCGATCAACTTCAGGAACAACACATTTACTGCTATGGCTCGACCGAAAAACGTTAAGCACATTTTTGTGACCGGAGGGGTCGTGTCGTCTCTCGGGAAAGGCATTCTGTCAGCATCGCTCGGGCTGCTTCTGAAATCGCGGGGGCTGCGCGTGGCGATACAGAAATACGATCCCTACATCAACGTCGATCCGGGGACCATGTCGCCCTACCAGCATGGAGAAGTGTACGTTACCGACGACGGGGCCGAAACCGATCTCGATCTCGGGCATTACGAGCGTTTTCTCGACGAGCCGACCTCGCAGGCGTCCAATCTCACCATGGGACGGGTTTACAAGTCGGTGATCGACAAGGAGCGCCAGGGCGAATACCTCGGTGGAACCGTGCAGGTCGTGCCGCACGTGATCGACGAGATCAAGGAAAAGATGAACGAGCAGGCCAGGAGCGGCAGCCTCGATGTGCTCATCACCGAAATCGGTGGGACCATCGGCGACATCGAGTCCCTGCCTTTTCTCGAAGCGATGCGGCAGATGAAGCTGGATCTCGGCCCGAGGAACCTTCTCAATATCCATCTCACGCTGGTGCCGTACATCAAAGCGGCGTGTGAGCTGAAAACCAAACCCACCCAGCACAGCGTTAAAATGCTGCTAGAAACCGGTATCCAGCCGGATATTCTCGTCTGCCGCAGCGAAAAGCCGCTGTCCCGGGAGATCAAGAACAAGGTGGGCCATTTCTGCAACCTGCACGAATCGGACGTGATCGGCCTGAACGATTGCGACACCATTTACGACGTGCCGCTGACGCTGCTCAACGAACAGCTCGACAGGCGGGTGCTGAAGAAACTCAATATCAAGAAATACAAGGAGCCCGAGTTCGCCTACTGGAGCGAGTTCCTCAAGAAGGTCAAGCATCCCACCGACGGTGAGGTGACGATCGCGATTTGCGGCAAGTACACCGAGTATCCCGACGCCTACAAGTCGATTCTCGAGGCCTTTGTTCATGCCGGGGCCGGAAACAACGTGCGGGTGAATGTCAGGCTGGTGCGGGCCGAGGACGCCGAGGAAAACGGGCACGACGTAACCGCCGCCCTGAAGGGTGTGCACGGCGTGCTGGTCGCTCCCGGTTTCGGCGACCGGGGCATCGAGGGCAAGATACGTTTCATCCGCCATGCCCGCGAGAACGATATCCCGTTCTTCGGCATCTGCCTCGGTATGCAGTGCGCCTCCATCGAGTTCGCAAGGAACGTCTGCAATCTCGGCGAGGCCAACTCGACCGAATTCAACAAGCGTTGCCGCCAGCCGGTTATCGATCTGATGGAGCATCAGAAGAAGGTCAAGGAGAAGGGGGGGACCATGCGCCTCGGAAGTTATCCCTGTATTCTCAAGGAGGGGACCAGGGCCTACCGGGCCTACGGCAAGTTTCTCATCAACGAGCGTCACCGGCACCGTTACGAGTTCAATAACGACTATCGCGATATCTTCGAAGAACACGAGATGGCTTTCTCCGGCACCTCTCCCAACGGTGAACTGGCGGAGATCATCGAGCTCAAAAGTCACCGGTGGTTTGTCGGGGTGCAGTTCCATCCGGAATACAAATCCCGCGTGCACAGCGTGCATCCGCTGTTCCTGGGATTCGTCGGGGCGGCAAAGGAGTTCGCGCTCGGCAAGAGCCAGTTGTCGTTCGAGCCCGACGCGCTTCCGCTGCAGCAGCCTGAAGCGCCGGTCCAGGGGTAGAAAAAACAGTCAGGAATAAAAGGAAGATTTTTTTTGTTTTTTGTCGCCTCCGGTTTGGAGGTGAACGGGGCTTTTTCTACATTGTGGTCCCGTTGAAGTAAGCGGTGCCGGATGCCGGAGGTATCCGGGAGTTATTTGAGAGGTACTGCGGGGGAAACGTGAGGAAGTCGGGTTCGTGAGTCGGAG
>JANQHQ010000028.1 GCA_028282595.1 Chlorobium sp. | reverse complement strand
TATTTATTCCGCGTTTCAATTGCTTCGTTGTCCCGACGAGTCGGGATCAAAATCCTCATCCCGACCTGTCGGGACTCCGGTTTCGAAGTTTATCCCGATGCAATCGGGACTCATGACAAGTAATAGAGGTGCCCTCGGAAACGTTGTGGACCCTTATGAGGCGGTTGAGCGGATAGAAAAGGGGTTATGGCCCGGGCTCATGAAAATACATTGAGGTGCTCTTGTTTTTCCTCTCTTTTGCGAGCGCCTTGGGGTTTACCCCGAACTCTTTGCGGAACGACCGTGTAAAATGACTGAGGCTGGAGTGCCCTACGGTAAAAGCAGCCTCCGTTATATTGCATTCCCGGTTTGCGATCAGATCGCGCGCTTTTTCAAGACGTACGGTACGCAGGTACTCGAATGGACGCAAGCCGAGTATCTCTTTGAAGCCCAGGACCAGTTGATTATAGTTAATTCCCACTCTGCGAGCCAGATCCAGTGCGCCCGGCGGATCGGCCATCTCTTTTCTCAGGATCTCACAGGCGTAGTATATCTTCTCCACAGTATGATCGACAACTTGCTTTCGAGGCGTCGTTCCTGCCAAAAGTTCCAGTTGTTTGAGCTTCAATGCAACCAGTTCAAGCGCCTTTGCCTCCAGGAAGAGCGTTTCATCGGGATTGTTCATAAAAGAATCAAGCGCTTGATATCCGCACATTGTTTGGGCGAAATCCAGGCTTTTTGATCCGGCGGGGTTTCCTTTTCTGCCGGCATTGCAATCGAGAAGAGCCAGTGTTTCGACCAGTTCGTTGCTGCTCTTTCCGGTCAACGTTTCAAAAACGTGAGGCTCCATACACACGATGAGTGTCCGGACCGGAGTGTTACGCTGCACCTCCATGAAAAGAGCAGGCTCATATCCGGGAAATTCTATGTTGGAGAGTCCTCCACCCACGAAAACCCTGGGCTTGGCATAAGCAATATGCCTGACACCTGAAAAGCAATTGAAAAATGCGATAACAGGCGGGCCCTCCTTCTCTCTTGATAGCCGGATTTCCCCTTCGCCGTAAAGCGAAAAATCCTGTAATACCAAAGAGATACCGCTTTGAAAGGGTTTTACTTCGCTCAAGCAGCCGGAGCCGTAACCGGGATGCAGGCCGACCGACCGAAGCTGCCCATTGGCCTCGAAAGAGGCATCGTCAACCAGTTCCTGCATATCGATGGAGACCATACTACTCACCACCACGCCGTAACATGAACCAAACGCAAAAAAAAATGAATCAAAGGCAAGCGCCTTTTGTGATTTTTTACGATAATCAATAGCTCTGACAAGTTAAATATATTCCGACAAAATATAAATAAAGGCGCCATTGGGCACCTCTACGTTATTGTCATGAGCCTCTGTCCCATCGGGATGCAAGGCGAACGGAGTCCCCACGTGTCGGTACAACGAAGCAATTGAAGCGCGGAGTACATGCATGGAGGTGCCCCATAGTTGCCCGAAAGAAGTATTATTAACGTCTTCTGAATCTGTTTGACAGAAGGCATATCATGGAGTAAGCTATGAAAAAAGCTCTGTGTAAAGGGTTACCTGTTACGATGATCCTTGTGTTCGGAATGCTGCTTGCTGCGGATGCATTCGGTGAGGCGAACGACGGTGAAACGATTGGTATGGTAGAGATGGGAACCATCACCGTAACGGCGCAGAAAAGGGAAGAGGATGTGCAAAAGGTTACGGAATCGATTACGGTCCTGTCCGACACGTTTGTAGAAGATGCGCAAATCGAATCGACAGAAGATATATGGCACTATGTTCCCAACCTGTCAACGTCAAACGCGGGATCGAGGGACTATTGGAACAGAATACGAGTCAGGGGCATTTCGAATACGGCCTTCGGTGATCCTGCAGTGTCCCTGTTTATCGATGACGTATCCTATGCCGGTGTGTATGCCTTTAATTCCGCCTTGTTCGATATCGAAAGAATCGAAGTATTGAAAGGCCCCCAGGGAACCTTGTACGGTAAAAACACCTCGGGTGGCGCTATCAATATCGTTTCCAAATCTCCAGGGGATACCTTTGAAGCCAGGGCCGGGGTTGAAGCGGGGAGTTTCGACAAGAGGGCGGTCAGTGGTGTAATAAATGCCCCCCTGTTTGAGGACAAGCTGTACTTCAGGCTGGCCGGCTTGTATTCCGAGCGTGACGGATACATTAAAAACCTGTTCACCGACGGGAATGTCGATAATCGGGAAACAATCGCGGGCACTGCAAGTTTGTTTTTCAGGCCGGTGGATAATCTGTCTTTCGACCTGACATACAGGATCCATGATTTTGACGATGACGGCGGGTTCCCGATGGTTGCGAGGGATAAAAACAGGTACCAGGCGGCTACGGGTTTTGCGATAGATGATTTTGAAACAGCAACGGATTTTATCGGGGAGAGCTCTTCGAAAAATCAGACGACATCCCTGCGAACGAGTTATGAGCTGGACAGCTTTGATCTGGTCTCGGTCACGGCCTACAGGAATATGGATAATGAAAGCACACTGGATGCCGACTTCACACCAGGTGAGCTGTATTTAGGATTTAATGCCGTGGAATCGGAGTCCTTCTCCCAGGAATTGCGGATACAATCCAGGGATTCGGACGAGTCGTTCAAATGGCTTGCAGGAGCTTATTACAGCAATGATGAAAAAGATTATGAAACCGGATACAAGCTGGACAGGCTCTATGCGGACATGATGGGCGTTCCCATCTATACGGTAGATGTGCACAAGGCAGCCATAGGGGCTGAAGATATAGCCGTTTTCGGGCAGAGCACCGTAAGATTTTTAAACGATGCCCTTGGCCTGACGGCCGGTCTTCGTTATGAAAGATCAAAAAGAACCCTGGATCATCAACATACGTTTGGCGGGCTCCCGATTGTGGCACCGATCGATGATCTGGAAGAAACCTACACGGAATTCCTGCCCAAGCTGGCTCTGGATTATCGCTTCAGTGACGACATCATGGCCTATGCCAGTGTCGGGAGAGGTTATAAAGCCGGCGGGTTTGCCTATGCGGTGGATGATCCCGAACTGGCAGGTTTCGATCCGGAAATATCGACCGCGTTCGAGTTGGGCCTTAAAACCGAGTTCCCTGATCTGGGACTGAGATTCAATGTTGCCGGTTTTTATACCAAAGTGGATGACTATCAGGACAGGGTGCAACGCGATCTCATGACCGTGATCCAGGAAAACGTCTCAGACGCAAGTATTTACGGCTTTGAGCTGGAGGCCTCCATGCCGTTGTCCGAAACCCTGTCGTTAAACGGTTTCCTCGGTTACACCCATGCGGAATACGGCGACTACCTCGATCGGCTGACCCTGGTCAATTACAAGAATAATCGTATTTCTCAGATCCCGGAATATGACTCCGGGCTGTTTCTGGAATACAGGGATTCGTTCGGCTTGTTCGCCCGGGCTGAAGTGCAACTGTTTGGAAGCAGTTACTTTGACAGAGCCAATACCGTAAAGCAGGATCCTTATGCTCTTTTCAACATGAAAGTGGGATATGAGCAGGAGCAATGGGATATCTACCTGTCCGGGAAAAACCTGACGGACAAACAATATTTCCTCGACGGCGTTATCGACCCGACACTCGGATTTGTGGGTACTGTCGGAGAGCCCAGAACCGTCAGCGTGAGTTTCAATTACAGGCTTTAGGGCGGCGCACCTGTATTTGTCGTTGCGCACCATGATTACTGCGTTGGCCGGGTTTTTGAATCGCTCATGACAATACAGGTGCCTTACATGGATGCCCTGTTACTATGGGTCTGGGATTTCGCCAATCGCTAAACTCTGTTCGCCGTCTGTTAGCTGGGGAAGGCGGACGGATACTACCTTAATACATGTTAGGCCGGGAGAAACTTAATCGGGAATCGGGGTCGAATGGATTGCGGTGATTTCGATACCGATTCCGATACCGACGGCGAACCCCGATTTTCTTTCTTTCGGAGATCGGGGTCGGTATCGGGTCTCGGGGTCGAAGTGGATCGAGGTGATTTCGATACCGATTCCGACGGCGACGGCGAAGCCCGAAAGAGGAGCAATCGGGGGTCGGGTGTTCGGATTCTCATGACTAATGCAGCCGGTTAAACCCGATAACATGAATGAAAAAGGCGATTATGGAAAATGAGCGTAACAACGATGCCGAAAGAGGCGGTCAGGATAATTTCTGGGGCCGGCTGACAGCTAACATTATTCGTTTTCGATGGTTATGGCTGATAGGTGTCATAGGCGTCACGGCGATTTTCTTCAGTCAGATGTCAAAGGTCCAGTTCGACAATTCCAATGATATCTGGTTTGTGGAAGGGCACAGTATTTTAAAGGCGAAAGAGCGGTTTGACGGTGCTTTCGGCAACACCGACTTTGTTTACCTGTTGTTCACCCGGGAAAAAACACCGTTTACATCGGAAAATCTGGAGGCCATGTCCTCATTGGCCGAACGGTTCATGGAAACCGTGCCCTATGCGCGCAAGGTTACCTGGCTGGGTAATGTCGAGCGGATACAGGGACTTGGAGGCCGGGAGCAGGAGGTGTTGATCGAGGATTTTCTGCCGGTTATTCCCGAAACCCGGGCCGGGATAGATGCAAAACTGCAAGAGGCGCTGACGGAGTCCGAGATTGTCGACAACCTGATCTCAAAGGACGGCACCGTTCTCACCATGCTGATCGACCTGGAGACCTATCCGGAGGATTCGGAGGACAGCAATCCCCGGTATTCGGTTGTCGAAGCGGTCAACGAGGTACTGGCCGAGCGGGCATACAGCGGGCTCAAGCCGTATTTTGCCGGAGGTCCCCACTTCAGCTATGAGTACGATGCGCTTGTCAAACAACAGACTTCCAGACTCTTCCTGCTGATTATCCTCATGATGGCGGTCCTGCTTCTCTGGCTGGGCCGTGGACCGCGGGGGATTGTCGTCCCGTTGCTGATCACCATTATCGCGGTGTTCTGGACCATCGGCACCATAGGGGCAATCGGTTTTACCATGAATCTTTTGAGTATCGCCCTGCCGACCATGCTCATCTGTGTGGGAATCGGGGATTCAATGCACGGAATTGCAGCCTTCCACGATCATATCGATCGGGGGGAATCGCGGATCGACGCTTTGAAAAAAGCATTCAGCGAGGTGGGCGGTCCGATCATGCTGACCTCGCTGACCACGGCTGCCGGATTTCTGGCCTATCTGATGACCCATGTGAAACCGTATCGGGAAATGGGGGTTTATATTGCCTGCGGTGTCGTTTATGCCTTCATTCTTACCGTTATCCTGACCCCTATCCTGTACTCGTTCGGGAAAAAATATCCCAAGCCAAGCCGTAAAAGAAACAAAGAGGAAGGGGCCGGGGACATTTTCGATCACTGGCTTCAACTGGTATACCGGGCTGTCGTTCAGCATCCCCGCAAGATCATTGTTTTCTTCTCTGCCGTTCTGGTGTTGACGTTCTGGGGTTATATGAACATGAAGGTCGAATCCAATACGGCAAAGCTGGTTTTCAAGAATCAGCCCCTGCGCCAGACCATCGACCTTATCGACGAACGGCTGGGGGTGAATTTCTCACTGGAGTATCTGCTCAATACGGGGAAAGAGTCCGGGATAAAGGATCCTGAGTTCATGGAAAAGCTCGACAAGCTGATGGTCCTTGCCGACGAACACCCCCTGGTGACCAAATCGACCTCAGTGGCCACGGTGCTCAAAAAAATGCGGCGGGCCCTGCACGGCAACGATCCGGATTTCTATACGTTACCGGAGTCCAGGGAGGCCCTGGCCCAGTACCTTTTCCTCTATGAGACTTCGGGTGGGAACACCCTTGACAGGCTTGTCGGTTTTACCTATGACCAAGCCCGGTTGACGTTGAGACTGCCATCGCTCGATACCTTCGATGCACGTGAGCTGTCGGATTACATGCATGCGAAAATTGACACGCTGTTCGGGGACGGGGAGGTGGAAATCATAGAAGCCGGGGGTATGAGAAACTATCTGGCCCTGAACGATATCCTGTTCGAGGGCCAGAGAAACAGTTTTATTGCCGCCCTTTCAGTGATTACAGTGGTGATGATCGTCGTACTGCGCTCTTTGAAGCTCGGACTGATCAGCATGATTCCCAACGTGTTGCCGGTATTTGCAACCATGGGATTCATGGGACTCGTCGGTTTGTATATGGATGTCATTACCATCAGTTTTGCGGCCGTGATTATCGGTGTGGCCGTTGACGATACCATCCATTTTTTCACCCGCTTCAAGTCCGAATTCGGCAAAACAGGCAATTATGAGACTGCGTTGAAAAATACACTGAGCAGCGTCGGCCGGCCGTTGACCTTTACAACCATGATCCTGGTCATCGGTAACGCGGTGTTTCTTTTTTCCTATCTGCTCGGATTTTTCAAACTCGGCCTGGTGTTCGGTGTTGCGTTCACATGGGCGCTGATGGCGGATTTCTTTTTCGCCCCTGCGCTGATAATGATTTTTAAACCTCTCGGTCCGGAATGGCAAGGACCGGTATCCAGTCAAAAGGAGCTCCAATGATACGATTGACGATAATTCTGCTGTTCACGATGTTTCTGTCCGCAGGGATCGGACATGCAGAGCCCACAGGGCGCGATATCATGTTGAAAGCCGATGCGGTCGACAGCAGCCGGGATGCGGTAATGTCCTCCATGATGGTTATAGAGCGGGGCGATATGAAGCTGGTCCGACGCATGGAGAGCCGGACCAAGCAGTACGGGGGAAACCTCAAGGACGAACGGACCCTGATCCGGTTTCTCGAGCCCGCCGATGTGCATGATACCGCCTATCTTACCTGGTCCTATGACGATCCGGAGCGGGAGGATGACATGTGGGTATACCTGCCGGCGGAAAACCTGGTGCGAAGGATCAGCGGTGGCGGTAAGAAAGGCGCTTTCATGCGTTCCGATCTCGCCAACGAGGATATCGAGGACCGGGCCGTGGACGACGACGAACATACGTTGACGGGCGAAGAAAACGTGTCGGGTATCGCCTGTTATGTGATCGAGTCGGTGCCGCGTCCGGAACTGAAAAAAGATACCAACTATTCCAAACGGGTGCAGTTTATCCGTAAGGATCTCTACCTGCCCGCCAGGATAGACTATTACGACAAACGCGGGAAGATTCTGAAGACCGCGACCTATGGCGGTTATAAACAGATCGACGGAATATGGACCGTCACCCGGTTTCTCTACGAAACCCCCAGGCGCAAGACCAGGACCCTGTTTCAGCGCTCGAATATCTCATATAACCAGGGCCTTGACGATGCCCTGTTTCTGCAGAACAATCTGATGCGATGAAGACCACGTTGCCACTGGTCGGGTGTTTTGCCGGTTTTTCAACCGGCAACCTGATCATGGGGATTCTTGTTCTGCTCATGTTCCTGCCGCCCTCCCGGACCGTAGCCCGGGCCGGTGATTCCCGGACTGATGTCGAGCCGGGTGACATGCAGGCCCCGGAGAACGGGATAGTGGGAGACCCTTTTGCCGACGATAATCTGTTCTTTTCGGATTTTGCCGGCGATTCCGCAGAAACCCGGGCGTCCGGAGACCGGGTGAAGCTGGAATTGCACGGTTATCTGGAGAGCCGGAACCGTTTGAGGACCACCGATTCCGAGTTGATATCCACAAGACAGCGCCTGTGGCTGGAAGGTCAGGGCGGTTACGGAGCAGCGGAAGCCGTCGGGGCCGAACCCCCCTTGCGGGTGTTTGTATCGGGCGCCGTTGACGTGGATTCCGGGGCGGCCGATCTGTCGGATGACCACGATACCGCCAGGATCTACCTGGAAGAAGCCTTTCTGACCGTCGACCGGCAGGGCTGGAATGCGGTGATCGGTCGAAAGATCCATCGGATAGGAACCGGTGACGGTATCAATCCGCTGGATCTGATCAATCCGCTGGATTATCGTGATCCGTTCGCCACCGGCAGATCCGATGCCCGGTTGCCTGTCCTGCTCGGATTGGCGACGATCAATCTTCCGGTCCCGGAACCTTTCCAGGAGGCAAACCTCGATGTGATCGTGGTGCCCCTGGCACAGGTTAATCGCCTCAATTCCCCGGGCTCGGCATGGGAGCCTCCCGGACTTCAGAAACTGAGGGCCGGACACCGTGAGGGAGCTTATGTTCTTGAAGATCAGAAAGAGCCGGATCGGGCCTTTGACCAGGCAGAGGTTGAAGTCAGGCTGGCCGCCACCCTGTCCGGATGGGATCTGTCACTGATCGGTTTTTACGGTTATCTCGACTCACCGGTGTTCGAGCGGGAATACCGTTCCGGTCCCGGCACCATGCAAACCCTGCATATCACGCCGATTCATCCCGACTTTTCCGCTTTCGGGTTTACCTTCGCCAAGGGGCTCGACCGGTCCACCCTGCGCGGTGAGCTGGCGGTCAAGCCGGACCTGCCGGTGATGACGAAGGGTGACACTCTTCCGGGGTTTTCCCGGACAACGGTAATGGAGGGGGTGCTCGGTATCGACCGTACCTTCGGGACCAATCTGTATGTCAATCTGCAATATTTTTTTTCCCGGACCCGGGAGGCTGAACGTTTCATCAACGACACATGGGCCCACGGCATCACATACGATGTACACGATACCTTTCTGCAGGATGATCTGGAGGCGGGCGTGAGGGGCATACTCGGTTTTACCGGTCAGGGTTGGAGTTTTGAGACCTACGCTGAATATCGGCTCGCCGACGACTGGCTTTTCCAGGGCTCGCTGCTCTTTTTCGAAGGATTCGACTCGGGAGCTTTCGGACAGTACGACGACAACGATCTCGTGACGATGCGTGTCCGGTATTCGTTTTAACCTTCAGGAAGCCGGGGGGAAAATTTTTTTTCGATTTCTCTATTTTAATTTTGTCTAAATTAGAATTTATTTGTACGTTTTAGATAACACTGGTTGTAGTGTTATCCATTATGATTCTCCTTTGTTCTTTCAGCCCCTCTGTGATCAGAGCACAGAGGGGTTTTTATTGCGTTCCCAGGCTATCCGGTTAAAACCGCTTGCGCGATGCTCAGTGAGTCAAGCGAAATGTATCTTCAGACGGTCTTTCGTCTGGTGGAAAAAAACGGCGAAGCGACCGTCGGTCAGATTGCCGAAGTGATGGGCCACAGCCTGTCGACGGTTTCAGAGAAAGTGAGGAAGCTGACGGAGCAGGGCCTCCTTGTGCACGAGTGGCGCGAAGGAGTCAGCCTGAGTGAGAGCGGCCGGAGAGCGGCCGGAAAGGTTCTCAGAAAAAGGAGATTGATCGAAACCTTTCTTGTCAGGATGGCGGGATACTCTCCGTACGAGGTTCATGAAGACGCATGCCGTCTGGAGCACGTTGTTTCGGAAAGGCTTACCGACGCTCTGGATAACATGCTCGACTACCCCGACCGGGATCCCCACGGCCACCCGATTCCCTCCCAGGAGGGGGAGGTGGAACAGGTGGCGACACTGCCGCTGTCGGCGGCGGAGCCCGGAGAAAAGGTCAGGGTCGCCGTCATATCCGTAACGGACGTCGAAATGATGAAATACATCGATCAGTTGGGTTTTCGGCCGGACAGTACCTGTACAATCGTGGAAAAAAAACCGTTTGACGGGCCCGTGATAGTTGCGATCAACGGCAAGGAGACGCCGATCGCCGTTTCCCTGGCGTCAGTGATACTGGTTGAACGGCTTTCCTGAAAAAAGAGACACTCGTGATGAAAAAAGATGCGTCGAACAGGCACAAGCCCGTTTTTCTCGAATGGAGAAAGAATCTTGTCATGGCGGAAGATTCAAGAGAAGCTTTCGAACGCTGGCTCTTCATCCAGGGGGCGGGAGTGCTTTTCGGGGGGAAAACCGGGGAATTGCTGATCATGAAAAAGGATCTCTTTCCCTTGCCGGTCGACCGGTACTGCGCCTATGCCGAATCGTTCTGTGCGTCCTGGGGGCTGTGCTACAGGCTTCTTGTGGTTTCCGAGCAGTCGTTGAAGCTCATCATCTACAGGGAGTGCGCGGTCGACCGCCGGTTGAAAAGGGCGTCGAAGAAATTTCTTCACTGTTATCTCCGTTATCCGTTCGGACTCAATGCCCGAAGATTTCTTGACGAGGTAAGCCTCCGGTGGGAGAAAACCGGCAGGATTCCTCACGAGATAGGCATAGCGCTCGGCTATCCCCTTAAGGATGTGTGGGGATTCATGGGTTTTCGCAGCTTCCGCTGCAGCGGAAGCTGCGGGTGGCGGATTTTCGGCGATCCCGCGCCCTCGATGCGTATCAGAGCCCGCTACGACGACGCCCGTCGCAGGGCGGAGTATCTGCTCAAGGCAGCCTGAGCCCTTCCCCCGCCCTCTGTTTTTTCACTGTTCTTCCCTTGTGGATGTGCAAACGGCCGGTCGCAGACCGGCCGTTGCCGTTGAAGGAACAATGGCAATGTCAGCCCTGGACGATGCATTCCGCCGGACAGACCGAGACGCAGGCCTGGGTATCGAGCCCGGCGCATTCGTTGCACGTATCGGGGTCGATAATGTAGATGTCGTCGCCGGCCGAAATTGCGCTTACAGGGCATTCGGGTTCGCAAGCCGTGCAGTAGGTGCATTCTTCAGTAATGTAGAGTGCCATGATTTCCTCCTTTCCTGTTGTGGTTGTTGCCAAAGATCGACAGGCCCCCTAAGGGGCCTGCAACGGCGCATGAACCCGCCTACGCCTTTGCGATGGCTTCCGACGGGCACTGCGGGACGCAGCGAACCGCGGACATGTTCCGGCAGTCGTTGCACAGATTCGGGTTGATGACGTATGTCTTCTCGGTGTCGTGCGCCTTGATGGCGTTTTGCGGACATGCGGTACGGCAGCTGTCGCACATCACGCATTTGTCCGGGTTGATTATGTAAGCCATTATGTCCTCCTCTTTTGTTCGTTCGAAACCGCTGTTTCCTTCGCCCTTGTTTACTGCAACGCATACAGCAGGCTTTCACTTATTAAAATAGGGCGCGATCCAGGGTTCGTCAAGAGAGAAGAGGTGAGCGAGGCGGACCGAATTCAGGGGGTGTCGTGTGATAGCCAGGTGTAGAGGACATGGTGTGTTCCGCCGCCGGAGCAGGAGCAGTGATCCGGTGTTTCGCCGCAACTGCCCATAACTTCCCTCTGCACGCTGCCTTTGCGAATCCACTGGTCGAGCAGTGGCTCGGCCGCCTGGGGAGTGGTTCTGAAATGCATGCAGAGCTCGTCGAGAGAAACGGTTTTTCTCTCCTGCAGGTACTTTTTCAACTCAAGAAGGGTCATGATCCACCGGTTACCTGGTTGTTTTCCGAGCGGCTCTTGATCCACAACGCCGCCACGGCGGCGAAGAGCAGGGCGAGCATCGCGGAAATCCAGACGAGAGCACTTGAGGGATGTCTTGAAAACGTGGCGAGTTGATAGAAGATAACGGCGGTGGCGTAGCCCAGACCGGTAGTCCAGAGTCCGGCGAAAACCGTCCACCCCAGATTGGTTTCGCGGTAGATCGCCGCGATTGCCGCCACGCAGGGGAAGTAGAGCAGAACGAAGAGGAGGTAGGCGAACGCTCCCGTTTTCCCGTCGAACAGATTGACCATCGAGCCGAATACCGAGACGTCTACCTCCTGTTCCGCTGCAGCGGCTTCAGGATCGGAAACATCCCCGATGTCGAGCCCCAGCGGATCGAGCAGGGTGCCGGTCATGTCTTCGAGGTTTGCGGGAATCGTCTCGAAGGATTCGACGATTCCCGCCATGAAATCGAACTTCTCTCCGTCCTCGTCGCTACTCGCCGCGTCGATTCCGCTGTATATGGCGTCGAGAGTGCCGACCACGGCCTCCTTGGCGAAAATTCCGGTAAAGATGCCGACAGTGGCGGGCCAGTTCTCTTCCGTGATACCCATCGGCGAAAGCACCGGCGAGATTGTTTTGCTGGTGGCGGCCAGGACTGATTTCTCCGTGTCCTCGTTGCCGAAGGAGCCGTCGGAACCGAGGGAGTTGAAAAAACTCAGCACGACGAAGACCGGCATCAGCACCCGTCCGGCGCGAAGGAGAAAGCCCTGCAGCCTGTCCCAGGTTCTCAGCAGGATTCCCTTGAGTGTAGGGAAGTGGTAGGGGGGCAACTCCATGAGAAAAGGGCTTGCCTGACCGTGCAGAAGGGTGTTTTTCAGCAGGAGGCCGGTCAGCACCGCGTAAGCTATACCGATAAGGTAAAGCAGGAAGACGATGTTCTGTCCTCCGACGGGGAAGAAGGCGACCGCGAACAGGGCGTAGATCGGCAGGCGCGCGCCGCACGACATGAAAGGAGTCATCATGATCGTCATGATGCGGTCCCGCTGGCTGTCCATCGTTCGTGTTCCCATGATGGCCGGAACGTTGCAGCCGAAGCCGACCAGCAGCGGAATGAACGCCTTGCCGGGGAGGCCGAGAAAACGCATGCCGCGGTCCATGACGAACGCGGCGCGGGCCATGTAGCCGGAATCCTCGAGGATCGAGAGAAAAAGAAACATGAAGCCGATCGGCGGAATGAAGGTTGCCATGGTCTGTATGCTGCCCCCGATTCCCGAAGCGAGAATGGTCGTCAGCCACTCCGGAGAACCGATCGACTGGAGAAGCAGGCCGAAACCGTCGACGAAGATCGTTCCCGTGAAGATATCGAAGAAATCGATGAACGCTCCGCCGAGATTGATGGTGAACATGAACATCGTGTACATGGCGGCGAGAAAGATCGGGATGCCCCAGAGCCGGTTGAGCACGACGCTGTCGATTTTGTCGGAAACGGTTTCGGACAGTTCCCGTTTCCGGTGGACGACGACGTCGATGATTTCGTCGAGCCGTCGGTAATGGGCGTCGGCGACGATGATGTCGATATCCTCTCCGAGCTCCCCGGAAAGCTTCTCTCGGGCGAGGGCGATCTCTTCGCCGAGTGCTCCTTCGACAAGTTTCTCCAGATGGGGATCACCTTCGAGAAGCTTGGCCGCGAGCCATGCCGGCTCGATGTTCGGCGAAATTTTTCCGTCGGCGATTTTTTGAGAGAAAAACGTTATCGACCCCTGCAGGCTGTCGGGATAGGTTACCGGGGAACGGTAGTTTCTGCGGTTGTCGATTTCCTGGTGGATGGCGGCTTTCAGGGCCGCTATCCCCTTGCTTTTCGAGGCGACGATCGGGACGATCCTGCAGCCGAGTTGCGATTCCAGCTCCTCGATGTCGATGTCGATCCCGCGTTCCCCGGCGACGTCCATCATATTCAGTGCGACCAGCACCGGTACGTTCATTTCAAGCAGACGGCTTGTCAGATAGAGGTTCCTTTCCAGGTTCGATGCGTCGACAATGTTGACGATGAGGCCGGCCTCCCGCGACAACAGGTAGTCTCTCGTGATTCGTTCATCGAGGGAGGTGGGGGTCAGGGAATAGACTCCGGGGAGGTCGACGACGTCGACCAGAAGATCCTCGTGAATGAACATGCCGGTTTTGCGGTCGACCGTAACGCCCGGCCAGTTTCCCGTTTTCTGGTTGAGGCCCGTGAGTGCGTTGAAAACCGTGGTCTTGCCGCAGTTCGGATTGCCGGCAAGGGTTATGGTCGCAGCTTTGTAGCCGGTCTGTCTGAAAGGCGTGTTTTCCCTGGCCGTAAGGACTTCCTGCATCGATGGTTTTCGTTGGTACTGGTTTCCGGCGTTTCCCGCTCGTTCGAAAAGCGCATGTTCCCTTCGTCCGGTTTCGATTTCCGGAGTCGTTCCGCGGAAAGGCAGGATGATTCCTGCGACGTCATGCGCGGGAGCCCCGGATGAGGATCTTCATGGCGAGCTCGCGTCCGAGCATCATTCTGCTGTCCCGGATCCTGACGACGAGCGGGTCGTTGCCCCTGTTCTTGAGCACCGTGATTTCCTGGCCTTCGAAAAAACCCATTTCGCTGAGTCGTGCCCTTCCGTTTCTGTCCCCGGCCGGGCCGCGTTCACCGGGGGCGTTGAGAAGACTTGTGACTCTGACGGTCGCTCCTTCTTCTATGTCTGTCAGCGGGGTCATTGTTACACAAAAGATGTGTCCGCGGTTCGTCCGCCTTTGCGGCATGAAGGCGCGGAAGAGAACTGCCGGACCGGAATAAAAGATGTACTGCCGTATAAAGGATGATCTTTTTAAGTTGACTAAGTATAAATTTTATTCTCTAATTAAAAAAACCGTCTCCCCCCGCAGGAAACCGGTTTTCCGGCATGCGCGGCAACCATGACGGTTGCTGCGGCGCATTTCGTTATTTCTGCGTTTCGACGGGGATGTCGTGCTCCCGCATGTAGTTCCGAATACGCCTCTCGTGATCCTTGTCTTCCTGGTTGAGCTGGCGAAGCAGTTCGTCCGGCAGCGAACAGGATTTCCGGTTCATGAAATCCTGAAAGTGAGCCTCACCGACAGAGTTTTCGAGCGTGAGCGCGGTGTGGAAGGCCTCCTTCCGCGAAGGGGCCGAAGCTTTATAGCGTTCGAGAAGATCGGCGAGCTTCCTGTTCGCGGAGCGCAGGGCTTCCAGATCTTCGGAGAGCAGGTCTTCAGGCACGCTCTCCCCGTGGGAGCGAAGCGTTTTTTTTTCGTTGCGAAGCAGGGCTGCATGGTTTCTCTCCTCGATTGCGAGCTGCCACCAGAAATCTTCGTCTTCCGGGAAAAGGTCGTGAAAAAGCGTGTAGAGCCGGGCCGCGCCCAGTTCGAGCTCGATGGACTGGTCGAGATGTTCGGTGAGATGCTTGTTCATATGAAGAAGTAAGGGTTGCGCAATGTATAACGTGCCATCAGCTATAAATGTAACAGTCGTGACGAATGTTGCAAACGCCTTTCGGCGTGCCGCCGCAAGCGGTCGCTGTTGGTTATATTACGGTTGGATCGGGCGCGGCGGCACGCCGTGCTCTTCGGGCTGAAGAGCGTCACATGCGTGCCGGGAAACTGAATGGAAATGTCGTTCGAAAAAAGAAGAAGGGCGGGGGTGTGCGTCGTGTCGCGCCGGAAGGCGATCGATAGCTATCCTCTGAGAGCGAATATGTTTCAACGGATCGTTTCAGGCGGCCAGACCGGGACGGACAGGGCGGCCCTGGACTTCGCTATCCTGGCGGGTGTTCCCCAGGGGGGATGGTGTCCCAGGGGACGCCGTTCGGAAGACGGTCGGATAAAAGAGCGCTACAGCCTCACAGAGACCCCTCTCAGGAATTACCGGCAGAGAACCGAATGGAACGTGAGGGATTCGGACGCCACGCTGGTGATTACGGCGTGCCGGCTCCTGTCGGGGGGCACGCGCCACACTGCAAGGACTGCCCGGAAACTGGGAAAACCCCTGCTCGTCATCGACCCCGGTGGCGCGGAAGCCGTGGAGAGAACCGAAGCCTGGCTGAAGGAGTATGCGGTCGGTACGCTCAACGTTGCCGGCCCGAGGGAGAGCTCCGAACCGGGGATCTACGAAAAAACCCTGGCGTTTCTCCGTGCTCTTTACCGGTTGCGGTAGTTTGCGTACTCCTGGAGGCTTTTGACGCCGAACTCCTGGCGACGGAGGCAGGCTATCGCCTGAACCGACGCCTCGGCGGCCTCGATGGTCGTGACGAAGGGGACGTTGTTCAGAACGGACGCCGCGCCGATGGCCTCTTCGTCGTGAAGGGCCTGCTCGCCGAGCGGAGTGTTGATGACGAAGTCGATTTTGCCGAGGCGGATGGTGTCGAACACATTCGGCCGCCCCTCTTCCCCCACCTTGAACACTTTTTTGCATTCGATGTCGTTGTCGGCCAGGAAACGCTGTGTTCCGGCGGTCGCGACGAGGTCGAAGCCGATACTGTAGAGCTCCTTGGCTACGGCGACGATCCGTTCGTTCTTGTCGTGGTTGTTGACGCTGATGAAGACCGTGCCGGATTTGGGGAGTTCCATGTTCGCGGCCTGGTAAGCTTTCGCGAACGCTTCGGGGAAGTCGTATGCAAGACTCATGGCCTCGCCGGTCGAACGCATTTCCGGACCGAGATAGACGCCTGATTTCACGAATTTCGAAAACGGGAACACCGGTTCCTTGATGGCGAGGTGCTTCATGCCGAGGTTGTCGCAATCATCGAGGCCGAACTCTTCGCGCAGGTCGGACAGCTTCTCGCCGAGCATGATCCTCGTGGCGATCCTGACGAGCGGAATCGCGGTGGCCTTTCCGACAAACGGGACCGTACGGCTCGCACGCGGATTGACCTCGATGACGTACACCTTGTCGTTCTGCACGGCGTACTGCACATTCATCAGCCCGACGACCTTCAGGCTTTCGGCGAGACGACGGGTATACTCCTTCATGGTCCGGATGACTGCCGGACTGATGTTGTGGTAAGGCAGGATCGAGGTCGAATCGCCGCTGTGGATGCCGGCCGCCTCGACATGCTGCATGATCCCGCTGACGACGCAATCGCTGCCGTCCGCAAGTGCGTCGATGTCGAACTCGACCGCGGTTTCGAGGAAACGGTCAATGAGCAGAGGATACTTTTCGGAGATGAAGAGCGCCTGATCGACATACTCCTTGAGCGAGTCGTCGTTATAGATGATCCGCATCGCCCGGCCGCCGAGGACATAGCTGGGCCGCACCAGAACGGGATAACCGATCCTGCCGGTTATCTCCTGGGCCTCCTCGAATGAAACAGCCGTGTCGTAAGCCGGATGCGGAATGCCGAGTTCACGCAGAAGCGCGCCGAATTTCTTTCTGTCTTCGGCCAGATCGATCCCTTTCGAGGAGGTGCCGAGAATGGTGACTCCCGCCGCATCGAGTTTGGTCGAAAGTTTCAGGGGCGTCTGTCCTCCGAAGCTGACGATGACGCCGAGCGGCTGTTCGTGCTCGATGATACGGATCGTATCCTCGAAGGTGAGCGGCTCGAAGTAGAGCTTGTCGGCGATGTCGTAGTCCGTCGATACGGTTTCGGGGTTGCAGTTCACCATGATGGCTTCGTACCCCGCCTCCTTGAGCGCGAAAACCGCCTGCACGCAGCAGTAGTCGAATTCGATGCCCTGACCGATCCGGTTCGGGCCTCCGCCGAGGATGATCACTTTTTTGCGTCCGGAACCGACCGATTCGTTTTCGACATCGTAGGTCGAATAGTGGTAGGGCGTCCGGGCGTCGAATTCGGCCGCGCAGGTGTCGACGGTTTTAAATACCGATTCGATACCGTAGTGTTTTCTCAGAGCCCTGACGGTCTGTTCGGAAACGTTGAAGATATAGGCGAGCTGACAATCCGAAAATCCCTCCTCTTTCGCTCCGGAGAGGTGTTCTGCGGAGAGCCTGCGGGAGAGGTTCAGGACTTCTTCAGACAGTTCTGGAGCGGATGTGCTCATGCGGTATCGAGAGGTTTTGACGACTTACGGGAAACCTGTGCGACCGAAAGCCCGACAGGGTGTATTCCGTCCCGGAGTTGCGGAGACAAGTTACAATAACTGCCGTGGCGGCCGAAAATCCGTGAAGTATACAAAAATGGAAAGGCTTATCAAAAAGGGTACGCGGAATCCCAGGATTTTTTACATTACTCTACCTTACGCAGCAATCGACCGGAAAATCGGGTAATTGAACTAACAAGTATGGAAAAGATGAGAGAATCGAGCGTTGATTCCATCGAGTCCGCGATCGATGATATAAAGGCGGGAAAGCTGGTGATCGTCATCGATGACGAGGACCGTGAAGACGAGGGTGATTTTATCGCGGCGGCGGAAAAGGTCACTCCGGAAATGGTGAATTTCATCATCAAGGAGGCAAGGGGGCTGCTCTGCGTGGCCGTCACCATGAGCCGTTCGAAGGAGCTCCAACTGGAGCCGATGGTGCAGCGCAACACGTCGCAGCACGAAACCAATTTTACCGTATCGGTCGACGCCATAGCCGAAGGGGTGACGACCGGAATTTCGGCTTACGATCGTTACATGACCATCAGGATGCTGGGCGATCCGTCGTCCCATGCCGATGATTTTTCAAGACCGGGTCACATTTTTCCCCTGCGGGCCATGGACGGGGGCGTGCTTCGAAGGGTCGGGCACACCGAGGCCGCGGTCGACCTGGCGGAACTCGCCGGATGTTCTCCCGCGGGGCTTCTTTGCGAAATCCTGCACGACGACGGGACGATGGCCCGGCTGCCGGAGCTGATAAAGCTGAAAGAGAAGCTCGGATTGAAGCTCATCACCATCAAGGATCTCGTGGCCTACCAGATGAAACGCAAGAAGCTCGTTTCACGTGCTGTCGAAACGCTGTTGCCCACGCGACACGGGGAATTTCGGCTGATAGCCTACGAGACCTGCTGTGACGATCATCAGCAGAACCATCTCGCCTTTGTGAAGGGAGATGTCGATACGGACGAACCGGTGCTTGTCCGGGTTCATTCCCAGTGCGCGACCGGCGATGTCTTCGCGTCGCTTCGCTGCGATTGCGGCAACCAGCTCGCTTCGGCGATGAAGCAGATAGAGAAGGCCGGCAGGGGTGTGCTGATCTATCTCATGCAGGAAGGAAGGGGAATCGGATTGATCAACAAGCTCAAGGCCTATAATCTGCAGGACCAGGGTTTCGATACGGTCGAGGCCAACGAACAGCTCGGCTTCAAGGCCGATCTCCGCGATTACGGCATCGGCGCTCAGATTCTTCAGGATCTCGGGGTGAGGAAGATGCGCCTTCTGACCAACAATCCGAAAAAAATCGTCGGACTCGAAGGGTACGGGCTCGAGATCGTCGAACGGGTCGCGATCGAAATAGCGCCCAATTCGGTCAACCTGAACTATCTGGAGACCAAAAGGGATAAAATGGGGCATATGATCTCGTGCTCCTGTACCTGCGATTCGGACAGCGACCAGCAGCATAAATGAGCGGAGCGGGTTATAAAATGGATAATGGACAATGGATAATTGATAATGAACACATAACCACATCGACAGGAGAGTAAACGACACATGAACATGGATATTCTTCAGAAACAGGACAGTGAGATTTTCGGTGCTATCGCCGGTGAACTGCGCCGTCAGACCGAAACCCTCGAACTGATCGCTTCGGAAAACTTCGCCAGCCGGGCGGTCCTGGAGGCGTGCGGCTCCGTCATGACGAACAAATACGCTGAAGGATATCCCGGCAAGAGATATTACGGCGGCTGCGAGTACGTCGACATTGCCGAAGACCTTGCCCGCCAGCGCGCCAAAAAGCTTTTCAACTGCGAGTATGTCAACGTGCAGCCTCATTCGGGCTCGAGCGCCAATATGGGGGTGCTCTTCTCGGTGCTCAAACCGGGCGACGCCATCATGGGGCTCGATCTCGCCCACGGCGGTCATCTGACACACGGCAGCTCGGTGAACTTTTCCGGGCAGATGTTCGATGCCCATGCTTACGGCGTGGATCGTGAGACCGGCCGTATCGACATGAACAAGGTCGAGGAGATGGCTCTCGATGTCCGTCCGAAACTGATTATCTGCGGTGCGAGCGCCTATTCCCAGGGATTCGATTTCAAGGCTTTCAGGGAGATCGCCGACAGGATCGGCGCTTTTCTGATGGCCGATATCGCCCATCCAGCCGGCCTGATCGCCGCCGGCCTGCTCAACGATCCCCTCCCGCACTGCCACTTCGTCACCACCACCACGCACAAGACCCTTCGCGGTCCACGCGGAGGTATGATCATGATGGGCCGGGATTTTGAAAACCCGATGGGGATCACGATCAAGACCAAAAACGGCCGCCGCACCAAGATGATGTCCGAGGTGATCGACGCCGAGATAATGCCGGGCATCCAGGGCGGACCGCTCATGCACATCATCGCCGCCAAGGCTGTCGCTTTCGGCGAAGCGCTCCAGCCGACATTCCGGGATTACGCGGAGCAGGTGCGTTCGAATGCCGCGGCCATGGCGCAGAAGTTCATCGGCCTCGGTTACGATATCGTCAGCGGAGGCACCAGGAACCATCTCATGCTGATCGATCTGCGCAACAAGGAGGTGACGGGCAAAAAGGCGGAAAACCTGCTGCACGAAGCGGGCATTACGGTCAACAAGAACATGGTTCCCTTCGACGACAAGTCGCCTTTCGTCACCAGCGGCATACGTATCGGCACTCCGGCCATGACGACCAGGGGGATGAAGGAGTCTCATGCCGAAGCCATCGTCGAGCTCATCGATCGCGTCATCGGCGCGGCCGACAGCAGCGATGCCGGGCAGGTGGGCGCCGATGTCAGGGAAGAGGTTCGTGCGATGTGCGCCGGTCTTCCGCTCAACGACTTCGGGCCTACGCCGTGAATCGGAAGCCGGAAACAAAAACAGTCAGCAGTCTTCAGTCGGCAAGGCGAGAAGGAAAAGAACGATACCGATTCCGATGCCGACGGTGAACCCCGAAAAAAGCAATCGGAAATCGGGGTCGCTATCGGTATCGGGATCGAAAGGGAATCAGTCGGCAAACTGCAGGACGGGACAGGGCACAGTGAGGATGTCGGGGAATTGCTGAACCGTAGGGGCAGCCCCCTGTGGCTGCCCGAACTGGCGTTGGTTATCGATAGCGATACCGACGGCGACGGCGAACCCCGGGAGGTGATGTCAAAAGTTAAAAAGTCAAAGGTCCAAAGTAACGAGCGTTGGGGCGGTCGGAGATCGGGGTCGGGATCGGGTTTCGGGGTCGAGTGGGAACCAGTCTTCAGTCGGCAGTCGGTAAACTGCAGGGGTGGTTGGCTCGATAGCGTTTTTTCGGAATTCGGAAGATTGTTTATTTGTTGAATTGTTGAGCGACATGCCGGAATGCTCGCTCATGCGAGATACTTGTGGATGATCCTGCAGGGGCGAAAAATTTTTCGCCCCTACGGTGTTTCGGTGATGGCAATTCATCAAGGGCTTGTCTGATGCCCTCAAAGCCACTATCGGGTCTCGGGGTCGAATGCTATCCCTTCCAACTCGTCACCCGTCACGTTCTTATCCGAGAAAACATGTTTTACAAGCTTGCGGCGGATGCCGTCGTGGTTGTTCATTTTTTGTTCATCATCTTTGCCGTCGCCGGAGGCTGGCTGCTTTTTTGGAGGCGGTGGATCGGATGGTTTCATATCCCGGCGGTTGTATGGGCCGTGCTCATCGAGTGGAAAGGATGGATCTGCCCGTTGACTCCTCTCGAAAATTACTTGCGGCAACAGGCGCAGCTTTCGCCTTATCAGGAAACGTTTATCGAACACTACCTGCTTCCCATCCTCTATCCGGTGGGTTTGCAGGCGGAAACGCGCTATCTGCTCGCCATCCTTGTTCTTGTCGTGAACCTGGCGGTCTACGGCGCATCTTTTTTCGTCGTTCGTGAGAAGGGATGACCATTCGCGGGGCGCTGTCGGTCCCGAAGGTTTCGCCGCCGGGGGAGCGGAGGGGTCTGCCTGTGCCTGACGGTGACCCAGATGAGGCCCGCCACGAGATAAACCGAAGCGAACATCAGTACCTCGATCAGCAGACTGGAGTGCCAAATGCCGGAGTGCATGTGATTTCAGGGGGTTTAGGGTGTTTTTATGAATAATACATAAAAAAAACACCGCAAGCACATATTATTTACATCATTTTAGGGCGAGGTGATGTCGCCGCCGTGTTTCACCGGCTCTGCACGATGGTGCCGATCATGTTGTTGAGCTCGATTTCCGTCGTCTGTTCCTCGCGGAGAAGCGAGTTGAGGTCGGCGGTGAGCTGTTTTTCCTGCTCGAGGTCCGTCACCGTCCGCAGTTTTTCCGTCAGGGCTTTTTTCCGGTCGCGGAAATCGCCGAGCACCAGAGCGCGCACCGAATCGAGAAATGCCGTCAGGCATCGTTTGGCTTTCTGTTGCTGTTCGTCGAACGAATCCTGCCATCGTTCGCTCAGCGGCTGATCCAGAAGAAGTTCGGAGGCGAGGTCTCGGGCGGCGGGCGACGGCAGCGAACCGATTTCGGTCGTTACGTCGACCGGGGCGCCGTGGGTCTTCGCGTGTTCCCTGTGGCGCGCGAGCAGATGCTGCAGGATATGCACCGCAACGGGATTCTGCAGCCGCAACAGGGCTTCGTGCGACGCGCAGAATTCCAGCACCTCGTTGCCGTACCACGTGCTTTCGAGCAGTGCTTTCAGAAAGGTCCTTTCAAGCACGGAAACCTGTTGCATTTCCGGATTACCGGCTGCGTGTTCACGCCGCTCGCCGGCTTCGCCGCTTTTCGGGGTGCGCCTGGTGTTGCCGTGCGCGTCCGAGACGATATCCCGAAGAACGGCCATGCTGATGCCGAGCTTCTGTTCGAGCTCCTGCAGGTAGAGTTCTCTCCGGACCGTGTCGGAAACGAGCGAAACCGTCCTGAGCATTTCCCGGATGGCGAGGGATTTTTTCGCCGGATCGTCGAACGATCCTTTTTTCCGGAAAAAGTCGATCTGGAAGTCTGTGAAAGAGGTGCGGTTTTTGTCGATAAAGTCCAGAAAACCGGTTTTTCCGGTCGCTCGCACCATACTGTCGGGGTCCTCTCCCTCGGGCAGGACCGCTATCGAGGGCGTGACGCCGCAGCCGACGAGAATGTCGATACCGCCGAGCATGGATTTCAGACCGGCGTCATCTCCATCGTAGAGGAAAAGCACGTCGCGGGTGTAACGGTGGAGAAGTTTCGCCTGGTAAGCGGTGAGGGATGTGCCGCACGAGGCGACGGCGTTGTCGAGTCCCGCTTGGTGAAGCGCGAGTACGTCCATGTATCCTTCCACCAGGATTGCCAGCTCCTGCTTTCTGATCGATTCCTTCGCGGCATGCAGACCGTAAAGCAGTTTCGATTTTTCGAATACCGCGCTTTCGGGTGAGTTGAGGTATTTCGGGGTTTTTTTGTCGTGACTCAGCGTTCTGCCGCCGAAACCGGCAACCTGGCCGCCGACGGTAAAGATCGGAAAGAGCACCCTGTTGCGGAAGTAGTCGTAGTGGCTGTTTTTCCTGGGATTGCGGTGGGCGAGTCCTGTTTTCAGAAGTTGTTCCAGGGGGATCGAGGACCGCTCGGCGTGGGTGAGGAGGTACTCCCAACTGTCCGGGGCGAAGCCGAGTCCGAAAGAGGTAATGGTTTTCTGGCTGAGGCCGCGCTGTGTTACCAGGTAGTCGAGGCCGGTCTTGCCGTCCGACGAGTTGAGCAGCCGGTTGAAGAGCCTGGCTGCCCACTTCAGGGTTTCATGTTCCGAACGATCCTCGTCCGAACGCACAGTGCGTTTCAGATGGCTGCTGACATCCATTCCGCAACGGCCCGCGGCCATTTCGACGGCTTCGGGAAAGGAAACCTTTTCCATTTCCATGATGAACGTGAAAATGTTTCCGCCCTTGCCGCTCGAAAAGCATTTGTATATCTGCTTGTCCGGAGAGACGATAAAGGAGGGGGTTTTCTCACGCGTAAACGGAGAGAGCGCCTTGAAGTGTTTTCCCGAGGGCTTCAGGCTCACATAATCCGAGACGACATCGACGATGTCGCAACGCTGCCGTATCTCGTCAATTATGTTCTGCGGTATCATTGCCGGTTTTCCGGAGATGTTCGGGTTGCATGTTCTGCAGGTATGATAGTGTGAAAATCATCAAAACGCAATTGTTTCGCCGTTTACCGCAATGGCAGGGTTTCCCGGTGCGGAACAGGCGCGTTTTCCACTTGCCGAACCGGTACGAACCCGGGGCGCGGCGATTTCTTGTCGAAGCAATTTATGCCGTTTGTTTTATTGTGAAACTTGTGACAATTTTACCGTGGAACAAACACAGGACTGCCGCGTGCAGTGTATTTCACAACAGGGTTAAACGGGTTATTTTTCATGAAACAGGGATTATTCACCACGATACTGATCTTGTCGACCTTCGCAGTATCGCTGGGCTTTTACATGTGGATGGGTACCACGCCCGATGGTTCCATGTTCCACGCAGTCTACAAAGGCG
>JANQHQ010000027.1 GCA_028282595.1 Chlorobium sp. | reverse complement strand
CATGTTTTCAGCCCCCGCCAATCGGTTTGTTGAAATGGTGAATAATATTGAGGGTAGCTTTCTTGACAAAAAATTTGAAAACCCGACAAGCTTTTGATGGCGCGTTACGCTCGGACTCACTGAAGCTCGTCGGCGAACCTAACGTTCTATCTATTTAACATTGAGCAATCAAAAAACGGTTGTCACCTGATAGGTCAGGCTTGGTGACAAACAAAATCTTGAACGGGTGCGTTTTGGTTCACATAGCGAGTTAGGGTTATAGGGGCATTTCCCGGAATCTTCATCGAAACGTGACAGGGGGGCGCAGCCCCCTTCTGTTTTTCTCTCAGTTGTACCCCATAGACCCGTTTGCTTTTCATCGTTTCATCAAGCCGTTGAAAACAGGGGTTTTCGGGCTCACATCTCACATGTGAAAACACGTCAGATGTGACCAATATTACGAACGTTGCTATAGCTTCAATGAACTTCAAAAAATCACTCGTGTTCATCTGGTTGTTCCCTGTAATGTTCTCCATATGTATGATGCTGCTATGAAATCAAAATCGTGCAGATTGATACCATCAGGTCGGTACTACAGGAGGCTCGCATCAAACAACAGAACTTAGAACTCCCAACAAAGGCATGAAGTCGGAAGCAGCTTAGACACTGTCAACTATTTCAGGACGGGACAGATTTCGAAAAGTTCGTCGAGTACGTCGATTGAAGGTGTGGCGGCGAGTGATTACGGCCTTCGGCCAGTGACCAATGACCCCGCCTGGCGGGTCAGGCTTGGTGACAAGTAACGAGAGGCAAGAGCAATCCCAACCTGTGTTCTCTTGCGTATTCTCATTCCCCCTGAAAACGCCTCTGAACGGAGAGGTGGACTATAGTAGGGAACTCCCGCGAGATTATAGTCGTTGTATTGTGTGAGTTTTGAGCTACATTGTGGCTACGGTTCTCAAGAGTTTAATACCAGATCGTGAGGGAAAGGACACTATGATTACAAAATCTGTTGTACGGGCAAGGATTGATCAGGAAACCAAGGATGAAGCTTCGGCAATTCTTGCTGCTATGGGGCTGACGATGTCAGATGCCGTAAGGTTACTGATGAAAAAAATCGTAGCGGAGAAAGCATTGCCGTTCAATCCGCTGATTCCGAATGAGGAAACAATTCAGGCGATCAAAGAATCGAGGGCAGGCGAGACGCATACTGCCGGATCGGTAGATGAACTATTCAAAGAACTCGATGCGGACGATTAAGTACACATCAAAGTTCAAAAGTGATTACAAGCGGGAGCAAAAAGGGCGTCATGGAAAAAAGCTGGAACGTCTATTGAAACCAGTCATCAGCCTGCTGGTCGAAGATCAGGTGTTGCCGAAAAATCTAGTTGATCACCCATTGAGCGGCAGATGGAAGGATTGCCGTGATTGTCACATAAAGCCTGATCTTGTCCTCATATACCGAAAACCCGACGACCAAAATCTTGAACTGGTGCGTCTTGGTTCACATAGCGAGTTGGGGCTATAGGAGCTCTTCCCGGAATCTTCATAGAACGTGATAGGGGGGGGCGCAGCCCCCTTCTGTTTTTCTCTCAATTCTGTTCCACAAACCCGTGTGCTTTTCATCGTTTCATCAAGCTGTTGAAAACAGGGGTTTTCGGGAATTTTGACTTTACAGGTTCTGGAAAGATCGGGGAATAATGCTGATCGGGAGTTATGCGGTTGCAGATGGCGCAAATCCGCTTGGCAGCTACGGAATATTGGCGGCATATGGGAAGTTCGAGCTGCACAGGGTAACAATGAGTTCCGGCTGCTCGGTTTTTTCGATGATGGAAATCTGGTGATTCACATCAACTGATTGACAATCTCATGATGAGGTTCAACAGCTAGAACTGATTATTTTAAAGTATCCTTCAGGATTATCTGGCGGATATCGATGTGACAACAATCAATGTATGGAAACTGAGAACAGCCCATGCCAACCTGCTGGATCATTGCCGGACCAAATGGGGCAGGAAAAACAACCTTTGCTCTCGAGTATCTGCCTGGTGTCGCTCAGTGTGACCGTTTCATTAATGCTGATCTGATTGCTGCGGGCTTGTCTCCATTTGTTCCAGAGAAGGAGCTGATAGCTGCGAGCCGGATTTTTTTACGAGAAGTAGCCGAACGTATTGAGCAATGCGAAGATTTTGCTTTTGAGACAACCCTTTCCGGTCGTACCTATTTGCAGCTCATTGAGCGTCTGCGGTCAGATGGTTGGCGCACTGTTTTGCTCTACTTGGCGTTGCCATCCGTAGAATTTTCGAAAATGCGCGTAGCTGAACGTGTGGCTACCGGGGGGCATAACACATATCGATTTCAGATATTGAGCGCCGGTTTCCCCGGAGTTTGCGCAATCTATTTGAGCAATACAGTTATCGCGTGGATCACTGTTTTTGTTTTATGAACGATGGAAGTACCCCCATTCTGGTTTTCGAGCAAAAGGGCACAAGCCGTAACGTCTTGCATCAAGAACATTATCAGTTGTTATTACAGGAGTCTTACAAATGATTGTTACTCAGAAAACAGGCCCGTCGAAAGAGGGGCAGCTTGCATTAGCGGCTCTTCAGAAAGCGGTGAAGAATGCCTTTGAAAAGAAAAAACGACTTGGACAATATGCTGTCGTCTGGCAGGATGGCAAGCCGAAAATTATTGATCCTTCCGATCAGTATCAGATGGAGAAAGTCCAGGACAAGTAACGAGCATCCCTGAAAAGTAATGAATGAGAAAAGCCTGACAACTTGAGTGATGGCTGTACCAGGAGGAAAAACTATGGATGACCTGCAACGCGCGATCGCAAAGTGCAAGAGTAACGATCCTGAATTTACCAGAACCTTCGATCAAGGATACGAAGAGTTCAAAATCGGAGCCCTGTTAAAGGAAGCAAGACAAAGCGCCGGGCTTACCCAGGAAGCACTGGCAAAAAAGCTGAAGACCAAAAAGTCAGCGATTTCAAGGATCGAGAACCATGCCGATGATATCAGGCTGTCGACGCTTTACCATTACGCAGAAGCATTAGGGAAAAAAATCCAGGTCTCCATTGAATGATTCCTGTAAGGTGAAGGAAGAGTAGCAGGATCGGGTATTTCAACAAACGATCGTTTTATGAGACACCGTGACAGGGGCTGGAAAGCCCCTGTTTTTGCTTAAAAAATGTCTCAGAGCCCCACTTGCTTTTCATCGTTTCATCAAGCCTTTGAAAACAGGGTTGATCGGGAATGGTTGTTTTGCGGGCTTTGGAAAGATTGAGGGATAATGCAGATCGGGAGTTATGCGGATACCGCATAGGGGGGATAAAAGGCTTTAAAATATGCCTTTGAATTGGCTAAGCTTAAGTTTTAATGCGGGGGGAAAATGTTTCTGCAGTATATTGTTGGTGATAATTGATGTTCGGCTACAGAAAGCTATCGACTAAAAAACGAAATCGTTTGATTACTCGTCCTAATATGAGGTTTATTTTATACGTCTTAATTTTCGTATTAATTTATTCTACATCGAGTGCGATTGATTGGCAACAATCGCTTGATGATGCTTTTCGTCTTTCCAGAGAAAGGGATAAACTGGTCTTTGCTTTTTTCTCGGGTAAGCAGTGTCCTGAATGTGATAAAATGAGAGAAGAAGTCTTTGGTCAAAAGGAGTTTCAAGATTGGGCTGAGAAGAATTTCATTACAGTCGAAATAACTGATGCGGCATCGGTGGATGAAGTTTTAAAAAGAAATAGATACGCATTATGGGAAAAACACAAAATTAAACATTTGCCATCGATCATTTTGTTTACAAAAGAGAAAAAGGTGCTTATTTGTGTTTTTTATGAAGACCTTGTAGGGTTGAAGAAAAAATTAACTCCATACATATATATGAAAAATGACTGAAGAAAAATTCAGAAAATGGGGGGTTGCCTTTAAGCTAATGACATTACTGGGTGCCATTGTTTTGTTTATATATGGTATATTCGAATATAATAGGAATAATGCAGATGAGTCGGCCAAAGAATTTTGGAAACAACAATTCCCAATTTACCAAGAGCTGTGCAAAGTAGCTGCGACTATACCACTTACTTCAGACTCCAAAGTTCGTGCAAATGAAGAGAAACGATTTTGGATCCTTTTTTACGGACACGCCCGAATGGTTGTTGATAAAGAGGTTCAAAAAAAACTTAGTTATTATGCTTACCACTTGAGAATGAATAAGGAACACCTTACATCGGATACAGAGCTCCAATATCATGCTTTCGAATTGTCAACGGCATGCAGAAAGTCAATGGCAAATACATGGGATATCCCGCTAAACATGATTAAATTAGAGCCGATCCAGTAATTATAAAATTTGATGAATTTTATATTGATAAAACAAATGATTTATTACTAACGAACTATTAATACTTATAAATACAGAAAGGTTTAACATGAGAAATTCTAATGGGTTAATGGCATTATTCGCGATTTTCTGCATGTTTATTAGTTTTTCTGAATCACTATGTTCGGACGTTGATATCAAGATAACTGAGCCGTCAAACGAAAAGTTTGAAGTGCGTCAAATATATAATATAAGAGGTAGTGCCTTTATTCCAACGGGGTCTCACTTATGGGTTTTAGCTCGAAGGACCGACTTTGAGGGTGTCTGGTGGCCTCAAGCTGAGGCTAAGATAAACCCAGTATCAAAAGAATTTAGTGTGGCAGTGACCTTTGGAGTTTCCGATGATATCGGATGGGAATTTGATGTTGCTGTCATCGTTGTTGATGAAAGTCAGAATGCACGTCTGAAAAATTATTGCAGTGCTGCAATGCAAATAGGAAGTTGGCGACCAATAGAAATGCCCATGGTTTTAACGCATCCTGTATTATTAAAGGCAAGAAAAATAGGGCACTGATGCAGAGTCTCTTGGAGGGGTCTGCCTTCAAATTCCATTTTTAACTTACTATTGTATATATGATTAGGGGCGCGAGGTTATGGGACTTGGCCTTAAGCCCGGCTTACCGGGCGTCGTCACTGCCCTTCGGCCATCACTTTCTCTTCCTCAGCGATTCCCTGTCCCTGAAACCCATCAGGTAGAGGATGGCGTCGAGGCCGAGGGTCGAGATGGCCTGGCGGGCGCTTTCCTTGACGATCGGTTTGGCGCGGAAGGCAATGCCGAGGCCGGCTTTGCCGAGCATGGGCAGGTCGTTGGCTCCGTCTCCGACCGCGATGGTTTGTTCCAGGCTGATGTTTTCTTTCTTTGCAATGTGCTGGAGCAGTTCCGCTTTTTTTCGTCCATCGACAACCTCTCCGAGGACCGTGCCGGTCAGTTTTCCGTCCGCGATCTCAAGGGTATTGGCATAAACGTAATCGATGTTGAGCTTTTTCTGCAGGTAGTGCCCGAAGTAGGTGAAGCCGCCTGAAATGATGGCGGTTTTGAAGCCGAGGTTGTGCAGGTTGAAAAAGAGGCTTTCCGCGCCTTCGGTGAGTTGCAGGCGTTTTGCGACTTTCTGCAGGACGGATTCATCGAGTCCCGCGAGCGTGCTGACGCGCCGCTGAAGGCTGACGGTAAAATCGATCTCGCCGCGCATGGCCTGTTCCGTAATGGCGGCAACTTCCTCTCCCACTCCGGCCTCGTGCGCAAGCTCGTCGATCACTTCGGTCGTGATGAGCGTGGAGTCCATGTCGAAGACCACGAGCCGCCGGTTCCTGCGGTAGATGTTGTCCTCCTGAAACGCTATATCGACACCGAGATCGTCGGTGATTGCGAGCATTTCTTCGCGGAAGCGTTTTTCGTTTTTCAGGGTGCCGCGAAGCGAAAACTCGATACACGCCTTTGTATTGCCGGCATGACGTTTTTGAAGAGGTAGTCTTCCCGAAAGTCTCGTAATCGTATCGATGTTCAGGTTGTGCCTTGCTACGGCGGAGGTTACCCTCGCTATCTGTTCAGCCTTGATTTCTCTTGCCAGCAGAGTGAGGAGATAGCGGGCTTTCCCCTGTTCTCCGACCCATTGTTCGTACTCTTTGTCCGAGATGGGGGTAAACAAGATATGGAGCCCGAGCGTGTGAACCGTAAAAAGAAGGTCTTTCAGCACCGGAGCCGACTTGAACTCGTTGGGAACTTCAACCAGCATGCCAAGCGACAGATGGTTGTGAATGACTTCCTGGCCGATGTCGAGAACCCTGATGTTGTATCGTGCCAGAATTGACGAAAGCTCTGCTGTCAAACCTTTTTTATCGGGACCGGATATTTCAAGTAGTAACAGTTCTCTCACGGGTCTCACTCCCACTCTATGGTTGCAGGCGGTTTGGATGAAATGTCGTAGGCGACCCGGTTGATGCCTCGAACCTCGTTGATGATGCGGTTCGAAACATGGGAAAGAAAGTCGTGCGGGAGGTGTGCCCAGTCAGCGGTCATGCCGTCGGACGATTCGACCGCGCGGAGCGCGAGAACGTTCTCGTAGGTGCGCTTGTCTCCCATCACGCCGACCGACTGCACCGGCAGCAGAACCGAAAAGGCCTGCCAGACATGCTGGTAGAGGTTGTGCGATTTGAGCTCTTCGAGGTAGATCCGGTCCGCGTCGCGGAGGATGTCGAGACGCTCCCTGTTGACCGATCCGAGGACGCGCACCGCGAGACCCGGACCGGGAAAGGGGTGGCGCATGAGAATGTCCTCGCTTATGCCGAGCTCCCTGCCGACCGCCCTTACCTCGTCTTTGAACAGTTCACGCAACGGCTCGATGAGCTTGAGCTTCATGCGCTTGGGCAGACCGCCGACATTGTGATGGGACTTGATCGTCTCCGACGGCCCCTTGACGCTGACGCTTTCGATGACGTCGGGATAGAGAGTGCCCTGAACGAGATACTTCTCTTCGTGAATGTGCTCCTCGAAAATACGGATGAAGGTTCTGCCTATGATCTTGCGCTTTTTTTCCGGTGAGGCGACGTTTTTCAGGCGATCGAGAAAGATGTCCGAGGCGTTTGCGAGCGTTATCGTGAGGCCGAGAGGCTGCAGCACTTCCATCACTTTTTCCGCTTCGTTTTTCCGCAGGAGGCCGTTATCGACAAAGACGCAGTGCAGTTGCTTGCCGATCGCCCGGTGGACGAGCACCGCGGCCACCGTCGAGTCGACCCCTCCGCTGATACCGCAGATGACGGTGTCGTTTCCGGCTGTATTCCGGATCTCCTCGATCTGATGGTCGATAAAGCTTTTCGGGGACCAGTCCGGCCTGAGCCCTGCAACGTCGATCAGGAAATTCGACAGGAGTTGCTTGCCGTACAGGGAGTGCTGGACCTCCGGATGGAACTGCAGTCCGAAGACTTTCAATGCAGCCTTGTTCCCCGAGGCTTCTATGGCGCACATCTCGGAGTTGCCGCTGCTCGCGGTGACGGCGAACCCTTCGGGCATGCGAACCACCTTGTCGCCGTGGCTCATCCAGACATCGGAATCGGGGATGTCCCTGAACAGCATGCTGGAAGCCGTTCCGTCGGTGCGGTCCACGCTGATTTTCGCCCTTCCGAACTCCTGTTTCGACGATACGGCCACCTCGCCCCCGAAATGCGTGGCGATAACCTGCAGACCGTAGCAGATGCCGAGTATCGGCAGGCCGAGGCTGAAAATGCCTTTGTCGGGATGGGGTGCCGATTCGCCGTAGACGCTGCTCGGTCCGCCGGAAAGTATGAGCGCCCCGGGATTGTGTTCCCTGATGGTATCGAGAGGCGTGTTGTAGGGAAGAATTTCCGAGTAGATGCCGATTTCGCGTACGCGCCGCGCGATAAGCTGGGTGTATTGCGAGCCGAAATCGAGAACGAGAACAGAGTGCATGGGCGTGACGGGATTGAATGAGTAATGCTGGTTATTCGGTTGAGTAGTCGTATGAGACGGGAGCGCCGGTGTTCGCCTCCTCGATGATGACCTCTTCGCGTGTCTCTCCGTTTCCGTCGGAATCGTCTCCTTCGTCATAGAACCCGTCGTCCTCTTCCGGGCGGGAGAACTGGCCGGACTGGAACTTCTTGAACCCTTTCGGGGTGAAGTACTCGACGTAGACGTCATCCGTGAACAGTTCCGCGGGGCGGTTGGTCGACCGGGAAATCGGTACGGCGACAACCGTTTCGGGCATATGGAAATACCTGTTTTCGAGCCCCAGCGAGCTGTCGGCAAGACAGCGTTTCATGAAGCCCGCCCAGACCGGCAGGGCGGCCCTCGCTCCCTGACCGTAACTCATCGACGTGAATGAGATGCGTTCATCGTCGAAACCCGTCCAGACAGCGGCGACGATCTGCGGCGTGAACCCGACGAACCAGGCGTCCTTGAGGTTCTGCGCCGTGCCCGTCTTGCCGCCCGCTTCGATGTTCAGGCCGTAGCGGTAGGGAATCGCGACGCCGGTTCCCCGTTTGACGACGTCCTGGAGCATCGAAACCATGACATAGTTCGTGGTCGAGTCTATGGCGGTGCGCTCTATCGGCTTCTCTTCCGAAACGGTATGATGGAACCGGTCCTCTATCCTGACGATGCTCGTCGGCTCGATCCACACCCCGTTGTTGGCGAAGGTTCCGAACGCGGAGGCCAGCTCGAGTGGAGTGATTTCCGACGTTCCGAGGGCGATCGACATGTTGGGCTCGAGCTTCGTGCGGATGCCCATTTTCTCGGCGTAACGAATAACTTCGGACGGGCTGAGAAACTCGTGCATCAGCCTGATCGTCACCTGGTTGACCGACTTGCTCAATGCGTGCCGCAGGGTGGTCAGGCCGCCCGATTTCCTGTCGGCGTTTTTCGCTATCCAGACCTGGTTACCGGTCTTGATGGCGAGCGGCTGGTTCAGGATCATGTGGTTCGTGGGGATTCCCCTGTCGATCGCCGCCGTGTAGACGAAGGGCTTGAAGGTGGAGCCCGGCTGGCGTTTCGCCTGCCAGACGTGGTCGAACTGGTACTGATAGTCGTCGGCGCTGAACTCGCTTCCGCCTACCCACGCCTTGATCCGTCCGTTCGAAGGGTTGAGGGCGACAAACGCCATCTGTACCCTTGTCTTGTCGTGCAGAAGCTTTTCGAGCCATTTCCGGTCCGCTTTCAGTTCCTTCAGGGCTTCTTCGGGCGAACGTCCCTTTTCGACAAGCGAGCGGTACATCGGGGTTTCCCGGACGATCTGGTTTTTCAGGCTTTCGGGCCAGCGCCAGGATTTGTCGAAACGCTCCTGGAGCCATGAGACGTGTTCCCTGACGGCGTCTTCCGCATAGTTCTGCATGCGGCTGTCGAGCGTGGTATGGATTTTCAGCCCGTCGCGGTAAACGTTGATGTCGTGTTGCTTCGATATCGGTTTCAGTGTCTGGCGTATGTATTCGGTGAAGTAGGGAGCTCTGCCGTGGTTGGTGACCGGCGTGTAGTCGAGCGCCAGCTCGGCTTTCCGGGCCCGTTCCTTCTCTTTTTCCGTGATGGATCCGGCTTTTTCCATCAGGGCCAGGATCAGATTGCGGCGGCTGAGGGAGTTTTCCGGGTTTCGCGACGGATCGTAGGCGCGGGGGCTCTTCAGAATGCCGATCAGTGTAGCGCTTTCGGCAAGCGTCAGGCTGCTTGCGGGCTTGTTGAAGTATGTCCAGGATGCGGCCTCGATGCCGTATGCGCCCGAACCGAAATAAACCGTATTGAGATAGAGCGCCAGGATTTCGTCTTTCGTATAGGTTTTTTCGAGCTCGACGGAGGTGAAGAACTCCTTTATTTTGCGGTTGACGGTGCGTTCCTGCGTCAGGAAGAGGTTTTTCGCCAACTGCTGGGTAATGGTGCTCGCCCCGTGCCAGCGTTCGCGCCCCTTGAGAAGATTTTCGCCCACGACCAGAAAGAAACGTCGCACGTCGAATCCCCAGTGATCGTAAAACGCGAGATCCTCCGTCGCTATGAGGGCTTCGGGAACGTATTTCGATATGGAGTCGAGAGGGACGTAGGTGCGGTTTTTCAGAAAATATTTGTGCAGCAGCTCTCCGTCCGAAGAGTAGACAAGGGAGGCGAGCTCCGGGTTGGGATTTTGCAGTTCCTCGATGCCGGGCAGGGTTCTCAGAAGGCTGAAAATATAGATGAATGCCGCCAGCGCCAGGACCAGAAGTCCGATGAGCAGGGGTATGAGGGGGAGGCGGCTGCGCGATTTCCTGCTGCCGCTTTTTTTGCCGTTCGTTGTCTTTTTTGCGCTCATGGCCTGTAGAAAAATGTTGCGGTCCCTCCGGTCATTCTATCCTCACCCGTTCGCTCACGGGGCTGTCGAGTCGAGTCTTTTTATGAAAATGCCGGGCAAATTCAAAATGTTTTTTCAACTGCTCCGCAAACCGCCCGGTGTCTTCGAGCATCGGAAGATGGCCGAGTTTCATGAACTGCACGAGCCGGGTGGGGACGGCCGTCTTCTCTTTGCGGGTTTCGTACAAGGTCACGGTTCCTTCGGGCGGAATGGTGTGGTCCTGCATTCCGACGCAGCAGAGAACCGGCGAGTCGATGTCGATGACGTGTCGCGTATAGGCGCGCAGAACATCCCGGTCGATCGAGAACTTTCCCACGGCGTTTGTCGCGTCCTTGTCGGAGGTGGTGAAGTCCTCGACGATGACGTCGCTGTACTCCCTGCCGATATCGACGGTTGCCGCCCGCTTGATAAAGAGCGATTTCATCGGTTCGATCTGAAACACGTTGCGCAGGTTCATCGAGACGTCGATCAGTCCGCCGAGAAATGCGAGGCCCAGCGAGGTGAACGCGTTTTCCTCGAAGATGCCGCAGGCGAGAATTGTCGCCGACAGGAGCGCGTCGGAATAGCGGAGGCAGAGTTCGGTCGCCACCATGCCGCCCATCGAGTGCCCGACGATGTGCAGGTTCCTGCCCTTGTCGAGGCCGAGATGTTCGACGAGCGATGCCGCTTCATCGGCGAATCCGTCGATCGTGAAGGATGGTTTGTGCCCGGCGTCTATGACCGTTTTACCGGTTCCGCTCTGATCGTAGGTGATGCACCGGAAGTCGGGAGTGAGCGCTTCGACGAGAGGCTTCCAGTAACGGGACGAGATAGCCCAGCCGTTGACGAACAGGATTGCGGGTTTTTCTTTCAGGGAAGGGTAGGATTCCGCCGTGTCGGTGTAGAACATCCGGCAACGGTCGTTCTGGAAATAGCTCATCGGCTGCTCTGGATTGAAGCGGTTCGGGTCCGGTAGCGTGATCGGGAAATTCAGAAAACACAATATAAGAACTTTTGGTTCTCGGGGAGGGAGTTCGGGAAGCGTCGCCGCCCGGCGTTGTCAGGCAGAGCGACGCTGCCGGACGGGCCCGGCGGAGGGAAGGAATACGGCAAAAAAATTTATATTTATATAAGTTTTTCGTATCATATCGCCTCTGACGGCGGGTTTTCTCTTCGGCGTATGGCGCAGCCTGGTAGCGCACTTCCTTGGGGTGGAAGGGGTCGTGGGTTCAAATCCCGCTACGCCGACTCGTGTTTCCCATCTACGTTGTTCCATCGCTGTCTCGTTCTTCTTCCACGTTCAGACGGAGAGGCTCCATGGATTTCGAATGTACGTTTCAAAGCGAACTGCAGGAGCTCGAACCCCGCCCTTCACTGTCCATAAGAACACGCACCGACGTCAGCTCCCTTCAGGAGGTGTTCGACGAAGGATACGCCTCGATCATCCGGTTTCTCGAAGCCAGGGGCAAAAGGCCCGGGGGGCCGCGGTTCGCCCTCTACTTCAACATGGGCACGGACGATCTGGAGGTCGAGTTCGGTTTTCCGGTCGAGGAGGGTATCGAGGGCGAGGGTGCGATCCGGAACAGCACGACCCCGTCGGGACGAGCGGTCTCCGCGCTGTACATCGGACCATATGAGGAGGTCGAGCCCGCCTACACCGCGATGATGAAATGGGCCGGGGACAACGGACTCGCCCTCAGCGGCGTCTCCTACGAGGTTTACCTGTCCGACCCCTCGACCACGCCGCCCGAGCATCTGAGGACGTGGATCCACCTTCTGCTCGCATAGCGGGCGCCCCCGCTTCTCTCACTTCGTGCAGGCCCGTACCCCTGTTCGCCGCACCCTTCCCGTTCGCTTCCCCACAGGATTTTTTCGTTCTCCCGGTCGGTTAATGATTATCTGGAGTCGATGGCATCATGAACAGCGGGAGGAACAACCGTGTCGTCGTCGCGGGAGCCGGCGTGGGCGGTCTTGCGGCCGCGGCGCTGCTCGCCCGAAAGGGTTTCGACGTTACGGTTATCGAGCGGCAGCGTTATCCGGGAGGTTGCGCCGCAACTTTCAGCCGAGGCGGTTACCGTTTCGACGCCGGGGCGACGGTGGGGTGCGGATTTCAGAATGCCGGACCGCTCGATCTCCTGGGCTGTGATCTCGGTCTGTCGTGGCCTGCGCTACGCTCTCCCGTGGCCTGGGAATACGTTTCCGGAGATATTTCGCTGCCGCTCTCTTCCTCGAAGCGGACTCTTCTCGAACGGTTTCCCCGATCGCTTCCGTTCTGGGAGGATCAGGAGCGCCTGGCATCGATCCTGTGGAAACTTTCCGGAGATATCCTGCCGTGGCCGCCCGCCGGAGCGGTGGATGCCGGGAGATTGCTGGGTAAAGCCGTGTCGTCGCCCTCGTCCGTCGTTCACCTGCTGCGCTTCCTGAACGGAACCGCATTGCAGTGGCTTGCCTCGTACGGCCTCGACAGGGAGAGCGCATTCGTTCGTTTCATAGACGCGCAGCTCCTCATTTCGGTTCAGACGACGGCCGCATATGCCTCCGCAGTCAATGCGGCCATCGCTCTCGACCTGCCCTCGAAGGGCACCTGTCGTCTGACGGGTGGGATCGGAAGCGTCGCCGAAGAGCTCGCCGCATCGGTCGAGCGGTCCGGCGGCCGCGTCGTCTACGGTCTGGAGGCGACCGCTCTGGAGGTTGCCGCAAAAAAGGTTCGCGCCGTGGTCTGCGGGAACGGGGAGAGCGTTCCCGCCGATGTCGTCATCGCCAACCTTACTCCCGAATCGCTCGAAAGGCTTCCCGGCGCGATGGTCTCTCCCCGCTCCGTTATCCCCGGAGCGGGGAGGCCTTGCGCCGAATGGAGCGCTTTCGTGCTCTATCTCGGCGTCAGGGAGGAGGTTTTCTCCCGCTGTGCCGATCACCTGCAGATTGTCCGGTCCGAAGGCGCTCTCGGAGAGGGCCGGAGCATTTTCGTTTCCGTTTCGCCTTCGGACGATGCCCGAAGGGCACCCGAAGGTTTCAGGGCGGTCACCGTCTCGACGCACACCCGTCCGGCACCCTGGTTCGATGCGCTCAATCGCGGAAAGGACGAATACAAGGCGCTCAAGCGGAAGTACACGCGGACGGTGCTGGCGCTGCTCGGTGAACGGTTCGGGGGTCTGGAGGAGAATATCGGGCTTGTCGCCGCCGGAACCCCTGTTACCTGGGAACGGTATACGGGGAGATGGCGCGGCTACGTGGGCGGGTACCCGCAAACCTCGCTCTTCAGGGTGCGCGGTCCGCTCACGGCGCATTCCAACCTTTTCATGGTGGGGGATTCGGTGTTTCCCGGCCAGTCCCTTCCGGGAGTGGTCACCGGTGCACGCCGCGTCGTCGATCTTGTGGAGAGGGTGTGTGGACAGTGACGTCGTCCGGCTGTGCCGGACTTGGTGACGACGCCTGACGGTGTCAGGCTTAGTGATGTCGCTCGAGCTTCGCCGAGCTTAGAGACGACGCCCGCTCCCGCGGGCTTAGTGACAAGTGCTTCGCCGTCGGAATCGATATCGATAACCAACACCAGTTCGGGCAGCCACAGGGGGCTGCCCCTACAGTTTGCCAACTGCCTACTGATTCCCTTTCGATCCCGACCCCGATCTCCGAAAGATAACATCGGTGCTCGCCGTCGGAATCGGTATCGGGAATCGATCTTTTCCCCAACTGGTCACTAAGCCCGATAACCAATCGGGCGTCGTCACCAAGCGCCCGGCGAAGCCGAAGCGTCGTTACTAAGCCCTGCGGAGCGGGGCGTCGTCTCTTGTCACTATATCCTGCCAGGGCTTAGCGACAAGAGGGGAGTGGCGGCGACTGTCGTTGTCAGGTTTGGCGGGATGCGGAAAGAAAAAACCTCCTGTAATCCGCAGGAGGCTTTTTCGAGTGAAGGAGTCAGAATACAATGGCACGTTATTCTTGCGACCCTTATTTGGAATAAATTTAAATAAAAAAAGTGTATCTCAAAACATTTTTTTGTTTCGCCGCACATTTTTCCGACGGTGATTCCGCACAGCGCCCTGTTTCATGGTAAATAGAGGGCACCTCTATGTATGTATTCCGCGCTTCAATTGCTTCGTTGTCCCGACCTTGTCGGGACTCCGGTTTTGAAGTTTATCCCGATTGCTATCGGGACTCATGACAATAAATAGAGGTGCCCTGGAGGTGTCCAATACGTGGAGGTGTTCTATATTCATTGTATGGAGACGATTGAAAAACTCCGGATTCTTTCCGGTTCCGCACGCTATGACGCGTCGTGCGCGTCGAGCGGCAGCACGAGAAGCGGCGGGAAGGGGTCGCTCGGGAACGCTTCGTCCGGCGGCATCTGTCACTCATGGTCCGACGACGGTCGTTGTATTTCCCTGCTGAAGGTCCTCCTGTCGAACGATTGCCGTTACGATTGCGCCTACTGCGTCAACCGGTCGTCGAACCGGATACCCAGGGCATCGTTCACGGTAGAGGAGCTTGTCGACCTGACGGTGAAATTCTACCGCAGGAACTACATCGAGGGGCTTTTTCTGAGTTCGGCCGTCATGCACGGTCCCGACGAAACGATGGGGCGGATGGTGAGCGTCGTGCGGAAGCTTCGCCGGGAGGAACGGTTTTTCGGCTATATCCACATGAAGGTCATTCCCGGCTGCAGCGATGAACTTCTTCGAGAAGCCGGACTCTACGCCGACCGCCTGAGCGTCAATATCGAACTGCCATCGCAGGCTTCGCTGAACCTGCTGGCTCCCCAGAAGGACAAGCAGTCGATACTGAAGCCGATGGCGTTTCTCGGAAACGCCATCGGGGAGAGCGCCCGCGAGAGGCGAAAAAACCGTAAGGCGCCCCGTTTTTCGCCCGCCGGTCAGAGCACGCAGATGATTATCGGCGCGAGTCCGGAGTCGGACTACCAGATTTTACGCCTCTCCGAGGGGCTGTACCGGAAGATGAGCCTTAAGAGGGTCTACTATTCGGCATACGTTCCGGTCAACGAAGACCGTCGTCTGCCGGCGCTCAGAACGCCGCCGCTTCTGCGCGAGCACCGCCTCTACCAGGCCGACTGGCTGTTGCGCCTGTACGGTTTCACGGCGGAGGAGATCCTGTCGGAAGAGTATCCGCAGCTCGACGAGCAGCTCGATCCGAAAGCGGCGTGGGCTCTGCGTCACCCTGAGTATTTTCCCGTGGACGTCAACCGCGCGGAGTATGCCGCGCTTCTGAGAATTCCCGGTGTCGGGGTGACCTCGGCAAGAAGAATCGTCTCGGCTCGCCGCTTCGCGCCCCTGACGCCCGAGGGGCTGAAGAAAGTGGGCGTCGTCATGAAACGGGCGCGATACTTCATCACCTGCTCCGGGAGGCCCGTCGAGCGTCTCATCGACCGCCCCGCCCTCGTTCGCGGCAGGCTGCTCCTCGCCGACGGCGCGACCGTTTCCCCGTCATCCCAGCAGCGGCAGTTGAGCCTGCCGGGCCTGTAGGTTGGAGGGAAGTGACGACGCCCCGCTTCGCTGGGCTTGGTAACGGCGCCCGATTTGCATCGGGCTTAGTGACGAGATATGAGTGACATAGTGACAAGTGTGATCAGAAAAAACATTTCAAACGACGCCGTGTCATTACTACTTAACTCGTCACTAAGTCCGGCACAGCCGGACGACGTTACTAAGCAAGGCGAAACCGAAGCGACGTCACTGGTCACTTTACTACAATGAATATCTATCTCTACGACGGGAGTACGGAAGGGCTCTTTTCCGCCATCGATCACGTGCTGCGCCACGAGCCCGATCCGTCGGCTGTCGTTCTCGGGAGGCGGGAGCCCGGCCTGTTCGAGGAAGGGGTCGTTCTGACGACCGACAGGGAGAGGGCGGATGTCCTTGTCCGGAGGTTTTCCTCGGCTTTCCCCCGCAACGCGCGGGAGGTGATGTACGCTCTCTTTTCCGAAAAAGAGGAGATCGCAACAGTTCTTCTGCACTACATCCACATGGTTGCTCGTCACGGCGGCCAGGTCGGGGCGCATCTGACCCATCCGGTGGTCAACGAGGTGCATCTCCTCGCCTGCAAGGTCGCCCGCGAATTGAACCGGATGAAAGGGCTGCTCCGGTTCGCCATGCTCGAGGACGGCAGCTACCTGGCGAAGATGGAGCCGGATTACAACATCATTCAGCCGCTCTCGTCGTTTTTTACCCGCAGGCTGGGAGCGCAGGAGTGGTTCATCTACGACGTCGGGCGCGGCCTCGTTTCCCGCTGGGACGGGAGTACGCTCCAGTACGGTGCGCTCGAGTCCTTTCACGCCCCGGCGCTCGCGCCGGAGGAGCAGGAGGTGCGCCGTTGCTGGAAGACCTTTTTCAGCCACATCGCGATTCCGGAGCGGAAAAACGAGCGGCTGCAGAAGTCCTGCATGCCGATGAAGTACTGGAAGTATCTGGTTGAGAAAGAGTAGGAGCGTCGGGAAACGCAAAGGTTTTTTTGTTTTTTTTACGCTGAACCGGCGTGGCCGGTTTTTGCTATATTCCGGAGAAGGTCCGGTTCATGATCGCTCGAAGAGCGAACGCCCGGCTGCTCCGCAAAGTCCGAATCGGGAGATGCAATGAAAAAGAGAACGTCCGCTTCGATCCCGCTGTTTTCAACGGTGCTTGCACTGGGAGCGTGCACGCCCGAAGCCGACGGTCCTTCGGCCGCTGAGGGGGAGAAACTGTTCAACGATCCGATGCTGGCGGGTTCCTCCAACCTGCTGAGCTGCGAGGCGTGCCACCCCGGAGGCGACGGACTCGTCGACGCGGCCCGCAACCCACAACTGGTATCGGTTATCAACGCCTGCATAGCGGGGCCGCTCGAGGGCAGTCCGCTTGCTGAGGATTCCAGGGAGCTGCGTTCTCTCAAACTCTATGTGGAATCCCTGGGTGCGAATGCAGTGGAGGGGGAGTGACGGCGCAGTGATGAACTACCGCTATGTCAAGGGTTTTTCGGTGTTTTTCGCGGCAAATATCACTGTCGCCGCCTGTGTTTTTCTTCTGTTTCCTCATACGCACGGTTATTTTCTGCAGGAGGACAGTCTTGTCGAGAACCTGACGGTACTGCTGTCGATCTTTGCGTTTCTTCTCGGTCTGGTTTACGCGTTCGAGAATCCGGGGGAGAGAAAGTATCTGCTCTTTATAGCCTGCTGCGGGTTTCTGGGGGCTATGGAGGAGCTGAGTTTCGGAGAGCGCCTGCTGCATATCGAGATGCCGCAACTGGGTAAATACAAGCTTGACGGTGCTCACGATCTCTTCTACGTGACATACAAGAACGTCAAGGACCTGTCGCGTTCGCACGGCGTCATCGTCTATCCGCTGCTCGTGGTCGGTGTGGTTTGGCTTGCGGTGTATCTCTTCCGCAACGGGAGAAGGATCTACGGGAGGATCGTCTCGAGTGAGCGGGCCGATTTCTTCATTCTCGTCATCGCAAGCGTCATCCTGGTTCTCGTTTCGCAGATAGTCGATCTGGACGAGTTCGACGGAGAGTTTCTCTTCATGCTCGAGGAGATGTTCGAACTGAACGCCGCGGTCGCCCTGATCGCGGCGTGCCTGAGCCTCGACAGGAGATTCGCCAAAGCAAGAGGGGTACGGAAATGACCGGTGAACGTATCGGCATACTCGGCTGCGGCTGGCTCGGCTTGCCGCTCGGAGCCTTCCTTTCGGAGCAGGGTTTTCCGGTCAAGGGTTCAACCACGAGAACGGAACGGTTCGGAGCGCTGAAGGATGCCGGTATCGTGCCGTTCAGGATATCCCTGGAACCCGAGCTTTCGGGAGACGACGTTTCAGGGTTCCTCCAGAGCGACATTCTCGTGATCGATATCCCGCCGGAACGCCGGGAGGATATCGTCGACTATCACCGGACCCAGTTCGCATCGTTGCTCCGTGCGATACATCGTTCTCCGGTCAAAAAGGTGCTGCTGGTGAGCTCCACCTCGGTCTATCCCCCCCTGAACCGGCCGGTGAAGGAAGAAGACGCTGTCGAGCCGGAATCCATGCCCGGCAGGGCGCTGCTCAGCGTGGAGAGCATGCTGCGCTCGGAGAAAACGGTTGCGGCGACCGTTCTGCGGTTCTGCGGACTGATCGGTTACGACCGTGACCCGTCGAGGTTTCTCGCCAGGATGCCGTCGATCGCCGACGCCGCTCAGCCGGTCAATCTTATCCACCGGGACGACTGTGTTCGCGTTATCGCCGAAGTGATCCGGCAGCAGGCCTGGGGCGAGGTGTTCAACGCTTGCTCTCCGGGTCGTCCTTCCAGGGGAGAGTATTACGCGAGAGCCGCGGAACGGTCCGGTCTGGGGCTTCCTCCGACTGCTGCGAAGAGCGGCGGGACTCCGTTCAAGATCATCGACAGCTCGAAACTGGAGAGGGTGCTCGGATATCGTTTCAAGGTGCCCGACCCCCTGCGGCTCCCCGAAGCATCCGGGACCGGTTCCCCCCCTGAAAAGATTTGACCTCGAACGGCTTTTCGTTATATAGTAGCGCTGGAGATTTCTTAACGCTATGGAGTGCCATGGTCAGGAAAACATGTATCCTGTTGGGAGCGCTGCTCCTTTCGCAGCCTGTATTCGCACTGCATCCTCTGGAGACCGAAGAGGCAGGAACCCGGGGGGCCGGCCGTTTCCAGCTCGAACTCTACGGTGAATTCGTCGAAGAGGAAGAGGGCGATTTCAGGGAAACGGCCGTCGAGGCTGTCGCCGTGCTGTCCTACGGCGTCGTCGACAATGTCGATCTTATCGTGGAATTGCCCTGGAACCGTTACGAGGTCGAGGGGGGCGGTGCGGCGTCCGGCGATGAAGACGGCCCGGGCGATCTCCTGCTGGGGGTGAAGTGGCGTTTCCTCGACTACGGAGAGCGCGGTCTGAGTATCGCCCTGATGCCCGGGGTGAGCCTTCCCACCGGCGATGACGGTAAGGGGCTCGGCAACGGGGAGGTATCGGGCGAAACGGCGCTTCTGGTCTCGAAGAAAGGCGTGCTCGGCGGGTTGCATCTCAATGTCGGGTACAGGCGTAACGAGTATGGCGCGGAGGCGGACGATCGCCTTCTGCACAACGATATCTGGCACGCGTCCTTTGCCGGCGAGATCAATGTCACGGCGGATATTACGGCTGTGGGAAATATCGGGGTGGAGACCAATCCTGAAAAGAGGGCCGAAGAGGATCCAGTATTTCTGATCGGCGGTCTCATCTATTCGGCGACGGAAGAGCTGTTCCTCGATGCCGGAATCAGATGGGGGCTGACCGACGCCGAGGCCGATACGGCGTTCCTCGTCGGCGTGACGGCAAGATTTTAACCCTGTCGCCCGGTTTCCCCGCATGCATTCTGAGCGCTATATCATCACCGGAGGTCCGGGGAGTGGCAAGAGCACGCTGCTCGGCGAACTGAAGAGGCGCGGTTACCGCTGTTACGAGGAGGTTTCGCGACGCCTTATCAGGGAAGAGACCGCAAAGGAGAACGGCGTTCTTCCCTGGGAAAACCTTCGTGCATTCGCCGATCTTGCCATGGACGCCATGCTCGAACAGCACGAACGATCCGCGGAAGAGGCGGGGGTCTGTTTTTTTGACTGCGGCCTGCCCGACATTTTCGGCTATCTGCGCAACGGGGGTCTCGATGTGCCCGCAAATTATCTCGCGCAACTGGCGACCTGCCGGTATTGCAGGGATGTTTTCATCCTGCCTCCGTGGCGGGAGATTTTCATTCAGGATGCCGAACGGCCCCAGACCTACGAGGAGTCGATCACGATCTTCCGTTCGCTGCACAGCGAGTATGCCCGTCTCGGCTTCAGACTGTACGAGGTTCCTCCGGGAGAGGTCGGCCAAAGAGCCGATTTTCTCGAATCGATAGCCCGATCCTGTGCGACAAGGCGGTCGGGCGCTACAGAATGAACTCCAGGTCGTATCGTTCCTTCAGCGCGTTTTCGGCGAAGGCGTTCAATTCGGAAAGAAAGCGAAGAAAGCTTTTCGCGTCGATCCGGCGCCAGTAGGCCGCGGCGACAGGCGTGTCGTGCCATCCGAGGAGCGCGTTCTCCTCTTTTTCCGGATCGACGGCGTTGCGGCAGATTTCAAGTATCGCGAGCATTCCTTCTATGTTGCCGTGATGCAGGAACGCCTCGTCCCAGCTGTCGAGGCCGTGCCCCGTTTCGGAAATGAACGGCAGCCGGTTGAGGGACTCGACGATGTCGAAATGAAAAAGGGCGGTGTGGTCGTGAGCTGAAAGGCTGAGCGTTCCGTAGGTGGCGTACTCCGTGTCGGTAAGCCGGACGAGGTTGATTTCCCCTGTCCTGTAGATGGACAGTTCGCGGTGCGCGGGATTTTCGTCGTCGATGAAGATGTGTGTTGTGTCCATTCTTATTACCCCATTTGTCGGGGCGTGTTACTGTATTGAAATACATTCGACTCCGAAACCCGATCCCGCCCCCGATTTCCGATTGTTATCTTCTTTCGGAGTTCGCCGTCGGTGTCGGAATCGGAATCGAAATCGAACATTATCGCAACTCCTTTCGACCCCGAAACCCGCCCCCGATCTCCGACCGCCCCAACGCTCTTTACTTTTGACTTAATCTCCCGGGCTTCGCCGTCGCTATCGGTATCGGAAAGCGCTGTCGTGCAGTGACGAGTGATATAGTGACGTCGTCCGGCGTTGCCGGACTTGGTGACGACGCCTGACACAGTCAGGCTTAGTAACGGCGCTCTGGCTTCGCCGAGCTTAGAGACAGCGCCCGGGCGTCACCGTCGGTGTCGATAACCAACACCAGTTCGGGCAGCCACAGGGGGCTGCCCCTACAGTTCAGCAATTCCCCGACATCCTCCTGCAATTTGCCAACAACTAACCCCAATACCAATCGGGCGTCGTCACCAAGCGCTCGGCGAAGCCGACGCGCCGTCACTGGTCACTACTCTTCTGACCCCGAAACCCGATTCCCCAGGTCAATCCGGGGGATTCCGCATGCCTGCAACCGGAGGGAACGAAAGAAATCGGGCGTTCCGGCGTCAAATCCTGTAGGGGTCGTTCCGGATTCACCGGAGGCTCCGTCGAAACCTTCGGCGGGGAAAAGAAACGATCCGGCACATCGAAGATCCCGTACACGGTTACCGCGTCCCCGGGATTTCCGGATAGAAACCTTTAGACAGGCATTTCGGTTTGCTTAAAGGTAATTGTTTTTGAACGGCTATCTTTCTATACTTGTGTAAAATGCAAGGAGTTTCCGAGCCGGTGTGCCATGGAGTGGAACGTGTTTTTCTATAAAAACTTACATATTCAGCGACAGAATGGATGGAAATTTTTCAAATAGAGTGCAGGATGTCATCCGTCACAGCAGGGAAGAGGCTCTCAGGCTGGGTCATGACTATATAGGAACCGAGCATCTTCTGTTGGGCCTGATCAAGGAAGGAGAGGGCATAGCCGCGAGGATTCTCAAAAATCTGAATATAGATCTCTACAAGCTCAAGCAGAGGATCGAGGAGAGCACGCATCAGAAAGTCGCGGCCGCGCAGATGGGGAACGTTCCGCTGACGAAGCAGGCGGAGAAGGTTCTCAAGATAACCTATCTGGAGGCGAAAATCTGCAAGTCGAACATTATCGGTACGGAGCATCTCCTGCTGTCGATCCTCAAGGGGGAGGACAATGTCGCCGCGCAGATACTCGAACAGTTCGGCGTCACCTACGACTCCGTGAGGGACGAGCTGATGACGATAACCAGCGGCAAGGGGGAGTCGGGAGATCCTTCGCTGGAAGGTGCGTTCTCTTCCGGTCCCGAGAGAGTGCAGAAAAAACAGGACCCGAAACGGGGGGAGCGGACCAAAACCCCCGTGCTGGACAATTTCGGCAGGGATATCACCAGGCTTGCGCTGGAGGACAAGCTCGATCCCATCATCGGCCGTGAAAAGGAGATCGAGCGTGTCGCGCAGGTGCTCAGCCGCCGCAAGAAAAACAATCCGGTCCTTATCGGAGAGCCCGGTGTGGGAAAGACCGCGATCGCGGAAGGTCTCGCATTGAAAATCGTGCAGCGCAAGGTTTCGAGGATCCTCTACGACAAAAGGGTAGTGGCGCTCGACCTCGCGGCGCTCGTGGCGGGGACCAAGTACCGCGGCCAGTTCGAGGAGCGTATGAAGGCTCTGATGAACGAGCTCGAGCGCACGCGCGACGTCATTCTGTTCATCGACGAACTGCATACCATTATCGGTGCGGGTGGTGCTTCGGGTTCGCTCGACGCCAGCAATATCTTCAAGCCCGCCCTCGCGCGCGGCGAACTGCAGTGCATCGGTGCGACGACCCTCGACGAGTACCGTCAGTACATCGAAAAGGACGGTGCGCTCGACCGGCGGTTCCAGAAAATCATGGTCGAGCCGACGTCGGTCGACGAGACGATACAGATTCTCGACAACATAAAGAGCAAGTACGAAGCCCACCACCACGTCAGCTACGACGAGGACGCGATCGAGAAGGCCGTCAAGCTTTCCGAGCGGTACATTACGGACAGGTATCTGCCGGACAAGGCTATCGACGTGATGGACGAGGCCGGCGCGCGCGTTCACCTGAGCAACATTCACGTACCGAAGAACATCCTGGATCTCGAGAAATCGATCGAGGAGATCAAGGCCGAGAAGAACCGTGTCGTCAGGATGCAGAACTTCGAGGAAGCCGCCAAGCTGCGTGACAAGGAGAAGAATCTTCTCGAATCGCTCGAACAGGCCAAGCAGGAGTGGGAAGAGAAGGCGTCCGAGACCGTCTACGACGTGACCGAAGCCGACATCTCCTCGGTTATCGCAATGATGACGGGTATTCCCGTGATCAAGGTGGCGCAGTCGGAGTCGAAGAGGCTGCTCAATATGGAGGGCGAGCTCAAAAAGCAGGTTATCGGCCAGGGCGAAGCTATCGAGAAGATCACGAAAGCCATCCAGCGGACACGGGCCGGCCTCAAGGACCCGTCGCGTCCCATCGGATCGTTCATTTTCCTCGGCCCGACAGGGGTAGGCAAGACCGAACTGGCGAAAGCGTTGACCCGGTACCTGTTCGACAGCGAGGATGCGCTTATCCGTACCGATATGAGCGAGTACATGGAGAAGTTTTCCGTAAGCAGGCTTGTCGGTGCGCCTCCCGGATATGTCGGCTATGAAGAGGGTGGTCAGCTCACGGAAAAGGTTCGGAGAAAACCCTATTCGGTGGTGCTTATCGACGAGATCGAAAAAGCGCATCCGGACGTTTTCAACATCCTTCTGCAGGTGCTCGACGAAGGTGTATTGACCGACGGGCTCGGACGCAAGGTCGATTTCCGCAATACGGTCATCATCATGACGTCGAATATCGGCGCGAAGGACATCAAGAGCATCGGCAGCGGCATGGGTTTCGCTACGGGCGACGCGGCCGAAAGCAGCTACAAGTCGATGAAGTCGACCGTCGAGGATGCGCTGAAGCGTGTGTTCAATCCCGAGTTTCTGAACCGGATCGACGACACCATCGTGTTCCATCAGCTCGAGAAAAAGCACATCTTCGAGATTATCGATATCATTGCCGCGAAGCTTTTCAAGCGGCTTCGCGAAATGGGCATCGAGGTAGCCGTAGACGACAAGGCGAAAGAGTTCCTTGTCGACAAGGGCTACGATCAGAAGTTCGGTGCCAGGCCGCTGAAGAGAGCCATGCAGCGGTTCGTCGAGGATCCTCTTGCCGAGGAGATGCTCAAGGGAAGGTTCCCCGAGGGGAGCACGATCAAGATCGCTTTCGACGAGAAGAACCGGCAGCTCAAGTTCGTCAAGGCCTCGGACTCCTCGAAAAAGAACAAGCAGGAGGAGCCTCTCGACAAAGAGGTTACGGGGGAAAAGAACCGGTAACGAAAAAAGCGGCTGCAGGACAGCCGCTTTTTTTTCTCCTCACATCCTTTCAGATCTTCGGATGATCCTTTACCGCCGCGAGGGATTGCTTCAGCAGCTCTTCCGGCAGGGGGTAGTCTTCCAGTTTTCCCGACATGAACGCATCGTAGCCCTGAAGATCCATCAGGCCGTGCCCCGACCAGTTCATCAGAATGACCTTTTCCTTTCCTTCCTCGCGGGCACGGTTCGCTTCGCGGACGGTCTGGGCGATGGCGTGCGACGTTTCAGGGGCGGGGATGAACCCTTCGGAGTGCGCGAAAAGCAGTGCCGCCTTGTAGCATTCCGTCTGCGGAAGAGCGCTCGCCTCGATAAGCCCGTGCTCCAGGACATGGCTCACCAGGGGTGCCATGCCGTGGTAGCGGAGCCCGCCGGCGTGAATCGCGGGAGGGATGAAGCCGTGGCCCAGACTGTGCATGGCCAAGAGCGGCGTCATCTTTGCCACGTCGCCCGAGTCGTAGATGTATGGCCCCCGGGTCAGGGTGGGGCAGGCTTCGGGCTCCGTCGCGATGATGCGGATGTCGCTGCCGTTGATGTTATCGTGAATATAGGGAAAACTGATGCCTGCGAAATTGGAGCCTCCTCCGGCGCAGCCGATGACGATGTCGGGAGTCTCGCCGATTTTGGCGAACTGTTTTTGTGCTTCCAGCCCGATAACCGTCTGGTGCAGCATCACGTGGTTCAGAACGCTGCCGAGCGAATACCGCGTATCCTCCCGCTGCACGGCTTCCTCGATGGCTTCGCTGATCGCGATGCCGAGACTGCCGGGAGTGTCGGGCTGTTTTGCGAGGATCCTGCGCCCCACTTCGGTCGTGTCGCTCGGGCTCGGTATGCATTCGGCCCCCCAGGTGTTCATCATGACTTTCCTGAACGGTTTGTGCTCGAAACTGATCCGCACCATGTAGACCTTGCACGCTATGCCGATCAGTTTGCAGCTCATCGCAAGGGCGCTGCCCCACTGCCCGGCTCCGGTTTCGGTCGTCAGGTACTTTATGCCGAACTCCTTGTTGTAGTAAGCCTGGGCGACCGCAGTGTTGGGCTTGTGGCTTCCGGCCGGAGAAACGCCTTCGTTCTTGTAATAGATTTTCGCCGGCGTGTCGAGCGCTTGCTCCAGTCTTTTTGCGCGGTAGAGCGGAGAGGGTCTCCACAGGCTGAGGATGTCGAGGACCGGCTCGGGAATGTCGATCCAGCGTTCGGTGCTCAGCTCCTGTTCTATGATGTTCATGGGAAAGACCGGTGCGAGGTCTTCGGGTTTGATCGGGTTACCGTCCGCGCCGAGAGGAAGTGGCAGCGGCGCCGGAAGATCGGCCTGGATGTTGTACCACTGCCGAGGCATCTCGTCCTCGTTCAGCAGGATTTTGGTGGGTTCTGAACTCATGGAACTACGCATCTTGGTGAGAATAAAAACGGGTGCGCCCTTCAGGAGGGCGCGTCTTCGGACCGAAGGCCGGTGCTTTCCGGCTATCGTGTGCCGAAGGCGGGGATCGAACCCGCACGTTCATTGCTGAACACAGGATTTTAAGTCCTGGGCGTCTACCAGTTCCGCCACTTCGGCCGGGCTTCCCGCTGTCGCAGGAGGATCAATTTACCACCTTTGCGCTAATAAAAGAAGTCCGGCTTGGCCGGACTTAGTGACGAGAGACGACGCCCGGGCTTCGCCGGGCTTAGTGAGGAGATGCAGGGGTGGTTTTCTTTGCCCGACCGGAACTCGGTCCGCCAAGACGACGTATCATTCCCTGGATCATTCGCCGTATTTCACCGATACTCTCCATGTATTGGTCAACAGTTTGACTGGTTGCGAAACGCAGACGGCGTGCAAGTTCCAGTTGCGTTTCGACTTCAGCCACAGAACCGAGCGCGATGTACAGGAAGTGTTCGAACTCTTTCGTTCCATGCCGGGCGGCACCCTCCGAGATATTTGACGGTATGGAAATCGATGCACGCCGCAACTGCGCGGTCAGACCGTATTTCTCCTCATCGGGAAAGCTGCTGGTGAGGCTGTAGATCTCTTCCACGAACGACATCGCCTTCTGCCAGACAATCAGATCTTTATGCGAACTCATACCCTGCCCAATTACATACACACATAGCAAAAGCGAAATATTTCCCTTGTCACTAAGCCCGCGGGAGCGGGCGTCGTCTCTAAGCTCAGCGAAGCCAGAGCGCCGTCACTCGTCACTAAGCCCGCAAAAGCGGGCGTCGTCACTCTCTCCCCCGGAAATGGTCGAATCCTCCTGTCGCCTCCAGATCGACCGTCATGCCGTAGATATCGGCCATCCGCACACCCTCCTCTTCGGGGACGATCTTTCCGATGACGCTGATGTCCGGATGCTCGGCAATGTCGCCGAACCGTGCGTTGTCGAGCGTGAACAGGAGCTGGTAGTCCTCACCGCCGCCGAGGGCGTAATTGACAGCGTCTTCCTGGAATTCGTCGGCGATATGCCTGGCCTGAGGAAGGACGGGAATACGCCCTTCCTCGATGCGTGCCCCTGTTCCCGAACGGGCGCACAGGTGGAGCAGGTCGGCTGCCAGACCGTCGGAAATGTCGATCATGGCCGTCGGAACGACGTTCTTTTTTTCGAGGAAGGCCACGATATCCGTGCGAGCGGAGGGGAGTATCTGCCGTTTGATGGCCTCGCTGTATTCCGCGAGCGTGTTCATGACATCCCCGTCGAAGGTTTCCCCGTGCCGGAGATGCTCCAGCATGATATCTCTTTCGCGCATGAGGACTCTCAGTCCCGCTGCGGCGCCTCCCAGCGAACCGCTGACGCAGACAAGGTCGCCGGGCGCGGCTCCTTTTCTCAGGGTGAGCTTCTCTTTTCCCACTTCTCCCACGACGGTGACCGATATGACAATGCCGCCTTTCGAAGCCGAGGTGTCGCCTCCCACGATAGCCGTTTCGTAGAGTCCCGCGGTTTCGCTCATGCCGCGGTAGAGCGTTTCGACCAGCTCGACGGAGGCTTTTTCCGGGAGTGCGATGGAGACCAGCGCATAGAGAGGCCGCGCGTTCATTGCGCAGATATCGGAGATGTTGACGCTGACGGCCTTGCTGCCGAGATGGTGCAGGGGCGTGGTGAGCAGATCGAAATGAACATGCTCTACCAGCAGGTCGGTCGTCGACACCTGTAGCGTGGAAGGCGAGGTTTCCAGAACGGCGCAATCGTCGCCGATGCCCTGGACGATGCCCGGAGCGTGGTCGAGGGTCGGCGAAACAAGCTTTTCAATGTGCCGGATCAGGCCGAATTCGCCGATATCGGAGATAGGTTTGAAAGACATTTTCTGTAAATTTAAATTCGTGCCTTTGAGGGCTGGCGGCGCAGCAGCCGCAGGATGTTCCTTCCGGTTTGGACGGGTATACTCTCTAACATAGATAATTTGCTGCTCATATGGGTTTTTTTGACAAGCTTAAACTTTCGCGCCTGAAAGATGGTCTGACAAAAACGCGCGAGTCGATTCGCGACAATATATCGAAGCTCACCCAGGGAAGAACCGATGTAGACGAAGAGTTTCTCGAAGAACTGGAGAACATTCTTATCGCCGCCGATGTCGGGGTCGAGACGACGCTCGACATCGTTGACCGCATTACCGACAGAGCCCGGAAGGAGAGCTACCGGTCGGACGAGGAGCTGAACGGGATGCTGATGCGGGTTATCGAGGAGATGCTTCTGGAGGTGTGCGAAACGCACCCGGTCGATTTCGACGCCGGGCTGCCGGCAAAGCCCTACGTCGTCCTCGTTGTCGGGGTCAACGGTGCCGGCAAGACGACCAGCATCGCCAAGCTCGCGCACAACTACAATACGGCCGGGAAAAAAGTCGTTGTCGCCGCGGCCGACACCTTCCGTGCCGCGGCCGTCGAGCAGTTGCGCATATGGGCGGAGCGCGCCGGAGTGCCGATGGTGAGCCAGGGGCAGAACGCTGATCCGGCTTCCGTGGTTTTCGACGCCGTCAGCTCGGCCGTGGCCCGCGATGCCGACGTCGTGCTTGTCGATACGGCCGGCCGCCTGCATAACAAGGCTCATCTGATGGAGGAGCTTGCAAAGATCATGAGGGTCGCGAAAAAGAAGGTGCCGGACGCACCGCACGAGGTGCTGCTGGTGCTCGACGGGACAACGGGTCAGAACGCGGTAACCCAGGCCGCCGAGTTTACCCGGTGTGTGAGCGTCACCGGCCTGGTGATCACCAAGCTCGACGGGACCGCGAAGGGCGGTATCGTGCTGTCGATATCCCGGGAGCTCGGGTTGCCCGTAAAGTATATCGGTGTCGGGGAGACGATCGAAGACCTCCAGATTTTCGACCGGGCGCGTTTTGTCGAAGCCCTGCTCGGGAAGTGACGGCGTCCGCGGAGGCTCATTCGTCCGTGAGGGAAATCGCTCTTTCGAGTTTTTCCGCGCAGGCTTCCGGGTCGCGGATCCCGAACAGATGAGTGCCGTTTTTCGTGTCGCTCGCGCCGAGCCCCGGAGCAACGGGAAAGGTTTCCTCGAAAGAGGCCGCAAGGTCCGACAGGGAGCTTTCGAGCCGTTTTCCTGAGCGGATCGCCATCACGGTAGTGATTTCCGCGTACCGGCTGTCGAGAAGGTAGTCCACGTGCCAGTGAAGCTTTTTTCCGGCGGGGGGCGAAAAGTCGGGTGATGCCAGACCGTTTTCGAGAAAGGCGCCGACCATGCGCTCGCGTATCAGGTGAGCGGGTTTTCCGGCGGAACGGGTGGTGTGGCGCACAAGGCGTCTGGCGAGAGGTGCCGATGCGGGGCGGTTCCCGAGGGCGGAACCGATATAGAGGTAGACCCCCGGTTGAAGGGGGAGTTTCGCCCCCTCGAGGAATCTGCCGAAAGCGATGTCCTGGGCCTCGGAAAGCGTGACGAACAGTGCGTAGGTTCCCTGGCGGGAGTTGTTTCCGAAACAGCGGATCGGCATGAAAAGCCCTTTTGCGTTGGCTTCGAAAAATGCTACTTAACACTAAGGTACGTGTTTACGCGACGCCCGGAAAGGTCTTTTCGGCGGGATTCCGCCTTCCCGGATTCCACGGCGGGGGCTCGTTTCCGGTGAGGGACGACCGGGGAGAAACAGAGCGACGGTATGGCTGAACAGGAACCGCTCTACGCCAGGAGGCGTGAGGAAATGGTCGAACAGCTCAGGCGGTACGGAATAACCTCGGCAAGGGTGCTCGAGGCCTTCCGTTCCGTCGAGAGGCATCGGTTTTTCGCTCCGGGCGACAGGGCGTACGCATATAACGACTGCGCGTTTCCGATAGGATACGGCCAGACGATCTCACAGCCGTACACGGTAGCCTATATGACCTCGCTGCTGGTCGAGCGCTGTCCTGTCGGCCGGATTCTCGAGGTGGGAACCGGATCGGGCTATCAGGCCGCCATTCTCGATTCTATGGGTTATTCCGTATATACAGTGGAGCGGGTGGCGGGGCTCTGCAGGAGGGCTTCCCTGGTTTTCAGGGAACTCGGGCTCGATATCGAGCAGCGTCTCGGCGACGGTTCGCTCGGATGGGAGGAAAAGTCGCCGTTCGACGGGATCATCGTCACCGCCGGCGCGCCCCGGCCGCCGGCGCCGCTCTTGACCCAACTGGCCGATAGCGGGGTGCTGATCGTTCCGCTCGGCGGAAGCGAGGGGCAGCGGATGACCGTCATTACCCGGAGGAAGGACCGGTTTGAAGAGGAGCTGTTTCACATGTTCGCCTTCGTACCGCTTATCGGCCGGGAAGGATGGCGGAAGGGATAGGATAAGGTGTCACGTTGTCTTGCCGCCGTTTGCAGGTGATTATAATGAAAAGTTTTATCAACCATCAATAAACAGTAGCAGTTATGCCGGTAATGACAAGGTTGCGGGAAAAGCTGCATGTGGTGCTCTATGCATTGCTGGCCGCGTTTCTCGCCTTGATTGTGTTCGAATGGGGAATGAATTTCAGCGGTTTTTCCGGTGGGGGCACGCTGGCCGGGAAAGTGAACGGAACGCCGATCGACTACCGGCAGTACGAACAGGTGTACGACGGACTGGTCGACGGTTTCAGACGCCAGGAAGCCCGGGCGGAAGTGACCGACGCCGTGGAGCGGCGACTGCGCGAAAGGGCCTGGAATATGGTTGTCGATCAGGTGATACTCGAGGAGCAGTTCGAGAAGTACGCTGTCCGGGTGGCGGATGAAGAGATTCTGGCCGCGGTTGAAGGGGACAGGCCTCCGGCGATCATTGTCCAGAACTTCCTCGATCCCGAAACCGGAACCATAGACCGCCAGAAGCTCGAACAAGCCAGGATGGCGCCGGAAAACAAGGAGATCTGGATCAGGATAGAAGAGCTTGTCCGCAGGGAACTGAAGGTGCGGAAACTGCAGCGGATTCTCCTGACGATGGTGAAAGTTTCCGACCGGGAGGTGGACGCGGTCGCCGACCGGGAGTATGCCGCCTACTCCGGATCTTTTCTCGCGGTCCCGTTCAGCGTGGCGGGAGCCGACAGTCTTTTCATGGTTGAACCCGGCGAGGTCGAAAAGCAGTACAACGAGAACCGTGAAGCGTTCCGTCAGGATCCCGTGAGGTCCCTGGATTATGCGGTGTTTCCCGCGGTGCCGACGGAGAGGGACAGTATGGGCGTGAGGGCGGAGCTTGAAGGACTTGCCGGCGCGTTTGCCGAGGCCGAAGACGACAGCGCCTTCGTGAGCCTGCAGAGCGACCGCGCCGATACCTTCGACAGGACGTACAGCCGCGCGGATTTTTCGCCCGGTGCGGGAGACGCCGTTTTCGACAGCGCCCGTCTGACGCCCGGTTCGGTAATCGGTCCCGTTGCGGACCGATCGATCTACAGGCTCATAAAGTTGACAGCCGTTGCCGAAGGCGAACCCGTCGTTCGCGCATCGCATATTCTCATCCCTTTCCGTGAAGGGAATGCGGGCGATAAACTGCGGGCGCGCGAAGAGGCGGTGCGGATCATGCGGGAACTTCGTGCGGGGAGCTCTTTCGGCGAACTTGCGCAACGGTATTCAGAGGACACCGCGAGCGCCTCAAGGGGCGGCGATCTCGGCTGGTTCGGCAGGAACGTCATGGTACCGGAGTTCGACAAGACGGTCTTCAACACGGCGAAGGGTGCGCTTGCCGGACCGGTCGAGACGAGGTTCGGGTTTCACATCATCAAGGTCACCGGCAGGGATGACCGTATCCTCTCCTGTTCCGAAGTCGTGAGGGACATCAGGCCTTCCGCCGCCACGCTCGAAAGCGCGAGGAGAAAAGCCGCGGAATTCCAGATGGTGGCGGAAGAGAAAGGTTTCGACGAAGCTGTTTCTTCGTCCGGGGCCGTGCAGAACACGACCGGTCTGTTCACCGCAAAGAGCGCGATTCCCGATCTCGGCTACAACAACCGGATAACCAGGTTCGCCTTTTCCTCTTCGGAAGGCGCGGTTTCGGACGTTATCGAGACCGACAGGGGATTTCTCGTCATGCGTCTCGCGTCGAGGAACGATTCGGGGTACCGGGAACTCGACGAAACGCTTCGCGACTCTCTTCGCGCCGTGCTTCTGGTGAAGAAGAAGGGGACGGCTCTGGACGAACGGCTCGGTGCGCTGCTCGCGGAAAAGAAAGGTGATCTCGGCGAAATAGCCTCCTCTCTGGGCGGGCTCGACGTATACTCCTTCGATACCCTGCGCTACAGGGGGATGACGGTGCCGGGCTATGGACGGGCTCCCCGGCTCATGGAGGCGCTGGCCGGCATGAAGCCGGGAACGGTTTCGAGACCCGTGCCGATAGAGAACGGGCGCGCCCTCGTTGTGCTTCGCGAAAAAACTTTCCCCGGTACGGCCGATCTCGATGCGGCAAAAGAGAGCATCAGACCGGTCCTGGAGCAGGCGAAGAGGGGGCGATTCATACAGGATTATTTCCGTGGCGAGAGGAATCGGGCGGAAATAGAAGACCTGCGCGGACTGTAGGGGAAGCAAGCGGGCGGCGGCTCACTTTCCTTCGAAGGCGTTTTCCGGGATGTGAAGATCGTGGAATTCCTGCAGGCAGGCCTTGACGTCGGACGCTTTCGCATAGCTCAAACAGGTTTCGGTGATCTTTTCCGCTTCGGAGACGCTGAAAAAGCGGACCAGCCTTTTCAGTTGGGGGATGTCGGCACTGACCACGCTGAACTCCCTGAGACCACAGCCGACAAGGAACGGCAGGGCGAGCGGGTCCGAACCCATGTCGCCGCAGAGCGATACCCGGCAATCGTTGGCCGCTGCCGAGCGGATGATTTTATGCAACTGACGGATGATGGCCGGGTGGAACTTGTCGAACAGGTCCTGGACAATCTCGTTGTTGCGGTCCACGGCGAGCGTGTACTGCGTCAGGTCGTTGGTGCCGATACTGATAAAGTCCACGCTTCCGGTTATTTCGTCGATAATCTCCACGGCTGCCGGGATTTCGATCATGGCTCCGAACTCGGGTCGCCTGCACTCGACACCGGTGTTCCCGAGTGCGGAAAGGTGTTTTTCAAGGGATTCGCGGATGAAGATGATCTCGTCGAGCGACGAAACCATCGGAAGCAGGATCTGAACGTTGCCGAGAGTGTTTGCCTTCAGGATCGCCATGAGCTGGTCGTCGAGAATTTCCGGGACATCGATCAGTATCCTGATGCCGCGCCATCCGAGGTTCGGGTTCGGTTCCCTGATGGAGGAGTAGATCAGCTTGTCCCCGCCGATATCGAACAGGCGGATGACGAGAGGGTGGGGATTGAGCAGTTCGGCCATTTCACGATAGTAGGCGGCTTGCTCCTCTTCCCTGGGCGGTTTCGTGTTGTCGATAAAGAGGTTCTCGCTTCTGAAAAGCCCCACGCCTTCCGCTCCGGCCGATCGTACGGAAGGGATCTCCTCCTTGAAGTCGATGTTCGAGAAAAAATGGAGTCTGACGCCGCATTGCGTCACGGCGGGGGTGTCGGCGAGCCGGCTGGCAGCCGCTTCCATCTGCGACTCCTCCACGATCTTGCGTTCGAAATTGAGAACGGTTTTCATCGTCGGGTTGACGATTGCCTCGCCTTTACCGCCGTCGATGATGAGGGTATCGCCGGTTGCCGTTTTCTGGGTGAAATTGCTGAGACCGACGATGATCGGGATGTTCAGCGATCGGCATATGAGTGAGATATGTGAGGTTATCCCTCCTGTTTCGGTTACGAACCCGCGGACGTTTGTCCTGCTGAAGAGAATGATGTCGGCCGGCGAAAGACAGGTGGAGACGACGACCATGTTTTCAGGAATCTTCGACTGCAGTTTCTGCTGATGGAGGTTCCGGATGATACGGTTTTTTATATCGACCAGATCCTGCGCCCTCTCCTGGAAGAGCTGCTCCGAAGAGTCGTTGAAATGCTTGAGGTAGTTTTCGAATTCTTCCTCGATGGCCTGCTGGGCCGGCTTCAGCTCGTCGTGAATGCGCCTGACGATGCTCCCCGTCAGCACCTTGTCGTGCAGCAGCATGATCTGCGCCTGGAAGAGATCCGAATAGGCCTGGCCGAGTTTCTGGGTTGTTACCTGTTCGACCTTGGTCAGCTCCTTTTCGGAACGCGAAAGGGCGGCGAGAAATTTCTGCACTTCGTGCTCCGCGGTTTCGGGCGACAGTTTTTCTCCGGCGTGTTCGTAGGTGCTTTTGACGAACAGGTAAACCGGCCCTATAGCGATGCCCCTTGAAGCGCCTATCCCGTGAAACGTCTGTTCCTGTTTCCTCTGTGCCGGGGCCTGCTCTTGATCCTTCATGACGTCATGCTAAAATTATACGGCCGCTCTCAAGAGAGCAGGCCGCTGAAAAACCTGATCGCACCGCTTTTCGGGTTCGCTTTCCCGAAGCTGCCGGACCTGTGGCCACTTTCGCTCGCGGAGCCCGGCTCAAAACGGTGCGTCGTCGGGAGCGATAAACGTATCGGGCGGAGGCGGGCCTGCTCCAGGCTGACCCGGGGGCTCCGGCAGCGAGGGGCGGGACCGGGGCTGATCCGCCGGCGGAAGTCCCGCCGGTTCCTCCTGTCCGTTCGGTTCCTGCAGTTCGTAACCGTCGCTGCTGTAGACGTTGGCCGTGGAAAGAAACTTTCCGTAGTTCTTGAGGAAGCGCAGTCGTATCGTGCCGATCGGACCGTTCCGCTGTTTTCCGATGACGACTTCGATGATGTCCTTGGTCGAGGAGCCGTCGTCGAAGTTCTTGATGTTGTACATCTCCGGCCGGGAGAGGAACATGACCATGTCGGCGTCCTGTTCGATCGAGCCCGATTCGCGCAGATCGCTCAACTGCGGCCTTCTGTCGCCCGAGCGCTGTTCTACGGAGCGGTTCAACTGCGCGAGGGATATGATCGGAATATCGAGCTCCTTGGCCAGAGCCTTCAGTGAACGGGATATCTGGGCGATTTCCTGTTCGCGGTTCGACTTGCCGTCCCTGACCGGAGAGACGAGCTGGAGGTAGTCGACAACCACCATGCCGATATCGTGTTCCTGTTTCATGCGGCGGGTCTTGGCGGCGAGCTCCATGATCGATATGCCGGGAGTGTCGTCGATGAACAGTTTCGCGTCGGCGAGCGCGTCCATGCTGTTGATGATCTTGCCCATCATTTCCGGCGAAATTCTGCCCGTTCTGACCACCTGGGAATCGACACAGGCTTCGGCGCACATCAGCCTCACGGCAAGCTGGATTTCAGCCATTTCCAGACTGAAGAACAGGACCGGAGTGTCGAAATTTACGGCGGCGTTTCTGGCAAGGGCGAGGGAAAAAGCCGTTTTGCCGGCCGAAGGGCGTGCGGCGATGATGACAAGGTCCGAGGACTGGAATCCGGCGGTATATTCATCGAGCTCCGAAAAACCGGAAGAGACCCCCGTAACCGATGTCTGCGATGCGCTCAGGGACTCGAGCATGCGTGTCGCATTCTTCAGAAGCTCCTTGATGTTCGAGGCTTTTTTCTTGATTCCGGCCTGGGAGATGGTGAAGAACTGCTGCGATGCGAGCTCGACAAGGTCGAAAACATCCATCGAGGAGGCGTAGGCGGCGCTCGATATGTGCGATGAAATCGAAATAAGCCTGCGGTAGAGATGTTTTTCCTTCGCAAGCCTCGCATAATACTCTATGTTCGCCGAGCTTACAACCTTGTTGGTGAGTTCCGCCAGGTACTGCCTGCCCCCGATGGAGGCCAGTTCGTTCATGCGGGAGAGCTCCTCGCCGACCGTGATGAGATCGATGGCCTGCCGTTTCCGGTACAGTTCGGCCATCGCCTTGTAGATCAGCTGGTGCCGCTGCTCGTAGAAGACCTTTTCCCCGCTTTCGCCGAAGGTCTGGATAACCGGCTCTATCGAGTCCCCTTCAAGCAGAATGCATGCCAGAACTTCCTGTTCGATTTCCGTGGAGTAGGGGGGAATGCGGCTCTCCCTGGAAAAATCGATGTCGCTGCCGAGGTTGAGCTGGGGTTTGGCTGTTGCGGCTGTTGAGCTTTTCATGATCCTTTGCTGCGGTTATGGGCACTTCTGTGTGTGTATTCCGCGCTTCACATCGTTGTCCCGACACGTCGGGACTCCGGTTTTGAAGTTTATCCCGATTGCTATCGGGACTCATGACAATACATAGAGGTGCCCTTATGTCAACCGCCCGGGTTAGGAGGCGAATCCGGAGCCCGCGCTGCTCCGCTGCCTGTTATGGGTGAAGCGCCGGTCCGGCCCTTCAATATAAAAACAAAAAACGCAGTTTCCGGTCCAACCGGTAAAATCGGCCCTGGCTTCCTGCCCGAAAGCTCTTCCGGGTCGTCTCCGGGCGTTCAGAAGCCCTTCGTTCAGCCGCCGCACACCTTGTCGTAGTGCTTTCTGAGCATCTGGACGTCTTCCCAGCAGTGGCGTTTCCAGTTGGGATTGCGCAGAAGGGCCGCGGGATGGTAGGTTACGACGACATCGTAACCGCTCCACCGGAGGATTCTGCCTCTCATTCCGGTCATCGACTGCCGGTTGTCGAGGATCGTGTTCGCGGCTACCCTGCCGAGCAGCAGAACGATTTTAGGGCTTATGAGCTCGAGCTGGGCTTTCAGCCAGGGCATGCAGCATTCGATCTCGTCGGCGAGGGGGTTGCGGTTTTCCGGCGGCCGGCATTTTATGATGTTGCAGATGAAAACATCGTTTCTCGAGAAGCCGATAGCTTCGAGAATCTTGTCCAGGAGCTTGCCGGAACGCCCGACGAACGGTCTGCCCTGCGCGTCCTCCTCGGCGCCGGGGGCTTCGCCGATCACGACGAGCCGCGCTCCGGAGCTTCCTTCGCCGAAGACGAAGTTTTTCCTGGTCGCCGACAGGCGGCACTTCGTACAGGTCCGCGACTGGTCGTAGAGGTCGTTCAGGTCGCGGTATCGTTTTTCCGCGGAAGCCTTCGTCGGCGTTGTGTATTCTTCAAACAGCGAGCCCTGCTCCATGGTCTTCCGGCTGTTGTTCATTCATCAGTTCCTCGACGGCGTCGAGGAGCCGCTCCGCCGCTTCCCTCTTGTCGAGAAGAGGCAGTCTGCGGGGTTCCGAGCGTCCGTCGATCAGCGTCAGGACATTTGTATCGACGTCGAAGCCCCGGGTTTCGCCGTCAAAGGTGTTACAGGCGATCAGGTCGAGTCCTTTTCGCCGGAGTTTTTCCTCGGCATGGTGCAACTCCTCCGTGGGTTCGAGAGAGAAGCCGACGGCCAGTTGGCCGGTTTTTTTCCGGCGTGCGAACTCCCCGATGATGTCGGGGTTACGCACGAGCGTCAACTCCATTGTCGCACCGGTTTTTCTGATCTTGCCCCGGGCTGGTGTTTCGGGACGGTAGTCCGCGACGGCGGCCGCGCCGATAAAGACATCGCACTCTCCGGCCCGTTTGCCGGCTTCCCGGTTCATCTCTTCGGCGGTTTCGACATCCTGCCGGTCGACGCCGGGGGGCGTCTGCAGGGTTACCGGACCGCTGATGAGGGTTACCGAGGCGCCCCTGGATGCCGCGGCTTGCGCTACGGCAAAACCCATTTTTCCGGAAGAGTAGTTGGAGATGAAGCGTACGCCGTCGATTTTTTCCCTTGTAGGGCCGGCGGTGACGACAACCGATTTTCCGGTGAGCCGGCTTTTTTGCCGGGTTTCAGCGAACGTTTCCGCTATGATCTGTGCTATGATCTCCGGTTCGGGCATTCTGCCGGTTCCGCACTGTCCCGACGCCAGGTCGCCGCTTTCCGGTTCGATGATCCTGCAGCCGTTTTCCGAGAGCCAGGCGAGATTCCTCCGTACGGAAGCCGACGAGAACATCTCTCCGTCCATTGCCGGGAAAAGTATTTTCGGTCTGTTCGGACGCAGGGTGATGAAGCAGGTCGAAAGCATGTCGTCGCAGATTCCCGCCGCCAGACGGGCTACTGTGTTGGCGGTTGCCGGTGCGATGACGTATGCGTCCGCCCATTCACCGAGCGAAATATGCCTGGTCCAGTCGCTGTCGTTCGCTTCCGTTTCGGGAAGAACCTCTTTCGAAACGGGTTCCCCGGAGAGTGTCGAAAGCGTGAGTTCGGTGACAAAACGCGCGGCGGCGCCGGTCATGACGATCCGTATTTCCGCACCCTGTTTTTTGAGGAGCCGTACGAGCATCGGCGTTTTATAGGCCGCGATGCCGCCGCAGATACCCAGCAATATTTTCTTTCCCCTCAGGGGTGACGGGACTTCTGTTTCTGTCATTATCCAGATGTTTGTTTGCTATTCCCCGATGTTTTTTCAGCCGTTCGTCGCCCGTTCGGTTGCGTTTCTGAACAGTGCGGCGACGAGATAACGGTGCAACGACTCTTCAGGGGCCTCTATTATTGTATTCCGCGCGTCAATCGCTTTCTCCGGCTTCGTTCGTTTTGCACTTGAATCGTTCATGGCAATAACGAAATGTCCTTCAGACAATGTAGCTGTTTTGAGGAAAATCAGGGTGAAGAACCGAAAATTCTGTTCCAGAACTGTTCCCAGGTATAGAAGCGTTCCCGGTACGCAATGCTGACGCCATACGTTTCGGTCGGTTCGAGGAGGTTGGTCGTGGTGACGTCGTTGCCGAACAGCCCGTATGAACGGTAGGCTTCGAAGAACACTTTCGGTGTGATGCGGTACTGGAGCTGCTGGCTGTTGCCGTAGTAGTCGAAAAGCGCCGTTTCTCCGATGTCGGGGCTGCTTCCGGTTCCGATGAAGCGCATCTTGCCTCCGGTTCCGGGAACGAGGAACGCCAGGGAGAGTTCCAGGCCGCTCAATCCGCCCTGTTCATCGACGCCGAAATTGACGTTGAAGCTCTCCAGCCCCGCGGCTTTTTCCACGAACTGGGAGATCTGGGACGAGATGAGCCCGGTTCCGGCGGAAATGCCGACGCTCGAAAAGGGGAGCTTGCCGTAGCTTGCCTGGCTGCCGGGACGGATATACCACTGTTTCGTGAGGAGGAGGGAGATGACGTTGAGCTCCGCGTTCGGATCGATCTTGCTGCTTTGCATGCCGATCATGTTTTCCGACGAGAAGGGCTGCGAGTCGTCGTTCAGATAATAGCCCATCTGAACGTTCGGGTTGTTGAGGGTGCCCTGTATGGCCAGAAGAAGGCGGACGTTGTCGCTTTCACCCGTCTGGGCGTTCGTGGCGTTGACGTACTTTCTGCCGAAGAGGTTCCGCATGACGCCGTTTCTGATGTCGACGTTGTTCCATACGATCCGTCCACCGTCGTCGAGATCGAAGTTGGTGTTGGAGAATCTGTATTTTCCGGAAGTGACGTTGACGGAGCCGAAAAGGCGATAGCTCTGCTGGCGCTTGTTTACGTTCAACGAGAGGTTCCGTAGCGTGGTTTCGAGCTGTTCGCCCCGGACCCGGTCGAAAATCATGTTGTATTTCAGGGGGGCGGAGCTTTCGAGCCTGAGGTCCTGTATCTGGACGATGTCGATGAGTGTGTAGTAGAACTCGGGATTTTCAGGCGGAACCGTTCCTTCCGTTTCCGGCGTATCGGCCGGCGCGGGGTTACGCGGGACGAATTCGATGAACTTCTCGACGCCGACATATTTGGCGCTTTCGTTCGATCCTGTCCGGTAGAGGGTGAAATCCGCGTTGGTGATCGTCAGTCTTCCGGTGAGTACCGGTTCCGCGATATCCCCGAAGAAACGGATTTTTTTCGTTCTGCCGGTAATGGTGCCGAAAGAGGACTCGTCCTTTTTGTCCTGCTTGTTGAACAGCAGGAGATTGTCGAAGGATGCCGTAAGGTCGATGGTTTTCGCCTCGAGTTTTTCGAGACCGGCTCTGCCGTTGATCGTTCCGGTTCCGCCGAGATCGTCCCTGATGGTGATGTTATTGAATACCGCTTTTTCGGGAGTGATTTCGACAAGCCCCGAGAGCCGGTAAGCTGTTTCCGTCGGTGTGACGGTTATGGCGGTGTTATTGAGCGTTGTGCTGAAATATATTTCAGGATCGGGTGTCGTGCCCCTTACGGTCAGTTTCGCCGGTATGGTCCCTTCCGCCGTTTCAAAGAAGGGCAGCAGGACCTCGAGAATTTCCGCCGAAAGGTGTTCGGCGGTGCAGGATACCGATACCTGACGGTTGTCGGGAATGGCGTATCCCGGCGGAGACCAGTTGATCCGGACCGGTATCGATGCCGTGCCCCGTATATCGTTCAGGGCTTCGGGGCCGGTGCGGCCGGTCGAAAAATCCGCCCGGAGCCGTTCACCCCTGTGGGATGCCTTGAGGCGCAGGTCGCCGATGACGACGTCGTCATAGACGATGTCGTTCCCGTTCATGTTCAGTGTCGCCGTTTTTGCGCCGGGAGCGCCGCTGACCGCGAGGGAGGATGTCAGACGGCCCCGAAGCCCTGCGCCCGGGAAGAAGATGCCGAGTTCGGCGAGGTCGAGATTGCTGATGCCGCATTCGAAGCTGCCTGTCCGCTCGTTGCTGAGCAGGCCGTTGCAGGATATCGATTGCCCTGTTTTGGTCATCTGCAGGCCGTAGAGACGCGTGTAGTCTTTTCCGATGTCTATCCTCGAACCGCTCTTGATCCGCCACGTTCCGGCGGGGTCCTGTATGACAAACTTGCCGATTGTTATCTCGATAGGATTCCCGCTCCGCCGTGCGGTCACGTCGAGAGAGACCTCCCTTTCGATCTCCGGTGCGACGAAGTACGCACTGGTCTTCAGGGTCGCATCTTCATAGACCGTTTTCAGTACCGCCTCATCGAGAGCGTGTCCGCCGGAGCGGATCGAGGCGGCGCGTGCGTCGATAGACGCACCGGAGACGCCGTTCCGGTCATAGGCGGCCTCGACCCTGAACGAGGCGTTCTGCAGGGAGAGGACGGTGTCGCGTTTCAGGCTGGTTACCTCGGCGGCCGATGTGAAGTGCAGCAGGCCGTTGCTTCTGTACGATCTGCCCGATGCCCTGCCCTGCAGGCTGTAGTCTTTTACGGGAATGAACAGTGCGAGGGGAGAGATATCCCTTACCGTCAGACGGTAGTCGGCTGAAAAATCATTTCCGACATGTTCTTCGGGGGCCGGCGGAAGAGGCGCGTCGTTCCAGACGTTGTTTCGCGCCAGTTCCCGTGAAAAGGCGTCCGCGGAGAGTTTCGTGCCGGAGAGGAAATCACCGAACGTATAGATGCCGGTAGCGGTAAAGTCGAGAAAATCGCTCCTGAGGGCGATGGAGGACATCGAGGATTTCCTTTCGACGCGCAAGGAAATCTCCGAGTCGTTTTTCAGCGTGTAGTCGTCGATGGTCGAAGTCATGAAACGTACGAGAAGATTTCCCTCGAGTCGTTCCGGGTCGAAATGTCTGCCGTCGGACTGCAGGGAGAACGTAAGATCGGAACGCAGTTCCTCCGTGTCGAGAACTCTCGATATATCGATGTTCCTGCCCGAACTTTTCGCGGAATAGACCGGTATGCCGTCCTGCCAGTCGACGGTTCCTTCGAGTGAGAGGCTCGCCCCGCCGCCCCGGAGCTCAAGGCCGGTTTCGAGAACGGTTTCCCCGTAGGTGATCGTGAGGTTGCCCGAGGCGATCTCCTGCCGTTGCCAGTACGAGGGGCCGATTTCGACGGAAAGGCCGGCTTCGGCGGGAGCAGGCGGAATCCCACGTCCGGTGAACGCGCCCGAGCAGTTGATACCGCTCGAAGCAGTGGTGTCGTCCGAGAGGAATCGGTGCAGTCGGAACTCCTCGAGTTCGAACCCGCCGCTGTAATGTGTCCTGCTGTCGAACGGAAGTTCCGTCCGGAGTGAGATACGGGCTGTTCCGGCTTCTGTTCTGAGGTCGAGCTCGGTCTGGATTTCATCGAGCGTGCCCTGTGCTGAACCGGAAAACTCCAGGTCGCCGAGCGCCAGGGCAGCGGCTCGTGCGGTCGAGTCCGGGAGGGCTTCCTGCAGGAAGCCGCCGGACAGCATGGAGTCGTTCGTCTGTATTCTGAAGCTCAGAAAATCGGGCTGGTCGAGGTTGAGCAGTTCGCCTTCGAGGCTGAGCACGTCCTCGCCGCGCGAAACGGCGGCACTCTTGACGGTTACCTTCCGGAGCCTGCCGCTTGCACTGCAGGAAAGGTTGTAAAGGCCTTCAGGCAGGGGTGTGCCGGGAAACAGGAGGGCAAGTTCGTCCGTGTGGATACGTGACGGTGAGAGATCCAGGAAAAGAGAGCTGTTCGGAGAGGCTGCGCTGTCCGGAGCGAAAATGTCGAACTCGTAGAGTCCCGTCGAGAGTTCGACGCTGCTTTTCCCGGTTTTGGCCCTGAGGTTCGTGATTTCGGAGCGATTGCCGGTAAAGGAGAATGTCGCCGAAGCTTCATGCAGTGAAAAACCGTGCTCCGGAATATTGAAACCGAGGCTGCTGACGGTTCCGCTGATGTTCCGGGGTGCATATCTGAGATTCCTTCCCCTAAGAGCGATGCCCTTGACGGCAAGCGTTTCGGGAGTCGCGGAGGAATCCGGGTGCCAGAGGTAGTCGATCGATGCGTCGCGAAGCTGCAGCCGTCCGCAAAGAATGCTTTCCAGACCCGGAGCACCGGCGTTTGCTTCGTCGGCCGGTGCGAAGATTTCCCCGAGGGTGGTCGTTCCGTCCCCGTAGCGCTCGACGTGCAGCCGCAATGAGTCGGCCTTCATCGAGCGTATGGTAACGGCGGAGAAATCGGAAAGCAGACGGAGGAAATTCAGATCGAGCGTGAGTGTTTTCGCTTCAACGTCCGGATTTTCGGCGGTTTCCCGGTAGAGGGCGGGCCGATGCAGGACGATCCTGGAGGGGAACTGCAGATCGACCCGTTCTATCCGGAGGCGCCCCCGGAATTCGGTGTTGAAATAGTCGAGCAGCCGGTTTTTTGCGAGCAGGTCGAGCGAGCCGCTGCTGAGGGTGATCGCGATGACTGCCGAAAGGACGAGGATCAACGCCGACAGGCCTATCGCGAAACCCAGTATGTATTTCCTCATCCTCTCCACTGTCGCACCTACTGTTTTTCGCTTCACGGGTTTCCCGGCAGCCTACCGCTTCCCCCGCCGGTCGGTCGTTTCGCCGCAGTAGATGCTCACGATCCGGTCGATCACTCCCGTCGTGGAGCGACCCTCAAGAAGGTCTATCGTCTTTACCTCTCCGCCGCTGGAGACAACGGTTCCGGCTCCGGCGATCTTATCCGGCGCCCAGTCGGAACCCTTGATGAGGATATCCGGCAGCAGTTTCGCAATGAGTTCTTCAGGCGTATCTTCTTCGAAGATAACCAGTGCATCGACCGATTCGAGTCCGCCGAGCACCCGGCACCGGTCCTGTTCGGAGCATACCGGTCGTTGCTCTCCCTTGATGCGACGTACCGATGCGTCGCTGTTGACGCCGATCAGGAGAGCGTCTCCCGCGGCTTTCGCTTTTTCGAGATAGTGGACGTGTCCCGCGTGCAGGATATCGAAACAGCCGTTGGTGAAAACAACCTTTTTCCCTTGCCGCTGCCACGTCCTGACAAGCGTTTCGGCGGCATCCGGGCCCAGCAGCTTTGCTGTTGATGGCATCGTTCGAAAAATAATTTCTCCAGTCTGTATTTATTAGATATAAATATTTCTGATATTTTCAGGCTGGAAAAAAGATGTTCCGTGGCGATGTCGTTGCGGTCGCTGTTCTCCGGAAACTTTGCGCGAGGGAACCCGAAGAGCCCGTTACTTATGGATTCCGTGAAAAAAAAACTGGAAAACGGCTCCCAGAAAATCGTTCACCGGCTTTTTCTGCTTCTCGGCGTTCTGGTCAGGCGAATGAGCCGCCGGAGTTTCGAGGGATTTGCGGAACTGCTCGGTGATGTCGCCTATGACGTTTTCCGGATACGCAGAAGTCTTGTCGAAGCCAATCTTTCCGGGACCTTTCCCGAAAAAGGGAAAAAGGAGATCTCCGGCATCGCCAGAAAGGTCTATCGCCGACAGGCGATCAATCTGTTCGAGGTGTTGCGGCTGCCGTTGATACGGGACAGGACGGACGCCGCAGGGCTGCTCGATATCGACGGGCGGGAGTTTCTCCGGAAAACGGCGGAAGCAGGAAAAGGCGCGGTCGTTGTTTCGGCGCATTTCGGCAACTGGGAACTGCTCGGGTTCTGCGTCGGGCTGCTTGTCACGCCGATGCACATCGTTGTCAAGAAGTTGAAGAACAGCCTGGTCGACAGAGATGTCAACGCCTGGCGTACAAGAAAGGGAAACCGGGTGCTGTACAAGCGGACCGCGCTCCGCAAAGGCCTCGACGTGCTTGCAAAGGGAGGGGTGATGACCGTTCTCGGAGATCAGTCGGATCCTAGGGGCGGGTTCAGGACAGCGTTTCTCGGGCGAAGCTCGTCCGTTTTTCTCGGGCCCTCCTTTCTGGCGCTCAAGGCGGACGTGCCGATGTTTCTCGGGATGTGCCGCCGCCTTGAAAGTGGGCGCTACATCGTCGAGGTGCAGGAGATCGAGACGGCCGACCTCTCCTTTTGCAAGGAGGATATCAGGGAACTGACCAGGCGCTACACCCGGGCGATCGAGCGGTACATTTACCGGTATCCGGAAGAGTGGTTCTGGCTGCATAACCGATGGAAAAGGGGGGGAAAGGAATGAGCGGCAGGACGCTCCGGGATATCGCGACCGCGGCTGCCTGCGAGGCAGGCAGGGCGATCATGGACATCTATCGCGGAGGGGAGTTCGGCGTCGAGGCCAAGAAGGACGGTTCTCCCCTCACCCTCGCCGACAGGGCGGCGCACCGGATCATCTCCGAAGCGCTCGGGCGGACGGGTTTGCCGGTCCTGAGCGAAGAGGGCAAGGCGGTGCCTTTCGATGAGCGGAGGAGGTGGGAGCGGTTCTGGATGATCGATCCGCTCGACGGGACCAGGGAGTTCCTGTCGCGGAACGGGGAATTTACGGTCAATATAGCGCTTGTCGAACGGTCGCTGCCGGTTCTCGGAGTGGTATACGTTCCGGTTACCGGCGAGCTGTACGTCGGAACTGCCGGAGAAAAAGCATGCCGTGTAAAAGGCTGCGGGGAACAGGGTGGCGAGGCGGTTACGCTGCCGATGGAGGCGGGGCCCCGTCGCTATCGGGTGGTCGCAAGCCGTTCGCATATGAGCGACGAAACGGCTGCGTTCGTCGAGCGGCTGAGGGCCGAACATCCCGATCTGGAACTCGTACAGCGAGGCAGTTCGCTCAAGCTCTGCATGGTTGCTGCCGGTGAGGCCGATCTGTATCCCCGTTTCGGGCCGACAATGGAATGGGATACGGCCGCGGCGCACGCAATCCTTCGCGCCGCGGGGAAGACGCTTGTCGATCCGTCGACAGGAGAGGAGTTGAGATATAACAAGGAGAGTCTGCGGAACCCCTTCTTCCTCGCGGGGAGCGATATTGCGGAGCAGGCCGGATAATCGAGGGATTGCCGTGTCTTTTTCGTAGTTTTTCATTGCCCGTTTCCACCGGCGGTATTATATTAATTGCTCGACCGTGCGAGTGTTTCTCACGGTTTCCCATGAACGTTTGATGCAGTATCGCATGTCTGAAGAATCGGTTCGGCGGGTTACTGAGCCTGAACCGGGACTGTCCGGCGGAGGGAGCCGGCCGGTTTTTTTCCCGCAGGACGCTGAGGTTTCCCTTTTCGAAGTAAAGGACATATTGCTGCGGGAGCGCGGGCTGATCATGGTCGTGACGCTTCTGTTCACTCTCGGCGCGGCGCTCTACGCCTTTTCCACCAAACCGTTGTCCCGTTCGAGCACGCTGGTCCGGATACAAAAAGACCGCGGGAATCAGGCGCAGGCCCTTCTGCGGTCCACGTTTTTTTTCGAGGATTTCGTTCGCAGTGAAAACCTGCTGCCCCTGATTTTCAGCGACCGGTGGGATCCGGTTGCCGGGGTGTGGCAGTCCGGCAAGGGCGGTGAGCCGTCCCTGCGCGAAGGTGCAAGACTGTTGAAGGGCAGGGTGACTGTTGCCCGACAGAAAATCGGAGGAGGGCTCGTGAAGGTCGTTCTGGAAGATAGTGATCCCGCCCTGGCGAACGATATGCTGGATAGGCTCATGCGCAGGGTGAACGAAGCGATACGGCTGGACGAGGTCGACAAGGCGAAGCGGAAAATAGCCTATCTCCGGCAGCAGCTCCGCGTTCATGACTCGCTGCAGGTCGCCCGGTTCACGCCGGGGAGCGCCGGACTGACCGGAAGTCTGCCGATGAAAGCCCTCTCCGGGGAACGGCCGGGAGTCTTCGGGTTTCTGCATGCTCAGATGCAGCTTTCCGCAAGCTCGATTGAGCGACAGAGGCTTGTTGACGCGATCTATTACCATGAGGGGATTGTCATGCAGGCGAGCATCGCGCCCGGTGAATTCGCGCTGAAAGTGTACGATCCCGCGGAATCCTCCCTGGAAAGCGTTCATCCGGAGAGAGCGTCGGTTGTAGTGCTCGGGTTCGCGGGCGGTCTGTTCAGTTCGGTTTTTCTTGCGTTTACCAGGGGATTTTTCCGACAGCGGCGGGGAGTCGACAGTTCCATGCTATAGTTTGGGGCTGCTCTGCAGTCCGGCTTAAGGGTTTTAACAATGCGGTAGAGAGAGGTGAGAGTGGGCGGTACACTATACGGGAAAAACCCGGGCGGAACGACCAGCGATTTATATTCCGGTTTTTTCCGGATCATCCAGGAAAAACTGATTTCCCTGCCCAGAATCGCCAAACAGCTGATCGCCCTGCTGTTCGACAGCTTCGCGGTCGTTCTCACCCTCTGGCTGGCCTTTTCGTTCCGTTTCGAGGTGTGGCACGCTCCCCGTGGAGGCCAGTGGGTTCCCTACGTTCTCGCGCTCCTGTTTTCCCTTCCGGTTTTCTATCGTTCCGGCATGTACCGGTCCGTGTTCCGCTACAGCGAAGCGCGCGCCATCAAGCTCATTATCAGAGCGGTCGCGGTTTACGGGATCTTTTTTTTTACAGCCCTCGTACTGCTGAATATAAAAGGCGTCCCGCGTTCCGTCGGCATCGTTCAGCCGATGATGCTTTTTCTGGTTCTTCTCGGCAGCAGGGAAGTCGCCCGCGTGCTTCTCAGCAGCAGGCTTCGCGCCGGCAGGGGACGGGATATCGAGAAAAAACTGCTGATTTACGGCGTGGGTGCGGCCGGCATTCAGCTTGCCAACGCTATCGAGGCCACCATGAAGTACGAGCTGGCGGGATTCATCGACGATGACCCGAAGCTGCAGGGGCGAACCGTCAAGGGATTGAAAGTGCTTGCGTTCGAGCAGGTTCCGAAAGCCATAGATGAAGAAGATGTCAGCGATATTCTGCTCGCAATCCCTTCCGCAGGCCGTTCACGGCGCAGCGAGATTCTGGGAGCCCTTCAGCCGTTTCCCGTGCATGTGTGCACACTGCCGAGCCTGGAGGATATGGCGCAGGGCAATGTGTCGATCAACGATATCAAGGAAGTCGAGATCGAGGATCTTCTCGGCCGCGATCCCGTCAAGCCCGACCCGTCGCTTTTCGAACGCAATATTTCCGGCGGGACGGTTCTCGTTACCGGAGCGGGGGGGAGCATAGGTGGCGAGCTCTGTCGTCAGATACTTTCGGCAGCTCCCCTGAGACTGGTGCTTGTCGACCATTCGGAATCGAATCTCCACCATCTGTTCACGGAACTGCTGAAATACAGGGAGCGGAGAGATCAGGAAACGGAGATCGTGCCGGTTCTGTGCAACGTTGCCGAGCAGGGCAGGCTTTCCGCGGTCTGTGACGCCTACAAGCCCCGGACGATCTACCACGCAGCGGCCTACAAGCATGTTCCAATGGTGGAAATAAATCCCGTGGAAGGTGTTCGCAACAACGTGATGGGAACCCTTCACGCTGCGACGGCTGCTCTGGAACACGGGGTTGAAAATTTCATTCTCGTCAGCACCGACAAGGCCGTTCGGCCGACCAATATCATGGGGGCGAGCAAGCGTTTGTGTGAAATCATTCTGCAGGCCCTGGCAGACGATTCGGACGGCACGACCTGTTTTTCCATGGTGCGTTTCGGCAACGTGCTCGGATCGAGCGGCTCCGTGGTGCCGCTTTTCCGGCAGCAGATACGCGAGGGCGGTCCCGTTACGGTTACCGATCCTGAAATCACCAGGTACTTCATGACCATTTCGGAAGCGGTGGAACTGGTTATTCAGGCCGGTGCAATGGCTTCCGGAGGCGATGTTTTTCTGCTCGATATGGGGGAGCCGGTTCGGGTTATCGAGCTTGCCGAAAAAATGATCGAACTGTCGGGCCTGAAGGTTCGCAACGGCCGGACGGGGCAGGGCGACATTACCATAGAGATTATCGGTCTGAGGCCGGGAGAAAAACTCCACGAAGAACTGTTGATAGGCGACAATCCCCTGCCCACCGGGCATCCCCGGATTTTCAAGGCTCACGAAGAGTTTATTCCATGGCCGGAGCTGAAAGAAAGAGTCGAGCGGCTTTCCAGGGTTCTCGACCGTAACGACGTCGATATGCTCGGTGAAGAGCTCCGGGATGTTGTCCGTGGCTTTGACCTGCAGACGGCGAAGGGGATCGGGGCTTACAGCAATGTTTAATCACCGGATGTTCGCGAATTCTCTTGTAACCCGTCTGTGGAGGCTGTTCGAACCTTCCCAGAAAAGACGGGCGGCGCTTCTTGTCGTGCTCATGCTTGCGGGAATGGTGCTCGAGATGCTCGGCGTCGGTCTCGTCGTTCCCGCTCTTATCCTGTTGACGCAACCGGATATCCTTTCGGTGTATCCCGAGGCGGAACCCGCTCTCGATCTTCTCGGTCATCCCGACAGGGCTACGCTCGTTATCGGCGGATTGCTGGTTCTTTTCGGTGTTTACGGTCTGAAGGCGCTCTTTCTCGGTTTTCTCGCCTGGCGCCAGAGCCGGTTCGTCTTCAGGCTTCAGGGCAGTATTTCGCAACGCCTGTTCGCGACCTATCTGCTCAAACCCTACACCTTCCATCTGCAGCGCAACTCCGCGGAGCTGATCCGCAACGGGACGACCGAAATCTGGCTGTTCGCCAACAGAGTGATTTTTTCCCTCCTGCTTTTTCTCAAGGAGGCTCTGGTGCTGGTCGGTCTCTGTCTTCTTTTGCTTCTGGTCGAGCCTTTCGGCGCCGTCGTCGTCGTCGGGTTTTTCGGTCTCTTCGGCTGGGGCTTTTACAGGATTACCCGGGCCTATGTCACCCGCTGGGGTGCGATGCGGCACGAGCACGACGGTCTGCGCATTCAGCATCTTCAACAGGGAATCGGCGGGGTCAAGGAGGTGAAGGTGCTCGGTCGCGAAAGGGAGTTCCTGTCACGGTTCGCTTTTCATACCCGCAAAAGCATGGTCGTCGGCGAACGTGAAACAACCATGCAGCAGATTCCCAGGCTCTGGATCGAGTTCGTTGCCGTGGGGAGTCTGGTTGTGCTGGTCTTGACGATGATCGCCCGGGACGGCTCCATCGAGGAGGTCGTTCCCAAGCTCGGTCTTTTCGCTGCTGCCGCTTTTCGACTCATGCCTTCGGTGAACCGCATGTTGAGCGCCATGCAGACCATAAAGTTCGGCATGCCGGTCGTCGAGATGCTGCAGAATGAACTGGACCCGGATGTCCCGGCATTCCTGCCGCCGCAGGCGGAGGGCGAACACAGGGAGTCTTTCAGGGAGCTCCGTCTCGACGGGGTGTCCTACAACTACCCGTCCACCGAAAAACCCGCTCTCGAAGAGGTATCCCTTTCCGTCACCGCAGGCGAGACCGTCGGGTTCATCGGTACGAGCGGGGCCGGCAAGAGCACGATCGTCGATCTGATACTCGGACTGCTTGTGCCCGGCGAGGGCAGAATAACCGTCGACGGAAAGGATATTCACGACAATCTGCGTGAATGGCAGAGCCGGATCGGTTACGTTCCCCAGTCGATCTTTCTGACCGACGATACGCTCAGGCGGAACGTGGCTTTCGGGGTGCCCGACGACTCCATCGACGAGGACGCCGTGCAGGAGGCCATCCGGGCCGCTCAGCTTGAAAGTTACGTCGAAGCTCTTCCCGAAGGGCTCGATACCATGGTGGGGGAAAGGGGAATCCGGCTTTCCGGCGGGCAGCGGCAGAGAATCGGTGTCGCCAGGGCTCTCTATCACGATCCGGCGGTTCTCGTGCTCGACGAGGCCACGAGCGCGCTGGATACGGAAACGGAAAAAGGCGTGATGGCGGCCGTCAACGCCCTGCACGGGAAAAAAACCATCATTATCGTGGCGCACCGTCTGACGACCGTCGAACAATGCGACGGGCTCTGCCGTCTCGAGAACGGCCGGATCGTCGACAGGGGTGCGACCGGAGAGGTGCTGAAAGCAATGAAGGAAACCGTTGCTGCCGGAACGGGCTATCAGAACGGTGAGGAGGAGAGCCCGCCTCCTTCGGAGTAATCGCAATGCTGTCATTTGCATGAAAAAGATTCTTGTCACAGGGGGAGCGGGTTTTCTCGGTTCGCATCTTTGCGAGCGTCTTCTCGACCGGGGAGCGGATGTGCTGTGCGTCGACAATTTCTTTACGGGCGACAAGCGCAACATTCTCCATCTCCTGGCCGATCCCCGTTTCGAGCTCATGCGTCACGACATAACCTTTCCCCTCTATGTCGAAGTGGATGAGATCTACAATCTGGCCTGTCCCGCCAGTCCGGTGCATTATCAGTTCGACCCTGTTCAGACGACCAAGACAAGCGTTCACGGCGCCATCAACATGCTGGGGCTGGCAAAGAGGGTAAAGGCAAGGATCATGCAGGCTTCCACGAGCGAGGTATACGGCGATCCCGAAGTGCATCCCCAGCCGGAAAGCTACTGGGGAAAAGTCAATCCCGTCGGCCCGAGAAGCTGCTACGACGAGGGTAAGCGATGTGCGGAGACGCTTTTTTTCGATTACCATCGGCAGCACGGCCTGGATATCAAGGTTGTCCGCATCTTCAATACTTACGGGCCGGGGATGCATCCGGGAGACGGGCGCGTGGTGAGCAATTTTATCGTACAGGCGCTGAAGGGCGACGATATCACCATTTACGGTGACGGGAGCCAGTCGAGAAGTTTCTGTTACGTCGACGATATGATCGACGCGTTTCTTCTGATGATGGGGACCGAAAAGGGGTTTACGGGCCCGCTCAACGCAGGTAACCCCGGCGAATGCACGATTCTCGAACTTGCCGAAAAGGTCCTCGATATTACCGGGAGCCGGGGGAAGCTGGTCTATAAGGAGCTGCCGTGCGACGACCCGCGTCAGCGGCGTCCGGACGTTTCGATGGCGAAGAACAAGCTCGGATGGGAGCCGAAGGTGTCGCTTGACGAAGGTCTTCGTGAGACCGTCCGGTATTTCAGGAAACTGTTATCCTGCTGAAACGGATGAATTCTCCTCTTCTGTTTCTCGTGTTCAATCGCCCGGAAAAGACCCGGACGGTTTTCGAGTGCATCCGCCGCGAAAGGCCGCCACGGCTCTACGTGGCGGCTGACGGACCGCGGAAAGAGAGGGCGGGCGAGGAGGAGCTCTGCCGCGAGGTTCGGGAGATCGCCGTGGCCGTCGACTGGCCCTGCGAACTGAAAACCCTTTTCAGAAGCGGCAATCTCGGTTGCGGGTCGGCTGTTTCCGGCGCCATCGACTGGTTTTTTTCGCATGAGGAAGAAGGAATCATTCTCGAGGACGATATTCTTGCCGACCCCTCGTTTTTCAGGTTCTGCGACGAACTGCTCGAACGGTTCCGCGACGAGGAGCGGATCATGACGATCACCGGCGATTATTTCAACCGTAACGGGCATGGGGGCGATGAAAGCTACTATTTCAGCCGCTATCCCCACATGTGGGGATGGGCTACCTGGAAAAGGGCCTGGAAGCATTACGACTTCGGGATGAGCCGCTGGCCCGAACTGAAGGCATCGGGCTGGCTCGAGCGGAAGGGCGGGGAATATCGCGGCTTTGCGGAGTACTGGACCGCAATGTTCGACAGGACGCATACCGGGGAGATCGATACCTGGGACTACCAGTGGTTTTATTCCTGCTGGCTGAGGGACGGGTTGACGGCAACACCGTCAAGGAATCTCTGCCGGAACATCGGGTTCGGCGAGGATGCCACGCATACGAAGAGCCGGAGCGAATGGCGTTCGAAGCTGACTCTCCAGGTCATGGAGTTTCCCCTCCGTCATCCCGGTCGCCTGCAGCGGGACGTGAACGCGGACGGGTGGCTGGATCGCAATCTGTACAAGCCGCACAGCCCGCTGTATAAAAAAATCAGGAGGGGAATGGGACTTCTGCGCTTGCGCATTAAGGGGGTGTTCGATGTTCAGGCTTCCCGGAAGATGGGCGGATAGAAACATGCGGCATGTCCGAAACGGAGCGGAAACCGGGCCGTTGTTTCGCCTGCAGCGTGGCCGGTGACCCGAATCCCTGAAGTGACCATGAAGAGAATCGTCTTTATCGGCGGATGTGATCGAAGCGGCACGACGATGATCGCGGATCACATTGGTTCGCCGCCCGATGTTGTCGTGACCCCGGAGTCCCAGTTCAAGGTTCCCTTGTTGCGGATGCTTCATTGCGGAGACACGGCCGGTGCGCTCGGTCTGTTGCGGGAAGATTTCCGTTTCGGACTCTGGCGTCTTTCTCCCGACGAGCGGAGGCTGAAACGGACGGCTTCTCCCGGGGAGTTTCTGTTCGAGCTGGTCGATCAGTACGCAAGGGCGAACGGAAAGCCGGATTGGCGCGTGTGGGTCGATCACACTCCGGACAATATCAGGCATTGGGACGTGCTCAGTGCGTTCGTTACGGAGGTGAAGTTCGTGTTTGCGGTCCGCGACGGCCGTGCCGTCGCGGCTTCGGTGATTCCTCTCGACTGGGGACCGGGCAACGCTTACCATGCAGGGTTCTGGTGGAGCGAAAAGAATGCAGCAGGGCTCGCCCTGCTGAATCGTTCAGACTCTTCCGTCATGCAGGTGCGTTTCGAGGATCTGTTGTCGGGAGAAAAGGATTCGTGGTATCGTCTGCTGGAGCACTGCGGCATGCCCCGGAGCGAAGCGGTCTTCCGCGGCGGGGGCTTCAGGGTTCCGGAGTATACGCTTCGTCAGCACCGGCTCGTGGGTGGAGGGCTCGATTCTTCGAAGGTCGACGCCTGGCGGTCGGTTCTCGGCAAACGGGAGGTCGAGCTTTTCGAGTATGTTGCCGGAGGACTGCTCTCCGCGTTCGATTATGAGCGGCAGTATGAGTTGCCGCGTCCTCCCGACAGGCGGGAGTTGGCGGTATTCGGGGGCTGGATGGGAAAAGGCCCGGCTCTTTCGAAAAGAATTCGTAACTACATGCGCAGGCGCAGGGGCGCTCCGTCGGGAAAACGCTGGAAAACACGGGATCGGGGGGCATGAAAAAACTCAGGGTATTGCAGGTCTGTTACAGCTATCCCCCGTCGTTTTCGGGTTACGGCAAGCAGCTGGATACGGTCAACAGGCGGTTGCTTGCCGAGTATCCCGAGATCGAAATAGAGCTTTTGACGGCGTTCGATCGTGTGGTGCACAGCTCCCGGTCGGCTGCGGGCGGACCCGTCAGTGTACATGCCGTTTTTCGAAAATCTCGTTCGACGGAAAACAACAGGCTGCGATTTTTCCTTTTCTGCCTGGATATTCTGCTGAGAAAAGTGCCGGCTTTTCTGAGGGCCGATGTTGTCCATGTCGTCAAAGGGGACATGGAGGCTGCCGTGTCGATTTTTCTGTCGAAGATGCTGGGGAAAAGGACTATCCTGAAAATCACGCAAAAAGAGGTTGACGACGGGCACAACGCAAAAAGGCTCTACAGGAGGTTTCTCGCGTTCTGGATCGCAAGGGCGGATCATGTCATTGCACTCAACCGGAAAACAAGAAACGATCTGATGCGTGTCGGTCTCGATCCCGCGCGAATCGTCGAGATTCCCAACGCCGTCGATGTCGGCGCCCATAACCTCTTGCCGAAACACGAACGGCAGGAGAAGCGTCGTTCGCTGTACGGTTTTTCCGAAAAGGCTTTCGTGCTACTCTATGCCGGAACGATATCGAAACGGAAGGGTATCGGGGATTTGCTCGCCGCCCTTGATGCCATGGGCGGCGCAAGAGAGTTCGTGGTGCTGATCGTCGGACCCGACTACGGCGAGATAGAGGATTTCGAACGGACGATTTCGCGGATAAACGACAGGCGTAACGGGGTCGTCGTAAGGTATCTCGGTGCGCAGGAAAAGGTCGCCGGTTTCCTGGAACTGGCCGACGCCCTGGTCATTCCCTCCTATTCGGAAGGGATGGCGAATGTGGTGCTCGAAAGTTTCGCCAGCGGCGTTCCCGTTCTCGCTTCCGATATAGCGGCCAACAGGGAGCTGATTTCCCCTGAAAACGGGATGACCTTCAGGGTCGGTGACAGAGAGGATCTCATCCGCACCATCGAGACGATGGTCGGAAAAACCTATGACGCGTTCGGGATAAGGCGCGCGGCAGTGGAGAAATACGATATACGAACGGTCGCGGATCGTTACCATGAGCTGTACAGGGCGATGGCGGCGGGGTAAGATGTGTTTTTTGCGGGAGAGAGTCCGTTCGATGCACTTCTGTGTGCGTCCGGGGGACGAAAGATGTTTTTGTAACGGACGGACGACGGTTCCGTCGGGATTTCCGGGAAGATGCGGTCACTCAGGACAACGATTCAGACAAGAGCAGGCGCGGCCGGACGGCGGGCGGTTCTGGGGTACAGGCGTTTGACGGCGAAGGGGCGATGTCTTCCCGATTTCATGATCATCGGTGCGCAGAAGTCCGGAACGTCGAGTCTCTACCACTATCTGGCCCAGCATCCCCAGCTTGTGCCCTCCTACGTGAAGGAGGTCCATTTTTTCGACGGGTGTTTCGATCGGGCAAGGAGGGGATTCGGGAAGGAGGAGCTCTGGTACCGGGCACATTTTCCGTTCGCGGGTACGGTGTCCGGCCGGCAAAAGACCTTCGAGGCAACGCCTCTCTACTTCTTTCATCCGCTGGTTCCCGAGCGCATTTTCCGGCTTCTTCCGGGAATCAGGCTTCTTGTGGTGATGCGCGATCCGGTCGAACGCGCGCTCTCTCATTATTTCCATGAAAGGAGGAAGGAGCGTGAGCGATTGCCTGTTCTGGAGGCGATGCTGGCCGAGGAAGACCGCCTGGCGTCCCTGATCGAACGGAAGGATTTCAGCAACGAAGCGTTCATACGTTACTCCTACAAGATGCGCGGAAGGTACTACGAACAGTTGCGGCGGTACCTCGACTACTTTTCGATGGAGAATATTCTCCTGATCGGGAGCGAGGACTTTTTTTCCGATCCCTCCCCGACCCTTCGGCGGATTTTCCGGTTTGTCGGCGTCGATGAGGAGGTTGTGATTCCGGATATCGAGCCCCGCAACGTGGCGTCGAACAGAACGGAGGTCGGCGATGAGGTGTACGACTATCTGCGGCGGTATTTTATGCCTCACAACCGGCGGCTCTATGAGTTCTGTGGAGTAAATTACGGATGGTGAGGATCGCCGGAAAAGCCTTCCGCTACGATTGCATCGGGAGTGAGCACGGTTCTCCTCCGGTGCGTATGACATGGAAAAACAGGAAACAGACAGGCGCATGAAGCATATTCATCCGGTTTTCGACCAGATCATGGGACGGGAGGAGAAAGAACGTCTTCTGAACCAGCGCGGTCTTGTGCTCTGGTTCACCGGTCTTTCGGGTTCGGGCAAGACAACCATAGCGCGGCACGTGGAGAGAGAGCTTGCGGCCGAAGGCCTTCTGACCCAGGTTCTCGACGGCGACAATATCAGGACCGGCATCAACAGCAATCTCGGTTTCTCCGAAGAGGACCGGCAGGAAAACATCCGTCGCATCGCCGAAGTCTCCAGGCTTTTTTTGCAGTGCGGCGTCGTGACGCTCGCCTGCGCTATCAGCCCCACGAGGCGGATGAGGGCGATGGCCCGCGAGATCATCTCCGCGGAGGATTTTCTGGAGGTTTTTGTCGATACACCGCTCGGTGTGTGCGAGGCGAGAGACGTCAAGGGGCTGTATCGAAAGGCACGGGCGGGAGAAATAAGGAATTTTACCGGGATCGACGCGGCATTCGAAGCGCCTCCGAATCCCGATATCCATATCCGCACCGAAGAGCGTCCGCTGGGCGAGTGCGTCCGTATGGTGCTCGACGCCGTCCGGTCGAGGGTGCGTTGAAGGTTGTTCTCGAAGCATAACGGTTGAAAAACGAACGACACATGAACTCATACAGAATTTCACATCTCCGGCAGCTCGAGTCGGAGTCCATTCACGTTATCCGGGAAGTGGCCGCCGAGTTCGGCAATCCGGTCATGCTCTATTCGATCGGAAAGGATTCGTCGGTAATGGTCCGGTTGGCCGAAAAGGCGTTCTATCCAGCGAAAGTGCCGTTTCCGCTCATGCATATCGATTCGAAATGGAAGTTTCGCGAGATGATAGAGTTCAGGGACCGGTACGCGAAGGAGAACAACTGGGACCTCATCGTCCATTCGAATATGGAGGCTTACGAGCAGGGTGTCGGTCCGTTTACCCACGGTTCGCAGGTCCATACCGATCTGATGAAGACGCAGGCGCTTCTTCAGGCTCTCGATACCCACGGCTTCGACGCAGCATTCGGCGGGGCGCGCAGGGATGAGGAGAAATCGCGCGCCAAGGAGCGGATATTCTCCTTCCGGGACCGGTTCCACCAGTGGGACCCGAAAAACCAGCGCCCGGAGCTCTGGGACACCTATAATACAAAGGTGCGGAAAGGGGAGTCGATACGGGTATTTCCCCTGTCGAACTGGACCGAGCTGGATATCTGGGAGTACATCCGCCAGGAACGGATTCCCATCGTGCCGCTCTATTACGCAAAGGAACGTCCGGTCGTGAACATGGACGGCAATCTCATTCTCACCGATGACGATCGCATGCCGGAAGAGCTCCGGAGGAAGGCCGAAATGAAGATGGTCCGGTTCAGGACTCTCGGATGCTACCCGCTGACCGGCGCGGTCGAGTCGAGCGCCACGACGATCGAGGATATCGTGCTGGAGATGATGGCGACGACCAAGTCCGAGCGCACGACCAGGGTCATCGACTATGACCAGGATGCATCGATGGAGCAGAAAAAGCGGGAAGGATATTTTTAATTTTCGATTGAATCATTGCCAATGCAGATATCTTTGACCGAAAACACTATCGCTGAATTTCTCCGTCACGACCAGCAGAAGGATCTGTTGCGGTTTCTTACCGCGGGATCGGTCGATGACGGGAAATCGACGCTGATCGGACGCCTGCTGTTCGATTCGAAGAAAATCTACGACGACCAGCTTGCGGCCCTGGAGCGGGACAACCTCCGGGAAGGGCATGCGGGAGACGACATGGATTACGCACTGCTTCTGGACGGACTGAAGGCAGAGCGGGAACAGGGGATTACGATCGATGTCGCCTACAGGTATTTTTCGACGAACAGAAGAAAGTTCATCATTGCCGACACACCGGGGCACGAGCAGTACACGCGCAACATGGTGACCGGCGCCTCGACGGCGGACCTCGCCGTCATTCTCGTCGATGCGGCGCAGGGGATCGTCACGCAGACGAAGCGGCACACGTTCATCGCCTCGCTTCTCGGCATAAAACATGTCGTTCTCGCGGTCAATAAAATGGACCTGGTCGATTACAGCCAGGAGGTCTTCGAAACCATAGCCGCGGAGTACAAGAATTTCGTGACCCGCCTCAACATTCCCGACGTGCATTGCATGCCGCTCTCCGCCCTGAGGGGGGAGAATGTCGTCGAAACTTCGGAAAAGATGGCGTGGTATGACGGAAAACCGCTGCTGCATTTCCTCGAAACGGTCCATATCGCCGGCGACAGGAATTTCATCGATTTCCGCTATCCCGTACAGTATGTGGTCAGGCCCTCGCACGGATACCGGGGTTACGCCGCGCGCGTCGCTTCCGGTATCGTCAGGAAAGGGGACGAACTGATGGCGCTTCCGTCCAGGAAACGCTCGGTCGTGACCTCCATAACCACCTGGGAGGGAGAGCTTGAGGAGGCTTTCCCACCGTCCTCCGTCACCCTGACGCTTGCCGAAGAGATTGACGTTTCCAGGGGTGACATGCTGGTTAAGCCCCACAACATCCCCAGGGTCGGCCGCCATTTCGAGGCGATGCTCGTCTGGCTCGGGGAGCAGCCGATGGTTGCCGACAGGCAGTATCTGGTAAAGCATACGACGAACACGTCCAAGATCCGCATCGACAAGGTTCGTTACAGAATCGACGTCAACACGCTGAAAAGATCGGACGCAGGGGAGTTCGAGCTCAACGATATCGGACGGGTCGTGCTGACCGCGAACAGGGCGCTGTTTTTCGATCCGTACGAGAAAAACCGCGCGACCGGCGCTTTCATCCTGATCGATCCCGTGACCTTCAATACCGTTGCGGCGGGAATGATTATCGACCGGGTGAGCGAGGATGAGCTCCCCTCGAAAATCACCGGGACATCCGCCGTTACCGCTTCCGGAAAAAGAAGCCGCGTGCCGCTCGACGAAAGGGAGGCCCGGTTCGGGCAGAAAGGCGTTACCGTATGGATCATGGGATTGCACGGATCGGCAAAAAACGATCTTGCCTACTCGGTGGAGAGGGAGCTGTTCGACCGGGGAGCCACAACCGTGCTGATCGACGGTGGGACGGTGCGTTCCGGACTGTCACGCGAGCTCGACTATTCTCCCGCGGACCGCGCCGAGCACATGAGGAGAGTCGCCCATCTCTGCAGAATGCTTAACGATCAGGGGTTGTTGACTATCTGCTCTTTCATCTCCCCGGACGACAATATCCGCCGGCAGACAGCCGAGATCATCGGCAGGGAGCGCTTTCATCTGGTTTACGTCGATGCCGATCCGGAATTCTGCAGACGTTCGGATCCCGAACTCTACGAAAAGGTGGACCGGGGCGAAGCGAGTTACCTTCCGGGGGCCGACATGCCGTTCGAGCCGCCGGAAGAGCCGGATCTGAGGATTATTCAGGAAAAGGACGCCATCGATGTTTCGGGGGTGCTCGACTACATTGCCGCGAGGGGGGTGTTTCCGCTTGTCTGAACAGGCTGCAGGGAAAGGGAACCGCTCCGTCCATTCGTTCTGCACCGGGGGGGGGCGGTCATGAGAGTGCTGATCGTGGAGCCGAAAGCCGGTGGCCATCACATGGTTTCCTACGTTCGGTTCATCGTGCGGGCCGCCGCCCGGAGAGGGTGGTCCGTCCAGTTGCTCACTACCGGGAACGCCTTCGGGCACAAGGCTTTCGAACTCGTCCGCAGCGAACTGCCGCCGGATTCGGAAGTTCACGTTATGGATGACGTCGAAAAACCCCCCTCGTCGGGTTCGGTTGCCCTCATGCAAGCACAAAACAGTTTTTACAACGCCCTTGCCAGGGGTTTCTCGAAGCTGCCCGGAGGAAGGGAGCCCGATTTTGTCTATGTCGTCAATCTCGATCATTTCGACAAGGTTCTCTCCCTGAAGGGGTCGCCGTTCGGCCGCCTTCCTTTCGGCGGGATGATGATGAGCGTCAAATTCCACCGTCATGCGATGGGGCTCGGACCCGAAAGTCGAAACGACTTTTTTTACGGGTGGCTGTTCCGCAGGATGCTGGCCATTCCGGATCTCAAATTCTGCACGGTTGTCGACGAGCCGTTCATGGAATACGCAGCCGGACAGGACAGGAGGGAGTACCGCAAGCTCGTGCATGTTCCCGATGTCGGTGAACTGCGCGGCGACATGAGCCGCGAAGGGGCGCGCAGAAAACTGGGAATCGGAGAAGGCCGTTTTGTGGTTCTGGTTTTCGGTACGCTGACGAGGAGAAAGGGGATCAGGGAGCTCCTCCAGGCGGTCGAGGAGCTTTCGCGGGAGCAGAGCGCCGTGCAGGTTCACCTGGCGGGACGGCAGAACGAACCCGTGCGGGCGCTGATGAAAACGCCTCTCGCGACAGGGTTGAAACGGCGCAACCGCCTTATGGTTTCGGAGGGTTTCCAGGACGAGGAGCAGGAGTACCGGGCATTCCGCTCGGCCGATGCGGTATGGGTCGGTTATGTGATGGGATTTACCGGTTCCAGCGGCGTACTCATCCAGGCAGCATCGATCGGTCTGCCGGCGATCGCTTCCGACGAGGGTCTTGTGGGGTGGCTGACGAAAAGGCACGGACTCGGGGTTACCGTTACTCCCGGCGAAACATCCTCCGTGAAGCGCGCGATCACGGAGCTTGCCGGCAACGAGGCGTTGCGCAACGGCTGCGCCGAAAACGGACGACGGTTCGCCCGTCGCCACACCGCCGACGGGTTCGGGGCGGCGGTTTGCGACGTGATCGCCGCCGGTGTGAAGGGAGGAAGCCCGTGAAACGGCCGACGACAGACGAACTTGCTGATTTCGGCGTGGCGGTCGTGCTGGTGCTGACCGTGGTGGGTTATCCCCTGATCGCCCCGGTTTCCCTCTGGTTCGACATTTCGAACCGGACCGTATCGGTTCCTTTCAGGGGCCTGGTCCTCTCGATCGCGCTCGCGGTGATGGTGCTGACGCCCTATACGTCGCGGAGGGTTAAGGTGAACTACTTCTGGGCGGTGTGGTGGATTTTCTGGGTCTGGTACCTGTTCCGGATAGTGTTCGATGCATGGGCCGCGCCCGAGACGCTTCATCTTCCTTTGGAGGAGTACCTCCTTTCCGCAGCAGGCATCGCCCTCCTGCCGGCTGTGGCGCTTGCCTCCGGAATCTCTCCAGGCAGTCTGGGGGATCTTTTGAGGTGGTTTTTCCTTGCGGCGTTCGCTGCGGCCGGATTGAACTTCGCCCAGATTCTTCTCGACGGCTCGTTCGACGGGTTGTCGGCCCTTTTTCTCGGCAGAAAATACACCGAAACCCTGAATCCGATATGGTTCGGCCATCTCGGCGTGACGCTCGTGATTCTCGCCACATGCGCTCTCCTGTCCGCCGGGGGAGGTAGGGTGGAGAGGCTGCTGCAATGGTTCGCTGTCGTTTTCGGAGGACTTGTCCTTGTCGTCAGCGCATCGAAAGGTCCCCTGCTCAGTCTGTTCGTCGTCTTTCCCGCCATCGTTCTGCTGGTGTTGCGGAGGATCGGCGGCAAGGCGGTGCTGGTCGCCGCCGGAGCGGGGGGAGCGGTTGTCCTGGCGATTGTCTTTTTCGGCGAGATTCTTGTGCAGAACAGCCTTTTTTACCGTCTCCAGCAGGCTTTCTCGGGACAGTCAACCGGTTCGATAGGCAGGAGGCTGGAACTCTACCGGGCCGGAATCGATATCGTGCTCGACAATCCAATCCTGGGAGCGGGAATAGGGCCGCTGGGGGAGATGGCGAGATATCCGCACAATCTTCTGCTCGAAAGTTTCATGGTAAACGGCATCGTCGGGGGGTTGCTCTTTTCCCTCATTCTCCTGTTCGGGCTCTACCATTGCGCCAGAACAGTGATTTCCGGCACTTTCCGGACGGCCTGGATTCCATTGCTCTATCTGCAGTATCTTGTCGGTGCCATGGTCTCGGGATCGCTTTACGACTCCTCTATCATGTGGGGGCTGACGGCTTTTCTGATGGGGCAGGAGGTCTGGCTGTCCGCGAAAGGGAACCGTTTACCCGTTTCGGAGCGCGTCGCCGGTTCGTCAAACCCGGCCGAAGGAGAAGCGTTGCAATGATCGATAGCGCCGCTGCCCGGAAACATGTGGTGCACATCAGCACGGTGCACTCCTCGATGGATCCGCGCATTCGTCTCAAGGAGCTTCGCAGTGCGGCGGAGAACGGTTTCCGTGCGACCTTCGTCACCGCCGATCCTGCCGCCCGGGAGACCGGTGACGGTGTCCGGATCGAGCGTGTGCCGCCGTCCGCTTCCGGGAGGTCGGGCAGGATGCTGGTGACCGCGCCGCGCGCCGTCCTGCGAGCTTTCGGGATGCCGGCGGATATCTACCACTTTCACGATCCCGAGCTGGTTCCGTGGGCCTGGCTGCTGCTCCTGAAGCGCGTTCCCGTCGTCTACGATATCCACGAGGACTACGTGACGTCGGTTCTGCAGAAGAGCTATCTGCCCGTGCCGCTGAGAAAGACCGTCGCCTCCCTGGTTTCGGCTGCGGAAGGCCTGTCGACACGACCCTTTCACCGAATCATCGCGGAGCGCTATTACGAACGGAGGTTTCCCGGTGCATTTCCCGTGCTTAACTATCCGTCCGGGGAGCTTCTCTCCGAGCAGCCGGCTTTCTCGGAAAATTCCGAAAAGGTCATTTATACAGGTACCGTGAGTGAAGACCGCGGGGCGCTCAATCTTGCCGCTCTTGCCGCGAAAAGGCCCGGCCTGGAAGTCCTTGTCGTCGGCCGTTGTTCCGCCGCGTTGTCCGGGCGGATGAAGGAAGCGGCCGGAAGCGCCGCCAGACTGGTGCTCGACGGAGAAGGGCGGTATGTGCCGTTCCCGGAGATTATGGCGCACTATCGCCGGGGAGGGTTGCTGGCGGGAGTCGCCCTCTTTCCCGACACCGGACACTATCGTGAAAAGGAGCTTACCAAGTTTTTCGAGTACATGGCGATGGGCCTGCCGATCGTGGCCTCGGATTTTCCGGTCTGGAAGCGCCTGATCGAGGATAACGGGGTCGGGTTGTGCGTCAGACCGGATGACGTCGATGCGGTTTCCGGGGCGATCGACCGTCTGCGCGCGTACCCGGAAGAAGCTGCGGCAATGTCCGGGCGGGGTCGGCAACTGGTCGCGGACCGTTTCAACTGGGAAAACGAAGGACGCCGTCTCGCTGTTTTTTACCGGAAATTGATCCATGACCGAACGTAGGAAAATCGTCGTGATCACACACGCGGGAGGGTCGCCCCGTCACGGGCCGAACATGCGCTGGTACTATCTGGGGCAGGCGCTCCGGGAGCTGCGGGTGGATGTCGAGATCGTTTCGTCTTCCTGGTTTCACAAGTATATGCATCCCCCGGTGATCGGGCGTTCTCCGGAAACGGAGATCATCGACGGGCTGCACTATCACTGGATAAAGACCCGGCCCTACCGGAACCGGGGGGCGGCTCAGGTGCTCAATCAGCTTGAGTTCACTCTGGGGTGCTACAGAGCGGCGGCGCTGATTGTCTCCCGCGGGCCGGATGTAGTTGTCGCTTCCTCGCCGCACCCTCTCGTGGTCTATCCCGCCGTCGCCGTTGCCGCGAAGGCGGGTTCGGAATTCGTTTTCGAGGTGCGCGATCTCTGGCCGGAACTGCTGATCGAGCTCGGCAACTTCGGCCGAACGCACCCCTACATGCTCCTGCTCAAGGCCGCCGAACGATTCGGCGTGCGCAAAGCCTCCACGATCGTGTCGGTAAAACCGGGGGATGTTGAGTATTTTGAACAGGAATACGGGGGGGTTCGGGACCGTTTCGCCTATGTCCCGAACGGTTTTTTGCCGATGTCCCCTGCGGGTGAGCCGCCACCTGCGGTGGAACAGGCGCGGCGGCGGTACTCTTTTCTTATCGGCTACGTGGGAGCCCTCAGTGCCTACTACGGGCTGGATCGCCTTCTGGAGCTCGCCTGCCGCTTGCGTCATCGATCCGGTATCGGTATCGTCGTTGCCGGACAGGGGGACCGGAAAGAGTCGCTGGTCGCAAAGGCCGCGGAACTCGGACTGGAGAACGTTCATTTTGTGGGTTCGATACCCCGCAGGGAGGTTCCGGCGGCTCTCGACTGTTTCGATGCATGCTATGTGGGGCTGGAAGACCTTGCCGTGCACCGCTACGGCGTTTCCTGCAACAAGATATACGAGTATATGCATGCGGCCAGGCCGGTCATAGGCAGTTACCGGGCCGGGCACGATCCTGTTCGCGCCGCGGGGTGCGGATTTTCGGCGCCGCCCGGCGACTACGATTCGCTGGTGAAAGGGATCGAAGCCCTGATGGAAACGCCGCAGCTCGCTTTCGAGTACGGCCGGCGGGCCAGGGCCTATTTCGACGAGCATCACGATTTTCGCATTGTCGCGGCGGATCTCGCGCGCCGGCTTTTCGGCGGAGCTTCGGGGCTTAACCGGAAAACACGAGAAGAATGAAACCTGAACCCTTTCTCCCGCTGGTCGTCATCGGCGCACCGCGCTCGGGGACCAACATGCTTCGCGACGTACTCTGCAGGCTTCCAGCGACAGGTACATGGCCGTGCGACGAGATCAATTACATCTGGAGGCACCGTAACGTCCGCCATCCCGACGACGAGTTCACTGCCGGGATGGCCGTTCCCGCCGTCAGGCGCTACATCTCCAGGGCGTTCGAAAGGATCGCTTCCCGGCGGAGGCTCGGGACCGTCGTGGAAAAAACCTGCGCCAACTCCCTGCGTGTTCCGTTTGTCGACGCTGTTCTGCCCGGTGCCCGTTACGTCTTCATCTATCGCGACGGCGTCGATGCCGTCGCTTCCGCCGCAAAACGGTGGCGGGCAGGGCTGGACCTTTCCTATCTCCTGCGCAAGGCCCGGTTCGTTCCTCCGGGCGATATCCCTTACTATGCCGCCGGATATCTCCGGAACAGGATATACCGGGCGGTGTCGGGGAACGAGAGGGTTGCTTTCTGGGGCCCACGGTTCAGGGGGCTGCCTGAAGCGCTCGGGCGGTATTCTCTCCGGGAGGTGTGTGCCCTGCAGTGGAAGCGATGTGTCGATCTCGCGGACCGGGCGCTTTCGGAGATGCCCGAAGGGAAGGTCGTTCGTGTCAGATACGAAGGGTTCGTCGAAAAACCGGAAGATGAACTCGGAAGAATTCTCGATGAACTCGGACTGAGCGCAACCCTTCCGGACATACGTTCCGCTACGGCGGGAGTGTCCGCCGGCAGCATCGGCAAGGGGCGGGAGGCGATGAGTCCCGTCGATATCGGCGACATCCGGGCCCTTGCCGGAGAGACGCTCGCCCGTTTAGGCTATGAGTGACGGCTTCGCACATCGACAGCTCGCGATATGCCGTGCAAATCAGGGAAGCGATGCGGAAAAACAACAGCGGAAAACAAGGAGAGGCGTCGACAAAGGGACTTTTGCCGTTCCAGGCGTTCTGTAAACGGGCATTCGACCTTGCACTCTCTCTTGCCGGTCTGGCGCTCTCCCTGTGGGTGATCCTCCCGGCGGCCGTCATCGCAGGCATCGATACCCGCGCCAACGGCTTTTTCACCCAGGAGCGGGTAGGCCGCGGGGGGAGAATTTTCCGCATCATCAAGATCAGGACGATGCGTCGCTCCACTTCCGCCGGGACGAGCGTCACGACGGAAAACGATGAGAGAATAACCGCTCTGGGCAGGTTCTGGCGGCGGACGAAAATCGACGAATTACCGCAGTTGTTCAATATCGTAAAAGGCGACATGAGCTTCGTCGGGCCTCGTCCCGACGTTCCCGGATTCGCGGACCGCCTTTCGGGCGAGGACCGCATCGTACTCTCGGTGCGACCGGGCATAACCGGACCCGCGACGCTGAAATATCGCGACGAAGAGGTGCTTCTGGCAAGGGTCGACGATCCGGAAGCGTATAACAGCACGGTTGTTTTTCCCGACAAGGTCCGGATCAACAGGGAGTATGTGGAAAACTGGACATGCGCCGGTGATATGGGTTACATTCTGAAAACCGCTTTGCTCGCCGCAAGGCCCGGAAAGGGAGGTTGATCGTTCATGCGCATCGTCTACCTGCACCAGTATTTCAATACGCCGGAAATGGCCGGGGGCACCCGGTCGTTCGAAATGGCCCGAAGACTCGTTTCTTTCGGGCATGACGTGCACATGGTGACGACCTGGCGAAAGGAGTCGGCCGGAAAAGGCTGGTTCCGGACGAAGGAGTCCGGCATAGATGTCCATTGGTGTCCTGTGCCGTATGCGAACGCTCTCGGCTATCGCGAGCGGGTCGCCGCCTTCATGCGCTACGCAGTAAAGGCGGCGGGATATGCCGCCGCCCTGCCCTGCGATGTCGTGTTCGCCACCAGCACCCCTCTGACCGTGGCGCTTCCCGCCGTTTATGCGTCGAGAAAGGCGGGGGTTCCCATGGTTTTCGAGGTCAGGGATCTCTGGCCGGAGATGCCTGTGGCCGTCGGAGCGATAAAGAATCCTCTCCTCATCCGGACGGCTGAAATGCTCGAACGGTTCGCCTATCGCAATGCCGCCCGGATCGTGGCGCTCTCTCCGGGTATGGCGGAGGGCATAGGGCGGGTGGGCTACCCTTCCGGTCTGATTTCGGTCATTCCGAACGGTTGCGACCGCGAGCTCTTTGCCGGCGGACACGCCGACGCCGCAGCCTTCAGGCGAAAGCATCCCGAACTGGAGAACGGGCCGGTCGTCCTCTATCCGGGAACTCTTGGAAAGATCAACGGGGTCGAGTATTTTGTCCGGCTCGCCGCCGAAACGGAAAAAAGCCGGCCCGATCTGCGCTTTGTAGTGATAGGCGACGGGGCTGAACGGGAGCGCGTCCGGCAGGCGGCAAGCGATGCGGGGGTATTGAATGAAAATTTTTTCATGTATCCGGCCGTTCCCAAGCGAGAACTCGCGGGCGCATTCGCGGCTGCGTCGATGATTGTCTCCCTGTTTCTCGATCTGCCGGAAATGCGGGTGAATTCCGCCAACAAGTTTTTTGACGGGCTTGCGTCCGCGACCGCCGTCGCCCTGAATTACGAGGGTTGGCAGGCGGATCTCCTGCGCCGCGCCGACGCGGGTCTTGTGCTCCCGCCGTGTGCCCGGAATGCGGCAGACGCTCTCGTGAAGTTTTTCGAGGACGAGTCGAGAGTCAGGGAGACCGGCCGCAGGGCCGGAATTCTCGGCAGGGAGCGTTTTGACCGCGATATGCTGGCCGGACGACTCGATTCGGTTCTTCGGGATGCGATTCAGGGCGAGAGGTCCGGCCGCCGGCCGTAAGAATCCGTAGGGGAAAAACGATATCCTGCCGATGCTGAAAAGAAATTTCGATATTGTTGCGAGTCTCGGGGCGCTGCTTGTTTTCTCTCCCCTGTTTCTTGCGCTTGCGCTCGTTATCCGTATCCGTCTCGGAGCGCCGGTGCTGTTCGTCCAGGAACGGCCCGGCCTGAAAGGGCGGCCGTTCAGGATATACAAGTTCAGGTCGATGACCGACGTTCGGGACGATGAAGGGAGGTTGTTGCCGAACAGCGAGAGGTTGACCGGGCTGGGACGTTTTCTGCGTTCATCGAGCCTCGACGAGCTTCCGGAACTGTTGAACGTTCTCAGGGGGGAGATGAGCCTTGTCGGGCCGAGACCGCTTCTGATGGAGTATCTCGACCGCTACTCCTGCGAAGAGGCGCGTCGCCACGACGTCAGGCCGGGGATGACCGGCTGGGCGCAGGTCAACGGCCGGAACGCCATCACCTGGGAAGAAAAGTTCGCGCTCGATCTCTGGTATGTCGACAACCGTTCCTTTCTCCTGGATCTGCGGATTCTCTGGATGACGATTCGGAAGGTGTTCGAAAAAGACGGCATCAGCCATGCCGGAACGGTAACGATGCCCAGATTCCGGGGTTCCAGGAAGGAAAAGGCGGACGAGTAGCTTCAGAAATCCGATCGCACGGCGTTCGGTATGCGGCTCCTGACGAGATCCTCCATGGAGGGCAGAAGAGCGTGGCGGGGAGACCACTCGAGTTCGCTTTGCGCCTTCCGGATATCCATTCCCCAGCGCCGGGGAAGATGCCCCTCTCCGGAATCCTGCAGATCGAGGGAAGGTTCCTGCAGTCCGCAGTTCCGTGCGGCTTCGCGGGATATCGCTGCAAAGTGCTTGATTGTCAACGGGCTGCCGCCGCCGATGTTGAAAACCGTCCGGCACCCTTCCGGAAACTCCGTCGTGCAGGCGGCAACGACCGCGGACGCGGCGTCGCGGACGTGCACGAGATCTATCTCGTTGTCTTCTCTGAAAACGGTAAGCGGTTTTCCTTCCGCTGCGAGGGCGGCGAATTTGTGCGGCAGTTCCTCCCATCGCAGGAAGTGTCCCAGCCCGTAGAGGCGGGCGACCCTGAGCACGACGACCTGCGCAATACGGTACTGTCCGTTCAGGCTGAACAGCTCGCCCATCCATTTGCTCGACGCGTAGGGGGTTTCCGGAGCGGCGCCCATTTCCTCTCTCCAGAGAGGGGGCATGCCGGTTCCGTACACCGATTGCGAAGAGATATAGACAAGCCGTTTCACTCCGGCACCGTGCATGGCTTCAAGAAGCGTCCTTGTCCCTTCGGCATTGATCAGGAACAGACGCGAGGGATCGGACGAGAGGCGTTCGGATGCAGCGTGGACCACGGTATCGACGCCTCCGAGATCGAGCATGCCGCAGGGAAGCTCTCCGTTCCTGAATGCCAGTTTTGCCGGAGAGCCGAGGGCGTCGTTCAGTTTCTCACGCCCGGACCCGTTTCGTACAAGCGCCTGCACCTCCGTGGTCTCCGGGTGAGCGAGAAGCTGTTCCGCGATGTTCGCTCCGAAATATCCCGTGGCTCCGGTGATCAGGATTTTTTTTACAGGAGCCGGGGGTCCGTCGTGCGGACGAGGTGAATCCACGACCTTCACACGACTCACCTTCTGCATCCGTTCGCGGGGAACGAGGGCGTCGGCAACGTAGCGCAGGCCGAAATTACCGGGCACGTAATCCAGCAGGCCGACGGCATTCTCCTCGGGCTCGAGCAGCAGATCGGCGACAGCCGCTTCCATCTCCCGGTAACCGAAAGCAGCTCTGAGCCCCGTGATACCGGTGAAGCGGGGGTTGATTTCGAAAAACCGGACACCTTTTGCGGTTTCCCGCCCCTGCAGATTCACCGGACCGTAAAGTCCCTGTTCGACAAGCGCTTCTACCATGGGGAGGCTTTCGGAAAGCGCGGGATGGCCGGGAACCGGGTCTATTTCAACCGGGATACCGTTTTTCAGCAGGTTGATGCTGGCGAATCCGCCGAGAATTCTGCCGGAACGGTTGACGTAGAACTGTATCGAAAGCTCGTTCGACTGGTCGAGACCGCCGGTGGATGTTTTGCCCGGAAGAGTGTCTCCGCGTCCGGCCCGGCGAGGAGGAAGATAGTCCTGGACGATCAGGTTGTCGTCCGACGGGATCGCTCGCAGTCGCTCCGGGCTGTGGACAAGATGCGCGCCGGCGGAGGCGGAACCGCTTCTCGGCTTGATGATGACGGGGTAATCGAGCTTCTCCGCTTCATCCCGGGCTTCCTCGAGCAGAAACGTTCTGACGAACGGCAGGCCCTTTTTCCTGCAGAAAGCCGCAAGCTCGTATTTGTCACGGCACATTCCGATCAGAGAGGGGCTGCTGACGAGAACCCGGCAGCCGGTTTCATGAAAGCGTTCGCTGTGGCGTGAGAGGACGGGGAGTTCGATGTCGAGGCCCGGAACGAGGATGTCGAGACGTTCCTGCCGACAGATCGCAAGCAGCTCTTCGATATAGGCGTTTTCTTCGGCCGCTCTCGGTACAAGGAACGACCTGTCGCTCCAGTAGAGGCCGGCGCTCGTCGGATTCGCGTCCATCGCCACGATCCTGAACGCCCTCGTGGAGCGGCTGAGGGCGTGGAGAACCGATTGCCCGATTCCTCCTCCCGCGGCGGTGACGCCTATGGTGACCATCGATATCCTCTCATGCGGATTGCTTGTGGAAACGTTTCGGGTTTTCCGGAAAAATGACACGGTTTGAACCGCAATATACATATGCGCCGAAAATGTACGCGATCGTCGGTGATATTCCGGTTCTTTTTACGTGGTGAAGCAACGGGAGCCGGTCCCGGAGGGTCATCCGCCGGAAAATTCTATATTAACCGGACAATGTAGCGGCGAGAGCTTTTTCGGCGGTCGCCCCGGATCAATCGAAGCGAAAACAATCTATGGTGTTCCCCCCCTGGCCTTCATATACCGCCGAAGAAGCCGATGCGGTTTCGCGCGCGCTTCTTTCGAACAGGGTCAATTACTGGACGGGCGATGAAGGACGCGAGTTTGAAAAAGAGTTCGCGTTTTTTTGCGGCTGCGAGCATGCCGTCGCGCTCGCCAACGGAACCCTTGCGCTCGAACTCGCTCTCCGGGCGCTGGAGATCGGTCCGGGCGACGAGGTGATCGTTCCGAGCTATACGTTCATCGCTACCGCCGGCGCGGTCGCGCTGCGGGGCGCGATACCCGTGGTGGCGGACGTCGACCGGAACAGCCTGACGATCACCGCCGGCACGATCGCCGCGAGGATAACTTCCAGAACCAGAGCTGTAATTCCCGTTCACCTCATGGGATGTCCCTGCGACATGGACCCTGTCATGGAACTTGCAGCCGAACGCGGGCTGAAAGTCGTCGAGGACTGTGCCCAGGCCCATGGCGCGCTCTACAGGGGACGTCCGGTGGGAAGCATCGGCCACATCGGGGCGTGGAGTTTCTGCCAGGATAAGATCATGACGACCGGGGGAGAAGGCGGCATGGTAACGACGAACGACAGAAGTCTCTGGTCGAGGGTGTGGGCGTACAAGGATCACGGCAAAAGCTGGCAGGCGGTTTACGGCCGGGAGCACAAACCTGGATTCCGCTGGTTGCACGAGTCATTCGGCACCAATGCCCGGATGACCGAACTGCAGGCGGTTCTCGGAAGGATCCAGCTCGGGAGAATGCCCCGGTGGTCGGAACAGAGGAGCCGTAATGCCGCAACACTCTCGAACTGCTTCGGGAAGATCCCCGGTCTGAGGGTTCCCGAGCTTCCGTCCGGTATCCGCCATGCATGGTACAAGTACACCGTCTTTGTCCGGACCGCAATGTTGCGCGATGGCTGGGACCGGGACAGGGTGATGAATGCCGTCACGGACAAAGGGGTGCCCTGTTTCACCGGGGTCTGTCCGGAGATCTACCTGGAAAAAGCATTCCAAAAAGCGGGATTCGGCCCGCCGACGCGTCTGGAGGCGGCGCGGGAGCTCGGCGCGACGAGCCTCCAGTTTCTTGTTCACCCCACGCTGGAGGCTGAACATATGCTGAGAACCTGTGACGTTGTCGAAGAGGTGATGCGGGAGGCGACCGCATGCTGAGTGCGCGGCGGGGCTGTTTTCGGGCGAAAAGAGGAGAGGCCTCATGACGCTCTCCGCTTTCATGGTTCTCGCGGTCATGCTGTTCATCGTCGTGGCGCTCTACAGGGAACTGCTGAGCCCGGCGATGACGTTTGTCTCCGGCGTGCTCGTTCTCGGCGTCGCAGGGATCCTCGAACCCCGGGAGATACTGGCGGGCTTTGCCAACGAACAGATAGCCGTCATCGTTCTCCTGCTCCTTCTCGGCGAGGTGATTCGCAAGACGGGCGCCATAGATCGCGTATTCTACAGCCTGTTGAGCGGTTCTTCGTCCTACCGGCGGTTTCTCTTTCGCATGACCACCGTTGTCAGCGCCTTTTCGGCGTTTCTCAACAACACGCCCCTCGTGGCGCTGATGATGCCCTATGTCCACACCTGGGCGCAGGGCCGGGGCGGCGTCATGCCTTCCCGTCTTCTGATTCCTCTGTCCTACGCTTCCATCCTCGGAGGTTCCGCAACCCTGATCGGCACGTCGACCAACCTCATCGTCAACAGCATGATTCAGGAGCAGGAGATCGTTCCCGGCTTGCGTACTCTTGAAATGTTCGAATTCGCCTGGGTCGGAGTGCCGATGATCGTGCTCGGTATTCTCTATCTTGTACTGGCAAGCGGGAAACTTCTGCCGGAGAACAAGGACTATTTCGCCTCCTTCCGGACCGACTCCCGCCGGTATCTGGTGGAAACCCGCCTGAAGACGGGTTCCCCGCTTGTCGGAAGGTCGGTAACGGAAGCCGGGCTGCGTAATCTTCCGGGCCTCTTTCTGGTGAAAGTGCTGCGGGAGGGCAACGGTATCGCACCGGTGTATCCGGGACTGACGTTCCGGCAGAACGACCTTCTCATTTTCGCCGGAGATACGGCGACGATAGCCGATCTCCTGCACACCTATCCCGACCTCGAACCTGTGGAGGTCGATCTTTTCCGGAAGGACAATCCCGCCATGCATGTCGTGGAAGGAGTGATTGCCTGCAATTCCGCACTCGAGAACAAGACCATCAGGGAGAGCCAGTTCCGGAGCCGTTACGACGCTGCCGTGGTGGCGGTTCTGCGGGGAGGGGAGAAGCTTTCCGGAAAGATAGGTTCCATCGTTCTGCGGGCGGGCGACGTGCTTCTCATGCTCGCCGGACGGGATTTCGGGGAACTGACGAGAGAAGGCAGGGACTTCTACGTGCTTTCTGAAACCAGGAAGGCTCCCAAGATCGATCCGTGGAAAGCCGTGTTTCCGGCTGCGGGGCTGGCGGCCGCGGCGGCGCTTGCCGCACTGAAGCTGGTGCCGCTGTTTCTTTCTGTATCCGTTCTGCTCGCCGTCTCCCTGCTTCTGAACGTCGCCCGGGCCAAGGACGTCATCGGGGCGATCGATTACAATCTGGTGTTGATCATCGCCATGTCTCTCGCTCTCGGAACCGCCATGGCGAAAACCGGGGTCGCGGAAGTGCTCGGAGAGGCGATGTTCGGTTTTCTCATGCCTTTCGGTGAGCCCGGAGTGATGGCGGGTATCTACGTGTTGACGGCGGCTCTCTCTTCCGTGATGCTCAACAAGGCGGCCGTGGCACTGCTCTTTCCCGTCGTGCTGACGCTCGCGGAACGTACCGGGCTCGATCCCGTAGGACTCGTTCTGTGCATGACCTTCGCGGCCGCGGCGAATTTCATGTCTCCGGTCGGTTTCCAGACCAACATGATGGTCTACGGTCCCGGCGGCTATACGTTCAGGGATTTTTTCCGTATCGGCTTTCCGCTGACCGCGCTCTATATGCTGGTGACGGTCACGGTGCTGCTTCTGGTTTACTGAGATCCCCTCCGCCCGGTTGGTTATTACCGGGTGATAGCGTACCTTGTTTCCGGGTTTGCTTTGCCGGTATCCGGCAGGGAAGCCTGAAACTGTCCGGAGCGAACGTAAGGAGCCGTATGAAACTCATTTGGAAAATTCTCCGTTACCTCGCCCCCTCGAAAGGCAAGATCGTGCTCGTCGTCCTGGTCAGCATGCTGACGTCGCTGTTCGGTGTCGTTTCGATCTATTCGGTTCTTCCGCTGTTGAACGAGATTTTTACGGCGGACAAGACCGTTACCGCACCTGTTTCGGGAGCCGTATCCGCCGAACCCGATCTTTCCGCAGAAGAGCCGGGCGGATCCTCCGACGGAGGGTTCATAGATACCGACGAGCTGCAGCGCCGGATCATAGAGATTTTCCAGTCGCTGTTTTACGCCGATACCAAGCAGCGGACGCTGCTCAACATCTGTCTGTTCCTTATCGCATCCTTCGCGCTGAAGAACCTCTTCCTCTATCTCAACAAGCAGATCATCTTCAGGATCCAGAGCAAGGCGACCAAGAACCTGAGAGACGACGTGTTTCATTCGATCATCGAAATGCACCTCGACTATTTCAACAAGCAGAGGGTCGGGGGGTTGATGAACCATGTCTACAACGATGTTCAGAGCGTCCAGGGATCGATCAGCTCGACCTTCATCAATTTCATCCAGAACCCTTTTACGATCTTCGTCTACGTCGGGGTGCTTTTCGTGCTGAGCTGGCAACTGACGCTTTTCGCGGCCGGTGTTTCGCTCATCATTTTCTTTCTGATACGCCTTATAGGCAGAAAGGTGAAGAATCTCTCGAAAACGCTCAGACAGCGCATGGGCGATATGAATTCGGTTTTGCAGGAGAAGTTCAGCGGGATCAAGGTGATCAAGTCGAGCGCCTTCGAGGATGTCGAAGTCGAGAGATTCAAGAGCTTCACGAAGGAGTTCCGCAAGCTGAATCTGAAGATTTTCCGCTTGAAAAACATCATCAGCCCCCTGAACGAGACCCTTCTCGTCTCCGCGGTCGCGATGGTGCTCTGGTTCGGAGGGCTCCAGGTGTTCGAGGGCAGTATGACGGCCAACGAGCTCATCGTCTTTGCCTTCAGCCTCTATTCCGCAATGGGGCCGATCAAGATGCTCGGGGAGGCTAATACCAAGATCCAGGCAGGCATGGCGTCGGCGGAACGGCTGTTCGAGGTGATCGAGGCCGAGCCGCTGGTGAAAAACGGCCCGAGCCCGATCGACGGGTTTTCGGACAGCATCAGGTTCGACGATGTCTGCTTCAGATACCGCAAGGACAAGGATGCACCGTATGTGCTCGACCATGTTTCGTTCGAGATTCGAAAAGGAGAGATGGTCGCCCTGGTCGGTCAGTCGGGCTCCGGCAAGTCGACGGCCGTCGACCTTCTGTTGCGATTCTACGATGTCGATTCGGGCAGTATCACGATCGACGGCGTCGATATCCGCGACTACGACTATAAAAAGCTCAGAAGCATGATCGGCGTTGTTGGCCAGGAAGTCATTCTTTTCAACGATACTATAGAACAGAATATCGCCTACGGTCTGCGCGGGGAGGTTGCGCACCGGCAGGTCGAAAGAGCCGCGAGGCTGGCTAACGCGCATGAATTCATCGAGGAGAAGCCCCTGAAGTACGACACCATTGTCGGCGACCGGGGCATACAGCTTTCGGGAGGACAGCGGCAGCGTCTCGCGATCGCCCGGGCGATGGTGAAAAACCCCGACCTTCTGATTTTCGACGAGGCCACCAGCGCACTGGACAACGAGTCTGAAAAGGTCGTCCAGAAAGCGATCGATCATGCGCTGGAGGACCGGACGGCGCTCGTTGTCGCTCACAGGCTTTCGACGGTGAAAAACGCCGACAGGATCATCGTGCTCGACAAGGGCAGGATGGTCGAGTCGGGATCGCACGAGGAACTGCTGGAGAAAGACGGGCTTTACAGGATGTATCACGACATACAGTTCTCCGGCAGGCGGGCCGAAAAGGCCTGAGCCGTTCACCGTTTTTTTCGCTGCTTCGGCTGCTTTTTCGCATAGAGGGAAAACGCCTTGACATCCCCGAAGTTCTTCTCCAGTCTGAAGAGCATGTTCCGGAAAGGCTTCCGTATTTCCGGATCGGTCCATAGCAGGGGGTGCAGTACCCCTTTGTAAAGAAGGCCGGTTTCTGTTTCCAGCACGCTTTTTTCTCCCCTGTCGAAGTCGATGATCCTCATTTCCCCGGTTTGAAGCTCGACGATGCGGATCGAACCGTGCAGAAAGGTTTTTTTACCGCGGTTACGCATGAGCAGAAGTTTCGTCCTCCCATCGAGCGTGAGCTCCGTCGAGTGTCGCACGCTTGTTCTGACGATATCGTTTTTGCGAAAGGGTCTGGGAAAAAGCGGCCAGGGCTTTTCGGGATTCCGGTACCAGGGTGGCAGCATTGCCGGATAGGCGTTTTTCTCCGGGTAACGGATCGCCAGGGAGTCCCGTTTCCAGGAGGAGACTTCCCGGTTGCCGTGCTTCAGCCGAAGCCCCGCGGTGTCGTGCATGCCCGTATCGACCAGTTCCAGGCGATATCTGCCGGGACGCATCCCCTCGACCCGGATGGCGAGCGCGCTTCTGCGGGGAATGACGACCCTGAAGCCCTTTCGGTGTTCCTCGTAGAGTCTGGGGTTTTCCCCGATGACGATATGGTTTTCCGGTTCGGCTGCAAGGCCTGCGGCCGCATATTTTCTCGGTGGCCGGATACCGGAGAATCGCCACAGACCGTCGAGGTAGAGATAGCTGCGCAGATGCTCGCTGAAAATAATGAACTGTTTTTCGCGGTTGGTGTCGACATAGTCCAGAAACGTCCGTTCGTCAAAAAACTTCGGGTGATAGAACTTGACATGGTACTGATGGGCGGCCTTGTGGTGTACGACGTTGTAATAAAACAGGCCTGAGAGCGCCAGAAGCAGCCAGAAAGGAAAAGCCCTGATGAAGGGCGCTCCCCCCTGTCCGGTTTCGTTGCGTTTCCGGAAAAGGCTTTCGAGCGTACCGCTGAAACCGTAGGCCATGATGATCCAGGTGACGACTTCGAGCGGGTAGAAAAAACGGTAGCCGACCCGGCTCAGGAGAGGCGCCGCGAGCTGACCCGCGAGCAACAGGGTGAAAAGAATCGCGAGAGGGTACTGTCTGTTTTTCACAACCCGGAAAAGCCCGAACGCCAGGAGGGGGGTGTAGAGGCCGTAGAAGTATTTCGTGAAATCGTGACTTCGCACGATTTCCGTGACGCGCCCGAGCAGAACGGATATTCTCCCGCTCCAGTCCATCTCTTGCGACAGGCCGTCGGGTCCGGCCGGATGCCGGTAGGATTTGAAGGATGACGAGAAGCTCCGCTGCAGCATGTCGGCGTCGTGGAGCGATTCGGTGAGCAGAAAGACCAGGAGGCCGAGACCGAGAAAGATCAGGGCCTCTTTCAGGGCTTTTTTCCTCTCTCCCTCGAGAAGCGTGGTGAAAAACCGGGTCGCCAGAAGGACCGCGGCGAGATAGGTCCCGGTCGAATGGGTCAGGAGCAGCAGGGCGATGAGGGGCGTGCCGAAAAGGGCCGGGCGGCGGGAGTAGAACAGGGCGATGACCGCAGACAGAAACAGGAGAATGGCGTAGAAACTCGGCACGACCCAGGAAAAACCGTGGTAGGAGCCCTCGCCTTCGTAAAAAGCGAAAAGGAGCAGCGCGGGGACGAGAAACTGCGGTGAACCCTCGATCTTCCTGAACAGGAGAAAAAGAACGATTCCCATCAGAAAGAGTCCGATATAGAAGTTGTACTCGAACATGGTTTCCGTCGTCACTCCCGACAGCAGGGCGAGCACGCCGAAAAGGTAGGGATGGGCGATTTCATGGATTGCGTAAGGCGGGTGGCTGGGCAGCCGGTCCCGTACGGCATCGAACAACGGGAATTCCCGGAAGAACGCGATTCTCGACATATAGCCCGCGCTGTCTTCGAGGCCGAGCGGTCCGGGATGGTTGTACCACATGAAGAACACGCCGTACCACTGGACGAACAGGTAGCCCAGGAAAGCGGCGGCGATCGGAATATGTTTCTTGTCCGGCAGGTTCATCGTTTCACTTCCGGTCGTTTCCTGCCGCCAGTCGCCCGAGCAGGTCGAACTCCTGTCGGGCGATGCGGTCGAGCGAATAGTTCCCGACGGCAAAGTTTCTCGCGTTTTCTCCGAGAGTGCGGCGCAGCTCCCGGGAGGAAGTCAGCCTTTCGACGGCCGCCCGGATGCTTTCCGGCGAGGTGCCGCAGAGGCAGCCCGTTTCGCCGTCGCGTACGATTTCCCGTATCCCCGGCGAGTCGGCGCCGATAACCGGGCGTCCGCAAGCCATCGCTTCGATCAGCGTTTTCGGGTGCCCCTCGTACAGTGAGGGCAGAATGAACGCTTTCGATCTGTTGAGATAGAACGGCAGTTCGTGGTTGGCCACACTTTTTTTCCAGTCCACTTCCAGGCCGAGCGAATGGGCTTTTTCCCTGAGTTCCCTTTTGAGCGTTCCGCTTCCGATAATGACCGTTCGAAGAGCGAGTCCCCGCAGGGCGTCGAGCAGGGAGGAGAGGTTTTTCTGGGGGACGAGCCTGCCGATGAACAGCAGGTCTATGTCCTGGCGGACTTCTGATGGGGAGAAGAGGCCGGTGTCGACATAGTTCGGGATCACGGCGGTTTTATGGAGGGCGTCGGGCATTCTGGAAAGAATGTTTTCCCGCATCGCGGCGGTCGTCACCGCTATTCCCGTCGCTTCGGTGAAAAGGCGGTTCTCTTCACGGAGGGCTCGGGCTGCATCGTTCGATCCCGCACCGTGGCGGTTCGCCTCGAAATCGGAGTGCATGTAGCCGCAGCGGGCAAGCAGGGGTTTGCCGAACAGTTTGGAAGAGCGCAGTGCGACGAGGCCGCCGGGGGTCTGATTCGTTTTCATGACGTCCGTCGACCTGAGCGTCCCGGCGTGAAGGAGGGGAAGAAGCGCGGTATAGAGCCTTGTCGGCAGGCGTCTGTCGTTGCAGAGTATCTCGATGCCCGCGAGCCGTTTCCCGAACAGCAGCCGGTCGTTCTTGCCGTAGGTTACGAACGCGACTTCTGCGCCCATCTCCAGGTATTTTCTGTAGAGCGCGACCTCCCTGTCGAACATACCGGTGCCGTTCCATCGCTCCAGCGAGGTCTTATGGGTGAAGAAAAGGGTCAGGTGCATGGATTTCCGCCTCTCCTATTGCGGTTGTCGTCCGGACCGTTTCCGCAGGGCCCGGATGTTTTTCCGAAACGCTCTTGCCCGGAACGAGACGGCTTCGAGCATGCCGGGTTTCTGTCGTTCGGGCCTGGCTGCAAGCAACTCGCTTTTTCTGCCGAGCAGGTCGAGGAAGAGCGAATGGTATTCGGAGCACATGTTTTCCGCGGTATGCCGGTAACCGGGCATTTCGCCAAGCCAGCGGTCGTAGGTTCGCATCATCTCCTCGAGAGCGGGGACGAACGTTTCCGGCGTGAAGGAGATGCCGAAGCCGCGGCAGTATTCAGGCAGGGCGCCGCTTTCGACGTAGAGGAGCGGCATGCCGCACATGGCGCCCTCGATGTGGTGCATGCCCGCGGGTTCATTTCTCGACGCGGTGAGATAGAGGTTATGGCGGCGGAGTTCGGAGGCGAGTTCCCCGCCGCTCAGGGGGGCGATATGGCGTGCGTTTCTGAATGCGAAGTCTTCTGGCGTGCGCCCGATGTAGGTGAAAGCGATCCGTTCCCTCCATCCGGTCTCGCCGAGCATGTCGTCGAGCTTCCGGTAGATGTCGAAACCCTTCAGCCAGTTGTCGCCCCAGTGATGGGTGACGATCTTCAGCGGTTCCCGGCGGCTCCAGGGCGAAAATCCGTCGGGGTTGAAGATGCGGCCGTCCGCGCCGTTGAGGATGACCGACGAGCGTTCGGCAGGTATGCCCTGACGGGTGAACAGGTCCTTCAGCCAGGTGCTTATGAACACCGTGTGATCCGCGCATCCGTTTGCGCTGACGAGCAAGCTGTTGACCTCCTGCGTCCCCTTGCGTTCGTCACACTCGTTGATCCTGTGTGCGACGATCGCGTCCGGATTGACAAATTTCAGGTAGTCCGTGATCTCCCTGTGGGTATAGGCGGAGGAACGGGAGCTTTTTCTCGGTTCCGTCAGAAGGATGAGATCGATGTCCCGTTCGCGGAGGTGATGCAGCACGGTCGCTCCACTCTGACGGAGGTGGTTCGTGAGAGACACGGCGAACTGGTTGCCACCCCCCCACGGGCCTTCACGGAGGTTCATGCCGATACTGACTTTCATGACGTTCAGGGTGTGACGCGCTGTTGGAAAAAGCTGTTGACGGGTTTCTGGACAAGCGGTCCCCGGCGGTATTTTTTATGTTTCCAGCCGGAGCCCAGCCGGGAACGCAGATGCCTGGCCAGAAAGGTAACATATGATTTTCTGGCAAAGGCCGAACGGATCGAGCGGATTTCTGCCGGATTGAGCCGTCCGGAAGTTTTGCGTTCCGTATCCAGGCTGCTTCGCTGTACGAAAACGGCATGCAGGCAGCGGAAACAGGAACGTTCCCACGAAAAGGTTTCATGGAGCCGGTGTCTCGGCGGGTCCGTGACCCCGTTCTTGAAGTGCAGTGTACCCGAATGCAGACGTTCCGGACAGTCCGTCCAGCTTTCCAGTAATGAAAAGTTGTACAGTTTCGTCATCGACCTGGACGGCGGGGCGAGGTAGCCCCTGGCCCTGCCCGATGCACGGTCGATCGATACGCAGTTCAGAACGTTGCCGTAGATGCACCAGATGTCCCTGAATTCCCCTCTCTTGAGACGCATCTTCATTTCGGCGAGGCCCTCGGGGTCGTAGATTTCATCCCCGTCCACGCCGAACACCCAGGTATTCGTGCCCGCGTATCGCTCGATGAGCCGATGTGACTCTTCCGGATGCGAGATGCGCGTAAGCTCTATTTTGCGGTTTTTTTCCGCGAGTTCGGTGAGTATCCCGAAGGTGTCATCGCGGGAGTGGTTGTCCGCCACGATGATTCTGTCGCAGAAATCGAGAATGTTGCGCACGGCGGGCCCGATAAAAATGTCCTCGTCCCTGACGAGGACGATGCCGATAATGTCCGGAGCGTTCATGATTCGTAGGCTGCTCTTGTGGGTTCGGCCGTCTCCGGCCTTCGGGTCTGGATTAACGGTTTTCCGATAGCGAGAACTTGTCCGTGTGGGGATTGTAGCGGATAGCGGAAGGATCGATAACGACCCTTTCGTCGTGGCCGTCGAAGGAGTAACCGAATGCGCGAAGCTCTCTTTCGCATTTCCGCTCCACCAGTTCCCGGAGTTCGTCCGTGTAGAATATCCTGAAATCCTTTTTCCTGCCGGTTCTCGAAGGGTTTACATGGTTGTCGGAAACTTTCGGCGTGATGCCGAACGGATGCAAAAGCTCTTTCAGGCCGGCATCGAGACATTCCGTCCTGAGGATGTAGTGTGGAACGCATCCGGAATCGTCGTCGAAGATCTGAAAAAACAGGAAGCGGTGCTGATAGCCGACGAGCCAGGGGTATTCGGGGTCGCAGTACGCCCTGATCCATTCGTCGAAGGATGAAAAAGGGAAACCGTGCCGGTCGAGTTCCGGCTTCGGTTTTTCCGGTCTCGGCCGTCTGTACGGATAACCGTAGGTGTACATGCTCACGAGCAGGTCGAAAGGATTTCTGACCACCGAAAAAACCAGCGAATTTCTGCTCGCGGGGTTGTCGGCGCAGCGTGTTGTCCAGGCCCGGTTGTATTTCGCGATATCGAGAGGTTTTTTCGCGCAGACGCAGTGCCCGCCGTTAACGAGCAGTGGGGCGGATTGCGGCTCGTCTTTTCCGAAAAGGCGTGCGATTGCGCCGAACATGCCTCTCCCGGAGGACGATTCGGGTTGAAAATGTCCCTGCAGGGCGACTTTTTTGATGTAGTTGCCGCCGGTTTTCGGAATGTGAACGTAAAACAGCCGGTCGTGCCGCCGAACAGTTTCGGCAAGGTTTTTCGGAAGAGTTTCGTAAGTCATGGTGATCGAGGAGAGTTGGGCTGTTCCTTCCGTTACCGGGCCGGTGAAGGCGCTGCTTCGGAAAGAACGGATTCGTAGAGGTCTATGTCCTCTTTATAGTAGTCGGTTACAAAATCCCTTACATGTTTCGAGTCGAAAATGCCGGATGCCGTCGTGTTGCCCGGAATATGGACGATACGGCTCAGGGCGGGCCATGAAACAAGCCTTCCGACCTTTTTCTGACCCAGAAGGAGGGTCAGGACGCTTATGGCCGATCGTACGCCCCGGTTTCTGTAGACCAGCGAGACATTGCTCTCTTTCCTGCCGGGAAGTACGGAAAAAAGATCGGTTTGCGTAAGGTTCCCGATTTCCGCCAGCAGCGAGCTCACGTTGTCCATGGTGTAGAGATGCTGTACGATGCGCGTTCCCCCCAGATTCACGAATTCCGATTGCCGGGTGAAATGAATATACGTATACGTTGTTTCCGGTTCCGCATGAGGTCGCTCCTGCTGAAGGTGACGGATGATGCTGTCGACCTCGTGCCGGATTTCCCGGAGGCTCATATTCCTGATCAGTTGTTTTTTCCGCTTTTTCAGGAACTCGGACATCGAGGAAGGGAATCGTTCGAATGGATCCCGCACAACGGCGAAACTGCGGTAGGCCGCCACCCGGGCGAACTCCGAAGGGAAGAACTTCTCGAGAATCGAAAGCGGAATATGCGCGAAATCCAGAATCCCGAGATCGGTGTGATCGCCGTGCCTCGAAAAACGGCCCGCGCTGTCGTCGAAGCTCGAAAGACACGCTCTGACGTACGAGCCCGCGCACTTGGGGATGTGGATGAAAACAAATCGATGCCTGTCGCAGAGTATCATTGTTCACGAGGCGTTTTGATCCGGATGTATGTTCGGCTTGCAGGACGGTTCACGTTCGCCGATGACCTCGAGGATCAGATTTGCGGTTCTGGAGATGAACGACTCCCATGTGTTGTTTCGCAGCACGGTTTCGCGGCCGTTCATGCCGGTCCGTTCGAGCAGCGGTTCGTCGGATAACGCCGAAAGGATGGCCCCTTCCAGCTCGGCGTAGTTGCCCGGTTCGACCATGATGCAGTTGACTCCGCTATTCAGGTGATAGCCGTTTTGTATCGGCCCGACACTGCTGACGATGACGCATTTTTGCAAACACATCGCCTGAAGCAGCGTTGTGGTTGCTCCGCTATAGGTGTTTTTCTTTACGGGGAGAACGACAAGCTTGCCCGCGGCGACTCTCCCGATTACCTCCTCCAAGGTAATATTAAATTCACAATCGAGGTTTTCCGGTTTGTTTTTTTTGACATAGGAGTGATTTGCCGACGTGACGACGAGAACCTTCAGGGCCTCGTGTTTCCCGGCGAACTGTGTCAGCAGGGGATAATCCCTCATCGGATCGGCCCCTATGCTGACAATGTCCCATTGCCGCTCTGCTGCCGGAACGGGATTGAAAAAAGAGGTCATGATTCCGAGAGGAATGAAGGATACGGTTTTTCCGTTTCTCTGCAGAAGGGTTTTCAGATGCTCCCTTTCGACAGTGCTGTAGCAGATGAAGCGCTCGGTTCTTTTCAGCGAGCGGAGATAGAGTGTTCTCGCGACCCCGGTCCTGATTTTCTGCAACTGCTCCGGCAGTCCCACGCTGATGTAGATAACCGGAACGTTGATGACGCCGAAGCGTTTCAGGATGACGGCCGGAAGGCCGACATTGTCGACGGTCGAAAGCATCGCATCGCAGCCGTTGATCGCCCTGCGGTTTCTGATAATCGTCATCCAGTCTCCGCCGGGAGCTCCGAACAGCTTCAGGAATTTGTTGATCGTCCTGTTGATCCGGCTTTCCAGGGGCGTTTCCAGCCGATCCAGATTGTGCATGACGCAGAATCCTTTCGACCGGTAGCCCTCAAGGCCCCACAGGAGGTAATTCTCCGGCCTGTCGGACGGATTTTCTATGAGCTCTTTTCGTACAGGGCTTTGTTTGTAGGCGATGAAGAGTCCCGGTTTCAAGGTTCTGTTTTGCATATGTTTTTCGGAAGAGTGCGCTTGTCGTGTTTTTTTTCACCCCTGCGCTGCGGGAATGGATTTCAGGAGGACAGGTTGTTTTCCAGGAAATCGAAAAAGCGTTCTCCGGCGGTCGGATTTTCCGGTCCGCTGAAATGCGTCATGAAGCCCTTCCTGCTTTCACTGTCCATGGAGTAGAGCGAAAGGTTCTCGGTCGGCATACGGCGAATAAGATCGGGTATCGGGACGTTCCGGACGGCTTTTCGGAAGGAAAACAGCGAGTTTTCCGTGACCGGGCACCAGAAATGCTGATGAGGGTCGTAAAACAGTGCATCGGGACAGTGGAGGTTGATGAACGGAACGTCGCAGAATGCCGATTCGATGACGGCCGTGGAGAAATAGCCCATGCAGAGAGACGCGATGGAAAAAAGCTCCTGGAGTTTCGACGGATACTGCTGCGATTCGTCATCGTCGATAATGATGTCGGCTTTCCGGTAGACCTCTTCGCTGAAATCGAACTTTCTGCGCGGTTTGACGACCAGGTGGAGCCCGTTGTTGTCGCAGAACGCTCGCACCGCCCGTATGACGGCCGGTTCGTTCCAGCCGTTCAGCAGCCAGGTTCTCGCTTCCTGTTCGGCCGCTATCCTGCGCAGATAAGCGATCCGTTTCGACAGACGCCGGAGATAGGGGGTGCGGCTGAACGAACTGTTTCCGAACTCCCTGCCGGTTTTACGTTCGATGTGCAGCCCCGCGAACGCCGCCTGCCAGGCGAAACTCGCCTTGTGTTTCTTTGAATCACTGAACGTGTAGGGCAGGTAGAGCAGAATGTTTTTGCCTTCGGGGATACCGAATTTCCGCCTGACGGCGGAGGGATCGATGTTGCGCAGGGCGGGACCGAACATGCTGCAGCCTATGGCGTGAACCTTCGTGCCGGCCGGTGAAAAGTATTTCTTGCCGAAAGGGAGGAGCTGTTCGAAAAACTGCATGCCGAGATCGAACAGGTGCTCCGTGTAGGGGAAAAAATATTTTCGTATCGAATCTGCCGGGACGGTGTCCTCCTGTTCCAGTTTCTTTATTTCCTTGAAGCTGTCGGGTCCGTGCATGACGATGCACCATGATCCTTTGAAGTGCATTCTCCATTCCGGATCGAGAATGAACTCGGGGGGGCTCAATGATACGAAAAACGCGACGTCGTTTCTCGATACGATGCCCGCGTTGAGCGTTTTCCGATTCTCGAACGGCACATGCTCGAGCGAAGGGTGCCCGCATTCGTGAAAGGGCGATTTGGCGATGTCGGGGAACTGGTAGCCTTTTGCGCTGTCTTTAGGTAAAGAGTAGTCGTGCCAGCATTCAATGTGGTGGTTTCTTTTCAGCCCTTCCTCGATAAGCGGCGCGAAATGCCTGTAGTTGTTTATCCGGTTGACGAGAAAAACGGTTTTCATGGCTTGTCAGGGTTTGCCGTGATGCAGGGCCGCGGAAAAAAGACGGTTGTAGCACGAGTCTTCGTTGATGTCCAGAGAGGCTTTCCGGAGCTTCAGGGAGAAGCTTTCGGGGTAGAGCGTATGTTTTCTGAGCGTAAAGTTGAGCAGCAGTTTCGAGGTGCGTAGTGCATACGGCTCGACAGCCGATGCCAGCCGGACTTTCCCGGAAACCACGCACGGTGTTCCGCAGGCAATACTCTCGTAAAAAGTTCGGGGGTTCCAGTCTCCCCTTGAGAAGATGAGCGTAAGCCGGGATGTTCTGTACAACTCTCCGAGCTCCTTCTTGCCCACTTTGCCGAGGTACTCGAAGTCGATGTTTTTTTTCCTGAGCAGGTCGAAACACTTCTCGGCGTAGTCCTCTGATTTGACGGTGCCGCAGAAGAGCACTTTTTTTCCCGCCATCGTTTTTCTGCTGACCGACTTGATGAATTCGTACTGTCCTTTTCGCTTGTGAAGGGCGGATGGGTAGAGGAAAACGTTTTCCTTTCCCGACGGTTCGTAGTAGAAGTACTTTCTGTCATGTTCGGGCAGCGGCTTGATAAACGTGCGGTCATCGATGACGACGGGATCGTGCCGCGCAACCGCTTCCGGAAGGGTGTCGCTCACGGGGTAGAGGATTTTCAGTTTCGCCGAGCGGAGAAGCCGGTGTTCCACCGGGAAACTGTTCAGCGTTCTTGCAAAAAAGATATCGATACCCTCTGTCGGGTCGTCGTCGACAGGGAGCAGCGATCCGTTCCTGTCCAGAAGGAGCAGTTTCCTTTCGTTCGTAAGGAAGTAGACCCGCAGGGAGGTGTTTTCAAGGATGTAGCGGGGAAGCCAGTAAACCCACCCGTCCTCTGTTTTTTCGTCCTGATGCTTGAACCCCGAGAAAACTATGGATCCGTAGGCGTCGTCTATGCGGTTGATGGCTTCAGGAGTCATGCTCTCGATCCTTGCGGCTCTCCGGTTGAACGGTGTACAAAGCCTGTCATGAAATCGCTCCAGAGCGGGAGCTGGTTGCCGTAGTCGTTGACTTCGGCCGTCCTGAAACCGTTTTCTATCACACTCGCGCGAAGATGGCTGTCTTCGAGCGACCGCCGGACGCCGTGTGCAAGCGCTCCGGCGTCCTCGACATCGGCGAGAAAGCCGTTTTTGCCGTGTTCCACCAGGTCGGTCGCCTGCCCCACCCGTGTGCTTACGAGCGGTATGCCGCAGGCCATCGATTCCAGGACCGCTTTCGGTCCCCCTTCGTCGCGTGACGGGACGATGTAGGCGTCGAGGGCGTGATAGTACTTTCCGATTTCCGTATAGTCGTCGAGGTAGCGGTGGACACAGGGTATTCCGAGCCGCTCCAGTCCCCTGCGGACATAACCTCTGGCCGGCCCGGTGAGCAGCACATGGAGTTCGGGTATCGAACCCGCGAGCATGCCGAGAGCTTCGAGAAAAATGTCGGGGCCCTTGACCAGTTTCGGTGTGAGTCCCTCATCCCAGCCGTTGCCGTCCTTCTGAAAGGAGCCTATGACCACGGCGCTTGCCGGAAGTCCCAGCTCCTTTCTTGAAGACGCTCTGTTCTCCGTCGTCACCGGAGGAAAGTAGCGCCTGTTGATCCCGATGGGGATCCTGAAAACTTTCGAGGGGTCGATGCCGGTCTCAAGCACGACCTCCTCCATGAAGCGGCAGCTCACCTGGATGCGGTCGATGTCCTTGTGATGTCGCGCTATGGTCGAGAGCATCGCTCTCGACCGTTCGTCGATCGCCGGGTTACCGTGATAGTAGGGGAAGGCTATGCGGCAGTTCGGGGGTTTCCAGTTTTCGAGTATTTCATACCGGCTCATGTTGAAGAAGCACTGCCGTTTCATGAGGCGTTTCGACCTGCCGTCGGCAACCGTGATGCCGAGCTGTGCGCAGATTCGTTTCAGCTCGATGGCGTCCCAGGTGAGGCTCCAGTTGACGTGGTCGCCCTTTATGAACAGCCGCGTGTAGGGCTCCCAGAAAAGCGATCCGATCCTGGCCGCTATCTTGTCCGGTAACGTATTCTTCTCCTGCAACGTCCTGGCTTTTTTCGTTAGTCCGGTCGGTTTCCCTGTCCCGCCGCGAGGCTCCGTACGTAAAATTTCAGGAGCTTGAAAACTTCCGGCCTGTAGTGCCCGTGCAGGGACGATGAGCGGTAGATGCCGGGGGCTTCCTTTCCGTAATGTGTGTTTTTTCTGCAGCAAAGCCACCATTTTCGGCTCATTTCCCGGAGAAAAATGTCCGGGGGGAAAACTCTTTCGCGCCGGTTGCGATCGACGAGCAGCTCCAGCCAGGCGGCTGCCTGCAGGAGATCGATCGTCCGGCTGTTTTCGGCGATCTTGTGATGGATTTCCTGATCTCCGGAGGGGAGGCCTGAAAAAAGGCTGCGGAGATACGACCGGCGGATCGATCGTGCGTTTGTTTTCTGCATGTCCGCTTTTTTCGCGCTGACCTGGTCCGGGTGCTCCCTGAAATAGACCAACGGTTCCCTCAGGTTCGCGAAACCGGTGGTCGGCGCCAGCCGGGTCCAGAAGTTGTAATCCTGGGTGTAGACGAGGTTGTCGGGGTAGAGAGCCTTTTCGACGACGGACGTTCTCATGATGACCGTCGGGTGAAAAAAGCAGGTGTTGAAGAGGAGCGTGATTTTCAGCTCCTCGTCGGAACAGGGCTGATAGCGGAAATTTTTCGGTTTTCCCTTTTTTACGAGGCGCATGCCGCTGCCGCAGACGCCCACTCCGGGATGTTTCTCCATGAAACCGACCTGGCGGTCGAGCCGGTGGGGTAGGCTGATGTCGTCGCAGTCCATGCGTGCGATATATTTTCCGCGGGCGAGTGCGATGCCGGTATTGAGGGCGTGAACGGTCCCTCGGTTTTTTTCGACGGTCTCCAGCCGGATTCTGGGATCCCGGAGCGACCGGACGATCTCCCGGCTGTCGTCCGTCGAACCGTCGTCGACGATTAGAAACTCGAAATCCGTGAACGTCTGCCGGAGTATGCTTTCGACGGCCGTTCGCAGGAAAGCTTCTCCGTTGTAGACCGGCATCAGCACGGTGACTGTCGGTGTGTGCATGGCGGTGAACGTTCAAGAGTTCAGTGCACGCTTTCGCGGCGCTGTTTCAGGTATCGGCCACTGAGAGAATCTTTTCGGTCATCGAACGGTCCGAAAAGCGTGTTTCAACGAGCTCCCGACCTCTGGCTCCCATCCGCGCGGCTGTCTGCCGGTTCTCGAAAAGATCGAGGAGGCGGGTTTTGAGCGCCCGCAGATCTCCCGGTTGGATAACGTATCCGGTTTCGCCGTCTATCACCGCTTCGGAGAGGCCGCCGGTCGTGGTGACGATGACCGGAAGCCCGCAGGCCGAGGCCTCGGCTATGACCCTCGGCAGCCCTTCCTCCTGATAGTAGGGGCAGTATACCGGTTCGGACGTGAGGGCGAAAACATCGGCGAGTGAGAGCAAGCCCGGCAGTTCGTCATGGGCCACCGGGGGGAGAAGTCGTACGTGCCGTTCGATGCCGAGGTTTCTGACGAGGGCCTCTATCAGGCTGTGCTCGGGTTCGAGCGGTTCGGAAACGATGATGTAGTGAAAGTCGGGGAGCCGTTCGACGATATCCGGGATAGCCATGATGACGTTGCGGTAGCCTTTGACGGCCATCATTCTGCCCACCGAGATCAGTACCGGGCTTTCGGGCGGAATGCCCGCCTGTTCGCGGAGTCTTCTCTTCTGTTCCGGATCTTCCGCGGGTCTGAAGGTTGCTGTGTCGACGTTGCAGCCGAGAACGACCGTTTTGCAGCCGAGATCGCCGTAGTGTGTTCTGGCGAGACGGTCCAGCGACGCGCTGACCGGCAGGAAGAGGTCCGTGCGCCGGAAAACAGCCTGTATCCTGCGTTTTGCCGTTTCGTTTTCCGGATAGAGGTGCCGGGTGAGGTCGGTGCCGTGCGAAGAGCAGTAGATGCTGAAGCCGAAGAGCGGCTTCAGGCGGTGGACGACCTGCAGTTCATCCCAGGTCGCCGCGATGAGAACGACCTTCCGGTGTGTGAGAAGAAGTGTCAGGAGTTTCGGGAGACGGTAGAGCCAGCGGAGTTTTTTCCAGTCGCGCCCGGCGAGGTACTGTACGCCATCCGACGATTTCAGCCGGAGTTTTTTGTGGGCCGTGCTTCTGCGGGTCAAGACGACGGCAGCGCGGTCGTACTCCCTCAATGTCGAGAGAAGATTGGAGGCCCAGTAGGCGATGCCGCCGTACTTCCCCGGAGGGAACTCGGAGGTGAGGAGAATGTAGAGCGTTTTCTGTTGCATCGGTTGCCTGGTAATGCCGCGCGGCCGCGCCCGTCGAGGCCTTTTGCCCGTTATGTTACACGGTACATAAAAAATACCTGTGCTGAAAGATGGCGTTTTTTTATCATCCCCGCAGATCCCTGAACAGCCCCGCGACCGTCTCCACGGTGATATCCCGCACCAGCGCGGTATGCGAGATCGCCATGCGGTAGTCGACGAGAAAGGGGCTGAAGCGGCTCCGGTCCTGGGGAGCTTTTCCATACAGGCCCGTTACGGGGGTGTTGGTGCTGGATGCGACATGGACCATCGCCGTATCGGGCGTCACGAGTATTTTCAGTCTGGCGGTGATCAGGCCCGCCTCGTAGATGTTGCTTGTTTCGGGTGAGGGCAGGATGTTTCCCGCGGAGCGTTCCAGCCTTTTCTTTTCCTCCAGGTCCGACGGTGACGAAAGGATGACGAAGCGTTCTTCCGGAAAAGTCCTGACGAGCGCGGTCCACTGCTCTTCCGTCCAGCAGCGCGTCGCTCCCCCCGCGCTGATGTTGATCCCGCAGCAGGTGCGCTCCCCGACAGTGCCGAGAAAGTTCCTGACAGCCTCCGAAACCGGCATCGGTGGAATGTAGGGACGGCACTCCTTTTCGGGGGCCGGTTTGCCGAGTACCGCAAGAAGGGAGCAGTTCTTGAACGCTATCGGAGCGTGAAAAGCGGCGACCGTGAGGTAGTCGTAGATGCCCCGGTGGAATTCGTTGTCTATGCCGACCGTGCAGCGGGCCCGCACGAGCAGCGTCTGCAGGAGAAAGTTCGTCGAGGGATGATCCTTCGTGTTGAACAGCATGTCGAACCTTCTCGGAAGCACTTCCCTGATGTAGCGCAGGGGAGCGCCCTTTGCGTAATGCACCCGGTCCACGTTTCCGTCGGAGCGGAAAAAGGCGGAAACCGTCTTGCTGAATGCGAGAATTTCGACCGAAGCGGAGGGGAAACCGGCTTTCAGGTTTCTCAGAAGGGGCGTCAGAAGGATGGCGTCGCCGAACTTCTCCTGTGCGAGAATGAGAATGGAGTTTTTCGGGCCGTCGTAGGGGCCGGTTTGCCGCGGTTTTCTCAAAACGCTCCCGAGAAAACGGGCGAACGACTGCCGGAAACGTCTTTTCTTCTTCCAGTCCTTCGTCATCGGCGGTCCGTTTTCTCGTTCAGTTTCGTCAAAAGGTGGCGTTCCAGGGCATCGATCATTCTTTCCATGGTGAACAGTGCGGCGACCCTGTCCCGGCCTTTTTCACCGAAGGACGTCATGGTTTCCGGATTGTCGATGAGCCCGCCGATAGCCCGGGCGATCGCCCGGGGGTCCCTGGGGGGGATGACGAGCCCGGTTTCGCCGTTGTCTACGAGCTCCCTCGCACCGTTGACATCGGTCGCTATGACGGGTTTTCCCATCGCCATGGCCTCCATGACGACGTTCGGCATGCCCTCGAACAGGGATGCGAGCACGAAAAGGTCGCAGCCGGCCAGCCTCGGGTAGATGTCCGCCGTGAAACCGTCGAAGACAAAGGCGCTCTTGATGCCGGCTGCTAGGACCCTGGCCTTGAGCGAGGCCTCGAGCTTCCCTTCGCCCGAAACGACGAAGACAAGGTCGTCGCGTTCCCTGCACAGTATGGCGGCTGCATCGACGAGGTAGCCGAAGCCCTTCTGTTCCGCCAGGCGTCCGGCGCTGTAGATGATTTTCTTTTTCGGGAAGCGCGCTGAAAAATCGTGGGGTTTCGTGCTTTCGGGAATCGTGATGCCGTTGTAGATGACCTTGACGAAATCCGGGTCGAACCACCCGTACGCCGCGTACGCGTCGCGTATCGTCCGGCTGTTGGTGATGATGCCGTCCGTCAGGCGGGTCAATGTGAGACGGTGTTTCCATTTTTTGCTGCACAGCAGCATGCCGTGACGGGCAAGGACTGCCGGGGTTCCGGCAATCCTCGCCGCAAGTCCCGCCACACGGACATCCTTGTTGAGATTGCAGATGAGAATGTCCACCCTCTGTTTTTTCAGGAAGGATGCGATCCGCAGAGTCTTCAGCGGACTGATGTCGGAATGAATCTCGACGACGGTCGTCGGAACCCCTTTTTCATTCGCGTAGCCGAGGATTTTCGAGCGGTTTCTGCCCGCCACGGTTACGTTGTGTCCCCGGTCGAGCAGGCCTTTTGCCGCGCCGACCATCCATTTTTCGCCGCCGCCGAACTTGTCCCGCCCGATTGAATTGATGAAGAGTACGTTCATGACCTGAATAACTCATGAGAGTTCAAACACCCGACCCCCGATTGTTTTTTTCGGGGTTCACCGTCGCCGTCGGAATCGGTATCGAAACCACCCCGATCCCGATAGCGACCCCGATTCCCGATTACGTTTCTCCCACCTGACACTTTCTTCCCCTTTCTTCTTCCATTGGTGAATTATTCAGGATGAACGGGACTGTTGTCGATGCAGGGAGCTGCAGAACGACATGATCTCGCGGGTCATACGCTGCATGGAAAACATCCCGGTTACCGTTTGCCGGGCTTCGAGCGAGAGCCGGTCGAGCAGTGCCGGTTTCGCATGGAGCCGGTGAAGCACGGCGGCGAGCTTTTCCTCGTCTCCGTAGTCGACGAGGAAACCGTTATCCCCGTCACTGATGACCGAGCGGACCCCTCCCGCCGTTCTTGTGCTGACGATCGCGTTATCGAGCAGCGCCGCTTCGAGCATGGCGTTCGAAATACCTTCGTTCCGGGAGGTCATGACGAAAACCCGGCTTGCGGCGAGAAAGGGGTAGGGATTTTTCTGAAAACCCGTAAAGATAACGTGCCGTCCGATGCCGAGCGAGCGTGCGAGATGTTCGAGATCGTTTTTCATGTCGCCTTCCCCGATGATAAGGAGACCGCAGTCGCGAATGTCGCGCAGGGAAAGGAAACGGGCGAATCCTCTGATCAGCATGTCGAATCCCTTTCTCGGGCTCAACTCACCCATCGCGGCGACGGTGAAGCCGAAAGGCGGGTTTACGGGTTTCTTGCGGGCGAGGCGTCCGATCTCCTCCTCCTGAAGACCGTTATGGATGACCCGTACGGCATCGGGTTTCCTGAAACCCGATTCGAGCAGCTTGTCCCTGATCGGTACGGCGTTTACGATCACGCCGTCGGCGAGCACGTTGAAAATGAAGGACTGGACGGGACTGTGCTTCAGATCCCTGACGATACCGAGACGAAGGACATTGAGGCAGCCGCAGACCCGCGCCACAATGCCGGCGATCACGTAATCCTTGCGTTTCGTGGGGATGAGGGTGTCGATTCCGTTCGCCCTGACGAACGAGATCAGTTTGAAGATGGTTTCCACATCGGCCTCGTGGCGAAACGGCAGGCGTATGGAGGGAACGGCAATGCGTCCGCCGACGGTCTCGTCGCGATAGGCGAGGGAGACGGGGATCTCCCTGCCCAGCGCCGTGGCGGCAAGATTGACCCATTGCTCGTTTCCTCCCCATGCCAGGGCGGAATTCATGAAAAGTATCTTCATTTCCCGTTCGGCGCTATCGCCGTCGATGGTTCGCCCGGTCTTCTCCGGTTTCTCGTTGCCGCTTTACCCTCTCCCGTGAGGCTGCCGGCGGAGAGTAAGATAGTATTGCGTAATCAACCCGGCAAGCTTCGGAGCCGGGAGCCCGATGAAGGCGAGGCGCTTTTCGCCACCGCTTTGAGGCGGGGCGATTTTTTTGTTAAAAGTACGTTAAATTGTTTTTTTATGATGAAGACAATGAACATTCAGGAACGTTATGTGCTATGATGGTTGATCTTCAGGGTGCCCGTCTGATCGGAAAAGGCTCGTCCAGGCTCTGCTTCGAGCATCCCGGGGACAAGGCGAAATGCATCAAGGTCGTCTATACGAGAAAATCCTCGATTCTTCCGGAGGAACTGAAGTACTACCGGTTCCACGAAAAAAGGAGAGTTTCCTGGGAGATGATGGCCAGGAACTTCGGAACGGTGGAGACCTCCGAGGGCGAGGGGGCGGTGTTCACTCTTGTACGGGATTACGACGGCGAGATTTCGAAGACGCTCGGCTACTACTTCTCCTCGGAAGACGTGACGCCTCCGGCCGCCCTGGTTTGCCGGTCTCTCGTCGCGTTCAGGGAATACCTGCTGAGGGAGCGCATCATCGTCAGGGAACTCAAGGCGGACAACCTTGTTTTCATGCGCCTCGACAGGGGATCGGCCCGGATCGTTCTCGTCGACGGTGTCGGAAACAACGAGTTTCTGCCGATAGCGAACTATTCGAATCTTTTCGCGAAAAGAACCCTTTCGAAAAAGTGGGGGAAGTTCATGCACGGACTACGCCGGGAATACTCCGACAACGGCGCGGTCGGGGAAGTAGTCGATTGTCTACTCTCCTGACGCGACCCCCGCGATTTCCGAGAGCATGTGCTCGATGTTGTCGCGCATGACATCCAGCGAAAAGTCTCTTCTTGCCGTTTCGGCCGCGCAGGCCGCGACCGTTTCCCGGAAGTTGCCGTCCAGATAGAACGTTTCAAGGGCTTCGGCGAGCGCCGTTTCGTCTCCGTAGTCCACCAAAATGCCGTTTTTCCCGTCGGAAACAGCTTCGCACGACCCCCCGGCTTTCGTGCTGACGGGCGGTATTCCCAGATACATCGCTTCAAGCAGGGCGTTCGATATGCCCTCGTTCGTGGACGTCAGGGCGAAGACGTCGCTCGACAGGAGATCGGGGTAGGGGTTTTTCAGGAAGCCGGCGAAGACGATTCTTTCTCCGATGCCTAACGTGTCCGCGAGGTCGAGAAAATCCTGTTTCGCGGGGCCGTCGCCGATAATGACCGCTCCGGCAGCAGCTTCAGGCCGGCGAGCGAGAAAGCGGGCGAATCCCCGTATCAGGAAGTCTATGCCTTTGCGATAGGTCAACGTTCCGATGGCCGTGACCGTGAACGCGAACCGTTTGGGGGCGGCAGGCATCGAGAGGCGATTGATCAGGGCCGTGTCCAGTCCGTTGTAGATCACCCGTATGTTCTTTTTCCGCATGAAGGGAGAGTGCAGGAGATCGTTCTTGATCCTTTCCGCGTTGACGATTATGCCGTCGCTCAGGGTGTCGTACATCAGGCGGTGAAAAAACGGGATCCTCAGCCGCCGGGCTATTCCGAGACGGAGGATGTTGCGGACCCCGCAGATTCTGGCGGCGATTCCCGCGAGAACGTAATCCTTGCGTTTCGTGGGGATGACGATGTCGATACGCTCCCTGCGGATGATCCGTACGATCCCGGCGAGGGAGTAGAGGTCGACATGGCTTGCCAGGGGGAGCCTGTGGCCGGGAACGGCGATGTTGTCGCCGACAACCGGTTTTCTGTAAACGAGCCGGACGCCGTGTCTTCCGGCAAGTGATTCGGCGGCCATGCGGGTCCATTTTTCGGTGCCGCCCCAGGTTCGTGCGGAGTTGATGAACAGGATATTCATGCTTCGGTTTCAGGCGATTCGTGCTGTCCGGAATATACAAGGATAGGAAAAATTATATCTTGTTGGGTCGCCTCGGAGCAAACCGTCCGGTCTTCCGGATTCCGTGAGCCTGCGAGAAAGCACGAACCCGGGAAACGCCGCCATGATAGATCTTCGCCGGTCCCTGCAAAAGAGAAGCATTCTTTTTTACTGGACGAGCATCGTGCTTCTGGCGGCTCTCGTGCTCTATCCGCTTCTGGGTTCGCTGATCCTCGTGGCCGTTCTGCAGGTCGCAGGCGCGGATCCTTCCACCGCGTGGTTCGACGAGGAGTTTCTCGCGCCCGTCAGGATCGTTCAGGCGGCCGGTCAGGTGTTGTTGCTCCTGCTGCCGGTGTTTTTTCTCGTCGCGTTGCAGACGGGCCGGAAACAGGTGTTCGAGACCCTGCGCTTTCTCGGCCTGCTGAGTCGGCCGTCGGCGGCGGGGTTCTTTCTCGCGCTTGCCGGCATGCTGCTCCTGCAGCCGTCCATCTATCTCATGATGGAGGGCATTTCCGCATTGCTTCCGTTCCTCGGAGAGACGGGGCGGTATCTCATGGAGGATCAGGAGCGGCTTGAACGGTTTCTGTTATTTCTCGCCGGGGCGGATTCGATTCCCGAATTCCTGGTGGTCTCCTTCGTGATCGCAATCGTTCCGGCGTGCTGCGAGGAGGTGCTCTTCAGGGGTTACTTCCTGAGGAACTATGTCCGCGCTCTCTCTCCCGCGGGAGGAGTACTTTTGACGGGGTTTGTTTTCGGGTTGTTTCACCTGAGTCCGGTCAACCTGGTGCCGTTGACCGTGATGGGCTGCTATCTCGGTTTCGTCTATTACAGAACCGGCAGTCTCCTCGTGCCCGTGGCGGTGCATTTTCTCAACAACATGTTCTCCCTGGTGCTCTTGCAGGTGCAGCGCCGGAGTGCCCTGTCGGCGTTGCCGGAAATCCCTCCGGAGAGTGCTGCGGCCGGTTTCTGGCTGCTGCTCCTCGTGGTTTCGCTTGCGCTGCTTGCGCTTGTGCTGTACAGGCTCGGGAAGTTGAGGATCGGCGGGGGAGCCGGTCTCCTTACGGGGAGCTCCTCATTATGAGGGTTTTTTTGTAGTTTCCCTACCCTGAGCCGCCCGGTGCGGCGGCTTCTTTCTGTACACGGTGTGGTGTCAAACGGGTATGTCGTATGTCGAATTTACAGCGAAGAATAGCGGTCGCACTGGCGGGTATTCCCCTGCTTCTCTGGCTGATATGGCAGGGCGGCATCCCCTTTTTCGCCCTGGTCCTGATTCTCGCCCTCTGCGGCGTGTACGAGTTTCAGCGTCTGGCCGTCGCCATCGGCTCCCGGTCGCCGCTTTCGCTGCTCCTTTTGCTGACAGTGCTCTTCCAGACAAGCCTTTTCCTCGAAATGCCCGATCCGCTGATCGTCTTTGTCGCCGCTGTACCGGCTTTTCTCCTGGTGGAGCTTTTCAGGACGGAGGGCTCGAGGCTCGGGGGATTCGGTTCGGCGCTGGCGTCTCTCCTCTATGTCAATGTCGCGTTCGGTTCGCTCCTGAAGGTCAGGATGACGGAGCCCGGCGGGCTTCTGTGCGTTCTGTTGATGTTCGTCTGCATCTGGTCCGCCGACATCATGGCGTATTTCGGTGGGAGCCGTTTCGGTGGGAAGCTGATCGGCAGAAAGTTTTTCGAGCGCGTCAGCCCTCACAAGACCTGGGAGGGTTTTCTTGCGGGATGCGCCGGAAGCGTCGTCGGAGCGGCGGTTTTCAGTGCGTTCGAGACGGGACTTCATCCGCTGTTCGTGTTCGGCGCCGGAATTTTTATCGGGTTGTTCAGTCCCCTCGGAGATCTTATCGAGTCCATGTTCAAACGCGAGGCCGGCGTCAAGGATTCCTCCTCCCTGATTCCGGGTCACGGGGGCGTGCTCGACCGCTTCGATACGGTCATGTTCATCTCCCCTCTTCTCTATCTCTATTCGTTTTTCGCCGGATCGCTCAACGGTCCGTAAAGGGCACCTCTATTAATTGTCATGAGTCCCGACGTGTCGGGACAACGAAGCAATTGAAACGCGGAATAAATAAATAGAGGTGCCCTGAAGAGTAAGAGAATGTTTTTTTATATTGTAAGCCTTCTTTTTCGAAGCCCTTGATTTACCGGCCTTTCCGGAAGGGCGACAACACCAAGTACGGTTTCATAATGAAGATTGAAGGCCTGCTTTCCGAAAGCTTCATAGTGCTGAACCTTGAGCTTGCGACGAAAGCCGAGGTCATAGACGCGATGCTCGGTATCGTGGCCGCCCATCCCGGAGTGAGGGATCACGGGAAGCTGCGCAGGGACGTGCTCAAGCGCGAAAAGGAGATGTCGACGGGCATCGGGAAGCAGATCGCTCTGCCGCACGCGAAGACCGAAGCGGTTGTCGATCCGGTGCTCGCGCTCGCGACACTGAAGAGCAGGATACATTTCGATTCGATAGACAACGAACCCGTACAGATCATCTTTCTGCTGGCTACCCCGGAGGAGATGCTTGCCGAACATCTGAAGCTTCTCGGGAGGATCACCCGTCTTGCCGGCCGGGAGGACCTGAGGCGCCGGCTTCTTTCGGCCTCTTCGGCGACGGAGGTTCTGACTCTTTTCAGGGAAGAGGAGAAGGATTTTCCCCAGATATGAGCCGGGCGGGGGACCGGGCGCTTGGTGACGACGCCCGATTGGTATCGGGCTTGGTGACGTCGTCCGGCTGGGCCGGACTTGGTGACGAGGGGCGACGCCCGGACTTCGTCGGGCTTAGTGACCGGTTGGGGAAAAGATGGATTCCCGATTCCGATAGCGACGGCGAACCCCGGAAGGTGATGTCAAAAGTTAAAAAGTCAAAGATCAAAAGTAAGCGTGATTGGAAAAATATCTCAGGGACTGGTGCCATTACTTTTAACTTGTCACTAAGCCCGCGAGAGCGGGCGTCGTCTCTAAGCTCGGCGAAGCCCGAGCGACATCACTAAGCCTGACACCGTCAGGCGTTGTCACCAAGCAAGGCGAAGCCGAAGCGTCGTCACCAA
>JANQHQ010000020.1 GCA_028282595.1 Chlorobium sp. | reverse complement strand
TCAACTATTTCAGGACGGGACACATTGTTGATTTGTTGAACTGTTGAATCGTTGAAATGCAGGGGCGCGATTGGCTGGTGATCGACAGGTTTTATTGTCCCCACGGATTGCACGGGTGTTCACGATGACCGTAGGGGCGAAAAATTTTTCGCCCGTACTGTGGATGGAACCGGTCGGCAGTATGCAGTTTGCACCAGGCTGTAGGCAAGTGCTTTGTCAGAAAGCGGTTGCCGATGAACAAAGGGTTCGTGTGCGTCCGAACCGGCGGTGGTTTCGATAGCGATACCGACGCCGACGGCGAACCCCGGAAGAAGTCAAAAAGTAAAGGTCAAAGGTCAATAATTAGAGCGTTTGGGTAATTGGAGTCGGGGTCGGGATTGAAAAAGCAGTGCACAAGTGATGGCACCCGATTGGTATCGGGCGTAGCGACCAGTTGGGGAAAAGATCGATTCCCGATTCCGATGCCGACGGCGGGCGCCGAAAGAAGTCGGAAATACGGGACAAAAACTGATAAAAAGTGATTAGACAGAAGGAGAAAGAGATATGGCTATGCCGAATTTCAACGATATGATGAAGCAGCTGAAGCAGGCCGGCGAGAAAATGCAGGATGTTCAGAAACAGCTCGAGAAAATCACGGCCGAGGGTGAAGCCGGGGCCGGTATGGTGAAAGCGGTCGCTACCGGGAGCCAGAAGGTGGTCGGTCTGACGATCGATCCCGATATTCTCGACGATGTCGAGATGGTGCAGGACCTCGTGGTGGCTGCCGTGAACAACGCTCTCGAAAAAGCCGCGGGCCGCGCACGGGAAGAGATGACGAAGGTTGCGGGAGGCATGCTCGACCCGGACGACCTGCTGAAAAACTTCAACCTTGGCCGGTAGAAATTTCCATGCGATATACCTCGGCGGCAATTGAAGCGCTGATCGAAGAGTTCTCGAAATTGCCGGGCGTCGGGCGCAAGACCGCCCAGCGGCTTGCCATGCACATTCTGCATGAAGAGCCGCAGGAGGTCGAAAAACTCGCGCGTGCGCTCGTGGACGTCAAGGAACGCGTCATCCGCTGTTCGATCTGCCAGAATGTAACCGACAGGGGAGAGGACCCCTGTCCTATCTGCGCGGGCGGGGCGCGTGACCGCAGCGTGCTCTGTGTCGTCGAGTCGCCCGCCGATGTGCTTGCATTCGAAAAAACCGGGCAGTACAGGGGGCTCTATCATGTGCTGCACGGTGTCATTTCGCCGCTCGACGGCATCGGTCCGGACGACATCCGTATCAGGGAACTCCTGGCGCGGCTCGATCCGGAGGAAGGAGGCGGCGTGAAGGAGATCATCATGGCTCTCAATCCGACGGTTGAGGGTGAAACGACCGTGTTGTACATCAGCAAGCTTCTCGGACCGCTCGGGGTGAACGTGACGAAGATCGCCAGGGGCATTCCTGTCGGGGCGGAGCTGGAGTTCATCGACGAGGCGACCCTGTCGAGGGCTTTGGAAGGGCGTTCCTCGATCTGAGAAAAGGGTTTGTATTGTTTTCAATAGTTATCTGACGTCATCTGATGGAGGAGAAGAAAAAGTCCGTGCTTGTGCTCGGAGGGGGGCTTGCGGGCCTGACGGCCGCCAAGCGACTGGTCGATCGGGGTTTCGAGGTCACGCTGCTTGAAAAGCGGCAGGTATATGGAGGAAAAGTTTCGTCCTGGAAGGACGAGGAGGGCGACTGGATCGAATCCGGCACACACTGCTTTTTCGGAGCGTACGACGTTCTCTACGACCTTATGCGTGAGATCGGCGCCTATCACGCGGTATTGTGGAAGGAGCACAAACTGACCTACACGCTCTCCGGCGGCGACCGTTTCACTTTCGATACCTGGGACATGCCGAGCCCGCTGCACCTGGTGCCGGCAATCGTGAAAAACGGTTATTTCCGGTTCGGCGAGATGTTTTCCTTTTCCAGATCGCTGGTTCCGCTGGCGCTGAAAAAGGACAGCTATCCGCCTACGCAGGATCATCTGACGTTTGCCGAATGGGCGAAACAGCACAAGTTCGGCGACCGTCTGCTCGAGAAAATGTTCAGGCCGATGGCGCTTGCCCTGAAGTTCATTCCTCCGGAGGAGATTTCCGCCAAGATCATTCTCGATGTCACCGAGGTGTTTTACCGGATTCCCGACGCCTCGTGCATGGGTTTTCTGAAAGGAGCGCCGCAGGAGTATCTCATCGGACCGCTTCAGGAGTATTCGCAGGCGAGAGGTGCGAAATTTTTTTCCGGAACGGGGGTGGAGGAACTGCTTTACGAAGGAGGGGAGATCAGGGGCGTCCGTCTGCAGAACGGCGACGTGCTGAGCGCGGATTACTATCTCTGTGCCCTGCCGATCCACAATCTCAACCGCGTGCTGCCCGGCGAACTCAAGCGGGAACGGCAGTTTTTCGGAAACCTCGAAAAGTTCGAGGGCGTGCCCGTGATTTCCGTGCAGATCTGGTACGACCGCCGGATAACTCCCGAAGACAACGTTTTGTTCAGCCCCGACGGGGTGATTCCGGTCTACGCGGACCTGGCCAACACGACGCCGGATTACAGAACGCTCAGGGGGCGCCCTCATACAGGCAAGTCCCGCTTCGAGTTCTGCGTCGCTCCGGCGAGAGAACTGATCGGCCTTTCGAGAGAGGAGATTATCAGCCGGGTCGACCGGAGTGTCCGTGACTGTTATCCCGAAACCTCGAAGGGAGCGAAAATCCTGAAATCGACCCTGGTGAAAATTCCCCAGTCGGTGTACGCGCCCCTGCCGAAAATGGAAGGGTATCGTCCCACGCAGAAGACGCCGGTTCCGAATCTCTTTCTCACGGGCGGATTTACGCGACAACTCTATTACGATTCCATGGGAGGGGCGGTCATGAGCGCGAACCTTGCAGCCGAGGAGATCGTCCACAGCTCGAACGGGAAATGATTTTTCCCGCCTTCCCGTGAAATGCGTGGGAAATATCCGCTGAATTTGTTATACTCACTCTCCGGAACGTAGGGGTTCCGGCAACCGGCGGAAAGACCGCCGTTCCGGGTGAAACCGTCGACATAGGGTTTTCTTCGGGCCGGTTGTTTTTACGGGAGCCCTTGTAGCTCAGTGGATAGAGCAGTAGTTTCCGGAACTAAAGGTCGGCAGTTCGAATCTGTCCAAGGGCACGGTGAAACGATCCTTTCGGGGTGTGGCTCAGCTGGTAGAGTGCTGCGTTCGGGACGCAGAGGTCGTGGGTTCGAGTCCCGCCACCCCGACAAGAGGCGATTGCGGCAGGTTCCGCAATCGCCTTTTTCCTTTTCTCCGGTCCGGCGGATAACCTTCTCCGGCTTTCATGCGGGAGTCATCGTCTGAAAAAGTATATTATCAAGATAGTATAGTGCGGGAAAGAGTCAGTTGGCAAAAGAGTAGTGACGTCGCGCCAGCTTCGCCGGTCGCTTGGTGACGACGCCCGATTGTTATCGGGCTTAGTGACAGTGACCAGTTGGGGAAAGAATCGATTCCCGATACCGACGCCGACGGCGAGCCCGGGAAGAGGAACAATCGGAAATCGGGGTCGGGTTTCGGGGTCGGGATCGAAAGGGAATCGGTTGGTAGTTTGCAAGCTGTAGGGGCAGCCCCCTGTGGCTGCCCGAGTTGGCGGTGGCTATCGATACCGATACCGACGCCGACGGCGAACCCCGAAAGAAGCAATCGGGAATCGGGGTCGGAAGAGTAGTGACGGCGCTTCGGCTTCGCCGAGCTTCGTGACAAGCGTGATCGGAAAAATACCTCAAGGGTTGCCGTGCCATTACTCTTAACTTGTTACTAAGCCTGACTTTGTCAGGCGTCGTCTCTCGTCACTTGTCGATTTCTGACCCCCAGTCGATATGTCCGAACAGTTTTCACCCGGCCGTTCCGAACGCCGGCCCCTTTATATCGTTTCAGGGAAAGAGGGTTTTTCTTCGGCTTGCTTGCCCGTTAACGCAATAGATGCGTGGAGGTGATCCCCATGTCGCTGACCGCTGTTCTGCTTGTGCTCGTTTTGCTGCTGCTCGCGGCAATCGTCGCCATGTTGATTACCGGAGGCCCCCTGCGCTCCGAACTCGAAAAGGCGACAAGCGCCCTGCGCCGCGAGATGGCGGAACACCGCGGCGACTCGATGCGGCTCATGCAGGCCATACGCGCCGAGGTGGAAGACGCCGTGCAGGAAACGCTCGACCGGGAGATGGCTTCCTACGGCAGAAACCGGAGAGGAGCTTCGTTTCCTCCGCAGGATCAGGGTGTGACATCGCAGGCCTCCGGGCAGGCGCATGGTGCGGGAGCCGGTATCGGCGGCGCCGCAACCGCGGCCGGAACCGCATGGGCCGTTTCCAGTGATGCGGAAGAGACCCGCCAGTTGTCGCTCTTCACTCCGCCTCCAGCGGAAGACGAAACGCCCCCAGCGCCGGAGCTTCCCGCTGCTACGCCTGTCCCTTCGCAGGAAAGCGGGACGGAAGAGATGGTGAAGGTGGATGCCGTCCTGCACGACGACATCCCCGATATGGGAGATATTCCGGATCTGGACGATCCGGATTGAAGTTATCTCTTTGTATCGAGTCCTTTCAGCAACACGCTTTTCGGGAGCTTTGTTGCAGCGGTTCGATTCCTTTCAGCGTGCTCTCTTCCGATCGGCGGGCGTGGTAGAGATCCCATCGTAGTTGTACATTCAGCCAGAAGTCCGGGGTGTTGCTGAAAAACCTGGCCAAGCGCAGGGCGGTTTCCGGGCTGACGCCGCGCCTGTCGTTAACAAGCTCGTTGATGCGCTGGTAGGGGGCATGAATGGCATCGGCCAGCTGGCGTTGGGTTATGCCGAGCGGATTCAAAAATTCCTCCAGAAGCATTTCTCCGGGATGTGTCGGTGCTCGATGTGTCGGTATGCGTATCATAACGGCTTCTTGTTCGTTGTCCGCGGATGACTGCACGCGGTTTCAATTTCTTTTGTTCCCTTTCAAGATTTGTGAGCTTTCACGGGTAACGTAGTACTCCCCGGTGATCCCCTCGTTCGAGAAGAGCACCTGCCAGAGCTGGACGTTGCGGGCGCGGAAGGAGCCGGCTGCGCTCAGCAGGTAGTACCGCCACATGCGGTAGAACCGTTCGTCGTAGGCGTGGCGGAGTTCGGGCCAGTGGCGTTCGAAGTTTTCGTGCCAGGCCATGAGGGTGCGGTAGTAGTCGTTGCCGAAGGCGTGCCAGTCCTCGATGACGTGCAGGCCTTCGCTCCCGGCGCAGATCTGCCGGGCCGACGGGAGCATGGAGTTGGGGAAGATGTACTTGTGGGTCCAACGGTCGGTGTTGGCGGACGAGCGCCTGCTGCCGATGGTGTGCAGCAGGAAGAGTCCGTCATCCTTCAGACAGTCGTGGGTGATTTCGAAAAAGCGCCGGTAGTTTTTCACTCCCACGTGTTCGAACATGCCGATCGAGTAGATCCGGTCGTATGCCCCCCGGATGTCCCGGTAATCCGTCAACCTGATATCCACCGGCAGGCCGTCTCGCAGTTCTCCGGCTTTTTTCGCCTGTTCGCTCGACACGGTGACGCCGGTCACGGTTACGCCGTAGTGCTTCGCCGCGAAGCGCGCCGCGCCACCCCAGCCGCATCCGATGTCGAGCACCTCCATGCCCGGTTCGAGACGGAGCTTGTTGAATATGAGGCGCAACTTGTTCTCCTGCGCGGTGTCGAGATCGCCGGCGTCTTTCCAGTAGGCGCAACTGTAGAGCATGTGCCGGTCGAGCATGGCCTCGTAGAGGTCGTTGCCGATGTTGTAATGGGTCTCTCCGACACGGAAGGCCCGTGACGGGTGCTGCAGATTGACCAGAAACCCGAGAACGTTCGACAGGAACCGGTTGACGCCCGACACCTTTTTGTCGAGCTTCGAACGGAGCACCCGGTAGAAGAACTCGTCGAGGGCGTCGCACTCCCACCAGCCGTCCATGTAGGATTCCCCTATGCCGAGATGGGATTCGGTGAGAACCCGTCTGTAGAAACGGGGATCCAGCACACGGATGTCCCAGGGGTCCGGACCGTCTACCGTTATGCTCGCCGAGGCGAGCAGGCTTCTGAGTTTGCGCTCGAAAAACGTTGCGCCCATGGGTGTTCGTTGTCCGGGTTGTCAAGGGGCGGAGTCGCTCCGCCGGATACGGCGATTCGGGGGACGGAAACCTATTCCGGCATTGCCGCGATGAACGAGTCGATCGCAGACGCTTCCTCGTCCGTGAGTCGGAAATCCATCGCTCCGATGGTCCCTTCGACCTGCTGCGCATTGCGTCCGCCGACAATGGCGGCCGTGACCGCAGGATGGCGGAGCGTCCACGCTATGGCGACTTCTCCGGCCGAACGGCCGTGTTTCGCGCCGGTTTTTTTCAGCAGCTCGACCAGTTCGAGGTTGCGGCCGAGGCGCGGTTCCTGAAACTCCTTGTTGTTTCTCCGCCAGTCGTGCGGGGGCAGGTTCAGGGCGCGTTCGCGGGTCATGGCTCCGGTCAGCATTCCCGAGAGCATCGGCGAGTAGACGATGACGCCGATTTCGTTCTCCAGGCAGAAGGGAAGGATTTCGGTTTCGATAGCCCTGCGGAGCATCGAGTACGGCGGCTGCAGTGATTCGACCGGTGCTACGGCCATGGCGCGGCGCATCTGTCCGGCGTCGAAATTCGAGACCCCGATATGGCGTACGAGACCTTCCTCCTTCAGTTCGGCCATCGTGAGCCACCCTTCCTCGATATCGTGATCGGGGTTGGGCCAGTGGATCTGGTAGAGATCGATGGCGTCCAGCTTCAGGCGTTCGAGGCTCGCTTCGCACTCCCGCCGGATGGAATCGGCCTTGAGGCTGTTGCCGATGCGGCGGTTATGGTCCCAGACAAGGGAGCACTTGGTGAAAATCAGGGGTTTTCGCGTCATGCCCTCGAGGGCGCGGGCTACGAGCTTTTCCGCGTGGCCGAGGCCGTAGACAGCGGCGGTGTCGATCCAGTTGACGCCGAGCTCGACCGCCTTTTCTATAGCCGCTATAGCTTTGCTGTCATCCTGCGGCCCCCAGCCGTGCGACCAGTTCTCACCTCCGATCGCCCAGCTTCCGAAACCGACAGGCGTGATGTGGAGGTTTGTCGTACCTAACCGACGAGTGTTCATGTCCCAGGGATCAGGAGTGTTCGGGAATCGTTCATGAGAGAAAGATAGAAAAATCTCCTTCCCGGTGCACTTCCGGAGTATTTTTTCGGACGGTTTTCACCGCTCGGCGGCGAGGTCAGCTCCCGGAGCCTTCCGTCTTGAATTCCGAAGTTTCGTGGAACGTGACGCCCGGATAGTTTTCTTTCGCGACGTTCAGCATCCATTCGCTCTCCGCGAAAAAGACAGGGTGGCCCTCCTTGTCTTCGGCGATCACCGGTGACTTCCGCCGCAGGAATTCGTCGTACTGCGCCCGGTCTTTTCCGGTTATCCAGAAGGCCTTGAAGTAGCGCAGGGGCGTGAAATCAGAGGACGCCCCGTATTCGTGTTCGAGGCGGAACCGTATCACGTCGAACTGCAGCTCGCCGACGGTGCCGACGATTTTACGGTTTCCGTGCTGCAGGAAGAGCTGCGCGACTCCCTCCTCGGTGAGCTGGCGCAACCCTTTTTCGAGCTGTTTCGCCTTGAAGGGGTCGCGGTTGATCACTTCCTTGAAAATCTCGGGAGAGAAGCTGGGAATTCCCCTGAATTGCAGTTCCTCGCCTTCCGTGAGCGTGTCGCCTATCTTGAGGTTGCCGTTGTCGTAGAGGCCGATGACGTCACCCGGCCAGGCGTCCTCGATCAGGTTCTTCTCATTCGCCATGAACTGCGTCGGGTTGGCGAAACGCATTTTCTTGCCGAGGCGTGTATGGTGGTAGAACCTGTTGCGCTCGAATTTTCCGGAGCAGACCTTGAAAAATGCCGTGCGGTCCCGGTGATTGGGGTCGAGATTCGCGTGTATCTTGAACACGAAACCCGTCAGCGGAGTCTCGGCGGCGTTGACGACCCGTTCCGCGGCCTCGCGCTCGTGCGGAGGGGGAGCGATTTCGATAAAGGTTTCGAGCATCTCCCTGACGCCGAAGTTGTTGACCGCGCTGCCGAAGAACACCGGTGCCAACGATCCCTCGAGATAGTGCCGGGCGCTGAAGGGTTCGTAAACCCCCTCGATGAGCTCGACATCTTCGCGGAGCTGATCGCAGAAGGCCGAAGGGATCCAGCGGTCGAGCTCCGGGTCTTCCGTTCCCCTGATTTCGATGAAGTGTTCGCTGATCCTGGTCTGGTCGGGTTCGAACAGGTTGAGCTGTTTCCGGTAGAGGTTGTAGACCCCCTGGAAGTTCTGCCCCTGGCCGATGGGCCAGGTCAGGGGACGGACGCCGATCTCCAGCTTTTCCTCCAGCTCGTCGATCAGCTCGAAAGGGTTGCGTCCTTCCCGGTCCATTTTGTTGACGAAGATGATGACCGGCGTGTTGCGCATGCGGCAGACCTCCATGAGACGTTCGGTCTGCTCCTCGACCCCCTTGACGCTGTCCACGACCAGGATGACGCTGTCGACCGCGGTGAGGGTCCGGTAGGTGTCTTCCGCGAAGTCCTTGTGTCCCGGCGTGTCGAGAATGTTGACCTTTCTGCCTGCGTACTCGAATCCCATCACCGAGGTCGCGACGGAGATGCCGCGCTGCTTCTCGATCTCCATGAAATCGCTCGTGGCGGATTTTCTGATCTTGTTCTGCTTGACGGCACCGGCGGTCTTGATCGCACCGCCGAAGAGCAGAAACTTTTCCGTCAGCGTGGTTTTTCCGGCGTCGGGATGGCTGATGATGGCGAAAGTTCTTCTCTTTTCTATCTCTTTTTCAAGGTTCATCGATGTCGGTCGATCCGCTGTTCGTTACGTAAATCCCGCCGGCGATCGGTGTACGGAACATCTTCCAGGCGGCGTTGTTTCCGCAGGGCCCTTTGTCCGCGGTACAGGGGGAGCCGGAACGCCGCCAAGATACGAAGCCGCCGGGGAAAAAGAAAGCGTCCGCCGTTCCGGCGAAGCCGCCGGAAGTTTTCTATCTTGTAGCTGCTGCATGGTGGCATCTGCGCAAATAAAGGTGCCCTAAATACAACACAGCCCTATGAAACGTATCAGCCCTTTGGCGGGGAAGCTTCCTCCGGAGACGATGCTCGTCGATGTGCCCCGCCTCGTCACCGCCTATTTTTCCGATGTTCCCGACCCTTCGGTTCCCGAGCAGCGCGTCTCTTTCGGCACGTCGGGACACAGGGGATCGTCCTTTCGGCGATCGTTCAACGAACGCCATATCCTCGCCATAACCCAGGCGATCTGTTCGTATCGCCGCAGGGAGGGCGTCGACGGGCCGCTGTTTCTGGGTATCGACACCCATGCGCTTTCGGAGCCGGCGTTCGCAACGACCCTCGAAGTGCTTGCCGCGAACGGGGTCGAGGTGATGATCGCCGGAGAGGAGCGATACACGCCGACGCCGGTGGTGTCGCATGCGGTGCTGTCGTGGAACCGCGAAGGGGGACGAGGACGAGCCGACGGCATTCTCGTCACGCCGTCCCACAATCCGCCGGAAGACGGGGGTTTCAAGTACAATCCCCCCCACGGCGGCCCCGCGGGAAGCGGGGCGACGGCCTGGATCGAACAGCGGGCCAACGAACTGCTTGCCGGAAACCCTGCCGAAGTGAAACGTGTGCCGCTCGAAACGGCTCTGCGCGCCTCAACGACGCACCGTTACGACTATGTCGGGTCTTACGTCGACGATCTCGACGCGGTGCTCGACATGGGGATGATAGGCGAAGCGGGCATCGCCCTCGGAGTCGATCCTCTCGGCGGAGCGGGCGTGCGATACTGGGGGCGGATCGCGGAACGCTACGGGCTCGATCTCACGGTCCTGAACGAAACCGTCGATCCCACCTTCAGGTTCATGAGCGTGGACCGTGACGGCAAAATCCGCATGGACCCTTCCTCGTCCTACACCATGCAGCCGCTGCTTTCGCGCAAGGACGATTTCGACATCGCTTTCGCGTGCGACACGGATTACGACCGCCACGGCATCGTCACGCGTGGATCGGGGTTGCTTCCGCCCAATCACTACCTTTCGGTCTGTATCGCCTACCTTTTCGCGAACCGTCCTCTGTGGAGTCCGTCGGCCGCGGTCGGAAAGACCGTTGTGAGCAGCAGCATGATAGACCGGGTGGCGTGGAAACTCGGGCGCGAGGTGCGCGAAGTGCCGGTCGGTTTCAAGTGGTTCGTCGACGGTCTGCTCGACTCCTCGATCGGTTTCGCGGGCGAGGAGAGTGCGGGCGCGTCGTTTCTGAGAAAAGACGGTTCCGTCTGGACGACCGACAAGGACGGTTTCATCGCGGCGCTGCTCTCGGCCGAGATAACGGCCGCTGCAGGCCGGGACCCCGGCGAGCTCTACCGTGACCTCGCCCGGGAACTGGGCGAACCGGTCTACGGGCGCATCGACGCTCCGGCCACTTCCGCCGAGAAGTCCCTCCTGAAAAAACTCTCCCCGGAAGACGTGAACGTCGGGGAACTGGCGGGCGAAAAGATCGAACGCATTCTTACCCGTGCTCCGGGCAACGGTGAGCCGATAGGCGGACTGAAAGCGGTAACCGGGAGCGGATGGTTCGCCGCAAGGCCTTCGGGAACGGAGAATGTCTACAAGATCTACGCGGAAAGCTTTCTCGGCTCCGGGCATCTCGACCGTATTCTGGACGAGGCGCAGGCGATCGTGCGCGACGCGCTCTCCTGAAACCGGCGGCCCTCCCGCTCCCTTGGGGCGTCGGGTACGGCAATCGTGAAACCATGCCGTAAAAAAGAGCCCACGCCGCTTTGATAATTCGGGAATCTTTGTATACTGTCACAGCTTTTTCGGAAACAGGCAATCAGAACAGGACAGACTATCATGAATTTCAATCCCTGGCATCACGTCGAAATAGGCAAGGAGCAGCCGGACATAGTCAACGCCGTCATCGAGATATCCAAGGGCAGCAAGACCAAGTACGAACTGGACAAGAAAACCGGCATGTTGAAGCTGGACAGGGTTCTTTTCTCCTCGGTTTTCTATCCCGCGAATTACGGTTTCATCCCCAAGACCCTCGGAGAGGATCACGACCCTCTCGACATCGTCGTGCTTTCCCAGTGCGCCATCGTGCCGATGTGCATGGTGCGGGCACGCGTTGTGGGCGTCATGCGCATGATCGACCACGGTGAGGGCGACGACAAGATCATCGCCGTTGCCGAAGACGACATGAGCATGACAGGCATCAGAAACGTGGACGAAATATCGCAACACTTCAACTCGGAGCTGAAGCACTTCTTCGAGGAGTACAAGGCTCTCGAGGACAAGACAGTCCTCGTGGAGGATTTCCAGGACGCGGATACCGCAAAGGAGATCGTTCTCCAGTCGATCGAAAACTACCAGAAGACGTTCGGGGTGGCCGAGCAGATCAAGCCGGTTCCGGTCATCGCATAACCGTTGTTTTTCCGAAAGGGACGGCGGGCGGAAACGGGATTTCCGCCCGTTTTTTTTGAATACCCGGTTATTTATCTCCTTCCGCCGCCTTTCGCCGATGAGCTTTACACTCTTTTTCCTATTTTGAAATCTTTGCGCCGGAAGGCGCTCCCGCAGAAGAATTACGGGGCACCTCTAAAAACGTATTGCGCGCCCGAATTGCTCTGTTGTTCCGACAAGTCGGGAAATGTATCCCGATGCAACCGGGACACCGTCCGCCTCGCTCTTTGCTCGCTCATGACACGTTTTAGAGGTGCACTACAATCAAACCGCGAACAGCATGATGGAATACAGAATCGAGAAGGACACCATGGGCGAAGTGCGCGTGCCCGCCGACAGGTATTGGGGAGCCCAGACCCAGCGGTCGGTCGAGAATTTCAGGATCGGTCCCGCGGGATCTATGCCCCTCGAGATCATAGAGGCGTTCGGTTTCCTGAAAAAAGCCGCGGCGATCACCAACTGTGAGCTCGGCGTGCTTCCGGAAGAGAAAAAAGAGGCTATCGGCGAGGTGTGCGACGAGATTATCGCCGGAAAACTGGCGGACCAGTTTCCGCTCGTCATCTGGCAGACAGGTTCCGGTACGCAGTCGAACATGAACGTGAACGAGGTTGTCGCGAACCGCGCCCACGTGCTGGCGGGCAACCGGCTCGGGGAAGGGGAGCGCCTTTTGAACCCGAACGACGACGTCAACAAGTCGCAGTCCTCCAACGATACCTTTCCCACCGCGATGCATATCGCGGGGTACAAGGTGATCGTGGAAAAAACCCTTCCGGGACTCCGGACGCTACGCGACGCTTTGCACGGCAAGGCCGGGGAGATGGCCGAAGTCGTCAAGATCGGCCGGACCCACTGGATGGACGCCACGCCGCTGACCCTGGGCCAGGAGTTTTCCGGCTACGTCTCCCAGCTCGACCACGGAATCCGCGCCCTGGAGAATACCCTGCCGCATCTGGCCGAACTGGCCCTGGGAGGGACGGCTGTCGGCACCGGACTGAACGCTCCCCGTGGATATGCCGAAAAAGTGGCCTCGACCATCGCGTCCCTGACCGGACTGCCGTTCGTGACGGCCGAAAACAAGTTCGAGTCGCTTGCCGCCCACGATGCGGTCGTCGAATCCCACGGGGCTCTGAAGCAACTGGCGGTCAGCCTCATGAAGATCGCGAACGATATCCGCATGCTCGCATCCGGTCCCAGAAGCGGTATCGGGGAGATAACGATTCCGCCGAACGAACCGGGCTCCTCGATCATGCCCGGCAAGACGAATCCCACACAGGTCGAAGCTATCACGATGGTCTGCGCGCAGGTCATGGGCAACGACGTCGCCGTGAGCGTCGGTGGAGCGAACGGCCATTTCGAACTGAACGTGTTCAAGCCGGTGATGATCGCCAATCTGCTGCAGTCGGCAATCCTGATAGGCGACGCATGCGTTTCGTTCACCGAAAAGTGCATTGCGGGAGTCGAGCCGAACCATTCCAGGGTCAGGGAACATCTCGAAAACTCGCTCATGCTGGTGACCGCCCTGAATCCGTATATCGGCTACTATAAAGCCGCGGAAATCGCCAAGAAAGCCCATACGGAAGGAACGACATTGCGCGAAGCCGCGGTTGCGCTGGGCCATCTGACAAGCGAACAGTTCGACGAGTGGGTCGTGCCGTCGAAGATGACCGGAAATCTGTAGGTGCTCTCTTTCGTGCAAACCTCGCGCCGTTCATCGCGCGGGATACCTTCCTCCCGCGCGCATCGTAACCCGTTTCCCGCTCAATCCCGCTGCAGGTTTCGCTATGTTTTCTTTTCTTTCCGAAAACACCGTTCTTACTGATAGACGGCCGTGATGCCGTTTTTTTCGAATCTTTCGTTTTCAGCCGATGGAAAAGATAGCCCCCGACAGGTTTCTGGTCCGCGAGGGCCGGAAGGTCCGTCTGGACGAATGGCCGACACGGATTCCCGATTTCTACTCCTCCAAGGGAGAGTACCGGGAGATGCTGAAGAAGCATGTCGAAGAGCTGAGCGAACTGCAGCGGATACACTATGCGGACAACAGCTATTCGGTGCTGCTCATTTTTCAGGCCATGGACGCCGCCGGAAAGGACAGCGTGATCAGGCATGTCATGTCGGGAATCAATCCGCAGGGCTGCCAGGTCTACAGTTTCAAGCATCCTTCGGCCAAAGAACTGGATCACGATTTTCTCTGGAGGGCCAATATCGCGCTTCCCGAACGCGGCAGGATCGGAATTTTCAATCGTTCCTACTACGAGGAGGTGCTGGTTGTCCGGGTTCATCCCGAAATCCTCATGAGCCAGCATATTCCCGAAGACCTGCTCAACGGTCACGATGTCTGGGCGGGGCGCTTTCGCTCGATCAACAACATGGAGCACCATCTCTACCACAACGGAACGAGAATCGTCAAGTTTTTCCTCCATCTGTCGAAAGAGGAGCAGCGCGAGCGTTTTCTCGATCGTATCGACGAGCCCGAAAAGAACTGGAAGTTCAGCGCGGCCGACGTCGAGGAGAGAAAGCACTGGGACCGCTACATGGAGGCCTACGAGGCGTGTCTCGGCAAGACGAGCACCAAAAGGGCGCCCTGGTACATCGTTCCGGCCGACGACAAGAAAAACACCCGCCTGATCGTATCGAAAATCATCCTGGACACCTTCCGCTCGCTCGGCATGTCCTATCCGCAAACAAGCGAGGAGAGGCGCCGCGAGCTGCTCGAAATCAGAAAAGCGCTTGTCGCCGAGCGTGAACAGGAGAGCCTGAAGTGAAGTGATGTTTTTAACAACAGGCCGCTGTTGTTTTCCGCTACTCTTATGCATACATTGAACTGTGTTCTTTGCGCATTGTTGAAAAGACGGGATACCCCCTGACGGGGGTTTAAAAGGGAATCACGTGCAAATCGTGAGCTGACGCGCAACTGTAAGCCCTGCAACGATGTTTTGCGGCATACGGCCACTGTTTCCTCCGGGGAACGGGAAGGCGCCGTGAAAAAACGGGTAAGCCAGGAGACCTGTCTTGTCTTTTGTAACGGAGTCTTGCGGAGCATCGAACATCATGTTGCCGGAAAGACCCGTGTCATGGTATGCTTTCGCGAACAAGGCATGTGACAGGAACGAGACGCTCTCTTTCCACTCTTTTTTACCCTCCCGTCGTTTTCCACAGCCGTTTTCCGTGATCGTTTGCCGTGACCGGGCCATCGTCCGGCCTGCTCGATCACAGTCAAACCCCTGACCATCATGGAAAACAAGAAGAGGCTTGATGACGCGAAAATCATCAAGCGGGACGGACGGGTCGTTCCCTTCGACCCGGAAAAAATCACTTTTGCAATTTTCAGGGCCCTCAGGGCGGTCGGCAGTCCCGACCGATCCAGGGCCGGAGAGCTCGGCCGGCGCGTTGTCGAGGCGCTCGACCTTTCCGGACGAGAGGCCCCGCCCGGCGTCGAGGAGATTCAGGATGCCGTCGAAAAGGTGCTGTTCGAGAACCGGGCGTTCGACGCCGCCAAAGCCTATGTCATATATCGTCATCAGCACGGCAATCTGCGGCAGGCCAGGGAGATTTTCTCCAACATCGACCTGATCGACGACTATCTGCACCTCAGGGACTGGCGGGTAAAGGAAAACGCCAATCTGAGCTACTCGCTCCAGGGTTTGAACCACCATATTTCAGGGATCGTGAGCTCGCAGTACTGGCTGAACGAAATCTACCCCGCAGAGATCGCCGAAGCACACAAGGAAGGACTGATACACATACACGATCTCGGTTCCCTGAGTGTCTACTGCGTCGGGTGGGATCTCGAGGATCTTCTGCTGAGCGGGTTCCGCGGGGTCGAGCGCCAGGCGACCAGCGCGCCGGCGAAACATCTCCGTTCGGCCCTCGGCCAGATCGTGAATTTCTTCTACACCATGCAGGGTGAAGCCGCGGGTGCGCAGGCGTTTTCGAATTTCGATACCTGGCTTGCGCCGTTCATCCGCTACGACGGGCTCGATTACGCCGGTGTCAGGCAGTGTCTGCAGGAGTTTTTCTTCAACATGAACGTTCCGACGAGAGTCGGTTTCCAGACCCCGTTCACCAACGTGACGCTCGACCTTCGGGTGCCCGGCTTCATGAAGGAGCGGCAGGTCATTATCGGGGGAGAACCGCAGGAGGCCGTATACGGCGATTTCCAGGAGGAGATGGACCTTTTCAACCGGGCCTACGCCGACGTCATGCTCGAGGGAGACGCGAACGGCTCGGTGTTTTCGTTTCCGATACCGACCTACAACATCACGCCGGACTTCGACTGGGACAATCCGGTTTACGACGGCATCTGGGAGATGACCGCCAAATACGGCATCCCCTACTTCTCCAATTTCGTCAATTCCGACATGAGTCCGGACGACGTGCGGAGCATGTGCTGCCGTCTCCGGCTGGACAAGCGCGAGCTGCAGAGCAGGGGCGGCGGCCTCTTCGGTTCGAATCCGCTGACAGGATCGGTCGGGGTCGTCACGATCAATCTGCCTCTTCTGGGCTATCGCTCCCGTAGTGTCGAGGAGTTTTTCCAGCGTCTGCGGAGAGCCATGGAACTCGGCAAAAGCAGTCTCGAGATCAAACGAAAGGTGATCGAGCGCCTGACCCTGCAGGGACTCTACCCCTACTCGCGCTTCTATCTCCGGAAGCTTTTTCTGAAAAACGGGACCTACTGGGACAACCACTTCTCGACAATCGGGCTGGTGGGCATGAACGAATGCTGCCTGAACTTTCTGGGCTGTTCGCTGGGCGAAGCCGCGGGTCGCTCGTTCGGCCTCGGGATTCTCGATTTCATGCGGGAGCAGCTCGAAAGTTTTCAGGAGGAGACCGGTCATATCTACAACCTCGAGGCGACTCCCGCCGAAGGGACGGCCTATCGTCTGGCGCGCCTCGACAAGGCGGCCCATCCGGACATCATCGTCGCCAACGAGGAGGCGTGCAGAAACGGGGGAGAGCCCTACTACACCAATTCCTCACAGCTTCCCGTAAACCACACGGACGATCTGTTCAAGGCGCTTCGCCTGCAGGACGAGATGCAGGTCCGCTATACCGGCGGAACTGTTTTCCACGCGTTTCTCGGCGAGCGGGATCTTCCGCCTGCCTCCGCCCGGAATCTGATCAGAAAAATCACTTCGAATTTCCGTCTCCCCTATGTCACGCTTTCCCCTACCTTCAGCATCTGTCCGTCCCACGGTTATCTGGCGGGCGAGCACCACGAATGTCCCCGGTGCGCCGAAAACGGGGAGAGCACCAAATGCCTCGTGTTTTCGCGTATCGTCGGTTACCTGAGGCCGGTGGAACAGTGGAACGCCGGAAAACGGGCGGAGTTCGCGGACCGCAGGACGTTCGACGGGAGCAGCTCTTCCGTTCGGGAGGAGCCGGGCGAAAAAGTGCTCGACGAAGAGCCGGCCGCGTCATGAGCGACGGCGGAGCGGAAGGTGAGGCGGGGGGCGCCGTCGCGCCCCCTCCGCTTCCCGTCGGAGGTTTTCTCAAGCAGAGCCTGAACGACTATTCCGGCCGGATTTCGGCGGTTGTGTTTACCCTCGGCTGCAATTTCCGTTGCCCCTACTGCCACAATCCCGAGCTGGTACTTCCGGAAGCGGTCCGGCGGGCCCGGCGTGTGCCCCACGAGCGGATTTTTTCCTGGCTGGACCGGAACCGCGAGCTGCTCGACGCGGTCGTCATTACAGGGGGGGAGCCCACCCTGCATCGCTCCCTGCCGGATTTCATGGCGAAAGTAAAAGAGCTGGGGTTCGAAGTGAAGCTGGATACCAACGGAACGAATCCCGGAATGCTCGAAACGCTGATAGAGAAACAACTCGTCGACTATGTCGCGATGGACGTCAAGACCCTCCCGGTTTTCGACAGATATGCGGCGCTTTGCGGTCCTTCATTTTCCGGGAAGATGCTCGCATCGCTCCGGCGTTCTCTCAGGCTGCTGCACGAAGAACGCGTGCCGTGCGAAGCGCGAACGACCCTGCTCCGGCCTTTTCACGAAGCCGGCGACATCGGGAAGCTTGCCGCGACAATCGGGATTCCGTTTTTCCTGCAGCAGTTCAATCCCGAGAAAACGCTCGGCAAGCGTGCAGGGAAGGCGTTTCGGCGGGAGGAAATCGCAGAAATCCTCGCATCCGCAGAACAAAAAGCCGGAAAGGTTTGTTTAAGGTAGAGTAGTGATTGTGTTGTTTTTCTCCGTTCGGCCTGTCCCTGATTTATCAGGGCAGGTTTTTTTCCGCCCGTTTTCCGCCGCTTCCGGATTTCCTGACGACTACCTTGTAATCCGCGGGTTTACCGAAATACATCCATGAACTGACGAGCACGTCCGCTCCGGCCCCGGCATAGGCACGGGCGTTCGACGCGTCTATGCCGCCCGCCGCCGCGACGACGGTGAATCCGCCGATCGTTCTGATGCGGTCGACGGTCTCCCGGACGGACGAAGGGGAAAATTTGTCGAGCTGCACGATATCGGCTCCCGACGCGGCCGCGAGTACGGCGTGTTCGGCCGACTCGACTTCCACGGCAATCTTTTTCTCGGGACATTTTCCCTTGAGAGTCCCGAGGCGTTCGCAGACCGCCTCGATCCCGCCGAGAAGTTCGTAGTGATTCGAAAAGATCAGAACGGAATCCGATATGCCGAGTCTGTGGGGGTAGCCTCCGCCTGCAACGAGCGCTTTCAGCGAGAGGCGTTTGATTCCGGGCAGGTGCTTGCGCGTCCCGCAGATTTCCACCGCTCTTCCGCTTTCGCCCGCATTCCGGACCATCGAGCGGGTTCTCGTCGCGATGCCGGAAAAATGCTCCAGGATGTTCTGGGCGACCTTCCAGCCCATGTGGAGCCGTTCGGCGCTGCCGCAAGCTCTGAGAACGGGCTGGCCGGCTTCGGCCCTTCCGCCGCTTGTAACGAGAAGTTCCGTGTCGGCGCCGAGTAGTGAAAAGATAGTTTCGGCCTCCTCGCTGCCGCAGACGGTGAGGGCTTCCCTGGGGCTGAAAAGAATTTCCGCCTCGATCGGTTCCAGATCGAGAAGCGAGCTCGTGAGATCGAAATAGGGCGCGTCTTCCCTGAGAAGGCCCTCGATTTCCGTGGTGTTCATTGAAAAGTGCACGATAGCGGTCTTTTGTGGGTTGAAGCAGCCTCGAAAAGAACTCCGGCGGCTGCAATATACGGCAGAAAGGGCGATTCGTCGAACGGCCGGCGCGCGTCCGTAACCCGTTGTCCATGAAAAAAAATGTCGCCGATATTCATCCTTCATCCGGGGAAAAAGCTTTTGCGGGCGGAGGGTTGAATATCCACCCGATTTTTTTGTCTTCTTTGTGCAAGGATGTTGAAAACCCTGAAAAAAAGGAGCGGATCCGGTGGAGTCTAATGGAGGGGGAGCACCGATTGTATGTGTTCGTTTTTGCAACAGTTTTTTTAAGCTCTTTTTTTTAAGTGACTTACGTTTTTTTTGAAAGAGGGACGGGTTCGGTGCCTTTTTACCTTGTGCACTGTGGAGAACTGTGTCGACAGGTGTTGACGGAATGTTGATAACTTGTGGGCATGTTGTCCGGGGCCTTTCCCGTGCGGGGGTTTCGGCGGCTTCCCGCCGGGCGGTTGCCGCCGCCGGGATGTGGTTGGAAAATAGTATATTGATCGACTTCATCGAGCGATTGCCTGCCCGTAAGCCGGGACGAACCGAAAAAACGATTTGCTGTATGAGAGAGTTGACCCAGAAGGAATTTCAGGGACGGGTGAAAAACATCAGGCTGGTGCTCACCGACAACGACGGTGTACTTACCGACAACGGCGTCTACTATTCCGAACGAGGGGAAGAGTTCAAGCGCTATTCGATTCGCGACGGCATGGGCGTCGAGCGTCTCGACGCCGTCGGTATCGTGACCGGTATCATGACCGGGGAAAATTCTCCGAACCTCGTCCGCCGCGCCGAGAAGCTCGGGATCGGGCTGCTCTATCTCGGAGTGAAGGACAAACTGTCGAAATTGCGGGACGTTCTTGACGACACCGGCCTCGATACGTCGCAGCTCGCCTATATGGGCGACGACGTCAACGATCTCGCGATCATGGAGTCGATCGCTGCCTGCGGTCTCACGGCCTGCCCCGGGGACGCCACTGGATTCGTAAGACCGGTCTCCCACTATATCTGCTCCGCTTCGGGGGGCGACGGCGCCTTCCGGGAGTTCGCCGAGAAGCTGATATCCATGAGAACCTGAAGCACTGTCGCGCAGTGATGTGATATAGATGTAGTGACGACGTCCGGCTGGGCCGGACTTGGTGACGGCGCCTGACTATGTCAGGCTTAGTGATGTCGCTCGGGCTTCGCCGAGCTTAGAGACGACGCCCGCTCTCGCGGGCTTGGTGACAAGATATGAGTGACGAGTTTCGAATGATGTCCCGTCCTGAAATAGTTGACAGTGTTCAAGCTGTACGCACCACCGGTTACTGTAATAGAAATACATTCGATTCCGAAACCCGATGCCGACCCCGATTTCCGGTTGTTCCTCTTCCGGGGATCGCCGTCGGTATCGGTATCGATAACCAACGCCAGTTCGGGCAGCCACAGGGGGCTGCCCCTACACTTTGCTAACTGCCGACTGATTCCCTTTCGACCCCGAAACCCGATGCCGACCCCGATCTCCGATGTTCCTTCTTCCGGGGTTCGCCGTCGGTATCGGAATCGGGAATCGATCTTTTCCCCAACCGGTCACCAAGCCCGATACCAATCGGGCGTCGTCACCAAGCGCCCGGTGAAGCCGGCGCGACGTCACTCGTCACTACTTTTTTATCAACGGTTTGCTATTTTCCGGTTCCGCGATTAACTTTCCCGCTCGATCGGGAACATACCGTCGCTCCAGGCGGGCGGCGCTGTTTTTCCCCGCATGCAACGACAGCGTTTAAACGAAAAATCCTTGAAGACATCATGAGTGAGAACCGTCAATCCGGGGTACAGGAGTTCGAATACAAGGCGGAGATGAAGCAGCTTCTTCATCTTATCGTTCACTCCCTGTACACGCATCCGGAAATTTTCCTTCGGGAACTTGTTTCGAATGCCGCCGACGCTCTGAGCAAATTTCATTTCCGGCAGCTTACCGAAAGCGAAAGCCCCGCGGAGGATGAAGGCGAGTTGAAGATATCGATCACCGTTGACGAAGAGAAGCGTTCTTTCGTAATCGAGGACAACGGCGTCGGCATGAGCGAGGACGAGCTGATAGCCAATCTCGGCACCGTCGCCAGGTCGGGAACTCTCGGCTTTCTGCAGACCCTGAAGGATCGGCAGCAGGAAGGCTCGGGAATCGACGCCAGTCTGATCGGTCAATTCGGCGTCGGTTTTTATTCGGTCTTCATGGTCACGGACGAGGTGACGGTCGAGACGAAGGCTGAAGGTTCGCCGGCATGCCGGTGGGTTTCTTCGGGAGAGGGGACCTATACGATAGAGACCGTCGAACGCGAACACCGGGGGACGACAATATCGTTCACCCTTCGTGAAGAATCGAAGGAGTTCGCGGAGTCCTACCGCCTCGAGGCCATTATCAGGAAGTATTCCAATTTCGTCGATTTTCCGATCTATCTCGACAACAAGCGCATCAACAGTGTGGAGGCCCTCTGGCAGAAACCGAAAAGTGAGCTGAAGGACGAGGAGGTTGAGGAGTTCTACAAGTTCGTTTCAGTCGATTACCAGGAGCCTCTGGCCCATCTCCATCTTTCACTGGAAGGCGTGGTGAGTTTCAAGGCGCTCTTGTTCCTGCCGAAAGAGGCTCCCGTCGACATGCTCTACCAGCAGGGTTCGCTTGAAAACCACGGTCCCCAGCTCTACGTGAAAAAGGTGATGATCCAGAACGAATGCAAGGAGCTGCTTCCCGAATACCTCCGTTTCATCAAGGGGGTGGTCGACACGGAGGACCTGCCGCTCAATGTGTCCAGGGAGGTCGTGCAGAACAGCCCTGTCATGGCCAAGATACGCCAGATCCTCACCTCGAAGATCATCGCCTGGTTCGAGACGCTCGCGGAGGAAGAACCCGGCAAATTCCAGCAGTTCTACAAAGCTTTCGGGCCGGTGATCAAGATCGGCCTCAACACCGATTTCACCAACCGCGACAAGCTTATCGAACTGCTCCGTTTCGAGAGTTCGCTGAAGGAAGAGGGTGAATACGTTACTCTCCGTGAGTATGTGACCGGCATGAAGCCCGATCAGAAGGAGATCTACTACCTTTCGGGCGACAACCGCCGTCAACTGCTTTCGCATCCCAATCTGGAGTATTTCCGGAAGAAAGGCATCGAGGTTCTGCTGCTTGTCGATCCGGTAGACGTTTTCGTCATTCCTTCGATCAACGAGTACGACGAAAAGCCGCTGAAATCCATCGAGAAGGCCGATATCGACTTTGCCGCGGAGGAAGAGGAGAAGGAAGGAGAAGCGCTCGCCGGAAGTATGATCGAACCGGTTCTGAAAATTTTCCGCGAGACTCTCGGGGAGAAGGTCGAGGATGTCGTCGAGTCGCGTCGGCTTGTCAACTCCCCGGTCACGCTTGTCGGGTCGAAGGATGCGATGGACACTCAGGTCGAGAGAATGCTCCGGATGATGAACAAGGAGACGGCGCCGGGCAAAAAAATACTCGAGGTCAATCCGTCTCACCCGATCATCAAAAATCTCGCGGGGCTCTGCGTCCTGAACGACAAGAATCCCATTATTCCGGCCACCGTGCGTCAGCTTTTCGAGGGCGCGCTGCTTCTGGAAGGCGGAATCGAGGACCCGGCCGAATTCGTGTCCCGTATGAACGATATCATCGAAGCGGCGACAAAAACCTCGAAATCCTGAGTCGGAAGACCACAGCCCGAACCGCGGGCGAAAAGAATCCGGGAGACGCCATGCAGAAATACGTCAAAGCCGGGAAGGCCGTTCTCCCGGAAACGGTTCTTGTTTTTCAGAGAAACGAGCTGACGGAGCACTGCATCTACAAGCGGCTTGCGGAGCGTACGGGAAGTTTGAAAAACCGTCGCGTGCTTTCACAGATCGCCGAGGACGAGCTGCGTCACTACAATATCTGGAAAACCTATACCCGGAAGGATGTCCGGCCGGACCGGATCAGGATACGGTTTTTCACGGCGGTCTGTGCGCTTTTCGGGCTGACTTTCGGTATCAAGCTCATGGAGAAGACCGAAAGAAACGCCTACGACGCCTACCTGCAGCTTCCTTCTTCCTTCGGCGAGGCAAAGCGGATGCTGCGCGACGAGGAAGAGCACGAAACCGCGCTGATCTCCCTGCTCGATGAAGAGCGCCTGAAGTATACGGGATCCGTCGTGCTCGGTCTGAACGATGCCCTTGTCGAGCTCATGGGCGTTCTCGCGGGTCTCGCCTTCGCGCTCCAGGACTCGCGGTTCGTGGCCCTGACGGGCATCATAACGGGTTTTGCCGCCGCCCTGTCGATGGCCGCATCGGAATATCTTTCCACGAAAGCCGAGCAGCAGTCCAAAAGCCCTGTGCGGGCGGCGCTCTACACGGGGGCGGCCTATATCGCCACGGTCGTGGTGCTGATCACGCCTTTTCTTCTCATTCCGTCGCTCTACGCGGCGCTCGCGACCGCTTTTCTTGCTTCCGTCTGCATTATCGGGGTGTTCAACTTTTACGTTTCCGTCGCGCAGGATGTTCCCTTCAGGAGTCGTTTTTTCGAGATGGTCGGCCTGAGCTTCGGCGTTGCTGCCTTGAGCTTTCTCGCCGGAATGGTCGTCAGGATCGTGTTCGACGTGTCCTGAGCGCGGCGGGTTTTCCGATCCGCTCCGTCGCCGTCCGTATCGCGGCTTCGATCGACGCCGGGTCGGCGGTGTCGGCGAACACGGCGATCTCCCGTTCTTTACCGGCGAGGGGTTCGCGTACTTCGAGTTGCCGGCGGAGGACCGAACGGTCGGCCTCCGACGCGTCGGACAGGGCTTCATGCCGGGCATCCACCCGGCTTTCGAGGAGGGTTCCGGGCGCTTCGCAGCACAGAACGACGGCGGGAACCCCCTTTTTTCCGGCCAGCCGGATGAAACGTTGCCGCTCCTCTTTTCCCAGAAATGTCGCGTCGACGATAACCGAATATCCTTCATCGAGACTGAGCGAAGCGATTCCGTAGAGTTTCGAATAGGTCCGTTTCGTGGCCTCCTCGCTGTAGAGTTCGCGCAGACGTTCCCCGGAACTTCTCCGGAGCTCGCCGAGCCCGAAAAGCCGTTTGCGTTCGACATCGGAACGCAGGTGAACGGCGGGGAGCGTCTGCGCCAGTTCACGGGCGACCGTCGTTTTGCCGCTGCCGGATACGCCGCAGGTTATCACGAGCCCGAAAGGCCCGCGTCGGCCGAAAGAGCAGGCGAGGGAGACGTAGGATCGGTGTTCGGCGAGCGTTCGCTCCCGTTCTTCCGGTTCGTTTTCCTGGAGAAACCGTATGGCGGTGACTTTCGCGCGAACCATCGCCCGGTAGGTCTTGTAAAAGCAAAGCAGCGGCAGGCCTTCGTAATCGCCGGTCAGCGAGAGGTAGTCGTTGAGGAATCGCCATGCATGTTGCGGGTGCCCGCTGTGTTCGAGGTCCATGACGAGGAACGCGATCTCGCTCATGACGTCGATGGTGCTCAGAAAGGGGTTGAATTCTATGCAGTCGAAGATCATGACGCGTCCTTTCCAGAGAACCATGTTGCCCGTATGCATGTCGCCGTGGCACGGTTTGACGTGCCCGGAAATCTTGCGCGACGAAAAGAGGGGATGAAGCCGCCGGTGTTCCCTTTCCGTCCACAGTCGGAGTTTTTCGAGCGTTTCGCTCTCTCCCTCGTTCACATTCAGACGGGCGGCATGGGCGAAGTTATCGCGCACCGGCCTGATGAGGACATCCGGACGGCCGTAAGGAGTGTCCGGACCGGGAGAGGGGAGGGATGCATGGAAATCGGCCACGATCCGGCCTATCTGATCGACTTCCCGGCTCGTGAGGAGGTTTTGCGCGAGCAGGGTGTCGAGCTCCATGCTCCGGTCGAACTGGATCATTTTAACCGCGTGGTCGATAATCCTTCCGTCACCCTCCACCGCGATCCGGCCCGACTTCTCGGTTATGGGAACAACATCGATGTAGAGCTCCGGACAGAGTTTCCTGTTGAGGCGCAGCTCCTCCCTGCAGTATCGCTCCCGTTTTTCGGGCGAGGAGAAATCCAGAAAGCCGAGATCGACGTTTTTTTTGACCTTGTATGCGTACCGGCCGGTAAGAAAGACAATGGAGATATGGGTTTCGACGATTTCTACATCGGTTGCCTCGTGGGGGTAGGCGGACGAGCTTGACAGTGCATCGACCAGGCCGGTCGTGCAACTCTTTTCTCCCGGAGTCATGGCGGGGTCGCTTTTTCCCTTCCGGTGCATCGCGGAACTTCAGCAGAGTTTGTTCGGGAGCCGTTTTCAGGCCGGAAGACCTATGGTTTTATCAGAAAAATAATTGTAAATTCACTCTTTCTCGTAAAATAAGAATTAACGCCCGAAACAACAGGGCACCGCTATTAATTCAATACAAGCGTGGAAGGTTCATGATCCAGCTATCGAAAATCCTGTGCCCCACCGACTACTCGAAAACATCGGACAAGGCGGTTCGCTACGCGATCGAACTCGGCCGGAAGGTCAGGGCGCACGTTCGATTTCTTCATATCATGCAGCCGGAAAACATCGCGGAGAAAACCGCATACAGCTACGGGATCGCCACCGGGGCCAGCGGCGAGGAGATTGTTTCGGAGGGGTTCAGGATGCTGCTCATGGAAGAGAAGAAAAAAGGTCTCTCGGCCGATATTCTGATTCTCAGGGGCAATCCGTACGATACCATCATCGAGCAGACCGCTTCCTGGGCTCCCGATCTTCTGATCATGGGCTCCCACGGCAGGACGGGTCTGAACCGCATTCTGATGGGAAGCGTGGCGGAAGCCGTTTTTCACGCGGTCGACATTCCGGTTCTTCTCGTCAAGCAGAACGCCGCCGACAAAGCCGTAAAAGACTATGCATAAAGCCGGTCCGATCGTCAACTTTTAACGTTATCCGTTCATGATTACCGACGGTATTATCCTCATGGTTGTGGGAATGGTCGTTGTTTTTCTGTTCCTGCTGCTGCTCTATCTCCTCATTGTCGGGCTCTCCTCTTTTCTGAAGGATCATGCGCTCATCGAGGAAAAAGCCTTGCTGGATGCGGAAGCCAAGAAGAGAAAGAAAAAGAACGCCGGAAAATCCGGTGGATCGGTTCCGGCCGCGGTGGCCGCCACCACAGGGGCGGACGACGCGAGACTGACCGCGGTCTTCGCCGCAGCGGTGCACGCCCATCGTAACCGGTGAGCCGTCCGGCACGAATGTTCATACTGCTAAAACGATAACAAGAAAAGGATTATGAAAAAGATACAGTTCATGGACGTATCCTTCCGCGACGGGTTCCAGTCCTGTTACGGAGCGAGAGTGAAAAGCGAGGACTTTCTTCCGGTGCTCGAGGCCGCCGTGGCGGCCGGAACCGATAACTTCGAAATCGGCGGCGGGGCCCGCTTCCAGAGCCTCTATTTCTACTGCCAGGAAGACGCCTTCGATATGATGGATGCCGCACGGAAGATCGTCGGGCCGGACATCAACCTGCAGACGCTCTCCCGTGGAGCGAACGTCGTGGGACTCGTTTCGCAGTCGAGGGACGTCATCGACCTGCACGCCCGGATGTTCAAAAAACACGGCATCACGACCATCAGAAACTTCGATGCCCTCATGGATGTGCGCAACATAGCCTATTCGGGCCAGTGCATTCACAACGCAGGGGTGAAACACCAGGTCGTCATCGCGCTCATGGGGCTGCCGCCCGGACTGAACGAAAAATACTGTCATACCCCGCAGTTCTATCTCGACAAGCTCCGCGAGATTCTCGACGCAGGCATTCCCTTCGACAGCGTGGCGTTCAAGGACGCTTCGGGCACGACGACTCCGGCCATCGTCTACGAGTCGATCAAGGGTGCGAGGAAGATGCTGCCGGAGGGAACGGTGATCGAATTTCATACCCACGATACCGCCGACATGGGAGTCGCCTGCAATTTCGCGGCGATCGAAGCCGGGGCGGATATCATCGATCTCGCCATGGCTCCGGTGAGCGGCGGAACGTCTCAGGTCGACATTCTCACCATGTGGCACAGGCTCCGGGGAACGGGCTACACCCTGGATATCGACCACGAGAAGATCATCGAGGTCGAGGCGATGTTCATCGATCACATGGACAAATACTACATGCCGCCCGAAGCGAAGGAGGTCAATCCGCTCATTCCGTTCTCCCCCATGCCAGGCGGAGCGCTGACGGCGAACACCCAGATGATGCGCGACAACAATTCGCTCCATCTCTTTCCCGAAGTGATCAGAAACATGCGCGAGGTCGTCGCCAAGGGCGGTTTCGGCTCTTCGGTCACCCCGGTCTCCCAGTTCTATTTCCAGCAGGCGTTCGCCAACACCGTCCAGGGCCAGTGGAAAAAGATCACGGAAAGTTACGGCAAGATGGTGCTCGGCTATTTCGGCAAGACGCCGGCCGAGCCCGATCCGGAAATCGTCAAACTCGCCTCCGAGCAGCTCGGGCTGGAGCCTACGACCGAGGACGTGCACGACATCAACGATAGAAACCCCGAGCTCGGCATCGAATACAACCGCAAGCTTCTCGAAAAGGAAGGGCTGAGCGCGACCGAGGAGAACATTTTCATCTCGGCTACCTGCGGCGCCAAAGGTATTGCGTTTCTCAAGGGAGAAGCTTCGCTCGGCATACGTTACAAGGCCGACGTCGAGGCCGAGGCGGCCGCCAAAGCCATTCCCAAGGCTTCCCCGAAACAGGATGCACCGGCGGCTCCGAAGCCCGCATCCGCACCCGGCAACTATACCATCACCGTCGACGGCAAGGCTTACAATGTAACGGTAGCCGAGGGAACGGGAGCGGTGCAGTCGGCCGCCCCCGTTCCTGCCGCTGCGCCTGCTCCTGCCGGGAGCCAGGGCGAAGGCGTGCCGGTCGAGGCCGCCATGCCGGGCAGCGTTGTCGCCATCGAGGTCGAGGTCGGGCAGAATGTCGGAGAAGGGGAGGACGTCCTGATTATCGAGGCCATGAAGATGGAGTCCCCGGTCAAAGCTCCGAAATCCGGCAAGGTGGTTTCCATTGAGGTTTCGCCGGGCGATACGGTCGCCACGGGCGACGTACTGATGTACATCGCGTAGGTTCCGGATTACGATCAGGCCCGCCGGCTCGCCGGCGGGCTTCCGGTACTTTGTGCAATAACGATTAACGGTTTAGCAAGAGACTCATGCGTACGTTCATTCTTGTGCTCCTGTCGATAGTGTTTCTGGGTACGACCGCGCGGGCCGAAGGGTTTTTTACCACGGAAGACGGTGTGGTTGTGCTCCGGGCGCCCGGGGATCTCGAACTGGTGACGGTGCCCGTCAGGAACAGCCGCGTCCTCCGGGTAGGGGACGAGGTGCGGAGCGGGGATTTTCTCGGCCTGTTCGCCGACGAGAAGCACAACAAGATCACCGTCACGGCGGGCGTGGCCGGAAAGATCACCTACATTCATCCCGAGCTTTACTCGAAGTACACCCATGTGCCCGAGGGAACCGTTCTGCTCCGGATCGAAAGGCAGGCCCTGATAGTCAGCAAAAAAGGGGCCGACGCCGCCACCGAAAGGCTATCCATGCAGAAGGTTTTCGGGAATCTCGTGGAGAGCACCGGCATATACGCCCTCATCAACGACAACAGCCTCACCTGGACGGAAGGTCTCGGACGCCTCCTGATGATCAGCGTGGGCGCGCTTCTCATCTACCTCGGCATCGCCAAGGGGTTCGAGCCGCTCCTGTTGATTCCCATCGGGATGGGCGCGGTGCTTTCCAACATTCCGCTGGCCTACATCAACGATGAAGGCGGTATCCTGCGCTATGTCTACGACGTCGGTATCGAGACGGGCGTGTTTCCGCTCATTATCTTCATGGGGGTCGGGGCGATGACCGATTTCGGGCCGATGATCGCCAATCCGAAAACCGCCCTGCTCGGAGCGGCGGCCCAGTTCGGCATCTTTTCCACGCTCATCGGCGCGCTCCTGCTTTCGCAGTACGTGCCGGGAATCGAATTCTCCATGAAGGATGCCGCGTCCATCGGCATCATCGGCGGAGCGGACGGACCGACATCGATCTTTCTCGCATCCCGTCTCAGTCCCCAGTTGCTGGGCAGCATAGCCGTTGCGGCATACTCCTACATGGCGCTGGTTCCGATCATTCAGCCGCCCGTCATGAAGCTGTTCACCAGCAAGTCCGAACGGGCGATCAAGATGACCCAGCTCCGTTATGTCTCCAAACGGGAAAAGATTCTCTTCCCGATCATCGTCATCGTTCTCTGCGGCCTGTTGCTTCCTTCGGCCGCGCCTCTTATCGGATTCCTGATGTTCGGCAACTTGATGAAGGAGTGCGGAGTGGTCGATCGTCTGAGCGATACCACGCAGAACGCGCTGATCAACATCGTGACGATTTTTCTCGGGCTCGGCGTCGGCAGCAAGCTGTCGGCCGAAAAGTTTCTCAATCTCGAAACGCTGGGGATTATCGTGCTCGGTCTGATCGCGTTTTCTTTCGGTACGTCGGCGGGAGTGCTGATGGCGAAACTGATGAACCTCTTCCTCAAGCAGAAGATCAATCCCTTGATCGGTTCCGCGGGTGTTTCCGCCGTGCCGATGGCCGCCCGCGTCTCCAACAAGGTCGGACTCGAGTCCGATCCTCACAACTTCCTTCTCATGCACGCCATGGGACCGAACGTGGCGGGAGTTATCGGTTCGGCTGTCGCCGCCGGAATTCTGCTCTCGGTCTTCCTCTGACGGGGAGTTCCGGGCTGTTATGTATAAAAAGGCGGAGCCTCTTGCGGGGTTCCGCCTTTTCCGTTCCGGTTTCTCAATCCCTCTGACGCCGGGATTCTTCAGGACCGGCGAGAAGCGTCACTTCTTCAGAATGATTTCACAGTCCGGATGGAGTTCGAGAAAGCGCTCCAGCTCGCTGTTCGGGATCTGTCCGGCTGAAAGCTCTATTTTCTCGAGATATTCGAGTTCCATCAGAGGCGTTATCGTGGTGACCTTCGTATCGGCAAAGGCGAGCTCCTCGAGTTCCGGCAGTTTCTCGAGAGGTGCGAGGGAAGAGACTCCGGTTTCGTTCAGGCTGAGTTCCCTGAGATTGATGAGCCCTCCAAGCGGTTCGAGCGTATCGATGTCCGTGCGGCTTATGCGCAGATATTCCAGGTTTTCAAGCCCTTCGAGCGGGGAAATGTCACTGACCGCCGTATTGTTGAACCCGAGTTCTATGAGGTTCTCGAGTTTCCGAAGGGGTTCGAGGGACGATATCCCTGTTTTGTAGCAGCTTATTTTCTCCAGGCAGACGAGCTCCGATACCGGGGAGAGATCGGAGATCGGCGTTTCGGAACAGTAAAGCTCCTCGAGGTTGACGAGCTTCGCTATCGGAGCGAGGCTTTCGACCCCCGTGCTCGATATCCAGAGGAGTTTCAGGTTCAGGAGCGCGGCCAGAGGTTCGAGGGATGAAAAATCGCAGTCGAAAGCGTAAAGGCGTTGCAGGTTCACGAGATTTTTCAGCGGCTCCAGATTTTCTATCGGGGATTCGTCGCAACGGAGCTGCTGCAGGTTTTCAAGGACTCTCACGGGAGCGAGGCTGTGAATCCTGCGGCTGTCGCACCGCAGATGAGATATTCTGAAAAAGGCGGCAAGTTCGTGGTCCGAAGGGTCTCCGCCGGTCTTGACGGTGTTTCTGACGACCTCCTTCCAGTCTTCGTTCAGGGCGTTCCACCACTCTTTTCTCCGGTTTCTGTCCGCGAGCAGCTCTTTTCCGGGCAGAGAGAAAACCGGGGCGTCGACGAGCTTGCCGCCTTTCGGAAGCGTCGGGCAGCAGGCGTCGTCCGTGTCGTCCGCCGGCTGAAGTTCGCAGCAGTCCGTGAGCTTGTCGGCTATGCATCGTGCGTACCAGTCGGCTTTTTTTGCCTCGATGATCTCAAGATGTTTTTCCCGGGACTGTTCGTCGAGCGAGGAGATATCCTCGATGATGTCGTTGCCGCATCTGGGGCAGACCGCACTCTGTTCCGTCAGGGGAAACGAGCAGACCGGGCAGGTGTTGTATGTGTGTTGTTCCAAGGCTGGGAAGAAGATTAAACGGTTAAAGGCAACCTGTTGGCGTTGAGCCTTAATAATAAGAAAAAATGAAAGATTGTAGAGCCCGCTATTTCGGGGGTCCGGAGCCCGCGGCGGTGCGGAATGCGCCGGCCGGGGAACGATCGGCGGGTCGTGCGCAGTTATTGTAAGACGCGGGAAACAGCGCTTTCCTGAGTGCACCCCTTCCTGCCTTCGCAGGGAAAGCGCCCGTGACGATTACCGGACGGAACAGAATAACGACGGCTGTCGATTTGCTTTTTCAGATTGCGTATCTGGAGAAAGGACAATGGCGGGGAAGCGAGACGACGAAGACCGTTCCGGGGAAGATACCCTCAGGCTCCTGGAGCTTTCCCCGGAGCCCTGGCTGCTGAAGAAAAACAATTACAGCAGGAACTCCAGGCGGTTACAGATCAACGAGACGTTGATGACCATCGGCAACGGCTACCTCAACATACGGGGAAGCCTGGAAGAGCTGCCGCCAGGCAGTTCGAGGGGGATGTATATCAACGGCATCTATGACAAATCCGAGGCCGATGTCGAAGAACTGGTGAAATGTCCGGTATGGACCGACGTTTCCCTCTGGATCGACGGACACAAGGTTTCGCTTCCCTCCTGCCGGATTACGAGGCATGTTCAGATGCTCGATATGAGGAAGGGAGTTCTGCACAGAAAGACCACCTTCAGGCTTCCGTCGGGCAAAGCCGTCACCTTCGCATCCTCCAAGCTGGTTTTCATGCACCATGTGCACTGGGGCTACATGAGGGTGCGAATCGTTCCGGAAAACTTTTCCGGTGAGATCAGGGTGCTCAGCGGCCTGAACGGCGACGTGCTGAACCGTGGTTTTTTCCCCGGAGAACAGCTCAAGCATCTCCATCTCGAACGGATCGAACGCGGCAGGGATCTCATGTATCTCGAAATGCGGACAAGAGCTCGGCGGATCAGGATCGCGACCGCGGCGTCGTGGAGGATGATCGATCGCGACAAGGCTTCGGTCAGGTGGGAACCGAGGATCTACGGTGAGAAGTTTACGAGCGAAATGACCCTCCAGGCGGAAAAGGGCGAAACCTACGAGTTCGAAAAGTACGCCGTGGTGTACACCGGGAGGGAGATTCCCGCCGGGCGGATGTTCAAGGGTACGATCTGCGGCCTGAAAACCTTTGTCCGCAACGGTGCGTTCCGCGAGATCGGGAATCATCTCTCCCTGTGGGAGGACCGCTGGAGGCAGGCCGATGTCGTCATCTCGGGGGATCCCGTCGCGCAGAAGGCACTCCGCTACAACATCTATCAACTGCTGATCAACGGTCCGGAGAGGACGGGAAGCATCGGCGCCAAATTCCTCAGTTCGGAAGGCTATCTCGGGCACGTGTTCTGGGATACCGAGATATTCATCTTTCCGTTCTACCTGTACAATTTTCCGGATATGGCGCGCAACATGCTCCTGTACCGTTACGCCACGCTGCCGGGAGCGTTGAAGAATGCTGCGCGTGCCGGATTCAAAGGGGCGAAGTACGGGTGGGAGACCGCCACGACCGGAGAAGACGTAACGCCGAGATTCGCTTCGAAACTGGAAAAGACCATTCGTCTCATCTATACCGGAAGCGAAGAGGATCACATCGTCTCCGACGTCATCTACGCGGTCGAACGCTACTGCCGGGTAACCGGCGACGAGGATTTTCTCCGGCGCTACGCCCTCGAGATGATTTTCAGGACGGCCCGCTTCTGGGCGAGCCGGGTCGAGTGCGCGGAAGGATGCTACGAGATCAGGACGGTAATCGGCCCGGACGAGTTTCACGAACACGTCGACAACAACGCCTATACCAATTTCCTTGTCCACTGGCATCTCAAGATCGCCGCCGTACTGTACGCATATTTCAGCAAGCGCGAAGACAAGGATTTCAGGGAGCTCGGCGCGATGCTCTCGCTCACTTCCGGGGAGGCCGGGGAGTGGGAGGCCATCAGCCGGGGGATGAAGTTCGGGATCGATCCCCGGACAGGTCTGATAGAGCAGTTCGACGGATACTTCAGTCTCAGGGATCACCGTATCACGAAGCATGACAGAATGGGCCGGCCGGTGCTGCCCGCCGGGGTCACCTACCGGACGATCGGCAAAACCCGTCTGATCAAGCAGGCAGACGTCATCATGCTTTTTCTGCTCTTTCCGCACGCTTTCAGCGACGAGGTCAAGCAGGCCAATTACGATTTCTACGAAAAACGCACGCTGCACAAGTCGTCCCTGAGCCATTGCACGCATGCCATGGTCGGGCTCGCCGTGGGAAATCACAAACGGGCATACCAGTACTTCATGAAAACCGTGCAGGTCGATCTGCAGAATCTGCACGGCAACACGGAACTCGGCATACACGCGGCGGCGGTGGGGGGCTCCTGGCAGACGGTTGTCATGGGGTTTGGAGGACTGACGCTGAAATCCGACAGAATCGTGCTCAAGCCGTGGCTGCCGAAGCGCTGGCGACGACTCGCTTTCAGTGTTCACTGGCGAGGGCGCACCATCAGCCTGGATATCGACCACCGGAAAACGACCATCCTTATCCAGGCTCCCTCTACGATCAGCATTCCCTGTTTCTTCCGGGGGAAACAGTTCAAGGTTACGACGAACGAAACCTATGAGTTCAATCACCAGCCTGTACGATGCAGACAAAAAGGAGAGTACCATGAAACCGTTGCGAATAGCCCAGTTAGCCCCCCTGATTGAGAGCGTTCCCCCCCGGAAGTACGGCGGGACGGAGCGCGTCGTCTACCATCTCACGGAAGCGCTCGTCGCAAGAGGTCACAATGTAACCCTCTTCGCGTCCGGAGATTCCCGCACTTCGGCCAGGCTCTTCCCTGTCGTCACGCGGGGATTGCGCCTGGAAGGGAAGCCGGATACGCCCCTTTCATCCCTGCTCGCCCTTGCGAGGGCTTACAGGGAGATGAACGGGGCGTTCGACATCGTCCATTCCCACATCGACTGTTTCACGTTCCCGTTCGCCTCCGTTTCGGACGCTCCCTCGGTACTGACCATGCACGGCCGTCTCGATATGCCGGACATGATTTCGATGCTTCGCCTTTACGGGAAGCTCAACTACGTTTCGATCAGCGACTCCCAGCGCAAGCCCGTCCCGGAAATCAACTGGGTCGCGACGATCCACCATGGCTATCCGCCGGAGTGCTTTCCCTACAACGACTCCCCTTCGGACTACTATCTCTATCTCGGAAGGCTTTCTCCGGAAAAAGCGCCCGACCAGGCGATTTTTCTTGCCAGGGAGCACAGGATCCCCCTGAAAATCGCCGCCAAGATCGATCCCTCGGACCGGGCCTATTTCACCGAGCGCATCGCCCCGCTGCTCGACGATCCGCTGATCGACTACGTGGGGGAAGTCGGGGACAGGGAGAAGACGGAGCTTCTGAAAAACGCCAGGGCACTGCTCAACACCATAGACTGGCCGGAGCCTTTCGGGCTGGTGATGATCGAATCGCTTGCGTGCGGTACGCCGGTCATCGTCCGCTCCTGCGGGTCCGCGCCCGAAATCGTCCGGCACGGCAAAACGGGGTTTCTGTGCTCGTCTCCCGGTGATTTCGCCCAGGCCATTCGAGCGGTCGGCACCATCAGCAGGGAAGCGTGCCGCAGGGATTTCGAGGATCGTTTCAGCCAGGAACGCATGGCCGACGAGTACGAAAAGCTTTATTACCGTCTGCTGTTCGGCAGTTCCGTGGAGAATCCTTCAGGCGTACTCGCCGAAGCTTGACCTTCCGGTTGATAAATGGCGCGAAAATGTTATACTGCAATGCCGCGTCCCGGGCCGGTAAGGTTGCGGACGCGGCGTGACCGAAATTCCTCCACGTTCCGTGTCGACCGGGCCGGTTGCGCACCCCTCCCGGGAGGCCGCACCGGACGGTTCCGGAAGAGAGTGTCCAGGACAGGCAGGCGATATGGATTTCGTGCATTTGCATACGCACACCCATTACTCGATGCAAAGCAGTCCGGTTTTTCCCCGGGAGCTGTTCACGGCCTGCGCACGGCTGGGCATGGATTCGGTCGCCGTGACCGACTACGCGGCGATGTTCAACATGCCGGAGCTGTTCAGCCTTGCGGCGGATGCCGGAGTGAGGCTGATCATGGGCAGCGAAATCTACCTCCTCGAGCAGGATGCGTGGCATGACAGCCGGACGTCCGCATCGCCTTCGCTCCTCTTGCTCGTAAAAAACGAGACCGGCTACCGCAATCTCTGTATTCTGCTCTCCCGCGCCGCCCGTGAGGGTTTCATCAACGGCATGCCCCATGTCGACAGCGCATGGCTCGGGGAGTACAGCGAAGGGCTGGTCTGCCTCTCGGCCTACTATGCGGGCCGTATCGGAAGGGCTCTGCTCGCCGACAATTACCGTGAGGCCTCTTCTTTTGCTGCGTGCTACAGGGATATCTACGGGGACGATTTCTATCTGGAACTGCAGCGCCACCGCACATCCTTCGACGACAGGCTCAACCAGGAGACCCTGCGGCTCGCTTCGGAGCACGGTATCGATCTCGTGGCCACCAACAACGTTCACTATCTCGAAAAAAAGGATGCCGACCGCTACCGGGCGCTCGTGGCCGTCAAGACAAAGCAGAAGCTTTCGAGTCCGCAGCTTCAGAGCCTGCCGAACAGCGAGAACTATCTGAAGTCCCCGGAGGAGATGGCGGCCCTTTTCGACGATTCCCGCAACGAACGTTCCAACACGCTGGAAATAGCGCGGAAATGCGAATACGCGTTCCATACCCAGGACCCGCGGCTTCCTTCCTTTCCCCTGCCCGACGGGTTCGAGGACGAAGCCGCCTACCTGCGACACCTGACCTACGAGGGGGCCAAGAAGAAATATACCGATCCGGAAGCGCAGGGACTTACGCGGAAAATGGTCGAGGAGCGGATCGAAAAGGAGCTCGGCGTTATTATCAGCATGGGTTTCAGTTGCTACTTTCTCATCGTCAGCGATCTCATCGCGGCCTCGCGCAGGATGGGCTACTCCGTCGGCCCCGGCCGGGGTTCGGCGGCCGGGAGTATCGTGGCCTACCTGACGGGGATCACGAGGATCGACCCTCTCCGGTACCGTCTGCTCTTCGAACGTTTTCTCAATCCGGAAAGGATGTCGATGCCCGATATCGATATCGACTTCACTCCGGTCGGCAAACAGAAGGTTCTCGAATATACCGTGAACAAGTACGGTGAGGAGAGCGTCGCGAAGGTCATAGCGATCGGTACGCTGGGGGCCAAGGCCGCGATCCGCGACGCGGGAAGGGTGCTCGAGGTTCCGCTGCCCGTCGTCGATCGTCTGGCCAAGCTGGTGCCGGGCAAGCCCGGCATCACGCTCCGTCAGGCCGTCGGCGAGGTGAAGGCGCTCGATGAGCAGGTTAGGGGCTCCGCGCAGAACCGGCGTCTCATGGAGTACGCCATGGCTCTCGAGGGCCGCGCCCGGAACGTTTCGATGCACGCAGGGGCCGTGGTCATTACCGACGGCCCGCTCGAGGAACAGGTGCCCCTTTATGTTTCCAACAAGATCGAGACCGAAGAGCGGAAGTTCGCCGACGAAATGAACACCGACGAGCTCGAGCGGGGAGGCTCGCGTTCCGGTGGAGACGAAAAGCAGGTTGTGACGCAGTTCGACAAGAACTGGATCGAGAACGCCGGACTGCTCAAGATCGATTATCTCGGCCTCGAAACGCTCGCGGTCATCGACGAGACGCTTCACCTCATCAAAAAACGGCACGGGGTGTCAATCGATCTCGAAACCGTGCCGATGGACGACAAGAAAACCTTCAGGATTTTCCAGGAAGGGAAGATGGCCGGTCTCTTCCAGTTTGAATCGCAGGGCATGCAGAACTACATGACGAAGCTGCAGCCCACACAGATCGGTGACATCATCGCCATGAGCGCACTCTACAGGCCGGGAGCGCTCAATGCGCGGATCGACGAAAAGCGCAACGCGGTCGATCTTTTTGTCGACAGAAAACACAACCGCGAGCCGATCGACTACATGCATCCCATGCTCGAGGAGATCCTCGGGGAAACCTACGGCGTTATCGTCTATCAGGAGCAGGTGATGCAGATCTCCCAGGTTATGGGAGGGTTTTCTCTCGCAAAGGCGGACAATCTGCGCAAGGCCATGGGGAAAAAGAAGCCGGAGATCATGCAGAAGTTCAAGGCTGATTTCGTGGAGGGCGCGGTCGAACAGGGTGTGCACGACAAGCTGGCCAACAGAATTTTCGATCTCATGGCCGAGTTCGCCGGGTACGGTTTCAACAAGAGCCATTCGGCGGCATACGGGGTGCTCGCATACTGGACGGGCTACCTGAAGGCCCGCTATCCCGCGGAGTTCATGACGGCGATTCTGAACAGCGAAATCGGCGATGCCGCCAGGATGAAGCACCTCACGGACGAAGCGAAGAGTTTCGCCATCGCCGTGCGCCCCCCTTCGGTCAACGCAAGCGACGCCCTCTTTACCATCGAGGAAGACGGCGGAAAGACGGCTATCAGGATAGGGCTGAGCGCCATCAAGCAGGTCGGCGGTGCGGCAAGGGCCATCGTTTCGGCGCGATATCTGAGAAAGAAGCCGTTTGCGAACCTGTTCGATCTCGCGGCTTCGGTCGATCTTCGCCTGATGAACCGCAAGACGCTCGAATGTCTGATCCTGGCCGGAGCCCTCGACGAGCTCGACGGCGACAGAGCGAAACTGCTGACGAATATCGACAAGGCCATAAGGTTCGGCCAGATGCAGAACAAGTCGGTCACGATCGGCCAGTGCGGTTTTTTCAGCGACGAGTCGAGCGGGGCGTTGCAGGACACGCTCTATCCCGATATGGATTCCGCGCCGCAGCAGATGTCCGAATCGGAAAAGCTCCAGGCCGAGAAAAAGCTTGTCGGCTTTTACATGAGCACCCATCCGCTGGAGCGCTATCGCCGTGACTGGGAGGCGTTCGTGAACCTGCCGCTCGACACGAGGGAGGTGCAGCCCCTGCGGCAGTACAAGGTGATCGGGGTCGTGGTTGCAATCAAGCACCATCAGGATCGCAAGGGGAAGCAGATGCTGTTCGGTGTTATCGAGGATTTCACCGGGAAAGCCGATTTCACCGTCTTCGCCAGCGTCTACGAACAGTTTCGCCATCTTCTCAAGCCGGAAGAGGTCCTGATGATGACCGTCGAGGCCGAGGTCAGCGGAGGGATGCTGAAGCTTCTCGTCAGGGAGGTCGTTCCTGTCAGACAGGTGCGTGAAAACTGTATCGACAGGGTGATCCTGAAGATCGACGCGGACGAACCCGGCGAACTCGAACGGCTTCTGGAGGTCAAAAAGGTTTTCGAGGAGCACCGCGGAGGAACCGCTGTCGATTTCGATGTCAAGGTGCAGAGTGCCGGGAATATGGAAGCTCTGCGGGTGTTCGCCCGTACAGCTACGATAGAGGCCGGCGAGGAGGTGCTCGCGAAGCTCGAAAAGATTCTCGGCCCGGACAAAGTGAGCATCTCCGGGTAGTGTCCGGATGGTATTAATAGGTTTTTTTTGTTACTTTCATCACTGGCTGGTTGTATCATTATAGAGTCATACATTGCCACACAACCTTAACTACCAATAACCCAAGACGCGCAAAACAATGAGTGGAACATACCTGAACGCGACCGATCAGAACTTCAAGTCGGAAATCATCGATTCGGACAAGGTCGCTCTTGTCGATTTCTGGGCGGCATGGTGCGGTCCATGCCAGATGCTCGGCCCGGTTATCGAGCAGCTTGCCGCAGATTACGAAGGCAAAGCCGTCATCGCCAAACTCAATGTGGACGAAAACCCCAATACTGCCGCGGAATACGGTATCAGAAGCATTCCGACCATGCTCGTTTTCAAGAACGGCGAAGTTGTCGACCAGATGGTCGGCGCCTTGCCGAAAAACATGATCGCCGAGAAAATCGACGCCCAGCTTGCCTGACAGGTCGTCAGGGCAGAGGCCTCTGCTCCCCGGTTTCAGGACCGAATCATTCTCCCCGCCCGCCGCTTGTCCGGCAGGCGGGGAATTCCTTTTACCGGTCCGGGACGCGGATCCCGGGGGTTATCGGCAACGTTATAAAATATAAACAGATACAGAAGGATATGGAAAACGGGATTCGTGACGTGGTCATTATGGGCACCGGCCCCGCCGGACTGACAGCGGCGATTTATACCGCGAGGGCCACTATGCGTCCGCTGGTCATCGACGGTGCCCAGCCGGGAGGGCAGTTGATGATAACGTCCGAAATTGAAAACTATCCGGGCTTTTCCGAGGGGGTAAGCGGTCCGGAAATGATGGACCGTTTCCGCGAACAGGCCGTCAGGTTCGGCGCGGAGTTCGTGTTCGGCAACGCCAGGGAGGTCGATCTTTCCCGTCAGCCCTTCTCTGTATCCCTGGAAAACGGAAAGGATATCCTCACAAGGACCCTCATCATCGCCACCGGTGCGAATGCCAAATGGCTCGGGCTGGATTCCGAAGAACGGTACCGCGGCAGGGGAGTGTCGGCGTGCGCCACCTGTGACGGCTTTTTCTTCAGGGAGAGCGATGTCCTGGTGGTCGGCGGCGGAGATACGGCCATGGAGGAGGCGCTGTTTCTTACCCGCTACGCGTCGAAGGTAACGGTCGTCCACAGGAGAGAAGAGTTCCGCGCCTCGAGGATCATGAGCCTCAGAGTCGAGAAAAATCCGAAAATCTCTCTCGAACTGAACTGTGTCGTAGAGGAGATCCTCGGCGACGGAGAGAAAGTCACCGGAGTGCGGCTGAGGGACCTCAAAACCGGCGAGACCAGGGAGCGCGCCTGCGACGGCGTCTTCGTCGCCATAGGCCACCGGCCGAACGCCGACATATTCGAAGGCCAGCTCGATATCGACGAATACGGTTACATCGAAACGGCCGGAAAGTCGACCGAGACAAGCGTCCAGGGCGTCTTCGCCTGCGGAGACGTGCAGGATTACACCTACCGCCAGGCGGTTACGGCTGCGGGCAGCGGCTGCATGGCGGCGCTTGACGCCGAGCGCTATATCGAGTCCATCCGTTGAGCCCCCGGTCGGTCAGCGGCCGGCCTTTTTGCCGAAGTAATCCGAAAGAACCCGGTTGAATCCGTATGCGAGTTCGGTTTCCGCGGCCTGCTGCTTCGTGAACCACCGGAGCATCTGTCCTTCCCGGAGGTCTATATCGGAGATCGTGAACGTTGCGCGTGCGGTGAAGACGTATTCGTAGCGGTCCCTGAATGCGTAGATGGCGGCGAGCCCGGGCGTCCCGATATCCACGCCAAGCTCCTCCATCATCTCCCTCCGGATGCATTCCAGGGGAGTTTCGTCCGGTTCGATATGTCCTCCGGGAAGATCCCACATGTTGGGGTAGGGTATGTGGGGGAGATCGTCCCTCAGGAGCAGCAGTACCCGCCCGTCGGTATCGGAAAAAATGATGCTCGCGCCCCTGTGTTTCATCGGCAGGCGTTTCAGAATCCGTCCGGTACCGACAGAGACAGGCTTTTTTCTATGCCGTACTTCTTGAGTTTTCTGTACAGCGAGGAGCGGCTGATGCCCAGCATTTTCGCCGCCCGCGTCTGGTTGCCTCCGGTCACCTCGTAAGCTTTCCTGATCGCCTGCAGTTCGGCGTTTTTCAGCAGGAACTCCTTCGAGTCGGCCTCGTTATTCCCGCGCGCAGGTTCGCCGGAAGGGATTGTGGAGGGCGGTGGTTCCGGCGCCGGAATACTCTCGTGTTCCGGAGTTTCCCTCAACGGAGATTCGCCGGACGGGCCCCCGTGGAAGAATCTCGGCAGGCTGACGATTTCGTCGCCTTCCCGGTTGATTGCAGCCCTTCTGACCATGTTCTGAAGCTCGCGGATGTTTCCCGGCCAGTCGTACTCCTTGAGTTTCTGCAGGATCTGCGGACTGAACGCAAGCGGCTCTATGTTGTTTGCCGTGCAGAAACTTTCGAGAAAGTGGTTCGCCAGGAGGGCGATGTCCTCCCTGCGCTCCCGGAGCGGGGGAATGTAGAGTGGGTACTCCTCGAGCCGGTAGTAGAGGTCGGCGCGGAATTTTCCCGTGCGGATGGCGTTTGAAAAGTCCTTGTGCGTTGCCGAAACAACCCTGAAATCGACAGCCCTCTCCTTTTTTTCCCCGACACGCCGGATTTTCTTCTCCTGGAGCACGCGCAGTACCTTGGCCTGGATCTCGAGGCTCATGTCCCCGATCTCGTCGAGAAAGATGGTGCCTCCGTCGGCCTGCTCGAAAAAGCCGGTATGGTCGCTGTTGGCGCCGGTAAATGAACCCTTGACGTGTCCGAAAAGCAGGCTGTCGGAGAGCTCGTTGGTGATGGCGGCGCAGTTGATGGTCACGAAAGGTCCGTTTTTCCTCCGGCTGCCTTCGTGGATAGCCTGGGCGAAGAGCTCCTTGCCCGTGCCGCTTTCGCCGATGAGAAGGACGTTGACGTCGGTCTCCATGACCTGCATCGCCTGTTCGATGCACTGTTTGACCGACGGGCTTTCGCCGAAAATGCGGCGGAAGATATCCTTCTGCTTCAGCTCCTTCTCAAGCAGCTCCACCCGTTTTTTCAGACTCGATTCCGAAAGGGCGTTTTTTACCGTTATTTCAAGCCGGTCGTTGTCCACCGGCTTGGTGAGGTATTCATAGGCTCCCATCTTGATGCATTTGACCGCCTGGCTGATATCGTCCGATGCCGTGATCATGATGACCGGAAGCGCGATATCGTTGGCGTTGAGATAGGAAAGCACTTCCATACCGTCTTTGCCGGGCATGTTGATGTCGAGCAGCAGCAGGTCGATCTTTTCCGAGTTGAGCATATGAATGCAGGCGTCGCCGTCAGGCGCCGCAAGAACGTTGAAGCCCTGTTTTTTGATGACGTGGCTGATGAGCGTTCTCATCACGGCGCTGTCATCCGCTATCAGGACGTTCTGCTTTTCACGTTTCTTATCCATGGGGAGGGGGAGGATAATCGTGTTGTTACATACATTGCACTCCATGCGGACGGAATACTCCGCAGGATATCATTATAAATAAATATATGACACTGCCGATAGCGAAACAACCCGCGCAGGCGCGAACGGGTTTCGGGAGGGATCGGGGGTGAGCCGTATCTTCGGTGTTCGGAGAGTGTGCGGTTTCGCTACAGGTGTCCGTCGATGGGGAACGGCGTCTCATTTTTCTTTCCCGCCAGCACCTCTTTTTCCTCCTTGTTCTTCTTCCGGGAGGGTTGGTATGCAATTTGCACGTAAATCAGTGACGTGTATCGGCAATCCAGAAAAGAGGAGGAACTCATGGTGCTTGAGAATAACGTGAAAAAGCTCAAATGCGAACTGGCGGTTTTGCAGAGAACCGTCGGGGTGCTGAGAGCCGACAAGAATTCCCGGACCGCCCTGAAGGACGGCAAGCGTCAGAGGATCGACGATATTCTCGACGCGCTTCATGAAGACATACTGGTTTTCGAAAAGGGGATCGAGATCATCGATAAGCTGCTTGCCGACGAGGAGAAATGACCGGCCCCCGGGCTGACCTGTCCGTCGGCAGATCGAAATCGATCGAAAACACTTCGTTGCGTGTTTCATTGACCAGCATCACGCTACGGTTTCCGGTAAACGCGATCGATTCGATCTGCCCGCCCCCTTCAAGGGGTATCGCTTTGCTCTCCCCTCCGAAAAAATCGTCGTCCGTGAAATCGTAAAACAGCCACAGGGTTCTGTAGGTCAAAACGGCCAGAACGCGCCCGTCCGGCGATATGTCCGCTCCCGTCACGTAGCCGCCGACAGGAAAGCTGTCCCTGGGAGTGAGCGTGTTGACCTTTCCGGGATTCGGAGCGTCGAGGCTGTAGAGTACCGTGGTCGCATCGCTCAGTCGTTTGCTCAGGAAGTAGAGTGCGCCGTTGAAAACGAATGCGGCTTCGCAGTCGTGAATCAGCTTCTGCGCACGGTTGCTTTCCGGGTAGCGAATCTGCAGTACCCGCGGGCGGGTCGTTATTGCAGCCGCCGTTCCGGGTTCCTCCACGATGTAGACCTGGAGCACCTTCCTGCGACTGAAATTGTTACCGACGTCGAAAATGTAGAGACGGCCCGAATCGTCGGCGGCGAGGGACTCCCAGTCGATATTGACCGCCAGGGGGACCCTGATGCCCCGTCCGGAGTTCGAAAGGATTTCGCCTCGGACGTTTATCGGTATGAGCTCCGGGGGGTTGCCCGAATCGTTTACTGCCCAATAGATGCTCCGTCCGGATGGACTTTTCGCCAGGCCGGAAATTTCGGTTCCGGCTGCCGGATGGACCTTTCCGGAAGGGACGAGGCGCAAAGGTTGTGTTGCGGGAACACTCTTTGTCGGGGACCGGTTGTCGGCCGCATGGAGGGACCCATGTAAGAGAACCCCGCAGGCCGCCGCAAGAAAAAGCGAGAGGACTGCAATGCGGAATAGTGCGGGGTTCACCATGAGCGACATGTTCTGCAGGTTGCCGGACGAACGGTTTTTCGGATGGCAAGTTACGAAAAACGGGTGAGTCCAGCAGGTCCGGTTTCGTTCGGATTTCCGTCCGGGAGCCCCGTCAGTTTGCAGAAGTGTAACACGGGAGGGCGGGATATGAGCCGTGTTCTCGCTATACTGAAGGGCGTCTCTAAAAACTTGCTGCGTCGGGTGGTGCTACTTTTTAGCGGTACCCTGAATTACCGCGCAGCAAGCGGGTTCCAGTCACCTTCAGCCGCCGGAGCGCCATGTCGGAAGAGCATGAAAGGGTCGTTCCCTACAGGATAGCCATCGAATGGGTGGAAGACGGGGACTTCCACTTCTCTTGCGACTACAAACCCGAAGAGCGTTCCCGCGAGAGATTCGAGGAGGAGAAAACCCGTTCGCACCGGTTTCCCCACATGGTCAGGGCGATGGGAAACGTCCTGAAGAAACTTCGCCGCGAGCATATAACCTTCCCTCTTTTTCTGCTGGCCCTCGCCTTCGAGCACAGGCACCTTCTGAGGGAGATCGACGATCTGCTCCAGGCGCTGCACCGCCATCTCGCTTCCCGGAAGGGGTCGGGAACCTATCGCTGTTTCATTACCGGAGGAGAGCCGGTGAGTTGCCGGGAGGAAAGCGTGGGGGAGGCACGTTCCCGGAATCGCTGATCAGTCTCCGGCGGAGCTTCGTTCAGCGGCGATGCCGGACGATTCTGCCCCCGGCGTCGAGTTCCGGATAGTCGAGGCCCTGTTCGGAGAGCTTTTTGCTGACGACGGGATAAGCCAGTTCGAAAAGGCGCCGTTTCAGGTAGGATTCCGGGAAGCCGGGTTTGTCGTACAAGCCTGCGTCCATTCTCTGCCGCTGGGCCTCGAAGAGAATGACGGCCGCCGCGACGGAGACATTGAGCGATTCGACCATGCCCTGCATCGGGACGTGGATCAGACTGTCCGCACGGTCGATCGCCGCGCCGGACGGTCCGTGCAGTTCGGCTCCCATGACGATCGCCGTCGGTACCGTATAGTCCATCTCCCGGAAATCGACCGATCCCTCCCCGACATGGGCTACGAGAATCTGCATGCCCTGTTTCCGGAGAAACCCGACGGCGTCCTTTGTGCCGTCGTGCAACCGCAGACGGACCCATTTGTCGGAACCTCTGGCTGCGCTCTGCCGGTTGCGTATGATTTTGTCTTGCGAAACGGCGTGAACGGTTTCTATGCCCACGGCGTCGCAGCTTCTGACGATGGCCGAAAGATTGTGCGGTTTGTTGACGTTGTCCATGAGCACCGTCAGGTCCGGCTGGCGGTGTTCGAGTAGCTGGCGGATTCTGGCGAATCGTTCCGGAGTGATCACGATCTTTGGCATTTGTTTTTTTCCGCATGTCGCATCCGGCCCATTCCGGCGCGCGGCCGTTCGGATCGGTTGCAACGTAACGGAGTCGCAACACTCACAATATCAAGAAGACGGGAAAGGTTCTCAAGTTTTTTCGATGCCTCCCGTAGCGGCGTGGCCCCGGTGTGTACTCTTTTCGATCTGTTTACGTAGCCGTCACGTTTCCGCAACATACTCTTTTCTACATTGCACCGTCGCGTCGGCTTCGCCGGGCGCTTGGTGACGACGCCCGATTGGTATCGGGCTTAGTGACGTCGTCCGGCGTTGCCGGACTTGGTAACGACGCCTGACTGTGTCAGGCTTAGTGATGTCGCTCGGGCTTCGCCGAGCTTAGTGACAAGCGTGATCGGAAAAATACCTCAAGGGTTGCAGTGCCATTACTTTTAACTCGTCACTAAGCCTGACTTTGTCAGGCGTCGTCTCTCGTTACCAAGCGCCCGGCGAAGCCGGCGCGACGTCACTTGTGACTGCGCCACAGCGCTTCGGATCTCATGAAGTATTCAGGTTAAGAGGTACCCTTTTGTTATTTTCTTCACTGTCCCTGTTCCCATGGAATGGCTGTACTGTGATTTTCATATTCATACCACGTGGAGCGACGGCCGCTGCTCTGTCGAAGAGGTTATAGAACTTTACGGGGAAGCGGGCTTCGACGTCATTGCGATTACCGACCATGTGCTCGATAGTGAAACCGCAAAAGCATCGGAATTGCAGGGGAAAAGAATTCCCGCGGTGAGCGAGGAGGATTTTCCCGTGTATATCGATGATTTGCGGCGAGCCGCGAGGTTTGCCCGGGAGCGCTACGGCATGCTGCTGATTCCGGGTGTCGAGATCACGAACGACACGTCGCGCTTTCACATGCTCTGTCTCGACATAAAGGAATATATTTCGCCCGATCCTGATGTTGAAACCATTATCGAAAACACCGCGAAGCAACAGGGGGTCTCGGTAGCCTGCCATCCCTGTCCGAGAAGTCATTCGGGTCAGAATCCTTCGGCCTACCTCTGGGAGAACCATGAACGCCTTGCCGGACGTTTCGATGCCTGGGAGGTCGCCAACCGCGACGATCTGTTCAGTGTTGTCGGTTTGAAAAAGTTTAACTATATCGCTAATTCAGATTTTCATGAAGAAAAACACCTCCTGTCCTGGAAAACCCTGCTTCGTTGCGAAAAAAACAGTGAAGCGGTCAAGGAGGCGATAAGGAGCAACGAAAGGGTTTCGCTTTTTCTCTACCGGGGAGGGCGCATCAGGTAATACCGGTGTTTTCCGGCGGATGGTTTGAAAAGCATGTTCAGCAACAACAACAAACATCCTCATCTCGACAAGCTTCTGAAAAAGTCGAAGCGCATCGCCCTCGACGGCGATTCGAGAATACTGATACTCAGCGACCTGCATATGGGCAACGGGGGGCGGAGGGACGAGTTCCGGCGCAACGCCGGTCTTGTCGAGTCGATCCTGAAGAACTACTACCTTCCGGAAAAGTACAGCCTTGTGCTCAACGGGGATGTGGAGGAACTGTTCAAGTTTCCGCTGGATTCCATCGTTTCGCGGTGGCGCCACCTTTACGAGCTCTTTCTGCGTTTCAACGAGAACGGTTTCTTTCTGAGAACCTTCGGCAATCACGACGTCTCGCTCCTCGACGAGAAAAACTATCTGCTCGAACCGTACCTGCTCGAGTCGCTCAGATTGTCCTACAATGAAGAGGACCTGCTGATCTTCCACGGGCACCAGGCATCCGTTTTTCTCTGGGAAACCTACCCGCTCGTCAGCCGGGCGGTGGTCTGGTTTCTGCGCTACATCGCCAAGCCGTTCGGGATCAGGAATTTTTCGATAGCCTATAACAGCCGACGGAGGTTCGCGATTGAAAAATCGATCTACGAATTTTCGAACAGGGCCAAGATCGTCTCCATCATAGGTCATACCCACCGCCCGCTTTTCGAGTCGCTCTCGAAGGTGGACTATCTCAACTACAGGATCGAGGAACTTTGCCGGTCGTTCGCCACGGCCAGGGAGCCGGAGAGGGCACGGATCCGGGACCGGATCACCCTGCTCAAGGCGGAACTCGACTCCTGTTTCAGGCAGGGGAAAAAAATCGGTCTGCGCAGCGGGGTGTACAACAACCTGACGATTCCGAGTGTTTTCAATTCAGGGTGCGCGATCGGCAAGAGGGGCATCACGGCGCTCGAAATAGACCGGGAAAAGATCCGCCTCATCTACTGGTATAACGGCAAGCAGAGCCGTAAATTCATCAGCGACCGCGACAGCCGTCCCGTCCGGCTGGATGGGACGGGTTTCTACAGAATCGTGCTCAACGAGGATCATCTCGATTACGTCTTCTCCCGCCTTCACCTTCTGGCGTGACCGCGGTCCGGCGACATCCGTTTTTTTCCGTAGATTTCATCGACGAACTTCCGGCGCAAACTGCAACACATCTCTTTCGACGATGACTGTCAGATCGCTTTTTCTCCTTGTCGTGCTGCTTTTTCCGTGCGCGAACCTTCAGGCGGACCGTCCGCTTCTCGGGCGATACGATCTTCGCCGTCCGGACGCCAGGATGAAGCTTCCGGCCGAACTTGCCGAGATCTCGGGGATCACCTTCGATGACGCCGGCCGGCTCTTCGCGCATGACGATGAAAGGGGAACGGTCTACGAGCTCGATCCGCGGTCGGGGGATATCATCAAGCGCTTTTCGATATACGAGAGACGATGGTTCGGAAACGATCCGGTCGCGGCCGATTTCGAGGATATCGCCTTTGTCGGCGGGCGGTTCTACATGGTGACGAGCTCGGGGGTCATCTACGCTTTCGCGGAGGGCGAAGACGGTTCCCTGGTCGAGGCGGTCAGACATGAAACCTTTCTGAACGACCTGTACGACGTCGAGGGGTTGTGCCACGATCCCGCCACCAACTCCCTGCTGCTTGCCTGCAAGGAAAATCCGGGAGCTATCTCGCTGAAGACGCTGCTGTTCAAGCGGAAGAAAGCGGCGGCAGCTTTCAAACCGGTCTTCTCATTTTCGCTTGAAACGCTCTCTCTCCTGAAAGAGCCGCGTTTCCTGCTCGACGCCGAAACGTTGCGAAAGGCGGGAAACGGCAAGCCGTTCAAGCCTTCCGCAATAGAGCGTCACCCCGTTACAGGCGATTTTTTCGTGCTTTCCGCCCGCTCGCGGCTGCTGGTGGAAGTTGATGGTGCCGGAAAGGTCCGTTTCTCCGCGAAGCTCGACCGCAAGGACCATCCCCAGGCCGAAGGTCTTGCATTCGGTCCCCGCCTCGGCATGTTCATCAGCAACGAAGGAGCGAAAAAGAAATTCAGGCTGTTTCTCTACATGCCGGAAACGCAAACCTCGTCCGGCTTGCCTGTCCGTTGATCTGTGCTTCCGGCGTACTTTTCGGCGGAAAATCGTATATTTAAGGATAGATTCGTTTCCCCGTCATTCTTCCGGTTCCTCCGGCTGAAAAGCCCCGTGAACCGCAGAGTCGGGCCTGTTTCACCGGGTCCCCGACCGGAGGCGGGTTCACTAAATGAACAGTTATGCGTTTTTTGCCGTCACGCCTTTCCGCCGCGGGGATCGCTCTCACCGCGGTTTTTCTTTCGATAGCCCAGCCCGGCGAGGCCCGGCCCCGGAAAATACCGCAGCAGGAGATCGACGGCAGGACGACGGTCACCGTCGTGCCGGGCGAACGGTACGAAGCGGGCGCATTGCACCGCATGGTTTTCGGGGAACACTGGCGTTCGCTCTGGACGACCCCCATGGATGTCGATGTGCTCGATCTCCGTTCTTTCGCCGGGGGGCTCAAGCCGTTCAGGAAAGGGGGAGGTTTCCAGACGGTTAGCCTGCGTTTCATGGGAAAGGACGGAAAGGAGTACCGGTTCAGAACCGTCGATAAGGACCCGACAAGGGGAATGCCGGAAAAATTGCGGAACACGGTTGTCGCCAGCGTCGTGCAGGACCAGGTGAGCACGGCGAATCCGGCCGGAGTGGTGGTCGTGCAGCCCTTTGTAGCGGCCGCCGGAGTCCCCGCGGCACAGGCGAGCTTTGTCGTCATGCCCTATGACCGGGAAGTGCTCGGTGAGTACTACGACGAGTTCGCCGGCTTGTTCGGTACCATCGAGGAACATCCCGACGAGAATGACGGCCCGCACAACGCGTTCGCCGGCGCCCTGAAGGTCTCGAAGACCTCCACCATGTTGAAAAAACTGAAGGAGGACAATGCGCATGTCGTCGATGCCGGCCTGTATCTCAAGGCCCGCCTGATAGACCTGTTCGTCGGCGACTGGGATCGTCATGCCGGGCAGTGGCGGTGGGCCGCGTACCGGGAGGGCGAGGGCGTCGTGTGGCGACCCGTGCCGAAAGACCGTGACAACGCGTTTTCGCGGCAGGACGGGATTTTCTCGTGGGTCATAACGCAGATCATCCCGCAGATCGAGGGATTCGGGGACGATATGGACAACGTCTACTTTCTGTCATGGTCGGGCCGTCCGCTCGACCGCATGGTTTTTCCGCTTCTCGACAGGGCGGGATGGGATCGGGCGACGGAAGAAGTGGTCGGGGTGCTCTCCGACGATCTGATCCGGAGCGCCGTGCGATCCATGCCGCCGGCCATGTACGAGAAGGAGGGCGAAGCGCTCTCGCGAACCCTGAAAGCCCGGCGCGACCAGCTTCGGGCGGCTTCCGCCGAACTGTACGCGATGTATGCCGGGGAGGTCGATATCCATGCCAGCGACAAGCCGGAATATGCGCGGGTGGACCGGCATGTCGACGGCGGCGTGTCCGTAGCCATATACAGATACGAGCCGCTTACGGGCGTGCGGGAACAGGAACCCTTTTATTCGAGAAGGTTCGATCCCGTGGAAACGGACGAGATCCGCCTCTATCTTCTCGGTGGAAAGGACCGCGCCGAAATCAACGGAACGCTGTCGAAGGATATCGACATAAGGGTTATCGGCGGCCAGGGCGAAGACAGCCTGACGGACAGCGTCGACCGCCTTTCGGGAGGCTTCGCCTCGAACGGCCGGAACTATTTTTACGACCAGGGCGACAACACGGCGTTTGCGCCCGGAAGGTTCACCTCGATCGACCGGCGTCCGGCCGGAAAGCCATCGGGCGATCGTGAAAAGTATGACCTGAAACCGAGGGACTACGGCCGGGAGATCGACGCCTCGATCGCGAACCTCAAGCTCGATTACGCTCCGGAGTACGGCGCGTTTCTCGGGTGGGGCGTGATCATGGAAGATTACGGATTCCGGCGTGATCCCTACAACTACAGCATGAGACTCGGGGGCGGTGTCGCCGCGGGTTCCGAACTTCGCTACAAGATCGAGTACACCGGTGATTTCCGTTCCGTCATCGACGGCGCGGAACTGGTTGTCGATGCGGGAACGACGGGTCTCGATATCATCAACTTCTACGGATTCGGTAACGAATCCGCCTTCGACACGACGCTCTACGACGAGGATGATTTCGAGATCAGGCAGCAGGTGAGCTGGCTGCGATCCACGCTGCGATTTCCCGCGAACTCGAATGTTCAGTTTCGCACGGGGTTCGAGGCCCGGTTCATCGATCTCGAAGTCGATAAGGGTTCGAGGCTCGAGGCGCTCGATCCGTACGGGATCGACGAGGATTTTACCGGGGCTGTCATTGCCGGCTTGCGCTACGATAGTCGCGATTGCGGGAAAAAAGTCCTGCTTTCGACCGGAAGGCATCTCACTCGCTTCGCTGCTTCGCAAACCCCTTGCGGAACCACCGCGGAGAGCGGGGCGATCTTCGACATCGAGGGCGCCTGGTATCCGGAGTTTTTCGGTAACAGCGAGAGTTTCGGGAAAGTGAAGGCGGAGGGAACGGTTTACCTGCCGCTCTTTTCCCTGCCGCACTCGCGTCTCGCCCTGCGTGCCGGGGGCGAAAAAATCTGGGGGGACTATCCCTTTTTCGAGGCTGCCTACATCGGCGGTTCGCGCTCCGTTCGCGGATTCGACAAGCAGCGGTTTGCGGGGGACGCCTCTCTCTACGGAAATTCGGAGATCAGGCTCTATGCCGGCACGTTCAAGTTTCTCGTCCCGGTCATGTTCGGGCCTCTGGCGTTTATCGAGACGGGGAGGGTCTACCATGACGGAGAGGATTCGGACAGGTGGCACACCGGTTACGGGGGCGGTCTCTGGTTCGGGTTTGTCGAGCCCCGCTACGCTCTGAGCGTTTCCGTCGGCAAGGGGGGCGACAGTGGCAGGCTCACCGACGATATAGGCATTTACGTCAGGACAGGATTTACGTTCTGATCCGTTCCAGTTTCATTGACGACGATTGTTTCGCCCGGCGGAAACTGCCAGGGCGGCGTTTTTTTTACAGGCATGCCCGGAAAGCTATCGAGAAATCTGAAAGTCGCGGCCTGGATCCTCTTCGGGTTTCTGACGGCTTGTTACGTCTATCTGGCGTTCTTTTCCCTCCTGGGCCGGGTCTATCAGGGCGTTGCCGATGTGTACGATGTCTTTACCTTTTTCCGTTTCACCGCTATCGGTCTTCTGGTGGGCGGCATCGTGGCGGCGGTCGACGTGCTGTTTCTTTCCAGATTGACCCGTAATCTCACCTTTCTCGTCACGCTCCTTGTCGGAACGCTGTCCTACATGGCGCTCACGCTCCTGGCCCTTCTGCTCTTTGTCTGCGGGGAGGAGCTGCTCCTGTTTCGCGACACCGGCGTTTTCTCGCTCGAAGGCCGGTTGAGGATCTTTTTTTCGGGCGAATTCTTCATTCTGCTGCTCTATCTGCCGTTCGCCGGTGTCGTGATCAATTTTTTCCGGCTTGTCGTCCAGAGAGTGGGGGAGAAAAATTTCTGGAACGCAGTGAGCGGACGCTATCGTTTCCCTCACGAGGAAGAGCGCGTGTTCATGTTTCTCGACATGCGTGGCTCGACTTCCATCGCCGAAGAGATCGGTCACGAAAAATACCACAACCTGCTCTATGACGTGTTCAACGACATCGCCGGGCCGGTGGCGACGTTCAAGGGAGAGGTCTATCAGTACGTCGGCGACAGCGTCGTCGTGAGCTGGAACATGCAGGCCGGTACCCGGCAGATGAACTGCGTCAACTGCTATTTCGGGATTCTGGAGAGCATCGGGAGGAAAAACGGGTACTATCGCCGGCGATACGGTTTCGTTCCGCAATTCTGGGCCGGCCTGCACGCCGGCAAGGTCACGGCGGGCGAGGTCGGCGATGAAAAGCTCGAGATCGTTTTTCACGGCGATACCGTCAACACAGCCGCCCGCATCCAGGACGAATGCGATGAGCTCGGCGAAGAGATCCTGCTTTCCGAAGAACTGCTTTTTCTCTTCCCGGTGAGGCTTCTGAAAAACTACAAAACCCGTTTCAAGGGGACGACGACCCTGAAGGGACGGGTGTCGCTGATCTCCCTCTACACTATCGACAAGCTGACCTGAGTGGAAGCTTCAGGAGGTGAATGCGTAAGCGTAGAGGCTGATGGAGAGGATCAGGCCGACCATGAAGATATCGTAGGAAAGTTTCAGGTACTTGTATTTTTTGTCGAGCACCCTGCCGAGATAGTAGGTGTCGCGGATCATGTTCGCGATGTAGTAGGGCTTGTCGGCGAGCATCTCCTTGACGCCCCATTCGTACTGGTCCAGGTCGAGATTGACGAACGAGCCGAAAAACAGCAGGTTCGCTTTTCTGTCCTTGATATCGTCGATCGTCGTTACATGGCGCGTTACCTTCGGCCTCGTGGCCAGAACGGAGGTGACGATGGTCGCGACGCAGGTGAAAAGCATAATGAAGGTTGGAATGATCAGATCCGGAAGCTGGTCGAGCTTTCTGACGAGAAGCGAAATGATGATCGAGAAGATGAGCGAGTTCGTCTGGATCATGATGTTGGCTTTCTGATCGACGATCGCGCTGAAACTCACGTGGTTTCTCGACGAGGTCCGGTAGTACACCTCCATGTTCCGTTCCACTCCCCGGTTCCGGTCTTTTTTCGCCTCTTTTTTTCCGGTTTTCCCGTCGGTTTTTTTCTTCGTCAGCTCTTCATAGAGCCGGATGAGATTTTCGGACTTTTTCGGGTTGTACATTTCCCGGGCGAACGGGGTGAAGTACTCGTGGGCGCGGAAAAAGTCGATGTTCAGCCGGAGCCATTCGGAGCCGGTATACCGGTTGCCGTTTTGTTCGAATTCTTTCCGCAGCAGCCGGCTTTTTTCCCGGTAGTTCGCCGAGCCGAGATGCGAGAGATCGGCGTCGCAGACGATCTGTTCCAGCAGGTTCCCCGGTTTCTGCGGGATTTTCGTCGCGAGAATGCACCCCCTGACGGTTACCAGCGTCTCCGGGTCCGCGCCCTGATCCTTCAGGAATGCTTCGGCGATGTCCGCGCTTTTCTGTTCGTGCTCCTCGGCCGACTCATTATAGCCCACATCGTGAAACCAGCAGGCGACGAGAACCATTGTTGCCTCCGGGCCGGAAAGCTCCATGCCTTCGGTAATTCTTCGGGCCGCTTCCACGGTTTCCTGCGTATGTTTCAGGTTGTGATAGATAGAGGCGCCGGAGTCCGCCTGACCGGAGGTTTCGAAACGCTCGAGGACGTAATCCGAGGCTTTCTGGAGAAGTGTGGTATTGACCGTCATTGCACTATATTGGTGAACCCGGCCGGGGGCGCGGACGATCCTTTGCCGGTGCACGCTTCGGGGACCCGTCGGTACGCACCCTGCTGTTTCAATGTAGCGACTCTATCCGTAAAAAGTAAAGGGCACCTCTAATAATTGGTGCCCTGAAAACGAATTTCGCCTTCAGGCATGTATACATACGCGTTCGACCACTGTTCCGGAATGCGTGCGGCGCTGGTGTTTCTCCTGCTCTCGTTCGCTGTTACGACGGGCCCCCGGGCTCTCTTTGCTGGCGACCGTTCGGCCACCGAAAGACTTTCCGACGACGCGGCGTTTTTCTTCGAGGATTTCAGGCATGTGTTTTCCTCCCCTGCGCGCTTCGACGGCGGGGAGTGGGCCACGGTAGCCGCCGTCGCTGCTGCCGCCACGGCTGCCGCCGTGTGGGTCGACGAGCCGCTGCGCGAATCCGCTCTCGGCCGGAGGACCCCCGTTCTCGACGCTCTTTCTCCGGTGGGGGACCGTTATGGCGAACTTTCGAGCGGTTACTATCTCGGCTCCGCTCTCTATCTCGCCGGAACGCTCGCGGACGACGAATGGACGCGCCTGACCGGCCGGGCGGTGATCGAGGCGCATACCTTTTCGCTCATGATAACCGGGGTGCTGAAAGCCGTTGCCGGGCGTTCGAGACCCTACCGGAACGAGGGAAACATGCGTTTCAACTGGTTCGAGACGACCGGCAGCCGCTGGTCGTTGCCGTCGGGCCACACCACGGCGGCATTCGCCATCTCTTCGGTTCTCCACAGAAGAATCGACCGTCCCTGGGTATCGGCCGGACTCTATCTTCTTTCCGGCGTTACGGTGATGAACCGCATTTACGAAGACAAGCACTGGCTTTCCGACACCGTGCTCGGAGCGGCCATCGGAACGGCCGTCGGCCTTGCGGTGGGCGATCTGGTCGAGAAGGAAGAGGAGGAGAGGAAGAAAGGCGGGTTGGAGGCCCTTCGGGAGCGGCCGGTCGACCTGATCCGGTTTTCCGTGAGTTTCTGAAAAGAGCTCCCGCCGCCGATCCGGTCGGCTCAGCTCAGTGCTTTTTTGTCAGCATGCCGACGATCTCCTTCGGAGTTTCGACGACGGTTTTCGCGCCGCCCTCCAGCAACTCCCGCTTCGAACGGAATCCCCAGAGGACACCGAGCGGATACATTCCCGCGGCGTTTGCGGTATGCATGTCGACTTCACTGTCGCCGACGTAGAGCACCTCCTCCGGTTTGACTCCCATCTCTTCGGCCATCACGAGTGCGCCTTTCGGATCGGGTTTGTGCTCGATGCCCGGATGGTGTCCGGTTACACGATCGAATTTCCAGGCGCCGAGCAGGGTTTCGACGCAGAGCCTGGTGAATTTGTCCGGTTTGTTGGAAAGCACCCCTTTCTTGATCGGGTTCGATTCGAGCCAGTCCAGAAGTCCGGCGATGCCGGGATAGGGCCGGGTATTGTCCTTCCACGTTTCGGCGTAGTGTTCCTGCATCTCTTTCTGGAGCGTGCCGAGGAGTGCGGCGTCGTTCCTGAACGGCTCCGGCAGAGCTTTTCTGACAAGCTCCTGCATGCCGTAGCCGACAAGGTAGCGGAACTCCTTCATGCCGTGCCGGGGGAGGCCGTGGCTTTCCAGAACACTGTTGAGGGTGTTTGCCAGATCCTCGATGGAATCGAGCAGCGTTCCGTCGAGATCGAAAATAACCGCCCTGAAACTCATTGCCACCCTCCTTTGCGTGCGACGGCGAGAAAGACGGTATAGGTTGCATCCCGGCCCGCGCGGTTCACTTTGTTCATCGAGGCGGCCGTGGTGAACGAAACATGGTCGAAACCCTCCTCCCGGAGCATCGTTTCGAACGATTCCCGGTTGAAGCCGTGGTGTACGTTTTCATTTTCCCGGTCGTGGAAGAAACCGTCCTCCTCGTCGAGATCCGCGACCGCAAGCCAGCCGCCGGGCAGCAGGCTTTCGGTCAGCGTGCGGACCAGGGCGCGGGTATTTTCGATGTGATGGAAGGTCATGCTGCTGTAGACGAGGTCGAACGGTCCGTCGATCGTCCCGTCCGGTCCGGATGCGGCGATGTCGGAGTGGATGGTCGTTATGTTTTCTATCCTCTCTTCGCGGGCCTTCCGGTCGAGCACGCCGAGCATTCCCTCCGATGCGTCGATCGCCGTGAGCGACGAAACTCTCTCCGATACCGGCAGGGAGAGCATGCCCGTGCCGCACCCGGCTTCCATCGCCTTCCATTCCTTCCGGAAGGGCAGCATCCGGTCGAGGCTCGAGAGGATCTGATGCGCCAGGTCGATACGCCGGGGGTTTTCGTCCCATTTGGCGGCCTCCGCGTCGAAGGAGCCGCTGCTGTTCCATGTTTTCTTTTGCGGAGTGTCCATTGCCGGTCCGATGTCGAAAGGATGAACGGAGAAACAAGCGCCGCTACGGTTCGGAAGGCGGCGCGAACGGTTGCACAAAGTTAGAAAAAAACGGGACACTTTTCCGAAGGGGGAGATCTTTTCCGGCTCAGAGGAGGAGCGAGAGCGCCAGAAAGACGAGGCTTATCCAGAGCGCGGCGATGATGTTCATGAAAAAGCCGAGTTTCAGCACGGTTTTCAGCGATACGTTTTCCAGACCACCGAACGCCAGGGCGTTGACCGGAGTCGCTATCGGGCTCATGAAAGCGCCCGAGGCAGAAACGGTCACGAGGAGCAGCAGGAGCAACGGCTCCGCCGCGAACGACGGAGGCATGGAAAGGATCGCCGGCGCAAGCACCAGAAGAATCGTCGTGTTGCTCAGGAATTCGGTCGCGAAGACGGTCACGAGGCCGAGGAGTACGAACAGGGGCGCCGGATGCGTCGCCGAGGAGAGCAGGCCCGCGCCGTAGTTGCCGAGAGCGGTGAAGACGACTCCGTCTATCTGCGGCGTCAGGGGGTTGTCTCCAATGGCGATGACCGCCAGGAGAAGGGCTCCCGTCGCTCCCATCAGAAAGAGGCCGAAGTAGGGAATTTCGAGTATGATGAGATTGACCGAGAGCACCGAATTGAAGTTGTGGATCGACATCGTTTCGAACGACTCTCCGAAGAGCGGCCGCCAGACGGCGTTGAGCATCCGGAGGACAAGACGGTCGATTGCCGGAGGAACGGGCGACAACAGGGTAAGGTTGAGGCGTTTTTCGAGCTGTTCGGTCGTCCGTGCCGTGAAAAGCAGCGGAAAAGCAGCGACGAAAAACAGGAAAAAAACGATGTTTTTGAGCGTGTTTCTGCCGGTAGGCGATTTTCTCGGGATGATGAAGGAGAAAATCACGAGGGACAGCAGATAGGTGAGAAACGCGATATCGACGCCGTTCATGCCGCCTGCAAGCGGAGGAGGCTTCAACAGAAACTGCAGGGCGCCGAGGGTGAAGACGAGCGCGACGTTGCCGAGAAAAAAAAAGAGCGGTTTTTTCGGCAGGGCGGCTCCGCGTCGTTCGCTGTTCTGCGGGGGCAGGGGACCGATTTCCGGCGGAATGTGCGCCCGGAGAAGCCCTGCGCCGGAAAAGGCGAGCGCGAGGGTGGAGGGAACGCCTATCAGGAGCCACGAAAAGAAGGTGACATTGCCGATGCCGGGAAGCCGGTGAAAATCGGCGAAGCCCGTCGCCGCAACATTGAGGGCGTTGCCCGTCAGTGAAGCCATTCCACCGGTATTCGCTCCGAAAACAAGAGCGCAGTAAAAGAGCGCGGCCAGTGTTTTGGGGTGCTTCGTTTCCCCGAACGATGCGATAAGCCTTCTCGTCACGGGAAGCATGGCGAGGACGACCACCGTATTGGAAAAGAAGATCGACAGGCCGTAGGAAATGGCGAGCAGCGTTCCGAGAAGGCTGCTTGCGCTTGTCCGGCCGCGGCTGAGCAGGTGTGCGATCAGCCGGTAGTGCGTTTTGGCCGCGATCAATATCTCCGAGAGCAGAAAGCCGGAGACGAGAATGACGATGTTCTGAAGCCAGTTCATGGTGTTTTTCCCGGGACCGGGCGGGATAGATACTACGGTTCCTCCGGCGGCGGAGCCGAGTTTGCAGAATGTTCACCGGACCGTAACCATTCGACAACAATCATTTCCGTTATTGATTGTGTACGAAACGAGAAACTATTTCCGTTCCGTCATGAAAAATATATCCAGAACCGGATTTCTGCGGGAACATCTTTTCGGAAAGCTGCCGCTTCTCGGTCCGGCGGAGTCCCTTCTGCTCCGCGTTTTCATGATCCCCGTCCTGTTGCTCGTCCGCGCTGAAGGGCTCGGGCACATCCGGGGCAGGAAAGATCCCCTGATTTTCGCTTTCAACCATAACAATTCCCTCGAGTCCCTGCTCGTTCCGGCCTTCCTCATCTATCACGGCGAAGGGAGAAAGATAAGTTTCGTCATCGACTGGATGTTCGGAAAAATCCCGTTCGCCGGCCGCCTGGTCGACCTCGTCGAGCCCATGTACGTCTACCACAAGAGGTCGACGAGCGCATTCATCGAGGTTAGTCGTCCCGATGCGGTTCCGGCGGGCGACACGATTTCGCGTTCCTGCGAAAAGCTCCGGGAGGGCAAAAGGGTCGGCATCTTCCCCGAGGGGAGGAGAAACCGCGATCCTTTCAGGCTTCTGCCCGCGAAGACCGGCGTAGGCCATATCGCGCTCCGTTCCGGAGTTCCCGTGGTGCCTGTCGGCATCGATTATCCGCAGCGGCGTCAAAAAGCGCGCATACCCGTTTTCGGAAAGATCGTGCTCTCCATCGGCCGGCCGCTCTCCTTCGACGATCTAGCGGAAGAGTACCTGCGCGCCGGGGAAAAGGACGCCCCGGAAGGCGTTTCGAGGCGGGCCGAACGGCACGTGCTGGCGTGGCGTGCGACGCAGCGCGTCATGCGGGCGCTCTCCCCCCTGTGCGGGAAGCGTTACGTCGCTCCGGAACCACCGGTGTTTCATCGAAAGACCCTATCGACCAACAACCAAACGGAGGAGCCATGTCCGGGATAACGGTAAAAAGGGTACTGAGCGCAGAGGATCGCAGAGACGCTCTCGAGGTTGTCGAGCAGGTGTTCATGCGCGAGAAACAGTGGATTCGTACGGCCGGAGAGCAGCTTCCCGAAGTGCTCGAAGAGCGCGGCCGCTGCTCCTGGTTCATCGCGAGGGTGGACGGCCGGACGGCCGGAGTATTGCGGCTCATGTACGATCCGCCCCTCGAACTTCCCGACGAGTACGACGTCAGTCTTCTTCCGGGGGTGGACATGGACCGGATGAAACGTGAAGGCCGGTATGTCGAGATAGGGCGGTTCATGATCAGGGAGAGATACCGCAAGAATCCCAGGATCGCTCTCCGGTTGATGCGTACGGCGACCAGGGAGGTGCTCGAGAGGGACTACACGCATTTCATAACCGACGTGTTCGAGGGCGAAGCGCACTCTCCGCTCAATTTTCATACGAGGGTGCTCGGCTTCGAGGTGATCGGAAAACATCTTTTCGGCGATCTGAACTGCAGTTCCACACGGATCATCCTGACGCTCGACATTCTCAAGGTGTACAGACGAATCCGTAACAGCCGCAGCCGGGTTTACACCGAGCTGACGGAGGGCATGCGGGGTATTCTGGACAGGAAACTGACCGCCGCCGGGCAATGAGGCGGGGGGCAAGGAGCAGGACGCTCTCAACGCTTGTAACACTAACCGTGACCTATGCTGAAACTGGAAGAGCTGAGAAAAACCGTGAAGTGTGAGGTCTTTGTGCAGGAGGAGATGGCCAAACACGACATCAGGAAGGTCGAAGGCGTGGCGGATATCCTCATCAAACCCTCCGGAAAGAAAGAACTGAAAAAGGTTCTGCACCTCCTGAGGGATTCGCGCTACCCGCATGTCGTCATCAACCGCAAAGGGCGCGTTCTTTTTCCCGACAATCGCTATCACGGGGCGGTTATCGTCATGGATTGAGTGCGCCCGGGATATGCCGCGCCGCTTCGTTTTTTGAAGACGTTTTTCGGGGCGGACGTTGTAACAGGATCTTTTCAGAGCCGTAACAATTCCTTAACACAACGAATGATAAATTAGCTGGCGTCAGGGCGTTTTCCATGTGGATGCCCGGTGTTCATCAGACGTGCAGCAACAGTAAGACCTGCTAAACTTTAATCCGTTCCTATCATGAAAAAATTATCATTGCTTTGCCTTCTTCTGCTTGCATTTGCGTGGAGCAACGCGCATGCCGCAGACTGGAACTGGAAAGGTGATGTCCGTTACCGTTACGAGGTCAGAAACGACGACGAGGTCGAGCATAACCGCGACCGCCATCGTATCCGGGTTCGTTTCGGCGTGTTCCCGTGGATTACCGAGGAACTCAGCGCCGGGGTTCAGCTCTCGACGGCCGGTGCGGGTGATCCGGTTTCGAGGAACCAGACGCTCGGCGACGGTTTTACCGCCAAGGATATCAACCTCAACCAGGCCTTCATCGATTTCCACCCGATGGCCCTCGGCCTCGACGGAAACGTCAACTTCATTCTCGGTAAAAGAGAGGTCAAGACCACGCTTGTGCGTGTCAACGACCTTGTCTGGGACAGCGATCTCACGCTCGAAGGTCTGACCATCCAGTACGGCAAGGACGGCAAGAAGCAGAAGTCCGGCTTCAACTTCGTCGCCGGTTACTACTTCCTCGACGAGCTGAGCAAGAGCGAGGAAGATCCGTTCTTCTGGGCCGCCCAGCTCGGTTACACCGGAATGGCGGGGGATCTCGGCTTTACCCTCGGTGCCGGTTACTATGACTTCCACAACATCGAGGGCAAAGACGGCGGTGTGCTCGGATTCGATGATGCGGAAGGCGAAACGTTCGGCAACTCCGACACCATGACCGCCGGCGCCTATGACTACGACTTCAACGTGCTCGAGATCTTCGGCAGCATCGGGGGCAAATTCAGCGGGGGTCTTCCCTGGAAGGCCTACGGTCAGTACGGTGTCAACGTTGCCGATAACGTCAACGACAACGACGAAGGTTACGTTCTGGGCTTCAAGCTCGGCAAGGCGAAAAAGGTCGGCCAGTGGGAGATCGACGCCAACTACACCTATCTTGAGAAAGATGCCGTTGTCGGCGCCTACACCGATTCCGATCGTTTCGGCGGTGGGACGGACGGTGCCGGATTCGAGGTGGGCGGCAAGTACCATCTCGTCCAGAACATGACCGTAGGGCTGAAGTATCTCAACCATGAAATGGGTATCGACACCGAAGACAACCGTCAGCTCTGGCAGGCGGACATGGTCGTGAAGTTCTGAGGTCCGGACGACCGTTCATGTATTTGTGTTGCTGTTCTTTCTCCGCAGGGTGGGTTCCGAAAGCTCACCGACAGTGCCGTTACCGCTTCTCTCTTCTCCGGACGGGGGAAGCGGTATATTTTAAAATGTCGGAAATCTTGTTTTCTCAACGATTTTAATCAGGAAAAATTACCATGAAGATGATGAAAAAGCTCTTGATGCTCGTTGCGGTTCTGAGCTTCGCCGCGGCTGGTCCCATGCAGGCAAAGGACGCCATCGTGATGGACGGTTCGACAACGGTCGGTCCTATCGCGAAATCGTTCGCGGCCTATTTCACCAAGAAAAAGGGTATTGAAGTTACCGTCAGCGAATCAGGCAGCGGTAACGGTGCCAAAAGCCTTATCAACGGCGCCTGCGACATCGCCAACATGTCGCGTCCGATGAAAGCGAAAGAAGCAAGTGCCGCGAAGGCCAAAGGCATCGATCCTGTCGAGCATGTCGTTGCGCTCGACGGTCTTTCCGTTGTCGTTCATCCGAGCAACTATGTTTCTTCACTGAAGGTCGAGCAGATCCGCGACATCTACCGTGGAAAGTTCACCAACTGGAGCCAGGTCGGCGGTCCGAACGCCAAAATCGTCGTCATCCAGCGCGAATCGAACAGCGGCACCCAGGATTCCTTCAGAAAGCTGGTTGTCGGCAAGGGTAACGTCGTCACCAAGACCGCAGAAACCCAGGCCAGCAACGGTGCCGTGAAAAGCCGTGTCGGATCGACCCCGGCCGCTATCGGTTTCATCGGTCTCGGTTTTGTCGACGATTCCGTCAAGCCGTTGATTGTCAACGGTGTCGCTCCAAGTGAAGAGACGGTAAAAGACGGTTCTTATCCTGTCGCCCGACCTCTGTTCATGTACACCAACGGTGAGCCGACCGGTGTCGTCAAAGAGTTTATCGATCTGCCGCAAACCGATGACGGTAAACGCATGATCAGTGAGCTTGGTTACGTGAACCGCTATTAATGTCGATCGTCAGGCAATAATGGCGGATATCCCGCACGAAAGCCGCCTCCTCCGGGGCGGCTTTTTTATTGACTCCTGAATTGAGCGATTGTCGAGCATGCCACGACCTTACTCTTGTCAAGCATCCCGACGAGTCGGGACGCTCGGTTCACGTCGATCTGTTTGAAACGATTCTGTTACAACTTCGTCAACATTCGCTGACATGGGGAAAACAGAACAATTCAATGTGTAACTACCACTACATACCACTCATGGTACGTTGTCACTGCTACTTTGTTTTATAAATCAAAACATCAAGGGGACGGAAATGAAGAAAACATTTTCTACGGCGGCTCTGTTGCTTTTGCTCGGCGGTTCTCTCTCGGTGATCGGTTGCGGACCCAAATCGGACCCGGCCGCCAAGGATGAACAGGCTGCAGGTGAAGCGATAGAGTCTGCAAGGGATTACGTCAGCATCGTCGGCTCTTCGACGGTTTATCCTTTTGCCACGGTTGTGGCCGAGCAGTTCGGAAAGACAACCGACTTCAAAACGCCTAAAATCGAATCGACCGGTTCGGGTGGGGGTTTCAAGCTGTTTTCAGCAGGGGTGGGAGTCGAACACCCGGACATCACCAACGCTTCGAGAAGGATCAAAAAATCCGAGTGTGAAAAGTGTGCTGAAAACGGTGTGAACGAGGTTGTCGAAATCAAGATCGGTTACGACGGTATTGTGATGGCCAACTCGAAAAGCGCCGAGCCGTTCAAACTCAGCCGTAAAGATATCTTTCTCGCCCTCGCAAAAGAGGTGCCCGATCCGAGCGGTGAGGAAGGAAAGCTGGTTGCCAATCCGTATAAAACATGGAAAGAGGTCAATCCCGAGCTTCCGGAGATCAAGATCGAGGTGCTCGGTCCCCCTCCTACTTCGGGAACCCGTGATGCCTTCGTTGAGCTGGCAATGGAGTCCGGCGCCAAAGAGTTTGCATGGATAAAGGCGCTGAAAAAAGAGGATAAAGACAGGTTCAAGCTGATAAGCCACACCATTCGTGAAGACGGGGCGTACGTCGAGGCAGGTGAAAACGATAACCTGATTGTCCAGAAGCTCGATGCAAACCCTGCGGCTCTCGGTATTTTCGGGTTCAGCTTCCTCGACCAGAACACCGACAAGATGCAGGGTGCCTTTGTCGATGGCGTTCAGCCTGCTTTCGACGCGATTGCCGATGGCTCTTATCCCCTTTCACGCCCGCTGTTTTTCTATGTGAAAAAGGCGCATGTCGGCACCATTCCGGGCATGCAGGAATATCTCGATGAATTCACTTCCGAGAAAGCCTGGGGTGATGAGGGTTATCTGACGGAAAAAGGTCTTATTCCGATGCCGAAGGAAGAAAGGGAGAGCTATGCGAAAGCCGCGGCGGAACTCACGCCGATCTCCTGTGACGAACTGTAATGTAGAGCGGGAGATTGTGTAGACGTTTCCGACGATATAAAGGCCGGCTGTCTATCCGCCGGCCTTTATACGCTCCTTTTGCCCTTTTACGGGCCGCTCCGCCCTATCGAAATGCAGCAAAAATCAAACCGGTCGACGGTAAACAGCAATGCAGGACGTGGTAAACAAAACAACCGTGGAAAAAAGAATTCTTGCTCCGAGGGACAGCCGGAAAACCATCGGTTCCATACATGTTTCGAAACCGAGAATGGTCTGCCGTGATGTCAACGTCTATTATGGGGACAAGCAGGCTATACGGAATGTCTCCATCGATATCGGGTGTAACGAGGTTCTCGCCATGATCGGGCCTTCCGGGTGTGGCAAATCGACCTTTTTACGTTGTCTGAATCGCATGAACGATACCATTGACATTTGCCGGGTGACCGGTGAGATTCTTTTCGACGGCAAGGATATCTATGACTCTTCAATCGATGTCGTTCCCCTGAGGGCGCAGATCGGAATGGTTTTTCAGAAGCCCAACCCTTTCCCGAAATCGATCTACGAGAACATTGCGTGGGCTCCGAAAATACACGGTATTGTCGAATCGAAATCGGACGCGGACGAAATTGTCGAATCCTCTCTCCAGAAAGCGGGACTGTGGGAAGAGGTCAAGGATCGTCTTGATCAGCCCGGAACGGGTCTTTCAGGCGGTCAGCAGCAGCGCCTCTGCATTGCACGTGCGATCGCTGTCAGCCCGGAAGTCATTCTCATGGATGAGCCTTGTTCCGCACTCGATCCTATCGCGACCGCGAAAATCGAAGACCTCATAGAGGAACTGAGAACGCAGTATACGATTGCCATCGTCACGCATTCGATGCAACAGGCGTCACGTGTTTCACAGAGAACCGCTTTTTTTCATCTCGGTGACCTGATAGAAGTCGGTACGACCGAAGATATTTTCACCAAACCGTCACACCAGTTAACCGAAGATTACATTACCGGGCGTTACGGCTGATGTAAACGATCAACAATCGAATCATGTCACCATTAGTGCTGCTTCTGTCGTTGCTGGTGCTTTCCGTTGCAGGTTTTTTAATCGGGCGACAGAAGGCTCTCGATCTTGCCAGAAGGGAGGGGGGGGCGAGTCGCCTGCATTCTCTTCCGGCCTATTACGGTGCGTTGACCGCTCTATGGTGTTGTCTCCCGGCTTTTTTCATGTTTCTGATCTGGCTCGGTTTTGAGCAGAGTATCGTTACCGGCCTCATGGTTGCCGATCTTCCGGAAGAGGCGAGGGCGCTTCCTCCCGCACGCCTGAATGTGCTGATAAACGATATCCGGAGTCTCGCGAGCGGAAACATCGTTTCCGGTGAGGTCACACCCCTGATGCGCGACGCGGCCGCGCAGTATATCAGCCTCAAAGGTATCGGACGGATGATTACTTCGGTTATCGTGCTGGTTGCCGCCGTAGCGGGCATACTTGCGGTGTATCGAGGGATCAAACCGCGGCTCCGTGCCCGTAACCACGTCGAGAAGGTGATCATGGGGCTGCTGGTTGTCTGTTCCACAATAGCGATATTTACGACCGTCGGCATCGTTCTCTCCATTCTTTACGAGGCGGTCCGTTTTTTTCAGCAGATACCGGTCGCGGAATTTCTTTTCGGTCTCGAATGGAGTCCGCAGATGGCGATCAGGGAGGACCAGGTCGGTTCGTCGGGAGCTTTCGGCGCCGTACCGGTCTTTGCGGGAACCATTCTTATTTCAGCTATCGCCATGCTGGTGGCTGCACCGATAGGATTGATGTCGGCCGTCTTTCTTTCCGAGTACGCAGACAGACGTCTGCGGATGGTTGCAAAACCGTTACTGGAAGTTCTGGCCGGTATTCCCACAGTCGTCTATGGCTTTTTCGCCGCCCTGGTTGTCGCTCCCCTGATCCGTAACAGCGGAGTTCAACTCGGCATCGATGTCTCTTCCGAAAGTGCTCTCGCAGCGGGTCTGGTCATGGGGGTGATGATTATTCCTTTTGTTTCATCACTGTCCGACGACGTTATAAACGCGGTGCCTCAAACACTCAGGGACGGGGCATACAGCGTCGGAGCAACCCGGTCCGAGACAATACGGCATGTTTTGATCCCGGCGGCCCTTCCGGGAATTGTAGGGGGGCTTCTGCTTGCCGTATCCCGTGCGATAGGCGAGACCATGATCGTGGTCATGGCGGCGGGTCTGTCGGCGAACCTTACAGCGAATCCGCTACAGGCGGTAACGACGGTAACCGTCCAGATCGTAACCCTGCTCGTCGGCGATCAGGAGTTTGACAGCCCTAAAACCCTTGCGGCTTTCGCGCTCGGTCTCGTTCTGTTTGTCGGCACGCTTTTTTTGAACATCATCGCTCTGACAGTCGTCAGAAAATACCGTGAGAGATATGAATAAGAGCGCAGGAAAGTCCGTTGCCCGAAGTTCTTCCGGGCGGGGAAGGACGATAGATATCGTCAACAAGGGATTGAAAAGCAGGTATCGCAAGGAAAAGCGCTTCAGGTTTTACGGTTTGCTCTCGATCGTTGCAAGCGTGGTGTTCCTGGCGTTTTTGCTGTCAAGTATCGTTCTCAAAGGTTACAGTGCATTTCTGCAGACCTATATCAAACTGGATGTTTCTTTTGAAGCGGGTATGCTTGACAAGCAAAACCCCGGACGTTCGGATTTTCAGGGAATCGTCAAGGCGGCGATAAGGGATTACTATCCCGATGTGACCGGGCGGCAGGACAAGCGTGATCTTTTTTCGCTGTTCAGTTCGGGAGCTGCATTCCAGCTTCGGGAAGAAGTGTTGAACAAGCTCCCCGAAGAGGGTTCGTCGATCAGCCTCTGGGTTCTTGCCGACGATGATGTCGACATGCTCATGAAGGGGCATATGAAGAGAGATGTGCCGGAAGGCGAAAGGCGATTGAATGACAAGCAGTTGCGGTGGATCGAGCGGCTGGAGGAAGAGGGGAGGATCGCGTTGCGTTTCAACACAACCTTTTTTACCGCAGGCGACTCAAGGGAGCCGGAGCTCGCGGGCATATGGGGGGCGGTAAAAGGATCCTTTTATACCATGCTGGTGACGCTTGTTCTTTCGTTTCCGATAGGGATCGCCGCTGCAGTGTATCTCGAGGAATTTGCCCCGAAAAACCTTGCAACCGACTTCATCGAAGTGAATATCAACAATCTGGCGGCTGTGCCGTCGATTGTGTTCGGTTTACTGGGTCTCGCGGTTTTTCTCAATTTTTTCGGTATGCCGCGGTCGACGCCTCTGGTTGGCGGCATCGTACTGATGCTGATGACCTTGCCGACCATAATCATTGCAAGCCGGGCGGCGCTCAAGGCCGTTCCTCCTTCGATCCGCGAGGCTGCTCTGGGCGTGGGTTCCTCGAAACTCCAGGTCGTCACCGGTCATGTGCTGCCGCTCGCCCTGCCCGGAATGCTTACCGGCACCATCATCGGCATGGCACAGGCGCTTGGCGAAACCGCGCCGCTCCTGATGATCGGCATGGTTGCCTTTATCGTGGACGTTCCGGGAGGTTTCACCGATCCTGCCGCGGTAATGCCGGTACAGATTTATCTCTGGGCCGACAGTCCGGAACGGGCTTTTGTGGAGAGGACCTCGGCTGCAATTATGGTACTCCTTGCTTTTCTGATTTCGATGAACGCTGTTGCGGTTGTGATGAGAAGGCGGTTCGAAAGGCGGTGGTAAAGGGCACACCAGGGTAAGGATGGGCACCTCCATGTATTGTCATGAGTCTCGATTGCTATCGGAACTCCGTTCGCCTTGCATCCCGATGCAATCGGGATGAACTTCAAAACCGGAATCCCGACAAGGTCGGGACAATGAAGTATTCGGGCCGCGCAACAAAATTAATAGCGGTACCCTAAAGCCAACAGTGTATTCAAGATGTAACAGTTTTGTAACAGGGAGGCATTGTTAACGAAAGGTTCCTGGTATACATTACATAACAAATTTCATTTGTTGTCGGCAGCCCATTCATACCTAACAGTGACCAGTATATGACGGATACGGTGTCGGATAGCGGGAAAAAGCCGGATGCTTTCGTGCTCTCTCCGGAAAAGCTTCGCAGGCAGAGGATCGCAAAGTTCGTCGGCGAAGGCTTTCTGCTTGCGGTGGCTTCGTTCGTTGCCATTGTCGTACTTTTCATTTTCTACTTTGTCGCTGTCGATGCGATTCCCTTTTTTCAACTCCGGGGATTTACCGAGTTTTTCACCAGCACCGGGTGGTATCCCGCCGATGAACCCGGGGAGTTCGGCGCGCTTGCCATCATTTACGGCAGCGGCATGGTGACGGTCGGTTCAGCCCTGATTGCCGTGCCTCTCGGCATATCGGCTGCGATATGCCTCAGTGATGTTTTGCCTTTTTCGGTAAGACAGTATGCCAAGCCTGTGATCGAGATGCTTGCCGCGATCCCTTCGGTGGCCTACGGTTTTTTCGCGCTCGTGATTTTCGCGCCCCTTCTGCAGAATTTCGGCGGGCCGATACTGATGTGGGCCTGGTGGCTGATCGCCGGGCCTTTCGTACTTCTGGCGGTAATTGTGGCCGCCGACCTGCTCGCATCAGGAAAGGGGGACGAGGCGAGGGAGCGGGTCATGCGGACCGCATTCACCCTTCTGTTCGGCATTATCGCCGTTGGGTTTCTCTACTGGGTCGGCAAAACGCTCAGCGCCATACAGATTCTCAGCGGGACGAACGCCCTGAACGTTTCGATCATCCTGAGTTTCATGGCGCTGCCGACGATCGTGAGCGTATCGGAGGATTCCCTGCAGGCCGTGGGTCGGGAGCTTCGCGAAGGCAGTTACGCGCTGGGCGCGACACGGGCCGAAACGATCGTCAAGACCGTGCTGCCCGCGGCAAGCAGCGGCATCCTCGCCGCGGTCATTCTCGGCATCATGCGCGCCATCGGCGAGACGATGGTGGTCTGGATGGCTTCCGGAAACTCCTCTCACATTCCCGATCCCTGGTTCAACTATCTCGAGTCGATCCGCACGCTGACCGCGACGATCGCCGGGGATATGGGTGAAGCCGACCAGGTCACCGGATCGGCCCGCTATCATGTGCTCTTCGCCATGGGCCTTCTGCTTCTGGTTTTCAGTTTCGTGAGCAATTTCATCAGCGAGAGAATCGTCGTTCGTCAGAGGAAGATACTGGCCGGGGAGTGAACGGTTTCCGCCACCCGGTCTCTTGTCATTAAACCGTTGAATCATGGATCTCGGAACAAGAAAAATACTCGACCGTTCGTTTACGGCGGTTGGAATCACCTCGATCGTGTTGATGGCCCTCGCGCTGCTCATCGTTGTCGTGCCCATCGTGAGGGGCGGTCTCGGCGCGCTCTATTTCACCGGGACCGTCGAACACAGAAAAATCCAGTACGAGGAGTTCGGTGAAGGAGACGGGAGAAGACTCACACGGGAGATCGAGGAGACCGAAAAGGCCCGTGCACCGGTCTATCGCTTTCTCGGCGAATTCGAGGCCGAGATGGAAAGCATGGACCCCGTGAAGAAGAGGGAGCTTGCATCGAAGTACGGGAAGGTGAAACGGGTGCTCGCTCATATGCTCGGCCCGCTGCCGGGCGAGCCGGAACCCATACTGCTTCGTTTCCAGTACGGGCGGACGAGATGGGAGCAGGTCGAGGAGTCCCTTCACGACCTGCTGTTCGTGACCAAGTGGGACTACTCGAATCCCGAAGAGATGGCCAAGGAGTACTTCGTGCCGAGGATCGACGAGTTCAGGGGCACGGCCCTGGCCGGACTTTTCCCCTATGTGGAGAACAATATCGAAAGCATGATGCTTCCCCGGCCGACCTTCTACTGGGGGTTCATCACCAACAAGTCGCTCGATGCGCATATTTTCGGAGGAATATGGGCCGAGATACAGGGAACATTCTTCCTTGCGGTGGGTGCGATGCTCTTCGCCTTTCCTCTCGGGGTGATCGCGGCCATATATTTCACGGAATACGCCAAGGACAACTTTTTCACCAGCATGCTCCGTAGCGCCAACAGTACGCTGGCCGGCGTGCCGAGCATCGTCTTCGGTCTTTTCGGCCTCGCGTTTTTCATCAACACCGTCAAGGTTTCGGAGTCGAAGAGCGTACTTGCGGGATCCCTGACGCTGGCGATCATGGTCCTGCCCACGATCATCCGGGCGGCCGAGGAGGCCATCCTGGCCGTGCCGATAACATACAAGGAGGCGTCCCTCGGACTCGGTTCCACCAAATGGAGGACGATCATGACGGTAATTCTGCCCGCCGCGCTTCCCGGCATCATTACCGGCGGCATCATCAGTCTCGGCCGCGCCGCGGGCGAGACCGCGCCGATCATCTTCACGGCCGCGGTGAGCGTCGGGGCCACTATCGGACTGGCCGACGTCTTCAGCTCGCCGACGCCGGCACTGTCCTGGAACATCTACAATCTAGCCAGCGAGCACGAAGCGGCCAACGAGATCAGGCATGTGCAGTACGGGATGGTGCTTTCGCTCATTTCCATTGTGCTTCTGCTCAATTTGTCGGCTATATTGCTGAGAGCCCGGATTTCGAAAAAATTAAAAGGTTAAACAACGATGCAGATGACTGCAGAATCAAAGGATAGCGCCGGGGTGGCGTCACAGGGCGGCGCGAAGCGCGAGATTTTCCTGCCCCCCGACCGGGAGCGTCTCAAGGAAGGCGGTACGCCGCATGTCGTTGCAAAGAACTTCTCCATTTTCTACGGTGATTTCGAAGCGGTCAAAAAAGTCAACGCCGATATCCTCTCGAAGTACGTGACGGCGATCATCGGCCCGAGCGGGTGCGGAAAAAGCACGTTTCTCCGGGCCATCAACCGGATGAACGATCTGATTCCTTCCTGTCATACCACCGGAACGCTCATGTTCGAGGGCGAGGATATCTACGGGAAGTATACCGACGAGGTGCTGCTGCGCAAAAGAATCGGCATGGTGTTCCAGAAGCCGAACCCCTTTCCGAAATCGATTTTCGACAATATCGCCTACGGTCCCCGCCTGCACGGTGTGAACGACAAGAAGATCCTTGCGGAGATCGTTGAAAAAAGCCTGCGGAAAGCGGTGTTGTGGGACGAGGTCAGCGACCGTCTCGACAGGAACGCCCTCGGCCTGAGCGGCGGACAGCAGCAGCGTCTCTGCGTCGCCAGGGCGCTTGCCGTGGAGCCGGACATTCTGCTGCTCGACGAGCCGACATCGGCTCTCGACCCGAAAGCGACCGCGAAAATAGAGGATCTTATCGAAGAGTTACGCGGAAGCTACACTATACTTATCGTTACGCACAACATGCAGCAGGCGTCGCGCGTTTCGGACCATACCATGTTTTTCTACGAAGGCGACCTGGTTGAGTACGCGCCGACAAAACATCTCTTCACCAACCCGAGGGATCAGGTGACGGAGGACTATATTACCGGAAGGTTCAGCTAAAAAAACACACCCATGGCGGACAGACCTGTTCACGAACATATCAAGGATTTATCCAAATCCCTGATCATTATTTCGGACAAGGTGCTCAGGAACTTCGACGGCGCATTGAAAGCCCTCCTGAGCGCCGATGACCGGACACTGCAAGACGTCAGGCTCGCTGACGACGAGATCGACGCTTCCGAGGTGAGGCTCGAAGAGCAGTGCCTCATCTTCCTTGCGCTCCAGCAGCCGGTGGCGAGAGATCTCCGGACCATCATCACGATTCTCAAGATCAACACCGACCTCGAAAGAATCGGGGATCTCGCCGTTCATATCTACGAACGCATACCCGATGTCGATTCGGAGTTCATCGCGAATTTCCGTTTCGGCGAGATGGGCGCCATCGCGAAAGAAATGGTTCAGAAATCCATTCAGGCATTCGTCAACAAGGACCGGAAGCTCGCCGAGGAGGTGTGCTTCATGGACGAACAGCTCGACACGATGCACCGGGAGGTATTCAAGCGTGCGGCGTCCGAGATCAAGCTGGCCGGTGTGGATACCAACCAGTATATCGTCGCGATGAGCATATCGAGATATATCGAGCGCATCGGGGATCACACAACCAGAATCGCGCGGGAGGTGCTCTACCTCGTTACCGGCGAGATCGTCCGCCATACGGAGGGGTCTTTCGAAAAGCTCATACAGTCTCTGAAGGACTGAACTCGCCCCTTCGTTCCGATGGCGTTGTGCACGCGGCATTCTCTCTTCGGACTCCTGCCGGGCGGCGAGCCCGGAGGAGTCTCTTTTTCACTTTTTTTCTTGGATTTGATCCCGCCTGACAGCTAAATTGACAGCACTTCCGGTTATTCTCTTTCAATAACAGCATAGTGCGCATCGAACCATGGCAAAACTACTGGGTAAAATTTTCGGCGGCGCGGGCGACACGGAAAAAGGTATAGAGAAGGTCCGTCGCCCCGAAGCCTTTACGATCAAGATAGATCCTGCGAAGTTCAATCTCGCGACAAAGCCCGAAGGGCCGGTGCACGAGCAGATGGAGACCCTCAAGCAGAAACTCACGAAGCTTTCGTCCAACGTCGAGAACAACCTGATGCTCGCCATTCGTGCCTCGACGAAGAAAAATATCGATCTCGCGCAGTCGGCTTTCGAATTCGACAAGGAGTACATCCAGAAGGGCAAGTTCGAGGTCGAGTATCTCTGCCTGGCATACGCCAATTTCCAGAATCTCGAGGAGGAGCAGCGCAACACCGTCACTACCGCGCGTGAGATAATGCAGAAGCTGGAAACCCTCGGCCAGTATGCGCTCAACATCGTCGACAAGACGGAGTACATAACGCTCGGCAATCCTGAAATCCTGCACAGGGACGAGTACGATCTCAAGCCGATGGGTGACGATACCGCGGAGATGATCAAAAAGGCCGTCGAGGCGTTCGCCAGCGGTAACAGCAAGCATGCCCAGGAAACGCTCGACATGATGGGAAAGATCGAAGGCATCTACCAGAAAGCCGTTTCGAAGCTGAAGGACGAGGTCGACGACCCGAATATCACCAATTCCACCGGTATCCTCTCGGTCGTCGAGCACGTGAAAATGTCGGCCGACATCGCCTGCGACATTGCGAGGAAGCTGCTCTGACGACGCGGGAACAGCCGTTTCCCGGGACAAAACATCGAAAAGGGCGAATCGCGGTTCGCCTTTTTTGCTGCCCTTTCCGGGCGTTCGCGAACCTGAGCGCATACGGGTTTCGGTCCCCGGGTGTCCCGCTCAACGTTTTGCCTTGATGTCATGAAGAGTCTGAAGGAGAACACTCCTGCTCTCGCCGTCTCCAGGGTCGTTCTGGCCTTTTCCTGGATCTATCAGGGCGCGGTCCCGAAGATCGCCTGCCAGAGTCCCGGCGAGATCGAACTACTCAGTCATGTGGTCGGGGTGTACGAGCTCGCCTGCTCCCTCCTGACATGGATGGGCTACGGTGAAATCCTTTTCGGGATCGTGCTGCTCTTCACATTCCGGAGTTGGGTCTTCCTGCTGAATATCATAGCTTTACTGATACTGCTGATATACGTTGCGGTGTTTCAGCCGGATCTCTTCACGCTCCCGTTCAACCCGCTGACCCTCAACGTATCCCTGATAGGGGTTTCCCTGATAGCGTACACGGAACTTGCAAAACACCACCGTTTTGGAAAGCGTTAAAAAGAAAGGACTCGACATAGAGCTCGATGCGATCGCCCGTATCTTTCTGTCCGTTTCGGTCCTGATCATAACCCTTGCGGTTTTTCTCGGAGCGGCCGGTGCCTGGACGGGCAGTGAGTTCCTCAACACCCTGCACCCGTACGTGTTTTTCACCGGTTTCGGCAATCTGGCCATCCTGCTGTTCAACCGCTACCTGACCTCGGCGATCTACCCCGAACTCGCCGTCGACACCGGCAGGCAGATGCGTTATATCTACGGGGTCCTTCTTGCCGTCGTCATGGTCTCCCTGGCCGTCTATCTGCAATGGCCCCTGTTGAAAGCCCTTGCGGGTCTTCTCCTGATGCTGATCGTTCTCTCTCCCCTGAGGGAGATTGCCGCGGTGCTTTCCTTCAGGAGAATGTGGAAGGAGGTTTCCGTTCGCTACTATATCTTCGACGTGATCTTTCTCTTGAACGCCAATCTCGGACTCTTCACACTCGGACTGAAAGAGGCCTTTCCGGATACCGGACTCATACCGTTTTTCGTGACCCAGTCGGCCTACTTTCTCGGTTCCTCCTTTCCCCTGAGCATCAGCGTCATGGGGTTTCTCTACGCCTACGCATGGAGCCGGTCGCCGAAAAAAGAGCTCATCAGACAGTTTTTCAGCATCTGGTTCTACATATTCGTCGGCGGGGTGCTCGTGTTTCTGATCGTGATCCTTGTGGGGAACTATACCGGCATGATGCTTGTTAGTCACCTGCTCACGATCGGGGTCATCGCTCTCCTCCTGGGTTTCGCGCGCTATCTCTACCGGTTTTTCACGACCGGTTTCCGCCATCCGGCTCTCGCTTTTCTGCTTTCCGGCCTTGCGATGCTTCTGGCGACGAGCGCCTACGGGATCATGAACATCTACTTTTTCAGGCCTTTCGGTTCCGAGCCCCCGATCAGGGAAGGAATGATGTGGATCTACCACTCCCACACCCATGCGGCTCTTCTGGGGTGGATAACCTTTTCCTTCACGGGGATGGTCTACATCGTCATTCCCGCCATCGTGCGTTCGGGCGGTTCCCTCGACCTGCTCCGTTCCGACCGGGCGCTTTCCCGTCTCCTGCCCGCCGAAAATTTTGCCGCGGCTTTCCGCCAGCTCACGGTCGCGCTTCTTTCGGCGACAACCGTGCTGCTGGCGTTTTTTCTCGAGAACCGGCTCCTTCTGTCCATAGCCGGCGTGGTTTTCGGCGGGGCGGTGTACTATTCGAGGATCAATCTGAAAAAGTCGTTCCGGCAGGAACGATCTCAAAAAGGGGAGCGATGAGAAAGCGAGTGAAGATAGCGGTTGCCTGTTGCATCGCCTCGGTCATGCCGGTATTGTACGGCGCCGATGCACACGCATTTGACGAGGCGTCTCGTGCCCTGCTCGGAAAGGGCGTGGAGGAGTGGAACCGCATGAAGAAAACCGAGCCCGCCCGGCGTTTCGACCTCAGCGGCGTCCGTCTCAGAGGAGCGAATCTCCGGGGGATCGATCTGCGCGACACCGATCTCCGGGGGTGCGACATGGAAGGGTCGGACCTGAGCGACGCCGACCTGCGCGGCGCGCTCCTCGACAGCGCGCGCTTCGTGAAAGCCCTTCTCTTCGACGCCGACATGCGGGGCGCTTCACTGCCGGGAGCGGATATGGAGGAGTCCGGCCTTGCCGGGGCGGATCTGAGGGGAGCTGTTCTGGACGGTGCGATCCTCAGGGAGGCCGATCTCAACGGAGCCCTGCTTCGTGACGCGAGTTTCCGCGGCGTCGATTTCAGGGCGGCCGATCTCCGTTCGGCCGATCTCGCCGGCAGTGATCTTGCCGGAGCCTATCTCTGGAGGGCCGATCTCGACGGAGCCAATCTTTCGGGTGTTGCCGTATCGGCGGTCACGGTGCTCCGGAGCGGCAAAAAAGCCTCCCGCGCATGGGCGGAAAAGCATGAGGCGGTATTCGTCGAAACCGCTCCGGGGAACGAGGCGGCCGGGCGCGTTGCCGCCGCGGAAGAGTCCGCCCCGGGAAAATTGAAGATGGACCGGGAAGCGTGGCCTGTAAATCCGGTGCAACAGAAAATCCGTTTCGGCGTGACGCGTGAGCAGGCCGCGGAACTGTCCTACGACGTGCATCAGCGTGAACTGCTGGTGAAAGACCCGAAGGGGTGGAACGAGATGAGGGCAAAAAGTCCCGGAACGGCGGTGCGTCTTTCCGGTTCGAAACTCAACAGGAAAATACTCGACGGTGCCGACCTGAGGGATGCTGATCTCTCGGAGGCGCTTTTGAAAGGGGCCGATCTGAGCGATGCCGATCTGCGCCGGGCCGATCTCAGGGGTGCGAATCTTCGGGAGGCGGATCTGACCGGGGCCGATCTGCGCGGCGCGGATCTCTGCGGCGCCTATCTCTGGAGGGCGAACCTGAGCTGGACGAAGATCGGAGGAGTGAAGGTCGATTCCCGGACGGTCCTACAGACAGGAAAAAACGCAACCCCCGAATGGGCGGAAAAGCACGAGGCCGTTTACCGGGCGGCGGTTCCTGCAAAACGGAAATGACAGTAAAGGGCATCTCTATTACTTGTCGTGAGCGAGCTGAAGACAAGGCGGACGGAGTCCCGACAAGGTCGGGACAACGAAGTATTCGGGCCGCGCAACAAATTAATGGAGGTGCCCTAAAGAGGGCAAGATATGAGAAACAACGGCAAGCCGCTGGTGACGGTGACCGTCCCCATGTACAACAACGAGAGGTTTATCGGTGAGACGATCCAGTCGATACTCTCCCAGACCTACACCAATTTCGAGCTTCTGGTTTACGACGACAACTCGACGGACGCCTCGTTCGATATCGTGCGGTCCTTCAGCGATCCCAGGCTCCGGGTGTTTCGCAACAGCCGGAATCTCGGGCCGGAAGGGAACTGGAACAAAGCCGTCAGCGATGTCCGGGGGCGATATGTAAAGCTCATCTGCGGGGACGACGTGCTCGGTCCGGAATGCCTCGAACGGCAGGTCGAGATTTTCGAGAGCCGCGCCGGAACGGGTGTCAGCCTCGTCTGCAGCCAACGGACGATCATCGATCCGGAGGGCAAGCCGCTCATCAAGAAAGTCAACCTGATCGAGGGGGGACGGCACGATGCGGTGGGCGTGACGAGGAAACTGATCCGCATGGGAACGAACATTCTCGGCGAACCGGTCTGCGGCCTCTATCCGTCGGCTCTTCTTTCCCGTACCAGCGGATACAGTGCGAGGGTGCCCTACACGATCGACCTCGAGTTCTGGATGCAACTGCTCGGCCTGGGGGATCTCTACATGATCAGCGAACCGCTCTGCTCGTTCAGAATTTCGGACGAGTCGTGGTCGTCGAGGATCGGGGACATGCGTTACCATCAGTTTCTCGAGTTCATGGAGCAGACGGCTTCCGAAAAAAAGTTCCAGGTTACCGATCTGGATCTCTTTATCGGAAAGATCAACTGCGCGGTGCATTCGATGACCAGCACCGTCGGATTCAAGCTTTTCGCGGGCCCCTCGCAGGAAAGCGATTCCCATGTCTTCGGACGTTGATCTTCCCCCGCCCCGCGCTGGGAACTACGGTTTTTTTTGCGGATATTGAAATGGCTCTGTTTTGCCGGGTTGAAGAGCCGCCCGGAGTCATTATCAGACAAGGAGCACGGTCATGTCGGTAGCATCAGCAAAAGCGTTTCTCGACAAAATCACATCCGACGACGCATTTCGTCACGCGCTCGTCACCGAACTCGAACGGTTTCGTTCGGAGCTTGTCACCCGCGAGGGTTTCGAATTCAACGAGGCGGAACTCGACGAGGCGCGCTCCGCGCTCACTCCCGCAGCCCTGGGACAACTGCCCGGCTGGTTCTGTGATACCGGGGAGAGCGGGGGCTCCTACAAAGGCCGCAAATGCGGCGGAGGGCTATGGCACTGATCGTTCACCCGGGTGTTTCAGGCTCTCTCCGGCCGGAGAGCGTTCCGGCCTCCCGGCGAAGTGTTCTCCGGCGAAAAGCGGCGCATGCTTTTTGTGTTTCATAAAACCCTTTACCCCCATCCGCCATGAAACCTATCTGCATCAACGACTACTGTTTCGACCATGTTCACATCTGGATTCAGTACGATCATTCGATTCCGCAGTTCGTCGAAGTGGCCATAGAGATTTTTTACCCGAGAGACCGGCAGGCGAACGGCTTGGTGATGTTCAATCACGGTTTTCTCATCGGCGTCGATCTTCTGTACTACCCGAAAAAGATTCTCGGTTCGCTTGTGAACGACAATCCGCTTTTCGGCGTGCACCCTTCCTACTACTACAATTATTCGAGAGCCATTGTCGAGAAGAACTGGGCGATGGCCTTTGTGACGGCCACGCACATCCAGGCCCAGGGGATTCCGTGGACGGACTTCGGCGGCAATCCCAGGGTCGGGCAGGAAGCCTACGCGGCCGCTTCCTATCTGATCAAGTACGGAGTGACCGACGAGTTTTACAAGGCGGAATCCAAATATGCAGGGACGGCGATCTACAAACCGGAGGATATCGAGGCATCGCGTTTCATGCGTTCGAACAATGTCGTTTTTGCCGGACATTCCGTCGGCGGCGCGCACGCCCAGGTTCCCGCGACCGGATTCGAGACCATGCAGCGGATAGGAAAGGAAACCTGCCGGCCGTTCGATCCGGTCATTTACGACCGCGAGCTGTTTCCCAACTATTCCGAGCGCATGTCCCGCTGGGCGCCGGAGGAGAGGGCCAACCCCGTCGGGCTGGTACAGCTTTCTCCCGTGGACCAGAAGATTCCTCTCATCGGGCCGGGTATGGAGCTGTACCGGCGAGAACTTGCCGAACGACAGATGCCCATCCTCATGATCGTCGGAGAGTGCGACAGCGCCTGTCTCGAGGACTCGACGCCGCCGGCATGGTCGGGAGATCCCGGTGTTGAGACGGAATTCACGCAGGAATCGCCGGAAGGAAGCGATTCATGGGCCGTCGTGGCCAATGTCGAGCATGGAAGCCATTGCGGTTACCTGACGAAGAAAAACGAACTGTGCAGCCTGGCCGATCTCGATTCCGGGGCATGCGAGAAGGGAACCCCGACCTGGAAGCCCGGGGGAGAGGAGTCGCTCTTCACCAACGAGCTATTCAAAAAGTTCATCGCCATGTATCCCGACGGAGGAGCGTTCGAAGGGGGTTTCGGGAAATGGATCCACAGCGATTTCATCAAGTGGCTCAACAGGAAGAACCCCTACGGCAAGATCGATCTGGTGCCGTTCGACGACGGCAAGTACATCCAGTACGCCTCCCGCGGCGGCTGTCCGCCCCTGGAAGGGAAGAAGGGGAAGTGATTGTTGATCTGTTGAGGGCACCTCTAAAAAGTGTCATGAGCGAGCAAAGTGCAAGGCGGACGGAGCCCCGATAGCAATCGGGATAAACTTCGAAACCGGAGTCCCGACAAGTCGGGATGAGGATTTCGATCCCGACTCGTCGGGACAACGCAGCAATTTGGGCGCGCAATAAGTTTTTAGAGGTTCCCTTGAGTTGTTGCATTGTTCCGGCTGCTGCAGGGGCGAACGGGTGTTCGCCCCTGTTTTCGTTTGAACGCTGTTTCTCTCCCGTCCCGTCAGGAGAATGAATTTTCTAACTGTTTTATCCGTTTGCTCTTGTACTTTCCAGGGGGAGGCTCTGGGGCGCTCATGGAGAAGAGGAATATTTTTCTGATATTTGGCTGACTCCGGATATCGGGTAGTGAAAGCAGGGAGATTGTGAGTACAACAGCAGTACGGGAAATACCGTTCAACTATACATCCGCAACGGACCGGCAGGCTCTGTCGCATCTGCTCGGCGAAGAGAACGTCAGGATGCTCGACGAACTTCGCGATATCCGCGTCACAGGACGTTCGGCAAGGCTCCTGATGCGGATTTTCGGCGAAGTGCTCATTCACCGGAGAAATCCCTATCTCTTTCAAGAACTTGTCGATTCGGCGGCGCGCAGGACGCGTCTGTTCGAGCACGCCTTCAAGGACCTCGACACCATCTCCGGGAGCGCGAACGGCGAACGGCGCGTTTTGTGCATCGTGGAGGCTCTCAGAAAGATTTTCGACGATTTCAGAATCGAGGTGGAGCGCGCGCCGGAGTTCAGGAAACGCCTTAAACGGGAGCTCGGGGTGGTTGTCGGGCCGGGGAATGTGCTGTTCGATCCGTTCACGCTGGTAGCCCACGCGACCGACGCGACCGACTGGCGTCTGCACCTGCCCGTCGCGGTCGTCACACCCGATGAAGAGGCGCAGGTCGCGCCGCTCATAGAGGCGATCGGGAAACTGGGGCTGAACGTCATCCCGAGAGGCGCCGGCACCGGCCTGACGGGAGGAGCGGTGCCGCTTCGTCCGGGCTGCGTGATCCTCAATACGGAAAAACTCAACCGGATCAAAGGTATGAGCCGGCGCGAGTTCACGCTCGACACCGGCGAGACCGTCTCGGCCCCCGTACTCGAAGTCGAGGCGGGCGTCGTGACCGAAAAGGCCATGGATTTCGCCGGCGAGAAGGGGCTTGTATTCGCCACCGATCCCACAAGCGAGTGGTCCTGTACGGTCGGCGGCAACATCGCCGAGAATGCCGGCGGCAAGAAAGCCGTGCGATGGGGTACCTGCATCGACAACCTTCTCGAATGGACGATAGCCATGCCCACCGGGGAGAACCGCAGGGTGCGCAGGACCGATCACCGGCTCCGCAAGATCCTGCCCGACGATACCGTCGCCTACGAGGTGCTCGACGAGAAGGGTGCGCTCGTCAGGAGGATCGAGCTGCTCGGGACCGATATCCGCAAAAAAGGGCTCTGGAAGGATATCACCAACAAGACGCTCGGCGGTGTGCCGGGCCTGCAGAAGGAAGGCACCGACGGGGTTATCACGTCGGCGGTGTTCGTGCTCTATCCCGAGTACGAGGAGACCGAGACTCTCTGTCTCGAGTTTTTCGGCCCCGACATGGACGAGGCCAGCCAGGTTATCATCGAGCTCTCGAGGATTTTTCCTCTTCCGAAGGACGACAGCGAAGCGCTGCTCGCCCTGGAACACTTCGACGACGAATACATAAAGGCCATCGACTACAAGGTCAAGGCGCCCCGGCCGCAGATGCCCAAGGCGGTTCTTCTTATCGATATCGCCGGTCATCGCCCGGAGCACACCGAAGCCGGCGTCGAACGCGTCAGGGCGCTGCTCGAACACCATCCCAACACGATGCTGTTCGTGGCCCGCGACGCCGAAGAGGCGCAACGCTTCTGGGCGGACCGCAAAAAGCTGAGCGCCATCGCGCGCAGAACGAACGCTTTCAAGCTGAACGAGGACGTCGTGATTCCCCTCGACGCCCTGGCGGAGTTCGCGCGATTCGCCGACGCTCTCAACATCGAAGAGGAACGGTACTCCCAGCTCTGTTTCATCGATGCCGCCCGGGATCTGTTGCACAATGCGACCGTCAGGGAGGACGGCGAACGGTTCGCCCTGAAAATACCCGCCGCCGACGATCTCTGCGCCCGGGCGGAGGAGCAGTTGCGGGCCGCGGACGAAAAGGAACTGCGCGCGCTTGCCGTGACGCAGGAGTTCCAGGGTGAGTTCAACGAACTGTTTCACGGTTACCCGACGATCGTCTCGGCTTTCGACGATACCTTCCGGTACGTCCGGGACCGCCGTATCGTCATAGCCACCCACATGCACGCCGGCGACGGGAACGTCCATGTCAACATTCCCGTCCTTTCCAACGATCAGCCCATGCTCCGCAGGGCCGACCATGTGGTCGACAAGGTCATGGAAAAGGTCATCGCGCTCGGCGGCGTCGTTTCCGGCGAGCACGGCATCGGCGTGACCAAGCTCAAGTACATGGACAGGGAGCGCATCGAGGAATTGAGCGCATACCGGCGGACCGTCGATCCGAAAGGAATGATGAATCCCGGAAAGCTCGAGGATTTCGATGTGCTCGGTCATATCTTCACGCCATCGTTCAACCTGCTGGAGCTCGAAGCCCATATCCTGAAAAGGGCGCAGATCGAGGAGCTGTCGAAAAAGGTCGACTACTGCATCCGTTGCGGCAAGTGCAAGACGGACTGCTGCGTCTACTACCCTGCGCGCGGGATGTTCTATCACCCCAGAAACAAGAATCTGGCGATCGGTTCGCTGATCGAAGCGCTGCTCTACGACGCCCAGCGGGAAAGAAAAACCGATTTCGAACTGCTTCGCTGGCTCGAGGAGGTGGCCGACCACTGCACGATCTGCCATAAATGCCTGAAACCCTGCCCGGTCGATATCGATACCGGGGAGGTATCGGTGCTTGAACGGGGAATTCTCGAAGGCTGGGGGTACAAGCACTTCTCTCCGTTCACGCAGATGACGCTGAAGTATCTCGACAACCGTTCGCCGTTTTTCAACAGGGTGTTCCGTAACACGGTGGTTCGTATGGGTAGCGCCGCTATCCGGGTGGGGAACCGTTTGAGCAGGCCTCTTCAGGATCCCGAGAATCCCCCGTCGCTCTACGCCCTGAGAATGGTTCGTTCCTCGGTTCCTCCGGTGCCCGAGAAAACATTGCGGGACGTTATCCCCTCGTGCGATTCGGACCAGGTTCTGGTTTTCGAACCGGCGGGGGATGCCGAAAAAACGGTGTTTTATTTTCCCGGATGCGGTTCGGAACGGCTGCAGTCGACAATCTCCATGGCCGCGATCCACGTGCTCCTCGAAAGCGGCGCGCGGGTGGTGCTGCCTCCGCCGTTTCTCTGCTGCGGTTTTCCGGCTCACGTCAACGCGCAGAACGACCTGCACGCCAGACTGGTGCTTCGCAACACCGTCATGTTCACGCAGATACGCGAAATGTTCTCCTATCTTGAATTCGATGCGTGCGTCATCACCTGCGGCACCTGTCTCGAAGGCCTCGAAAGCATGGAGACCAACAAGCTGTTCGGCGGCCGGATCGTCGATGTTATGAGCTACGCCGTCGAGAACGGCATGAAGCTCACGGGAGGCGACAACTGTCTCTATCATGCCCCCTGCCACGACTCTCTCGGCGGAAAAGCCGTCGGCGAGTTGCAGGAACTCGGCGGCTTCGAACGTGTCACTCCAGTCGAGCATTGCTGCTCGGAGGCCGGGACCCTGGCGCTCTCGCGCCCGGATATCACGGATTCGATGCTACATCGCAAACGGGGTGCGGTCAGGAAGGCGAAGGAAGAGACGCACAGCAAGGTGATTCTTACCAACTGTCCGTCCTGCGTCCAGGGGCTGGGGAGGAACCGCGACCTCGGCGTCGAACCGAAGCATATCACGGTCGTTATCGCGGAAAAGATCTCAGGTCCCGGTTGGAAAGAGCTTTTCATGGAGCAGGCTGCAAGGGCCAATGCCGTAAGATTTTAGCCCCTGTCGGGCAAGCGGGCGGCTGTGGTCCCGCCACCCCGGTTCCCGCGCGTTTTGCCGGCCTCCCCTCATTTTTCGTTATATTGTCCGTTGAGTGCGTACGCCTCTCCGGATTTCTGGAACGATTGCAAAAGGGCGGATCTCTCCGGGGAAATGCCGAAAAACGGGAGACGATTATGGAAAGGAAAACGATGAAAAAAATGCTTGCCGGTCTGAGCGTTGCCGGTCTGGTGGCAGGCGTGACGCTCGGCGGTTGCCAGAAGGCCAGCGGCAGTTGCGGCGCGACAAGCTGCAGCAAAACGGAAAAAACCGGGGAAGAGAGCGCCGGCGGAGGCATGGGTTCCTGCGCCGCATCCGAGGATACGGCCGGTGGCGGGACCGGGTCGTGCGCCGGAATGAAGGATACGGCGGGCGCTTCCGGAGCGCAGGAGTAACGGTTCGCCGCAGGTGTACCCGGGCTTTTCCGAAGTGTGACGGTCCGCAGGTTCGCCTGCGGGCCGTTTTTCTTGCAGTCCTGCAAACACCGCCGGGGAATGAGCCATGTCCAGCATGCCGGAAGAAATATTTCCGCTGACCCTCGCTTTTGAGGAAGTGCGCACGCTCCTCTCCGGGAAGGAGGGGCGAGCCGCGTTGCAGGCCGGTCCTGCCGGGCTGTCGAGCTTCCTGAAAAAGAGCCTCCCTCCGCGGCCGGGTGCGGTGAATCCGGCCGATATCGCCGCCGTCGAATACGCCCTGCATGAAGTGAAACGGGACAAGCGGACTCAGGAACGCCCCGGGCGTGGCGCGGTCATCAATCCCGTTCTGCAGCTTGTCGAGGTGACGGGCGACGTGTCCTCCTTTTTCCCCGCGACAGGGGAGGGGCGTCCGCCTTCCGCCTCCGGAGGGTGGGTCGCCGTATGGAAGGGGCCCGAGACCGGAAGGGTCTACGCTGAAGCCGCCGACGAACAGATGCTGCTTGCGCTGAAGGTTCTCCTGGAGGATTCTCCCGGCGGGCTGACGGGACGTGAGCTGCGGGCGGTGAATCTGGCTATCGACCATGCGGCCCGGAAGGGTATAGTCATCAAGGCGCCCTACCTGACTTCCCGGACCCTGCAGGGCTTTCCCGAAGGGGAGGGGATTGCCGCGCGCTACCGCACCGCTTCGGCCTTTACCCTGCAGTGGCACATCACCAACGCCTGCGATCTGCACTGCAGCCACTGCTACGACCGGCAGAAGCGCTCCCCCCTTACCGCCGGGGAGGGTCTTGCCGTCATCGACGATTTCGAACGCTTCTGCGACCGGAAAAACGTCCGCGCCCATATCTGTTTTTCCGGTGGCAACCCGTTTCTTTCGCCGCACTTTTTTACGCTCTACGGGGCCGCGGCAGGAAAAGGGATGGCGACCTCCGTGCTCGGCAACCCCGTCAGCGAAGAAGAGCTGCTCCGCTGTATCGACCTACAGATGCCCGAGTACTTCCAGGTAAGTCTCGAAGGCCTCGAGGAACACAACGACCTCGTCAGGGGAAAGGGCTACTTCAAGAGGGTAGCCGGTTTTCTCGACCTCCTCCGAAAACACGACGTTCCGTCGGCGGTCATGCTCACACTGACGGAACGGAACATGCGGCAGGTGCTCCCCCTTGCGGAATACCTGCGGGAGAAGACCGGATTCTTCACCTTCAACCGCCTCTCCCAGGTCGGTGAGGGCGCCGGGCTGCCCCTGCCCGATCCGGCCGAGTACCGGCGTTTTCTCGAAGAGTACGCCGCGGCGGCGAGGGAGAGTCCGGTGATCGGTATCAAGGAGAACCTGATAAACATACTTCGCCGCGAAGAGGGCATCCGGCCGTTCGGCGGCTGTACGGGTTTCGGGTGCGGCGCGGCCTTCAATTTCCTGGCGCTCCTGCCGGACGGCGAGGTGCATGCATGCCGCAAGTTTCCTTCTCCTCTCGGCAGGATTTCCGAAAGCGATTTTCTGTCGATCTACGACTCCAGGGAAGCCGCGAGGTACAGGGATGGATCGGCGGCCTGCTCCGCGTGCGACCTCCGGCCGGTATGCGGAGGGTGCATGGCCGTCGTGCACGGCATGGGCCTCGATCCTTTCCGGGACCGCGACCCCTTCTGTTTCCACGATGAACAGGGCCGAATCGGCGGCGCAACGTAGGGGCGAAAAATTTTTCGCCCTGATTTCCCGCGCCCCGTATTTGCCGTCTCGTACTTTTTCTGTATGCTTAATTCCTGTTTACGCCGGTAAAAAAGACCTTCCGATACAAATGTTCGACGAAATAGAATTTGAAAAGATCAAACGGCTGCCGAAATATGTCTTCGCGGCCGTCAACGAGCTCAAGACGGCCCAGCGCCACGCGGGCGAGGACGTGATCGACTTCTCCATGGGGAATCCCGACGGGCCGACGCCGCAGCATATCATCGACAAACTCGTCGAAAGCGTCCGTAAGCCGAAAACGCACGGCTACTCCGTCTCGAAAGGCATCTACAAGCTCCGGCTCGCCATCTGCCGGTGGTACCGGGAGAAGTACGGCGTCATGCTCGATCCCGACACCGAGGTCGTGGCGTCGATGGGTTCCAAGGAAGGGTACGTCAACCTCGTGCAGGCGATCACCAATCCGGGCGACGTCGCGATGGTGCCCGATCCCTGCTATCCGATTCATTCGCAGGCGTTCATTCTCGCCGGAGGAAACGTCCACCGGTTCCGCCTCGAGATGACGGAAGACTACCGGCTCGACGAGGAAGCGTTTTTCCGCAACATCGAAACCGCGATGCGCGAGTCGTCCCCGAAGCCCAAGTATCTCGTGGTGAACTTTCCCAACAATCCGACGACCGCAACGGTGGAAGAGTCGTTTTACGAAAAGCTCGTCGATATCGCGCGCAGGGAACGGTTCTACGTCATCAGCGATATCGCCTACGCCGAGATCACCTTCGACGGGTACCGGACACCTTCCATCCTGCAGGCGCCCGGAGCGAAAGATGTGGCGATCGAGAGTTACACGCTCTCCAAGACCTACAACATGGCGGGATGGCGCGTCGGCTTCCTTGTAGGCAACCCCAGACTGGTAGGAGCGCTGACCAAGATCAAGAGCTGGCTCGACTACGGCATGTTCACCCCGATCCAGGTCGCCTCCACGATAGCCCTGAACGAGGATCAGGCCTGCGTGGAAGAGATCCGCGAAACCTACCGCAGACGGCGCGACGTCACACTGCAGAGTTTCGCCAACGCCGGCTGGCATATCCCGCAGCCCCGCGCGTCGATGTTTGTCTGGGCGAGGATTCCCGAGCCGCTTCGCGAGGGGGGTAGCCTCGAATTCAGCAAGAAACTGCTCGTCGAGGCCAATGTCGCCGTCAGCCCCGGCATAGGGTTCGGTCCCTACGGAGACGAATACATCCGCATAGCCCTTATCGAAAACGAGGAGCGCATCCGCCAGGCCGCAAGAAACATCAAACGTTTCCTCAAGGCGCACGGCTGTGACTGAAGCCGTTTGCGCGCATCATGGATAAACAAACCCGTTAGTCCGCAATGGGAGCCGATTCCCCGACAGACCCGCTTGCCGAACTTTTCGATGAATACCGCGAGTGGTACCTCGAGCTTGCCGAAGAGCACGGCGCCCTTCCGCGTTCGATTTCGGGCGTCACCCGGAACGGAGAGCAGTTCGTCTACCTGCTCGACGATCTCGAACTGCACCACATGGCGCGCAACAAGTATCTCCGTTTTGTGCTCGAGGAATTCGATGCCGTTGCATACGTCTATGGTGGGATCGACCTGAGGGGCGACAGCGATACGGTCGAGGTGGCGGAGGTGCTCAATATCGTGGCCGCCGACGCGCAACGGTATCTTTCCGGTGACTGGCGGGTGACGAGGGGGGAAGACGGCAGGGTGGCCAATCTGGCTCATATGGAGACCTGCCGGGGAGACGATCCGGCCGAGCATCCCGGTTCATGGTTTCTCACCGGTTCGGTCCGCTTTTCCGAAACCGAGAAAACCCGTTTCGCCGCCCTCTGGAACGAGGCGAAATCCGGTGTGATGTTCAGGGAGCGGGGTGGGGAGGGGTGACGATCTCTGTTGTTACCGTTTCCCCGTCCGTCGCTCGTTCGTGCTTGTTCGTCCCAAGGTCCCGAACGCGTCCATCAGTACTTTCCCCGTTGTGATGTTTGCCAGGAAGAAGTGGCCTATTGATCGGGGGCACGTCAGTGCTTGTCTATTGTTTTAATGACTTCGTGCAGGTAGGGAGGGGAGGTAAGGCCTTCCGGATGCTCCCGTTGAGGGGCCCGATCTACTCTTCCTCGGCGAAGAAGATTTCGGTGATGGCTTCGGGGATAGCGGCGAGGATATCCTCGGATGAGACGAGGCTTGAAATCTCGCTGGCGAGGTCTCCGGCGCGCCCGTGGAACCATGCGGCCGTGGCCGCCGCAAATCAGTCGTACGCCTTTGGCGCATCGGCTGAATTTGCTTTGTTAGCAGTTCGCGATGCTACTTGATGGACTGAACTTCTGACTTATTTCACCAGTAAACATCATTGCTAGTAAAACACCATCAAACAGAATTGCAATATCATAGAACATAGCCTCCCACCCATTCATTACCACAGGGCCTATGGCAGGATAAAAAGGTATAAAAGCTATCGTTATAACAACATATAATGTTCTCGCCCATGATTTAAACTTCCATAACCCAATTATTGAAACTGGAAGCAGTATTAGCAATGCCAGCATAGCCGCCAGGTAGAATAATGCTCTGCTGACCGAAATGTCCTCGTTTTCTACTTCTGTCAAATAGTCCTGTAATGCCGTTGGAAGCGTTTCAGCCAGACTTATGCTTGCCAGGAAGCTAAACACACTAAAAATCAAACTGGCTGCAAGTATCGACCTAAACAGTGTTGTAATTGACATTACTACTCTTTTTGGTTGTTGTTTTTACCTTTTATCCGGCTGACGCGCGGGTCTGTTGCGCCATGCTCCAGAATAACCGATGGGCGCGGCGGGGTATGGCGTCAGCCGGCACCCGGCACCCGTTTGTTAGGCGGGTTTGTGTTCTCAGCGCTTCTCAAACATTACCTCCAGCTTAATGCCATCGGGATCCTTGAAGAATAAAGCATAGTACGCTTCGCCGTGCTGGGGGTAGAATTGAGGAGGGTCGACAATTTGAACCTCTGGAATAGCTGCGATCAAAGGGTAAACTTCGTCAACTTCCTGGTTAGATGCGGCTCGAAATGCGAGGTGGTGAAGGCTGCCTGGTTTCCGGCGGTGCACATCTTCATCTTTGAATGCCGTGCGGGGTGAATTGATACCCAGTATGACGTTCTCGTGGATGTACTCAACTGCATCGAAGTCATGTGCATCGACGCGACCACCGACTTTTTTGCTGAGGTCGAACCCCAGAATGGGCATGAGCTGATCGTAAAACGCAACCGCTTTCGCAAAGTCTTTAACCGTGATTTGAATGTGATCGATAAGAGGTTTCATGTGCGGCAACCGCATAAGTTTTTCGCAAATTGTTTTTCCTCCACATCTCCGCACAATTTCGTCACTTCTGTCGATAATAGCAAGCATTTCCAAATAGGGGACGTCGTTTATTAGGTTGAATAACGCAGGTTTGTCCTCCGCGATCACGTGGCATCTGCGCTTCTGTTTGCGCCGCTCGTGCTTGTCTATCGTTGTAATGACTTCGTGCGGGTAGGGAAGGGGAAGGTAAGGCCTTCCGGATGCTTCCGTTGGGGGGGGTAATCCCCCGGACTACTCTTCCTCGGCGAAGAAGATTTCGGCGATGGCTTCGGGGATGGCGGCGAGGATATCTTCGGATGAGACGAGGCTTGAAATCTCGCTGGCGAGGTCTCCGGCGCGTCCGTGGAACCATGCGGCCGTGGCCGCTGCGTCTCGGATGGATGGGCCTTTCGCCGCGAGCCCGGCGATCATGCCGGAAAGCACGTCTCCCGAACCGGCGGTGGCGAGCGCTTCGGTGCCGCTGTCGTTGAGGAGGACTTCTCTGGCCGGGTCGGCGACGAGGGTCGGCCTGCCCTTGAGCAGGAGGTTGGTGTTCTGCCGCGCGGCGAAGTCGCGGGCGTTTTCCAGAGGGTTCCGGGCGACGTCGTCCGCGTCCGTGCCGAGGAGACGGCCGAACTCTCCCGCGTGAGGGGTGAGAACAGCGTCGGAAAAGCCTTTTTCGGCGAGGTCGACTCCCGCCGACGCTATCGCGTAGAGCGCGTCGGCGTCGAGAACGAGTTTCCTGTTCCGCATGCCGGGTTCGTCGAGCAGCCGGACGATCCATTCGACGGTTTCGGGCGTTCTGCCCATGCCGCACCCGACAAGTACCGCGTCCGCCCATGCAACTTTTTCCCTGACCGCTTCCAGCTCCCTGCCGACCACGACTGCCGAAGGCGCGGCGGCGTGGATCGCGTTCATCGCTCTCTCCGGGAGAGATGCGCAGACGTAGCCCGCTCCGCAGGCGATCGCTGCGCGGGTGGCGAGTATCGCGGCGCCGGTCATCGACGCTTCGGGTGAGGAGGAACCGGCGATGACGAGCACCTTGCCGTTTTTATGCTTTGCGCTGAAGGGTTCCCTCAGGGTAAACGTTTCGGTGGCGAGCCCGGCATCGATCCGGTGGCAGGCGCAGTCGGCCACAAGGAACGGCGGGATGGAGATTTCGGCGGTTTCGACCTCTCCGCAGAGTTCCGGCCCGCTGTGGAAGAAGAAGCCGGTCTTGGGGTACGCCATGGCGACCGTGAGGTCGGCCCTGACGGAGGGCGACGCCGCGAAGCCTTCCGTCGCGTCGAGCCCGCTCGGCAGGTCGACGGCGATTGTGACCGCGCCGGAGCGCTCGCGGATGCTGTTCAGAAGATCGATTCCCTCTTTCAGAGGGTGCGGGAGGGGCGCGCCGCTTTCCCGGAGACGAAATCCCGTGCCGAGCACGGCGTCAATGAGGGCGTCGTACGCGGTTTCGGCGACATAGGGCAGCGCTTCGTCGTGGCTTCGATGAATGGTAAGCGCTTCCGAGCGTTCGGCATAGGCTTCGAGAATGGCGAGACCTTCCCGGTTGACCGGTTTGAGGGTCTCGGAAGGGTAGAGCAGGACGAGATCGACCGCAGCGTCGCGGTTGAGGAGGTGCCGGGAGAGTACGAAGCCGTCGCCGCCGTTATTGCCCTTGCCGCAGACGACGAGAAAACGGTACCCTGCAAGACTGTGTTCGTCCGATCCGGTGAGATGACGCCCGAGAATGACCGACGTTTCCCGTCCCGCGAGCTCCATGAGCCGGGTTTCGGACGTGCGGAGGGCGTCAATCGCGGCCCGGTCCGCGCGGGCCATTTCCGCGGCTGTCAGTATCGGCTGCATGGCGCGTCAGAGCGTTTCGATTTCATCGAGATGTAGCGCTTCCTCGAGGGCGTTCTCGTAGGTTCGCGCCAGTTCTTCCGTCGTGAACGAGAGCAGCCTGTTGCCGTTGACCTCTATCGTGGCGCCGCTTTCGCGCACCTGCCCGATGACGCGGGCGGCAATACCTTTCCCGGCGGCCTTCTCGATGACCTGCACCGCGTTTTCCGCGTCGAGGCTGAGGAGCACCCGTCCCTGTGCTTCCGAAAAGAGCAGTTGCTGGACGATCGCGCCGTTTTTGTCGTCCGTTTCGAGATCGATCGCGAATCCCGACGCGTTCGAACCGTCCATGACCGCTTTTTCCACGAGAGCGGCGAAAAGTCCTCCGTCCGAAACATCGTGGGCTGAACCGAGGAGGCCGGAAGCGGCGAGGTCCACGAGCAGCTCCTGCAGGCGCTTTTCGCTTTCGAGATCGAACGACGGGGCTTTCCGTCCGGGCGTGCCGTACTGCATGACGAGGTATTCCGATCCCTCGAGGGTCAGCTCGGGGTCGCCGAGCAGCAGGATGGCGTCCCCGGCCTTTCTGAAGGTCGAGCCGGTGAGGTGGTCGATGTCGTCGAGGAGACCTATCATGCCGATGACCGGAGAGGGGTAGACGGCCGTTCCGGTCAGGGACGATTCGTTATAGAAGCTGACGTTGCCGCCGGTCACCGGGGTGTTGAAGGCCCTGCAGGCCTCGCCCATGCCCTCGACCGATGATTTGAACTGGAAGTAGACCTCCGGTTTGTAGGGATTGCCGAAGTTGAGGCAGTTCGTTACGGCAAGTGGTCTGGCTCCGGAGCAGGCGATGTTTCTCGCGCATTCCGCCACGGCGATCATTCCCCCGACTTTCGGGTCGAGGTAGACATAGCGGGCGTTGCAGTCGGTTTTCATGGCCAGGCCTTTCCGGGAGCCCTTGATGCGGATCACCGCGGCGTCGCTCGCTCCGACGGCCGTGACCGTATTGGTCTGCACCATGGAGTCGTACTGCTGGTAAACCCATCGTTTGCTCGCGATGTTCGGACGGGCGAGCAGTTTCAGGCAGGCGGAGCGGAGATCGACGGCGCCGTCCGGCGAGGGTTCGCAGGCCGGAGTGTCGGGCTTCTTTTCCACGGCTTCGCGGATGTAGACCGGGGCTCCGCCGCCCAGCACAAGCGATTCGGCCGGAATTTCCGCGACGACCTCCCCGTGACGGCTTACACGGAGATATCCGTCCGCCGTTACCCGTCCGATGACGACCGCACTGACATCCCACTTCCGGTAAACCTCGATGATCTCTTGCTCGCGCCCTTTCGCCGCGACGACGAGCATCCGTTCCTGCGACTCGGAAAGCATGATCTCGTAGGCGCTCATCTCTTTCTCCCGCATCGGGACCAGGTCGAGGTCGATCTCCATGCCTCCGGCGCCGTTTTTTTCGATCCCGCGGGCGCTCATTTCCGATGTCGAACTCGTTATACCCGCGGCTCCCATGTCCTGCAGGCCGACTACATGCCCGGTTTCGATCGCTTCGAGGGTCGCTTCGAGGAGAAGCTTTTCGGCGAACGGGTCGCCGACCTGTACGCTCGGCCGCTTGTCTTCGGAGGCTTCGCTCAGGTCTTCGGATGCGAATGTCGCGCCGTGAATGCCGTCCCTTCCGGTCGACGAACCGACGATCAGCACGGGATTGCCTTCCCCTTCCGCCGTGGCGCTGACGGTTTTATGATGCTCGACGAGACCGACGGACATGGCGTTGACCAGGGGGTTGCCCGTATAACAATCTTCGAAATAAAGCTCGCCGCCTACCGTCGGCACCCCGAAGGAATTGCCGTAGTCGCCGATTCCCCTGACCACACCGTCCACCAGATATCGCACCCTGGGGTCGGACGGCGAGCCGAAGCGCAGGGAGTCGAGGGCGGCGACCGGCCTGGCGCCCATCGTGAAGATGTCGCGGTGTATGCCGCCCACACCCGTGGCAGCTCCCTGGTAGGGTTCGACCGCCGAGGGGTGGTTGTGGGACTCTATTTTGAAGGCCACCGCGAGATTGTCGCCGATATCGACGAGACCGGCATTCTCCTCGCCGGCGCTTGTCAGAAGCACGCCGCCTTCGCGGGGGAGGGTTTTCAGCACGGCGATGGAATTCTTGTAGCTGCAGTGCTCGGACCACATGACCGAGAAAACTCCCAGCTCGGTGAAGGTGGGAGTGCGTCCAAGGATTTCGAGAATGGAGCTGTATTCCTCTTCGCCGAGGCCGTGTTCCCTGGCAAGGTCGATCGTTACCTGAGGTTCGTTCCGGGTCATGGTGTTTCGGGCGTTATCGGTTCCGGGTTTGTGACTTACCTGCCGCAGCAGTTTTTATACTTCTTGCCGCTTCCGCACGGGCAGGGCTCGTTCCTGCCGGGCGTCTTTTCCGCCCGTACGGGCTGCGCGACCGTCTGTTCGCCGCCGCTGTTCCCGCCTCTCTCCTCGCCGCGTCCGGGAGAGGCGGCGGGAGGCCTGGCGTCCCGGTATGCGGTCGCGGCCTCTTCGTGCCGTGCTACGAGCCGTTCCTGTTTCACGGCGGCTTTTTTCCGTTCGGCTTCGATCTGCTGCCGGGCTTCCTCGGTGACCGGGAAGAGCTTGAAGGCCATCGACAGGGTTTCGTGCTCGACCTCACGCAGCATCTGGACGAACAGCTTGTAGGCTTCCTGCTTGTATTCGAGCAACGGGTCCTTCTGCCCGTAGGCTCTCAGGTTGATGCCTTCCTTCAGGGTGTCTATCTCGCGGAGGTGCTCCCGCCACTTCTGGTCGATGACGCTCAGGACCGAGTACTTTTCTATCTGCCGCATGATCTCTTCTCCGACGGCTTCTTCCTTGCGTTTGTAGAACGCGACGGCTTCCCGGTAGAGGTGTTCCACGTTCTCGCCGGGTTCGTTGCTGCCGAAGGTTTCGGGATCGACGCCGAACTCCACCGAGATATCCCGGAGTACCTGCTCCGAAAGCCCTTCCGGATCTTCGTTGCGTGAATGGCTTTCGACGACATGGTGCGAATATTCGTGCAGAAGGTCGAAAATATCGGCCGTCAGCCTGGACTTTGTCAGGGCGTTGCGCCGGCGTTTGTAAATGACTTCGCGCTGCTGGTTGAGCACATCGTCGTACTCGAGCAGCCGTTTGCGCACGGAGAAATTCTGCTCTTCCACCTTTTTCTGGGCGCGCTCTATGGATTTCGTGACCATCGAGTGTTCGATGACGTCTCCCTCCTCATGGCCGAGCTTGTCCATGACCGAGATGACCCTGTCGGAGCCGAACAGGCGCATGAGATTGTCTTCGAGCGAGACGTAGAATATGGTCTCTCCGGGATCGCCCTGCCGTCCCGCGCGCCCCCGGAGCTGGCGGTCTATCCGGCGCGACTCGTGCCGTTCCGATCCGAGGATGAACAGTCCGCCGAGCTCCCTTACCCCGGGGCCGAGCTTGATGTCGGTTCCCCGGCCGGCCATGTTGGTGGCGATTGTCACGGCGCCCTGCCGTCCCGCCTCGGTGACGATTTCCGCCTCCCGGTCGTGCTGTTTCGCGTTGAGAACGTTGTGCTGCACCTTTTTTGCGCGCAGCATTCTCGACAGGGTTTCCGAGACCTCGACGCTCGCGGTGCCGACAAGCACGGGTTGTTTACGCTCCCGCAGCTCCATGATCCTGCCGATGATCGCCGCGTATTTCTCGCGTCGGGTCTTGTAGACAAGGTCGTCCATGTCGCCGCGCACGATGGGTCTGTTGGTCGGTATGACAACGACGTCGAGCTTGTATATCTCGAAGAATTCGGAGGATTCGGTTTCGGCCGTTCCGGTCATGCCGGCGAGCTTGCCGTAGAGCCGGAAGAAGTTCTGGATCGTAATGGTCGCGAGGGTCTGCGTTTCTCCTTCTATCTTGACGTTTTCCTTCGCCTCGATGGCCTGATGGAGGCCGTCGCTGTAACGTCTGCCCGGCAGAATGCGTCCGGTGAACTCGTCGACGATCATGACCTGCCCGTTCTGGACCACGTACTCGTCGTCCTTTTCGAAAAGGGAGTATGCCTTGAGCAACTGGCTGATGTTGTGGAGTCTTTCGGAGCGTTCGGAAAAGAGGCGGTAGACATCGTCTTTTTTCCGGACCTTCTCGCGCGCATCGAACGATGCGTCGTCCTCGATGGCCGCTACTTCGGCGCCCACGTCGGGAACGAGAAAGAGATCGCTGTCCTGCTGGCTGAGCTTGCTGAGGAACTCCCGTCCCTTGTCGGTCAGGTCTATCGAGTTGGATTTTTCGTCTATCGAGAAGTAGAGCTCGTCGTCGACTTCGTGCATCCTGCGGGCGTTGTCCTTCAGGTACTCGTTTTCGACGCCCTGCATGAGCTTGGCCATTCCTGTCTGGGAGAGAAGCTTGATGAGGCGGTTGTTCTTCGGCTGGCCCCGTTTCGCCCGCAGAAGGGCCAGGCCGGCGTCGAAACTGTCGTTTTTCTCTCCGATCGTCTTTTCGGCTTCCGTGAGATAGCCGGCCACGCTGTTCTGCTGGGCTTTGACCAGACGCTCTATCCAGGGCTTGATCTCGCTGAACTTGCTGGTGTCGGAGTCCGGCACGGGACCCGAAATGATCAGGGGTGTCCTCGCCTCGTCGATCAGCACGCTGTCGACCTCGTCGACGATCGCGTAGTAGAATTCGCGCTGAACGAGATTCTCCGTGGCGCCCGCCATGTTGTCGCGGAGGTAGTCGAACCCGAGCTCGTTGTTGGTGCCGTAGGTGATGTCGCAGGCGTACTGCTGCTGCCTCTCCTGGGGCAGCATGCCGCTCAGGATCACGCCCGTGGAAAGGCCGTGGAACGCGAAAACCGGATTCATCCATTCGCGGTCGCGCTGCGCCAGGTAGTCGTTGACCGTGACGATGTGCACGCCGCGCCCCGTAAGCGCGTTGAGAAAGGTCGGGAGCGTCGAGACGAGCGTCTTGCCCTCGCCCGTGGCCATTTCGGCGATCTTGCCCTGGTGGAGCACGATGCCGCCGATCAACTGGACGTCGTAGGGCACCATGTCCCAGGTCATGGGATGCCCCATGACCTCGTAGGTGTGCCCCTTCAGCCGTCTGCAGGTGTCCTTGACGATCGCGAACGTTTCCGGAAGAATCTCCTCGAGAACAGCTTTCGTTTCCTTTTCGAAGGCGGCTTCCGCTTCATCGAGCTCGCTGTTGATGTTTTCTATCTCTTCGAAACGTATGTCGGGATTTTCGAGGCGATCCCTGAGGTCCTGAGTGCGCCGGGCCGAAGCCGAAAGCTTCTCCTTTACCCCGGCCCTGAGTGAAGCGCTTTTCGCGCGGAGCTCGTCGTCGGAAAGAGCGGAAAGCCCGTCGCAGATTTCATTGATATGTTCAACGAGAGGAAAAAGTTTCTTGATATCCCTGTCGTGCTTCGAGCCGAAAATCCGTTCAAAAAATTTAAGCATCCGGTGCAGTCTGTTCTATGGTTGTTCGCCGTAAGGGCCGGAGCCCCGGGGTGTTTCCGGCGGGCGTGATCCTGTAGAGGTTTTCATCAATGGAAACGTTCCCTAAGGTATTGAATTACCCATTGAGAAAAAAACCGCAAATGTCCGCGTCCTCTCCGCGCTTGTCTTCATGATAATTTAAACGTAGATTAAAAACTTGAACAATTTAACGAGGCTCCGATGATCATTACCGAGTATGGACGGAAACTGGGTGAAAAGGAATGGGAACAATGCATAGATATGCTGCTGTCGAGTCGTCATGTGGTTCTGACGACGCACATGAATTCCGATGGCGACGGACTCGGGAGCGAGGTGGCTCTGGCCGCCGTGCTGCGCTCTCTCGGCAAGGATGTTTCGATTGTCAATCCGACCGAGGTCCCTTCGAACTACACCTTTCTCAAAGAGATAGCCGACATAGGTGTTTTTGACGACACGAGCGAAGAGGCGATAGGCGAGATAGCGCTCGCCGATCTCGTCGTGCTTCTCGACGCCAATCTCAGGGAGCGGATGGGCGCGATATGGAACCACGTCGGTTTCGCAAGGGAACTCGGCGGTCTGAAAGTGCTCTGCATCGATCATCATCTCGATCCGGAGGATTTCGCCGATCTGATGATCTGCGAGACCTATGCGTCGTCGACCGGCGAGCTGATCTACGACCTCGTGACCGCGATCGGCGCGCGCCTCGGTCGTGAAATGATCACACCGGGGGTTGCCGAGGGGCTCTATGTCGCCCTGATGACCGACACCGGTTCCTTCAGGTTTCCCAAGACCACCCCCTACGTCTATCGCATCGCGGGAGATCTCGTCGAGAAGGGAGCCGATCCCAACGAGATTTACGATCGCGTCTACAACTCGCTGAGGCCCGAAGCCCTGCGGCTGCTCGGCGCGGCGTTGAGCGAAATACGCCTTGTGGAGGACGGCGCGGTATCGTGGCTGTTCATTTCCCAGGAAATGCTGAAAACCACCGGCAGCAAGCTGTTCGACACCGATCTCATCATCAAGTACCTCCTCAGTGTCGGAAGCGTGCGGATCGCCGTTCTCATGGTCGAACTGCCGGACGGAAGGACGAAAGTCAGCTTCAGGTCGCGAGGGGATATCTACGTGAACGAAATAGCGAAACGGTACGGCGGCGGGGGACACAAGAACGCCGCGGGATGCCTGTTGCAGTACGCGCCCGACAAGGCTGTCCGGGTCGTGATGGACGACGTCAGGCTTTTTTTGAATGGACGGGACATTTCCACCTCATAAGGGCACCTCTATTGTATTGTCATGAGCGGTTCAAGTGCAAGGCGAACGGAGCCCCGATAGCAATCGGGATAAACTTCGAAACCGGAGTCCCGACGAGTCGGGATGAGGATTTTGATCCCGACTCGTCGGGACAACGAAGCAATTGAAACGCGGAAT
>JANQHQ010000018.1 GCA_028282595.1 Chlorobium sp. | reverse complement strand
CACGCTTGTCACTAAGCCCGGCGAAGCTCGGGCGTCGTCTCTAAGCAAGGCGAAGCCGAAGCGTCGTCACCAAGTCCGGCAACGCCGGACGTCGTCACTGCGCGACAGCGCTTTCCGATTCCGACGCCGACGGCGAACCCTGAAACAAGGGACAATCGGAAATCGGGGTCGATTGTATTTCATACGGTAACCGGTGATGTGCGCAGCTTAATAACTCCTGAACTGAGTGTTTCTAACAAATGCTCGACAATCGCTCAATTTAGGTGTACGTGTTTTTCCACGACGGGAGCGTTTGTTTGAACATTGAGCTGTTTTTTGTAAATTGCACATCATCTGAAGGGCGGAGAAGGGGAATTCGGATGTGTTTTGTCTGAAAGTGGGTGCAGCCCACTTTTTTTGTTTTCCGGAGGTAAAGTAAAATGGCGGTGGATACTCGAAGCGGCTTGCTCTTGTTCATTCAGGATGTTTTCCGGGCGTACGCCGAAGAGCGGTGCTCTTGCGGCGAGCCCGAGCCCTATCTGGTCGATGTCGTCATGAAAGGTTCGGGCAAACGGACCAGAATCGAGGTTTTCGCCGATACCGACGCCGGTATCGCTATCAGCCAGTGTGTTGCTGTCAATCGCAGGCTTATCGAGGAACTCGAATCCGACTCCGGAATGAAGTGTCTCGCCGGCGAGGATTACGAGCTGCTCGTCTCTTCCCCCGGAATCGGAGGCGAGATACGCATTCCCCGGCAGTACCTGCGGCACAGAGGCCGTCTGCTTCGGGTCACGTACGCCGGGGAGAGTGGAGTGCCGCAGGAGCTGTGCGGCCGGCTTATTGAGGCCGTGGTTGCGAACGAGAAGAAGCCGTTCATCGTGATCGAGCCGTCGACGGGGGGAAAACGGAAGATGACGGGGTCCGCCACGCCGGTTACCCTGTATCTGGAAAAGATCATCGGAGCCGTAGTGGAGGTCGAGTTCTGAAAACGGAAAGGACAGGGACTGTATTTTCTTTAAAATAACGGAATTACAAAGAGATGGCTAGAAAGCAGGTAAAGGGAGAGCAGCAGGATCGCAAGGCGCTGATCGCAAGCGCTTTCGGAGAGATCGAGCAGTCGAAGGTCTTTTTTGAAAAGCGCGCCGAAAGCGCGGCGGTCAAGATGGATATTGCCGATCTTCTCAAGGATATCATACAGAAGCAGCTCAGAAAGGACTATGACCCCGAAGTCGAAGCGAATATATTCATCAATCCGGAACGGGGGGATTTCGAGGTCTACATCCTCAAAAAAATCGTCGGCGAGGTCGATCTGCCCGCGATCGAGATAAGCCTGGACGAGATCCGCGAAATCGACGATTCCCTCGAACTCGGCGATTACTATGAAGAGGGCCCTATCAAGCTGGACGACTATCTCTCGAGGAAGTCCATACAGATCATCAAGCAGTCCGTTCAGAAAAAGGTGCGGGATCTCGAGCGCCAGGTCGTCTACGAGGAGTGCCTCGAAAAGGTCGGCGAGGTCGTTGCGGGAGAAATGTATCAGGTCCGGCCGAGCGAAGTTATTTTTACCTACAACACCTCGAAGGATCATCGTGTCGAGCTCGTGCTGCCGAAATCGGAAATGATGAAGAAGGACAATCCGAGGCGGACTCCCCGGATGAAGCTCTATGTGAAACGGATCGAACGGGAGAAGGTAAAGATCCGCCAGGAGGACGGGTCGATCGTCGAGAAGGAGAAGCCGGACGGCGGAATGAAGGTCATCGTTTCCAGGGTGGACGATCGTTTTCTCTACAAGCTGTTCGAGAGCGAGGTGCCCGAGATTCTCGACGGTCTCATCATCATCAAGGGAATCGCCCGGGTTCCCGGCGAAAGGGCGAAAGTCGCCGTTGAATCGACAAGCTCGAGAATCGATCCGGTGGGGGCGACGGTCGGTTACAGGGGAAAGCGCATCCAGAGCATCGTCAAGGAACTCAACAACGAGAATATCGACGTTATCTACTACACGGACGAACCACAGATTTTCATCGCCCGCTCCCTGCAGCCGGCCAAGGTCGACCCCATGACGGTGCATGCCGACATGAAGACGCGCAAGGCGAGAGTGATGCTGAAGCCGGAACAGATCAAGTACGCCATCGGCAAAAACGGCAACAACATCCATCTTGCGGAACGTCTCACCGGCTATGAAATCGACGTTTACAGGGATGTTATCGACAAGTCGCTCGAGGATCCCAACGACATCGATATCATCGAATTCCGCGAGGAGTTCGGGGACGATATGATCTACCAGCTTCTCGATGCAGGGATGGATACAGCGAAGAAGGTGCTCAAGGCCGACATCGAGGAGATCGAAAACGCTCTTGTCGGTCAGGCGAAAAGTGACGATTCGATTCTCTTCGTCAAGGGGAGGAGGGCGCCGGGCAAGCCCAGGGAGATGAAAATCACCGAGGACGAGCGGCGCTACTGGAAGAAAATCGCCGAAAATATCTACAAGACCGTCAAGGATCAGTTCAACGAGGCCGATCTCGAGGAACTGACCGATGACGGAGACGACATTCGGGAGCCCGATCTCGGGGAGTTGACCGATGAAGGGGACGAGATTCGGGAGGACGATGCAGGAACGGAAGCGGATGCCGGCGGAGAGCGCCCGGCCGATTCGTAATATCGACGCAGTTCCCGGCTCCGTCCGGGGCCGGCGGCCGGAAGCCGCCCGGAGGAAAGCGGGAAAGATGGAGGCAGAGGAAACACAAAAAGGTTGACTGTCCGGGTGGCGTGCCGCACTTCGAAGCGATCGGCGCACGGGTGCAAGGCAAACAGGGTAATCAGTTACAAATCCAGAGGAGGTTGTATGTCCGTTGAGGGAAAGGAGAAGAAATACAGGATAAGCGATATTGCCAGGGAGTTGCAGGTAAGCCCGCAGGAGGTACTGCTTTTTGTCAAGGAAGAGGGCGGTAAGGTCGCTTCCACCTCTTCCATGGTCAAAGAGCCCATGCGCGATCAGATTCTGGATCATTTCAGCGATGAAAAGCGGTTCGTCGATGAGACGCGCAAGATTCGCGAGGAGAAACAGTTGCGTCTCTCCCGCCTCGAAGAGCAGTCCAGGAAGACATACGAGAAAGAACAGCATTTGAAAGAGATCATCAGCGGAAGACCCGAAGGGGGCGTTGTCCAGAAGCCGAAGCCCGAGGCCGTGAGCGCGGAGGCTGCGCCGGAAACGGAATCCGTGAAAGAGGAGGCCGAGAGTGAACCCGCCGCGAACGGTGAGGTCGCGAGGGAAGCCGCAACGCGGGACGAGCCGGAAGCGCAATCCGCTCCCGAACCTGCGCCGTCGGCGGAAGGCGAAAGCGATAGTGCAGTGGAGCCCGAGCCTGCTGCGGGAAGTGGAGTCACGTTTGAGAGTCCGCGCAATATCGGTGGATTGAAGGTTGTCGGCACCATCGACGTGGGGGGAACGCTCGACCGCGGAAGCGAGGCCGAAAAGAAGAAGAAGAAGCGCAAAAAGCGCTTCAAGGAACAGGCCGACGAGCTCAAGGATGAGTTCGAGGTTTCGTCGAGGGAGGAGAGCGAGTACGCCGACGGCAAGAAGAAGGGCTTGAAGAAAGGCGCCGATGGAGAGGGTGCAAGACCAGGGGGCGACACCGGGCTGTCCAGGCGGAAAAAAGGCCGCAAGAAGAAAAAGCCCGAGGTGGATGAAAAAGTTATCGCCCAGAACATCCGCAGCACCATTTCGGGGATGGAAGAGGGCGCGGGAAGTTCGAGTTCGAGGCAGAAGTTCCGGAAGATGCGCAGGCTGGAGCGCGAAAAGGAGCAGGAGGCCGCGGACGCCTTCAAGGAAGCGCAGCGGAGCATTGTCAGGGTGACGGAATTCGCGACCGCCCACGAGCTCGCCGATCTCATGGGGGGGACCGCCAAGGAGATCATTCAGCACTGTTTCCAGCTCGGGAAATTCGTGACGATCAACCAGCGGCTCGACAGGGAGACGATCGAGCTGATAGCACTGGAGTTCGGTTTCGAGGCCGAATTCGTTTCGGAGGTCGAGGCGACCGACGTCGAGGAGCTGGAGGACAATCCCGAGGACATGATGACGCGTCCTCCGGTTGTGACCATCATGGGGCATGTCGATCACGGAAAAACCTCGTTGCTCGATTATATACGCAGCAGTAACGTTGTCGCCGGCGAGTCCGGAGGCATCACGCAGCATATAGGTGCGTACGAGGTGACTGTCGAGGGAGACCGGAAAATAACGTTTCTCGATACTCCCGGTCACGAGGCGTTCACCGCAATGCGTGCGAGAGGAGCCCAGGTGACCGATATAGTCATCCTGGTCGTCGCGGCCGACGACAGCGTCATGCCGCAGACCATCGAGGCCATTAATCACGCCAAGGCGGCCGAAGTGCCGATCGTGGTCGCGATCAACAAGATCGATAAACCGGAGGCCAATCCGGAGAAAATCAAGACCCAGCTTTCAGAAGCCGGTGTTCTGGTCGAGGACTGGGGCGGCGAATACCAGTGCCAGGAGATTTCCGCCAAGCAGGGGATCGATGTGGACAAGCTCATGGAGAAAGTGCTGACCGAAGCCGAGATACGCGAGCTCAAGGCGAACTATTCCAGGGAGATTCCCGCCAGGGGGATCATCGTCGAGGCCGAGCTGGACAAAGGCAAGGGCGTGATTTCCACCGTTCTCGTTCAGCGCGGGGTCATGAGCGTCGGAGATCCTTTCGTCGCCGGAAACACCCTGGGGCGCGTGCGCGCCCTGATGGACGAACGGGGACGGCGAATCAGGGAGGCAGGCCCTTCACAGCCCGTCAGGGTTCTCGGCTTCGAGGATCTTCCCCAGTCGGGAGATGAGTTCACCGTAACCGATTCGGACCGCGAGGCGAAGGAAATCTCACAGAAACGTCAGATTATCCGCCGCGAACACGAATTCCGGCGCAGCACCCGCGTAAAGCTCGACAGTATAGCCCGCCAGATCAAGGAAGGTCTCATGAAGGAACTGAGCGTCATCATCAAGGCGGATACCGACGGTTCGATACAGGCGCTGGCCGACGGTCTGATGAAGATCCACAACGAGGAGGTGAAAGTCCAGATCATTCACCAGGGGGTCGGACAGATTACCGAAACCGACGTGCTTCTGGCTGCCGCCTCGGATGCCATCATTATCGGTTTCAGGGTCCGGCCGAACGTCAACGCGAAAAAACTGGCGGAAAAGGAAGACCTCGATATCCGTTTCTACAGTGTGATCTATCATGTTATCGAGGATATCGAGCAGGCGCTCGAAGGCATGCTCTCTCCGGAGCTTCATGAGGAAAGCGTCGGCTCCCTTGAAATACGGCAGGTCTTCAAGGTTCCGAAAGTCGGCAATGTCGCGGGCTGCTACATGCTCGACGGTAAAATAAGCCGGGATTCCAAGGTCCGCCTGCTTCGAGACGGCGTGCAGATCTATGACGGCGAACTCGATTCCCTCAAGCGTTTCAAGGACGACGTCAAGGAGGTCGATGCAGGTTACGAGTGCGGTTTGAACCTCAAGGGGTACGGCGACATAAAAGTCGGCGATATCGTAGAGGCCTACCGTGTCGTCGAAAAAAAGCGCACACTCTGAAAACAGGCCGGGGGTGAACGATTAACTGATGGTTGAACTATGTCGATTCGTACGGACAAGGTCGCCTCTCTGCTCCAGAAGGAGCTCGGAGCGATATTCGAAAAGGAACTGCCCAGAAGCGGTCCTCTTCTGACCGTTACCGGTGTGAAGGTTACAGCCGATCTTGGAATAGCCCGGATCTACATTTCCGTTATCGGGAGTGAAAAGGAGCGGAAGGAGGCTGTCGGGCATCTGCAGAACGAGACGCGTTCTATCAGGAAACTGCTGTCAGCAAGGATTCGCCATCAGTTCCGCCGCATTCCGGAGCTTGAATTCTACGAAGACCGGCTTTTCGAACAGGCGAACAGGATCGAGGAACTGCTGAGAGAGGCCCTGGGGAATTCGGATAACGAGCAGGGCGGGGAGAAGACCCGGTAGTGCGCCAGCGTATGGAAAGTGATGGTGGCGGGGCTGCGGTCGTAAGCGAAAACGGCGACTTTCTGTTTGTCGACAAACCCGTGGGCTGGACGTCGTTCGACGTCGTGGCCAAAATCAGAAACACCTACACCGCTCTGGGACTGAAGAGAAAAGTCGGGCACAGCGGTACGCTCGATCCGAGGGCGAGCGGCCTGCTTATTCTCGCTACCGGGAAAAAAACACGGGAGATCGCTTCCCTCGAGGTGCTCGACAAGTCGTACGAGGGCGCCGTGAAGCTCGGCGTCGTCACGGAAAGCCACGATACGGAAACCCCCGAGTACGGACACCGTTCGGTGGAGCATCTCTCCTTCACGGAAATAGAGGCGGCGACGGCGGCGCTTGAGGGCCGTCAGATGCAGCAACCCCCGATGCATTCCGCCGTTTGGCATCAGGGCAAGCGCCTCTACGAGCTCGCGCGCAAGGGTAAGAACGTCAGGGAGAGGAAGGCGCGGGAGATAGAGGTCAGGGATTTCAGGATCACATCGGTCGAGCTTCCCCTGGTGCATTTCAGCGTTACCGTTTCCAAGGGCGCCTATATAAGGGTTCTGGCTCATGAACTCGGAGAAAAACTCGGGGTGGGAGGATACCTCGTCACGCTCAGGCGAACCTCCATCGGGAAATTCAGTGTCACGGACGCATTGAGCGTCGACGAACTGGTCGGGGTCATCGTTGAAGCCGCCGGTCGGGAGCCTGCGACGAACCGGGATCCACGGCCGAAAAGATAACAATCGGGAAGCGGGTTATACCTAAATTGAGCGATTGTCGAGTATTTGTTGAAACGTTCAGTTTAGGAGTTATTAAGCTGCGCGCATCACCGGTTACCGTAAATCTATTGAAATACAATCGACCCCGATTTCCGATTGTTCTTGTTTCGGGACTCGCCGTCGGTGTCGGAATCGGAATCGAACATTACCGCAACTCATTCGACCCCGAAACCCGATCCCGACCCCGATCTCCGATGTTCCTTCTTTCGGGGTTCACCGTCGGTATCGGTGTCGAAACATATGGCATTTGTTTGATCGCACGCTCTTTAAAGGGTGCCTCTATGTATTATCATGAGTCCCGATAGCAATCGGGATAAACTTTGAAACCGGAGTCCTGACAAGGTCGGGACAACGAAGTATTCGGGGCGCGCAACAAATTAATAGAGGTGCCCTGTTGAAACGTTCAGTTTAGGTTATGCGTATTGCGCTCTACAAGGACGGTCGCGTCACGGACTACGATACCGGCGAGGAAATGGCGTTTGCCGCCGAACCGTCGGTCGTGACCGTCGGTTCGTACGACGGGGTTCACGCCGGGCACCGGCGTATTATCGGAAAACTTGTCGACGCGGCTTCCGCAAGAAACCTGCGCAGTGTCGTTGTCACCTTCGAGCCGCATCCGAGATCGGTGATCGGCGACCGGGGCGGGGTTTCGGGGCTCCTGACGCTGCTCGATGAAAAAGCCGAACTCCTGGAGACTCTCGGGGTCGACTGGCTGTTTGTGGTGAGTTTCGATAAGGATTTCGCCGCGCAGAGTTCCGAGTTCTTTATCGATACGGTTCTCCTCGGCCTTATCGGGGCGAAAAGAGTTGTCATCGGTTACGATCACGGTTTCGGACGGGGCCGCAGGGGCGGTGTCGGTACGTTGCGGCGAACAGCCTCGAAGAAGGGGTTTTCGGTGGAAGTGGTCGATGAGGTTCGCCTGCAGGCGGAGCACTTTTCAAGCACGAGAATCCGCTCGTTTCTCCGCGAAGGCCGCATCAGGGAAGCGAACCTGTTTCTCGGAGCGCCCTACATGATTTCGGGCGAGGTCGTACATGGCGCCAAGAGAGGACGCAGCATAGGGTTTCCGACCGTGAACCTTCGCATCGGTTCCGGAAAACTGTTGCCGAAACACGGTGTGTACGTCGCTTCGACATGCATCGACGGCAGGGAATACAAGGCCATGATGAATATCGGCACGAAACCGACCGTTTCGCCGGAAGGAAGTCCGGCGGTGGAAGCGCACATTCTCGGCCACTCGGAAGAGCTTTACGGCAGGAAACTGACATTTTACCTGCTGGACCGTCTGCGCGACGAGATGCGTTTCCGTTCACTGGGCGAACTGCGGGAACAGTTGCAGAAAGATGAAAAAGTAGTGGAGCGATACGATAAATAATAGTATATTCGTGATCTTGTGATTGTAAATACTTAAATGACAGCTCATGAGTCTGGCAAAGGAAACCAAATCGGATATTATCAAGCAGTTCGGTGGCGGAGAGCAGAATACCGGACAGGCGGAAGTTCAGATTGCCATTTTCAGCAGACGCATAAGGGATCTTACCGAACATTTGAGGGGGCATCCGAAGGACAACCATTCCCGTCACGGTCTGCTCAAGCTTGTCGGAAAAAGAAAAAAGCTTCTTGCATACCTGAACAAAACCGATATCGAGCGCTACCGCAAGGTCCTGGCGGATCTCGACCTTCGTAAATAAGGTTTTTTTTCAGGAAGACATATGCTTCGCCCGGTATCCTGCAGGACCATGTCCTGCAGGTATTCCCGTTTCTATGAATCTAACCTTTCAGTACTATGTTGGAAAGCATGACCGGCTATGGAAGTGCGGAGTGCGTGAAAGGCGGAGTGCGTGTCGTTGCGGAAATCCGTTCGGTCAACAACCGCTTTGCGGAGATAAGCGTCAAGCTTCCCCGTCAGTTCGCCCCTTACGAGCTCGAGTCCAGGGATCTTATCAGGTCGTACTTTCAGAGAGGTAAAATTTCAGCCTATCTCCAGGTGCAGCTCGACGACGATCTGCAGATGCCTCTTGTCGTGAACAGTGAGAAAACGAGAGCCTGCCGGGACCTGCTCGAAACCGTCAGGCGGGAGGCCGGTCTCGAATCCCCTGTCACGCTCGACCACATGCTCAGGTTCTCGGAGATATTCGATTCCGGCAACAAGCTGCTCGAACAGACCGAAGAGATCTGGCCGTTTGTCAGGGAAACGCTCGTCAAGGCTGCCGGAAACCTCAAGAAAATGAGAGCGCAGGAAGGAAAGGAACTGGCCGGGGACTTTCAGGAACGGATCGACTCCATCAACGGGACGCTCAGGGAGATACGCGAGCTTTCTCTCGGCAACATGGACGCCGTGCGGCGCAAGCTCGCCGAACGAATAACCTCCATCGCGGGGGACGATACGGCCTACGGCCGGGAACGGGTCGAGATGGAGCTCGTTCTCGCGGCCGACAAGCTCGATATCACCGAGGAGTGCACCCGCTTTTCGAGCCACAACAAGTTTTTTATCGAGGAGTTGCTCGACGAGGCGGGCGGTTCCGGGCGAAAACTCAACTTCCTGCTTCAGGAGCAGCTCAGGGAAGCGAATACGATCGCCTCGAAATCGCAGAATGCGGATATCTCCCAGAAGATCGTACAGGTCAAGGAAGAACTGGAGAAGATCCGCGAGCAGATTCAGAACATCGAATAGGAGCCGGCGATCCGTCGAATCGCCACAAGGCCGACACATCGGAACAGATGACGGAAAAGCAAGGAAAACTGATAGTGTTTTCAGCCCCCTCGGGGACCGGAAAGTCAACCGTCGCAAGGATGGTCATGGAAAACATCCCGAACCTCGAGTTTTCGATATCGGCCACGACCCGCCCCGTTCGCGCGGGTGAAGAAGAGGGAAAGAATTACTATTATCTGACAAGAGAGGAGTTCGAGGATCGGATCAGGCGCAACGGGTTTATCGAGTACGAATATTTTTTCGGTAACTATTACGGTACCTTGCTCGACAAGACGGTGGAGGCCGTCAATGCAGGCAAAAACCTCCTTCTGGACCTCGATGTCAAAGGGGCGCTGAACCTCAAACAGCGGTTTCGGGATCGTTCCCTGTTGATTTTTCTGCTGCCTCCGAGCCTTGAAGAACTGAAAAAGAGGCTGCGGCGGCGGGACAGTGAGGACGAAGAGGCTTTGCAGATCCGCCTGGAGAGAGCGGGTTTCGAGCTTTCCCAGGCCGACAGGTTCGATTGCAGTGTCGTCAATGACGATCTGCAGACAGCCGTTCGTGAGATTACCGCCCTGATTTCCGATTTTATTTCCAACACGTAAACAGAGTGAGAAACCATGTCCGTTACACCCGTTGATCTGAACAAGCTTCGCGACAGGCACGACAACCTGTACGAAGCGGTCGTCGCCATGTCCAGGAGGGCCAAGGAAGTTCATGACGAGGAGCGCGCCGAGCTCGAGGAGAAGTTGCTGCCCTACAAGGAGATGATCCGCAATCCGGCCAGCGAATCCGAGTCGGACAAGATTTTTCCCGAGCAGGTTGCGATCAGCCTCGAATTCGAGAGCCGGCCGAAATCCGCGCAGCAGGCGATCGGGGAGTATCTTGACGAGCGCTACGATTACAGGATAGAGGAACCGGCAAGCGCCGCCAAATCAGTGGACAATGAAGAAGATGAAGCTGACGGGGATTAACCAGATCACCCTGAGGGTCAACGATATCCGGGCGGCCGAGGAGTTTTACGTCGGTATTCTCGGGCTGAAGGTCGAATTCAGGGCGGGCGCCAATATCTCCTATCTCAGGGTCAATTCCGACATGATCGTCCTTGTCAAGGCCGAAACTCCGGGAGTGCCCGAAGCCCGCGATATACGGGTCGATCACTTCGGCTTCAGGCTGCCGAGCGACGTCGAAGTCGACGAAGCTGCCGATCATTTCTACAGCCAGGGCGTTCACCTCGTCACAAGGCCGGCGCAGCGTCGGGAAGGCCGGGCGTTTTTCGTCATGGACCCGGACGGCAATCTCATCGAATTCTATTCGATGAAATCGAGGGGGCTCGACGCCTCCGGGACGGATATCGACAGTCGCTCCCCCGACAAACTCGCTTCCCAGGCAAGAAAAAAACTCACTGCAGGCAACGGGGGGACAAAGCCCAGGCGAAGCAGAAAGTGAACGGTTTGTCGTGCGTAAGACAGGGCGGCGGATCGCTGCAAACAGGCTGTACACCCCGATTCTCGCTTTTTTGATCGCTCTCTTGTGGGTTGCGTTGAGCGGAATGTACGAGTACAACCGCTACAATATCTGGGTGGGGTCGGTAAACGCCACGCCGGTTCTGCTGTGGAGTGCGGGACTCGCGCTCGTGCCCGTGCTGGCCAGAAAATTGAATCTCAGAACGGTCCGGGGCGTTACGCTGCTCTACTGGTTCGGGTTGATCGTCGTCGAATATGTCGGCTATCACCTGCTCGACATCCATAGAATCGCAGGCGATTCCGGCATGTTCGGATCACAGATCATTCATATTCCCCTCTTTGCCTATCCTTTTTATATTCTTGCCGGCCCGCTGTTCTATCTGCTGGTCGGAGGATGCCGTCGGGGAGAATGAACCCTGCCGGGCCTGTGTTTCATACGTGAGCCCGAATGCGTACATTTCGGATGCGGCCGGCCTGCGGCCTTTGGAAAACCGTAAAGAGGAGCGATGCAAAACGATCAGGTGCAGGATGCCGTGGCGATTCTCGAAAAGGAGATCCGGCGTCTGGAGGCTTGTGTTTCAGACTGCAGAAAACAGCTCGGCGCATGTTCCGGCGGCTGTGACGCGGTCGAAAAAAAACGGATGCTCGGTGAGATAGAGCGCAGGTTCGCCACCTGTGTGGGCGCGATAGAGCGAACGACGGGCGAGCTCGATTCCCTGCGCGAGAGATGCTGCGAGCTGCAGAGGGCGTGCACGGAAACGGCTGGTTTGCTGCACAGGGAGGTAACCGGCCGGCAGGGGAGTCACGATTCGCCCTCGTCGATCAGCCCGCTTGCCTGAACGGGAGCCGCGGATGCTTCACGCAAGCAGCCTTTCGGCTTCGAGGAGCTGTTCCCTGGTATTGATGCCCCTGATTTCGTCCGCTTTTTCCGTCATGAAGGCGGTGACTTTGCTGCCGTTCCGGAAACAGACGGAAAACACATCGGTGAGGTAGTACTCCCGCTGAGCGTTATCGTTGGTGATCCGCTTCAGCGCGTCGAACAACTCTTCAGCCCTGAAGACGTAAACTCCGGAGTTGATTTCCCTCACAAGCAGCTCGTCCCCCGACGCGTCGCGGTGTTCGACGATTTTCAGAACAGTACTGCTGTTTTCCTGCCGGATGATTCTGCCGTATCCGGACGGGTTCGCGAGTGTTGCTGTGAGGACCGTTGCAACGGCTTGTTCCCGGCGGTGGTTTTCCAGCAGTCTGTCGAGTGTCGATCGACTTACGAGGGGTGCGTCGCCCGAAAGAATGAGAACGTCGCCGCTGAAACCGCGCAGAGCGTGCTCCGCCTGCATGACGGCATGGCCTGTACCCAGCTGCGGTTCCTGCAGAGCCCATTCGACCGGGAATTTCTTCGTTGCCTCCCGGACTTTTTCGGCCTGATGTCCGATGATCAGAACGATTTTCTCGGGATCGAGGGATAAGGATTTTTCGAGAACGTATTCCACGATAGGACGTCCGTTGGCTTCATGCAGCACCTTTGCGAGATCGGATTCCATCCGTGTTCCTTTTCCCGCGGCCATGATGACGATAGCTAACGACATGGAAGAAAAGTCAAGGATCAAAAGTGAAAAGTCAAAAGGAATTTCTGCTTTGAAGATATACCGACAATCGCAGGCTTTTTACAGCGGATTGTCCTCTTCGCCGACAAGGTGTCGCCGTTTCGGATTGTTCTGCTTGTCCACGATGAGAATCATCGGTTTGAACTCTCGTGCCTTTTCGGCTTCCACCTCCGCGAACGCCATGATGATGATCTCGTCTCCCGGAAGAGCGCATCGCGCGGCGGCGCCGTTAAGCTGGATCTCCCTCGATCCGGCTCTCCCTTCTATGATATAGGTTTCGAAGCGCTCTCCGTTGTTGTTGTTGACGCAGAGCACTTTTTCGTTGGGGATCATAGTGGCGAGATCGAGAAGTTCGCTGTCGATCGTGATACTGCCCTCGTACTCGAGGTCGCCGCTTGTGACGATAGCGTTATGGATCTTGGATTTCAGCAGGTGTACTCTCATGAAAAACAAAAATTTTATTGCTTGCCGGGTTCCCTCTTTCCGGTGTCCTGGCGGCTGACGTCCACTTCGCCGCTCGCCCGGAAAATGGTGTAACGTTTCAGCGATTCGTCACTTTCAAAGCCGTAACCCCGTATGGTTTCATCAGGCTTCCTGATGGTGACGTATTTGTCTGACCAGAGTCGTCTGTCCCTGTCGAACCGTTTGATGTACTCGGTTGTGATGACGGTCGAGTCTCCGGAATGTATGACGACATTGTCGAAAGCCTCCATGTCGTTATTGTCATGGACGATGCTTCGTCCGGCCGTGAGGCGCGATGTCGGGGCGCCGTTTTCATCGTGAAAAACAACCCTTACGCCGTCATCGAGGTGACGGGTGATTATATCGTTTTTTTTGTACTCCGCAAAATGTCCGGCTCGAACCACGGCCTGGATAATGTCGTTCCTGAAAATCTTCATGGTGATGTTCCAGCTTTCCTGGACGGGCAGGTCTTCGCCGAGAAACCTCGCATCGGCTTCGCGACCGGTTTTCTGACGGTCCGCGCAGCCGATGAGGCAGCTCAGGAGACAGGGGATGAGCAGGCAATCGATGAGACGGGGCAAGGGATGATTTTCCGGTGAATTACTTTTTCAGTTGATCGATGACCTTGATGGTGATGTCGACGGCCCCACTTCCGTAAACCATCGCCTGTTTGTCGAGGATAAGGCTGAAGCCTTCCCTGTCGGCGACCGCTTTCACCGCAGTGAGCATTTTCGTGCGAATAGGCGCGAACAGCTCTGATTTTTTCTTGTCCAGCGCGCCGCCGGGGCCGAATTTTTCCATCTGGAATTTCTGAGCGTTCTGCAGTTTCAGTTCAAGTGCTTTCGTTTTCTGTTCCCGTGCCGTTTTGGAGAGCCCGGCTTTCTGTTTCTCGTAACTTGCGGCCGCGGTTTCGAAATCCTTCTTGAGTTTGTCGAGAGAGCCTTTCCACTGTTTGCTGGTGGACTTGAGAATGTTTTCCGCCTTTTTTGTTTCGGGCATCTGCTGGATCACTTTCGCGACGTCGACGACACCGGTTTTGGCGCCAGCGGCTGATGCATGGGGGATCATGAAAGAAACGCTCAGCAACAGGGCTATGATCATGCTGCGTGATACGGTCGTAATCGCTGAATTTCTGGACATCAGTTTCATAATTTTTTGTCTCTCGTTTTGATTGGAAATACCGTCGAAAAAAGGTGCGTTTCACGGTACCTCAAAGGTAATAATTCCACTGTAAAAAACTATATGCCACCCGTCCCCTGTGCAATCACAGTCCTGACGCCTGCATGAGCCCGGCCGCATTCGTTCCGGAAGCAGCCGACAGTTGTATGACGTCAACCGGTCCCCGAACATGCGTTCGGCAGCGGATATTTACTCCCGGCGGCGGAACATCTGGCCCGGCTGCTGCTCGACAAGGCGTTTGAGTTCGAGTTCGAAAAGAGAAACGAGCAGGGCGGACGGGTCGAGACCGGTTCTGGCGGCGAGGAGGTCGACGTGCAGGGGTTCGTTCTTCAGGTGATCGAGTATCCGTCGTTCCGCCTGGTCGAGGTTTTCCGGTTCGTGGAGGCCGGTGAGTCTTTGCAGCGGAGTGTGGGCGGGAAGAATTTCCGTGAGAATGTCCTCAACGGAAGCGACGAGCTTGGCCCGGCTGTTTTCGATAAGTGCGTTGGTGCCCCTGGATGTCCGGGAGAAAATGCTGCCGGGGACCGCGAAAACCTCCCTGTTCTGTTCCAGCGCGGAAGCGGCGGTAATCAGGGCGCCGCCTTTCGTGTCCGATTCCACGACAAGCGTTCCCGCAGAGAGGCCGGAAATAAGGCGGTTCCTTTTGGGGAATTTCGCCGGGGTGATATCGCTTTCGAGCCACTCTTCCGACAACAGGGCGCCCGTTTCGATCATGCGGGGCCACAGTTTTCCCGCCGGGTCGGTATAGGGATTATCCACCCCGCCGGCGAGCACTCCGATGGTTGTTCCTCCGCTCTCCAGGGCCGCTTTGTGAGCTTCCATATCGATGCCGCGGGCAAGACCGCTGACAACGGTAAAGCCCCTCGACGCGAGCTCGGAGCAGAGGAGCGCGGCAGCTTTTCTGCCGTACTCCGTCGCCCTGCGCGTGCCGACGACCGAGATGCACGGAGCGTGAGCCGAGCGGATGTCGCCCCGGTAGAAAAGGCACGGGGGCGGATCGTAGATTTCCCGCAGGAGCGGTGGATACAGGGGGTCGTCGATGGTGACCAGCCCGGCATTGTAACGATCGAGAAGTGCGAGCTGGTTGCGGACGCCGGTTTCCGCTTCGCCGAAAGATCGCCGGTCGTTCAGGAAGGTGGTAATGCTCGATGCAAGGTGCGTGCCGATGCCAGGCAGGGAAGCGAATGTTTCTCCGTCGGCCCGAAAAACATCCGTGGAAAAACCGAAGCGACGGCAGATCGTGTTGATTCTCGACGGACCCAGCCCCGGTATCCGGGACAGGATCAGGGGGACGATCGGGTCGGGGGAGTCGCCGGGACGGTTCATTGCACGAGGCGTCTCGTTCGGGTCGGGGGCGCGCCGCGCGTCAGAAATCCCGCTTCATGAGTTTCAGGGCAAACCCTTTCAGATATTCACGGCCCTCGTCCATGGGGAGCGATTCGACCGTGGAGAGCGCCTCTTCCGTATCCCGGTTGATGATCTCCCGGGCTTCTTCGAGAACACCGCAGCGCTCGTAAATCTCCCTTATGTCGGCGACGCGGTCCGGAGAAGTGCCCTTGTTGTCGATTACCGACTGCAGAAGAGTGCGGTCTTCTCCCTGCGTCAGATCGAGAGAGCGGAGCAGAAGGTAGGTTTTCTTGCCGTTGATGACATCTCCTCCCGCAACCTTGCCCGACTTGCCGTCCTCGGCCATGATGTCGAGGTAATCGTCCTGAACCTGGAAAGCGCGGCCGATTTTTTCTCCGAAAGTGACCAGCCGTTCGAGCTGTCCGGGGTCGGCGTTCGCCGCTACGCCGCCGGCTTCGAGGGCCGCCGAGATGAGTCGGCCGGTTTTTTTCGAGATCATTTCAAGATAATCGTCGATCGTGGCGTCTTTCCTCTGTTCGAGTTCCATGTCGAGAGCCTGTCCCTCGCAGATGGTGATGTTGGCGTCGTTGAGAATGTGAACGAGCTCGACATGACGGTCGGTGTCGGTTTTCAATGCGTTTTCGTAAGCGAAGGCGATCATCATGTCCCCGGAAAGGATGGCCGCGTTGGCGTCCCATTTGAGGTGGACGGTCGGTCTCCCGTGCCGAAGGTCCGCCTGGTCCATGATGTCGTCGTGCATCAGCGTGAAATTGTGGAGTATTTCGATGGCCAGCGCCGTGTGCATGGCGTTCAGGCAGTTTCCGCAAACGGCCTCGGAAGCCAGAAGGGTGAGAAAGGGCCGGATTCTCTTGCCTTTGCCCTCGAGAATATACCGGGCGGGAGCGTAGAGGGACTCCGGATCGTCTTTCGTGAAACAGGAAGAAAGCGCTTCGTTGATCATTCCGTGGTACCGGAGATACTTCTCTTCAACCTGCTCCAGGGTTATGCTGATATTCATTGCGGAACTATCCTTTTTTTAATGATATGCGTTGTTGCTTCAACTCTTCGACGTTGCTTGCGCCCGTCAGGAACATGACGGCTTTCAGGTCGTTCATCCACGTAAGGACGGTTTCCTCGAGCCGGTTTTCGTGAAGGGCCTTGAGCATCGGCCCGGCGGATGCGGCGATATCGGCTCCGAGAGCGATCGCCTTGGCGATGTCGATACCGTTTGCGATGCCGCCCGAGGCGACGACCTGTAGTGAGCGGTACCGCGACTCGGACTTTTTAAGGGCGTCGATGCCGACAAGGCAGTCGGCCGTGGGAATTCCCCAGTTGAGAAGTTCGGGCAAGGCGGAAGGGCTGAAGCGCCGTTCGCTCTGAAACAGCTGGAGGTAGCGGGCTTCCTCGACTTTCTGCCAGGAGATGCCTCCGGACCCCGCGACATCGATGATCCGGACACCCGCATCGGCAAGGGCTGCGGCGGTTCGCGGCCCTATGCCGCAGCCGACTTCCTTGGCCACAACCGGTACCTTTGTCGTTTCGATGATCCGGTTCAGAGCGTCGAAAAAGTTACGGAAATCGGTGTTTCCCTCGGGTTGGAAAAGTTCCTGGGCAGGGTTGAGATGAACGATGAGCGCGTCGGCCTGCACAATGTCGAGGAGCATTTGGACCTCGTCGTCCCCGAGTCCCCCGGCTACCTCGGGAGCGCCGATGTTGGCGAGGACCGGAATGGACGGAGCGGTCCGGCGAACCACGCTGAAGCTCTCCCTGTAGGACGAGTTTTCGAGCGCCTGGCGCATGCTTCCCACTCCGAGGGGAATGTTGAGTTTTTCGGCTGTTTCGGCAAGGATCCGGTTCAGCCGTTCGGCATCGCCGTACCCGCCGGTCATGGAGGATATCATGAACGGGAAGGAGATACGACGGCCGAACATGATCGTGTCAAGGGAGATCTCGCTGAAATTGATTTCGGGGGCGGCGTTGTGTGCGAATTCGTAGCGTTCGAAGCCCGTCGTCTTGGCGTCGAACCGGACATCGTCGTGCAGGCAGATCGCGACGTGGCTCTGCTTGCGGTCTACGGTTGTATTGTTTGCATCGGCCATGAAGCTGTCGGGTAACGATAAGGTTGTGCTGTGAGGTAGCGGGGAAAAATGTATACTTACTCTATGAAGTCATTGTAATATATCCCAATATTCTTTATTCCCTAAGCCGGTCGTCTCGGCCGTCGACTCGCCCGCCGGGCCTCGAAAAGAGAGCCTCAGTTATGATCAAAACCTTTTTTTCGATAGCGCTTCGTCACCTTGTTGGCCGCCGGCGGCAGACGCTGACGACCGTTGCCGGCGTGGCTGTCAGCACCATGGTGTTGATTACGACGATCTCCCTGACCAGAGGCCTTCTCGATTCGTTCGTCGAGACGATCATCGATGTCGCCCCGCATATCACCGTAAGGGGGGAGAGTGTCGATCCCCTGCCCGTCGATCTTATCTCCGGAAAGGAAGAAAAACGCCACGCGTTCGTCGAGGAAAACGTCGAGAAGGAGGAACGGGAGGAGGTTCGCAACTATCGCCAGGTTCAGCGGATACTCGAATCGGAGAGCTACGGGGCGTCGGTTATGACGGTTTCTCCCTACGTCGAGTCCCAGGTGATCGTCATCCGGGGCAACACGAACGAACCGGTGCTGATGAAAGGGGTGGAAATAGAGCGGGAGAACGAGATCAGCGGAGTCGGAAACAAGCTTACGGCGGGCGATCTTTCGGTTTTCCGAAAAACCCCCAACGGTCTTCTCGTGGGCAGAACGGTGGCGGAGAAACTCGGTCTGCGGTTCAACGACGAAGTGTCGGTCATTCCCCCGGAAGGCCCGGTGCGGCAGTGCAAGGTTTCGGGTGTTTTTTTCTCGGGCGTCCAATCGGTTGACAACAGCGTACTCGCCTCACTCAAGTTTGCACAGATCGTAGAGGGGCTGTCGGACGACAAGGTCACCGGAATCGCCCTCAGGGTTCGCGATCCTCTCGACAATGCCGCACTCGCGCGCGAACTTGAACGGGTCACCGGTTACGACTGCAGAACATGGCAGGAGGAAAACGCGAACATCCTCTCCCTGTTTTCGCGCGTTGCCACCATTGTGATCTCCCTCGTCGCTTTCGTGGGAATTGTTTCGGGATTCGGCGTCGCCAATATTCTGGTGACGACCGTCTTCGAGAAGAGCCGCGACATAGCCGTCATGAAATCCTTCGGTTTTTCTGCGGGATCGCTCGTGGCGATATTCATTCTCGAGGGTTTTCTGGTGGGATCGGCGGGGGCGCTTGCCGGCGGCGTTCTTTCGATAGGATCGATCAATCTTCTGGCCAGCATTCCGGTCGAAACCTCGCAGGGACCACTGACCAGGACAGGGTTCAGCATGTCCTGGAATCCGCTGTACTTTGTCTTCGTCATCGCCGCGACGGTCCTGATAAGCACCGTCGCGGCGACGATTCCGTCCGCCAGAGCCGCACGGCTCGAACCCGTCGAAGTCCTGCGCGACAGCAGCCTCTGATCCCCTTTCGATCCCGATTTCCGATTGCTCCTCTTTCGGAGTTCGCCGTCGCTGTCGCTATCGAAACCACCGCCGGTTCGGACGCACACGAACCCTTTGTTCATCGGCAACCGCCTAGTGCAAACTGCATACTGCCAACCGGTCTCCCCCACAGTACGGGCGAAAAATTTTTCGCCCCTACGGTCATCGTGAACACCCGTGCAATCCGTGGAGACAATAAAACCTGTCGATCACCAGCCAATCGCGCCCCTGCATTTCAACGATTCAACAGTTCAACAAATCAACAATGTGTCCCGTCCTGAAATAGTTGA
>JANQHQ010000016.1 GCA_028282595.1 Chlorobium sp. | reverse complement strand
AGCGGTGCTCAAAATCCTCATGTACTCTGTGTACACTCCGGTTTCTGCGCTCCGTTCGCCTTGCACTTGAATCGCTCATGACAATACATAGAGGTGCCCATAATCCGCCCGATTTCGTTTCTCCCGGGGAAGCCATTCCGGTCCCGACCGTGGGATGTTTCCGTTGCAACGTCGGAAATTGAAAAAAAATAGGTACCTTTTTCACTCCGAATCCGCTCACGGCGGGCGGTTTCCCATACAAAGAAAACCCAACTATGAACAAGACTGAAAAAGCTCGAGTGTTCTCTGCCATGCAGCCGACAGGGAAGATTCACATCGGTAACTATATCGGTGCGCTTTCCGTGTGGGCGAGAGAGCAGGATCGTTTCGACGGGATTTTTTGCGTTGTCAATTTACATGCGTTGACGGTCCCGGACAGCATCGACCCGGCCGCCCTTCACGAGAAAACCCTCGAGACAGCCGCCATATACCTTGCTTCCGGCATTGATCCGAAAAAGAGCTGCATCTATATACAGTCCACGGTTGCCGAACATGCCGAGCTTTCATGGATACTCACGTGTCTGGCCCCGTTGGGTTGGCTGGAACGCATGACGCAGTACAAGGCCAAGTCGGCGCTTAAGGAAACGGTCGGGGCCGGGCTTCTCAGTTATCCGATCCTGATGGCGGCGGATATTCTTCTCTACGATGCACAGCTCGTGCCGGTCGGACACGATCAGAAGCAGCATGTCGAATTTACGCGCGATCTGGCTTCACGCTTCAACAACAGGTTCGGGCCGGTTTTCACGTTGCCGGAACCCATGATCCGTAAAGTCGGGGCTCGTATCATGGGGCTTGACGATCCCGATCAGAAAATGAGCAAAAGTATCGGCGAAATGAAAGCAGGGCATTCCATCGGGATAATGGACCATCCGGACGTCATCAAAAAAGCGGTGAAGTCCGCGGTTACCGACAGCGGTCGCGAGGTGGATTTCGACAACGCCGGAAAAGGGGTCCGGAACCTTCTGACGATATATCAGGCGGTGACGAATTGTACGGACGACCAGTTGCGGTCGCACTTCGCCGATAAAGGGTACGGCTTCCTGAAGTCCGAAATTATCGAAGCTGTCCGCGAGGCATTGCATCCCGTTCGAGAAGAGACGCTGAGACTTCTTCAGGAGAGGAGTTATCTCGAGAAGATTGTCGCCGAGGGAGCCGAGAAGGTGCGTGTGTCGGCGAGGGAAAAAATGAGAGCGGTGAAAGAAGCCGTTGGAATAAACTTCTGATCGGCCGGCCCTGTTTCCCCGCCGGTGCTTCCCAACGCCACCGGCTAATGAGTAGAGCCCGATAGGCCGGAAGGTTTACCGGGCTTATATGCGTTACCGACCGGCTTTCTCCAGTTTTCGATACGCCTCGCACCCCTTCTGCAGGCCGTTGTCGCACGCTTTCCTGTACCACGTTTTCGCGGCTTTTTTGTCCTGTTTCACGCCCTGGCCGTTTTCGTGCAGGAGACCGGTATTGAACTGGGCGACGGCATTGTCCTGTTCTGCGGCGAGCCTGTACCACTTCAGGGCTTCCGCGTAGTCCCGGTTCACGCCGTGGCCGTTTGCATGCATATTGCCGATATTGAGCTGTGCGCTGGCGAAATTCTGTCCGGCGGCGAGTTTGTACCATTTCATGGCTTCCGCGTAGTCCTGCTTCACGCCGTGGCCGTTTGCGTGCAGGAGCCCGACATTGAACTGGGCGACGGCATCACCCTGTCCGGCGGCGAGCTTGTACCATTTGAGGGCTTCCGCATAATCTTGCCCGGTCCCCTGACCGGTTGCATACATGTTGCCGATGTTGAGCTGCGCGCCGACATCACCCTGCTCGGCGGCGAGCAGGTGCCACTTCATGGCTTCCTTGTGATCCTGTTTCACGCCCCGGCCGGTCGCATAGAGCAGGCCGACGTTGAACTGGGCGATGGCATTACCCTGTTCCGCGGCGAGCTTGTACCATTTCATGGCTTCCGCATAGTCTTGCCCGATCCCCTGACCGGTTGCGTACATGTTGCCGAGATTGAGCTGTGCAGCGGCATTGCCCTGCTCAGCCGAAAGCTTGTACCACTTGATGGCTTCTTTATAATCCTGTCGCAACCCCTGGCCGGTCGCGTGCAGCAGGCCGAGATTGAACTGCGCCGCGGCATCTCCCTGTTTGGCGGCGGCTTTGTATTTCGCTATGTCCTGGGGGGTCGGCTGGTCGCAGCGGGCTTGTAGCGGCGCAAGCACGGTGAATACAGCAAGCAGGCAGACAAGTATGTTTTTCATGGTATTTCTCCGGTTGCCGGTTGAACTGTTGTGGCGTGAGGTTTATCGGGATGGCGGTTCGGTGGACGTACACAGGTAACATGCATGAAATCCGGATCAGAGGGAACCGGAACAGGCCGCGTCGTTCAGCACGGGTTCCGCGAAGACAATCCTGAACGCACTGCAAGATACCAAAAACGGATTGTATGCAAATGCGCGAAAACACCGGGCATGAACCGGGTGGGTTTCCCTGAATCCCTGGAACGGGATACACGATTGTCGTGAAAAAGAATATCTCCCCTTCCGCACCGACCGTCTGATGGGTGTGCGCTGTTTGCTTCCAAGGGGACTTCCTCCCGGGCGGTCACTTGATGAGGATCGGTTCGGAGAAACTGTAACCCGAACCGTGAACGGTTTTTATGGGAATCCCGACGTCGCCGGAGCCTTTTTTTTGACGCAGGCGGTGGATCAGTACGTCGAGTGATCGATTGCCGAGCTTGTCATCCTTGTAGTCAAGGGCTTTCAAAAGGTCCCGGCGGGAAACGACCGAGCTGTGATACGATGCCAGAAGCTCAATCAGGTCGTACTCTTTCGGGGAGAGTTTTATCGTGTCGCCGTCGGGTGTGGTGAGAGTCGTTTTACTGCGGAGAAGCGTCCATTGGGGCTCGTCTTTTTGCGTCACCGCCTGTTTGAGCAGGCTGTTTTCCGGCTTTCGGGAGCGTTGCTCGTCAAGACGTCCGAGAATGCTGTATATGGACGCCTCCAGTTCGGAAAAGTCGACGGGTTTCAACAGGTAGATGTCCGCACCGGCCTGATACGCATTTACCCGGCTTTCGAGAGATGCTTGCGCGGTCAGCACGATAATGCGCATATCGGTGTTGTTCCGAATGTATTCGGCAAGGACGAAGCCGTTCTGATCGGGCAGGCCGAGATCGAGAATGGCGAGTATGTAGCTGCGCATGGCGATGTGCTGGTAGAACTCGAGAGCGGTTTCCACACCGGTAACGTCAAAGCCCGCAAGCGCAAGCGACTCGACAAGGCTTTCACGGAAATCACGATCGTCTTCAACGATGATAATCCGCTTGTTTTTTTCCTGCGGTTCGGAGGAAAGAGTTTTCTTTATGTCATTTGACATGCCGCTGTTATGGAAAAGGCGATACAGTTAAAAAAACGTAGCGGGGGAACTACCTGGTGCGCGCACACAGTTCGCTTTCCGGAGCCAGGGGTAGGCGGATCGTTGCTTCGACTCCCGACACTTTCCCTTCCAGGGAGACTTTTCCTTTATGCTGGTTGATGATGTTTCTTACCAGCCACAGGCCGAGGCCCGCACCGGCGGTGTTGACCGAATTGTTTCCACGAAAGTACTTTTCGAAAAACGATTCGCCTTCTTTACGCGTAAAACCGGCCCCCTCGTTTCGTATCCTGATGACGGCATCATCGTGTTCAACGCTGCATTCAACTTCAATCTCGGAATCCGGAGGGGAGTACTTCCGTGCGTTATCCAGAAGGTTGAAAATAGCAAATTTAATCTGAGACGCTTCCCCGAAAATTTTACATGACCCGGCGGTTTCCGAATAATCGATGGATCGTTCCGTCCACATTTTGCGGAAGGTTTCGACTTGTGAGGAGAGTACCGGAACAATAGGGAAGCGCGTCAGTGTCGAAGCTTTCTGAGACCGCGAGACGCGGGTTTCCTCAATGGAGACTTCCATCACTTCGACAAGCCGGTCGATGGCCCGGTTTATCTTGGAAATTTCGACTTTGTAGGAAAAATTACCCGCTTTGTTTTTCAGTTTTATCAGATCGAGATTCGAGCGGATAATGGCCAGCGGGGTGCGGTATTCGTGAGAAATCATCCCCAGGAAACGTTGCAGGCGTTCAACCTCTTCCTGCAATTGACGGGTGCGTTCCACGACTGCTTTTTCGAGTTGATCTATGCTTTGCTGCTGCAGCTTCTGCAACGTGATGTCGGTCATCATTACAAGAAGTACGGATTTGTCTCCAAGCGCGACAACTTCCGACGAATAGAGGACGTTGATTTGTTCGCCCGAACGTTTCCGCAGGAAAAGGGGCGCGTTTGTGACTGTTTTCCATCCGCTCCGCGCCTGCAGGTTGTCCGCATCGTTATTTCGCAACACCTCGAGCCCGATATCCGAAACGGGTTTGTTTCTGATTTCCGGCTTTTCGTATCCGAAAAGCTCGAGCCATGAAGGGTTTGCATCGATCAACAGGTCGTCATGAATATCGATGATGCCTATGGCGATGGGAGAGTTGTTGAAAATGCTTCTGAATTTCAGTTCATTTTCCTCGAGAACTTCCTCCAGCCTCTTTTTTTCGGTGATATCCATGCCGACCGCCACAATGCAAGGCTGTCCTTCGATGGAGATCCGCCTTCCCCGCGCTGCTATCCATTGCGCTGCGTCGCTGCCGGGAGGGTTGATTTTCACTTCACTACCTTCGTCGTTGCCGGAATTGAGGATGTTGTGGAATTTCTCCTTGACAGGGAAAATGTTGTCTGCCGAGATGATTTTCCTGTAATCGACGTTTTTTTCAGAACCTTGCATTTTACCGAGGATGAGCTCGCGCGCATACTGGTTCCATACGATCAGTTTTCCGTTGGCGTCCAGAACGGCCGCACAACCCGGCATTTCGTCGAGAATCGCGGTTTTGAGGGCGCATTCCTTTACCAGCTGTTTTTCAAAACGCTTTTGCTCGGAAGTGTCCCCGGTGGTGACGAACAGCCGGGTAATTTTCCCTTCCGGCGAGAGAACGGGATTAATGGTGATTTTCCAGAACCGGTTGTTTGTTTCTTCTTCAAATGCAGCACTTTTACCGGTTCGAAGGACTTCCTGAACGTTTTCTCTATGTCGTCCGGCAAGTTCAGGCATCTGCATTCCGGTCGCAACGAGATCGTACACATTCATGCCGGTGCACTCGTGCGGGCACATGGAAAACCGGCCTGCAAACCGGGCGTTTGCTGTGATTATCGTTCCCTCCCGGTCGATAAGGAACGCCGATTCAGGAAGGGACTCCAGTAATGCCGCGACCGTGTCGTCAGTTCGCCGGCTGTCGGGTTGTTCCCTCGGCATCCGCGTCGGCTTTTGCTTGGAGTGTCATTCTGGTTATTCCTGCAGTCTGATCACACAGAAAAATTACACGTTTTGTGTAAGAAAAACATGCGTAAAGTCCGGATATACGCTCTTTTCTTTTATCCGCGCCGTTACCCGGCGTGGAACGCAGGCGAAAAGAATGAAAGTTTTTTCGCCCCACCGTATCAGGACTCCTTCATGATCGCCGGTCTTCGTCATCCTGCATAACGCGTTCCCCGGCGGAGTCGTGACCGTTATGCCTGCATGTACTTTATGCCGATCAGGGCTGCTGCCGCGAACTGGTTGATCAGGAACAGAATATTATTGACCACCTGAAAACGCAGGAACGCGTTGTGTTCCTTGACCTCGCTTTTTCCGATAGCGTTGCCGAATCCGTCGTCGACGGCGAGCTGCATGAAGGATGCGCCGGTTCCGGGATCGCGATATATCGGAATCTGGACGAAGATGTTCACGGCCAGGGAAAGCAGGATGACGTACATCAGGAGGTGGAAGCCCCAGTGCCAGGCAAAGATGGCAAAGAGTGCGAAGACCAGGTCAATAATAAGGAATGCGACCAGAAAGGTATTGCGGGACCCGACCATGACGGCAAGCGATTTCATGCCGCTTTGTTCATCGCCCTCCTTTGACTTGAAGTCGTTCATGATGATGAGCGCTACCGCCATGAAAAAGTTCAGCACGGCGAGCCCTACGACTTCCGGCCGTATCCCGCTGAAGAGTGCATTGGCCGACAGATAGGTTATGAAGCCGTAAGAGAGTCCGACCGCCGGGGCCGAAAGGAAGATGTTTTTTTTCAGCTTGAAGGGCGGAGCGGAGTAGAGATAGCCGAGCAGAAGCCCCGTCAGCAGGCAGAGCGCAAACACCAGGCCGCGCTCTCCTCCGATGTGGAGGCTGATCCACGCGCCCAACAGAATCGCGACGGAAAGAATGATGCTCCAGTTCCAAAGCGCTTCCTTTTTGGACAGGCGTCCTGACGGAATGGGACGCGTCGGTTCGTTGACCCTGTCGAGGTCCAGATCGTAATAGTCGTTAACCGACTGGCTGAAACCCGTGCCGAGGGGGCCGTAAATTACAAACAGAGAAAGAAGGAGAAGGTGATCGTGAAGGGTCGGCTGCATGGCTCCCGAACCCATAACCCCTCCCGCAAGGCAGGGAAAGACGCTGATCCAGGTTACCGGATCGAGCAGTTCGAGATGGGCTTTGATTTTTTGGATAAATCCGATGCGTTTTTTTACGGTCATCATTTCGGTGCTGTAGAATGAATGGCTTGTCGCCGGTTACTGGTTACAGAACAGGGCGGTCGTTTGCCTCGCGCAGCCGCGGTTTCATCTGACGATTTTTCCCTGGCGTCTCGCGCGATTGGCTATTGCATAGGTTTTCGTGGCGTTGAGTGTACGTGACGTAACGGCAACGACATCGTATCCGGAAAGAACTTCGGGTACGCGGTTTCCCGGCCGTTCGTCGATAAAGGTTATGTCGAACAGTTCGCTCGCGAGCGTAGCAGCCATAAAGAGGTTGAGAGGCATGCTCACCTTGCCGGAATCGACCATCATGCCGGTGCCGCTTTTCGGTTGAACCAGCAGCCGTTTCTTTCTGGATTTACGGCCGGCGGCAAGCTGCTCGGGCGAAAGGGCTTCGTTTTTACCGTTGCCGGGAGATATGTTTTGAGTTGCCTGCATGTCGGGCGGCTTTCCGGTAAAGGAAGGTTACTTCTTGTACTTTCGGGCAGAAAAAGGCCGTTTGGAATGTTTCAGAAGTTCAACACGCCGGGCAATCTCCCTGGAGGGGGTCGTGTAACCTGAAACCTCGGGAAAGTTACTCCGGAGCCCTGTGTTTGCCGGTCCGCCTTTTACGAACGTTCCCGATATGTTTTTCATGCGCCGATGTTTTTTTTCGATTGGCGATTGCCGGTCGCTAGCTGCGGTCTCGGCATCCGGATGCAAAGCGGTGTGCAAACGGAAGTTTACAGCGACAGGCGACTCCGCGGAGTCGCGCGTTTCTTTTTATCCGTAGTCCGTCTCGTTCGATAAAGGTCATTGATCATACTGGCATGAGAGGCTTGGCGCAGGGTTTCTGATGTGGTGTGTAAGTGATTTATGTGATAAAAACCGCTTGAGTATGTGGCAAGGTACAAAAAAATGTTATTATCTTACCGTGAGGTGTGATAATTGTGATTTTATTTTTAGCGGATTCTAACGGGCAACACCTCCCGGGTTTTCTTGTCCTGTTCTGTTCGTTAGCCGGATAAAGGCTTGGTGTCGGCCTGTAGGCCGTTTAGGGTTTTTTTATTGTAAGGATATTGCTGCAGGAGGTTTTTCTTTCGGCTGCTGTTGTTTGTAAGTTTCTTTCTTGTTCTTTCCCCGGAGTCCTGCTCAATAAACAAAGACAGCACTTATGACAAACGACACAAGCGGTTACACCGACGCCCTCAACGGTCTCACCGAAATGGCCGGCAAGCTTGCCCGGATGCAGGTCGATCTGGTAAACAACGGGATCAAATCCGCGACATCGATTGTCGAACCTTTAGGTAAAACATCCATCGGGCTTGTCGAAAATGCGTTCGACGCTGTCAATCAGGTGTTGCAGAGCGTATCGTCGGCGATAGCGCCTAAAGAATAAGTTGCTCTGATATCCTTGGGGAGCGCTTCGTGCAGTTGTACGAAGCGCTTTCCGTCAGACATTTTTTCCTGGTTATAACTGCGCAACCGCGGGTTCTGTGACCGTTCCGCGTGCGCACCAATGGCCGGAGTCCCGAAGGATATGGCGATCAACAATGCTAACAGGAGTAAATCCCATGATGATAAGATTATTGTGGACGCAGGCGGTCAGGCTGGCATGGACAGCATATATCAGAAAGATGAGCAAGTGCACGAACACGGAGAGCATGCAAGGGTTTCTCGGTCAAAAAATCGACAAGGACATGACTCTCGAGGAGTTCGGGGAAATGGTTTTTATCGAAGGTTTCGTCGCCGGGGAAAAGTATGCCAGAAGGTCGATTCTCGGAAGTGAAAAAAAAGAAGTAACGCTCAACTAAGTAATGATCAATTACTTTAAGGAGCGGGAAGCCGTTTCCCAAGATTTCAACGAAAACAGTTCGGTCGTATGGGGTTGATGGACCGAAAGCAGCGGGAGTTGTTCCGGTTTGCACTGCATTCTCTTAAGTGGTTGCTGCTGGAACGGGATTCCGTTCTGTCACTGTTGTACGGGCGACAGAGGAAAAGAGATATTTTTTGATTGTCCAAGGGGGGCGGGCTTGCACGGAATTTTATCAAATAACACTAACGACAAAATGGTATTGTTGCTATGGAACAGACAGATCCGGTGAAAATGGCGGCGACCGGAGCAGGAATTGCCGGTGGAGCGGCGTTGGTAGCTCCTGTCGCGCCGCCCCTCTTGCACGGGCTCGCAGGTATTGCCGTCGTGGGGCTCGGTGTTGTCGCCGTCGGCACCCTCGTTATGAAGGCGACCGGTGCGTTAAAGGGCGTTGAAAAGTCTGCGAAATCAACGATGGAGAAAAAAACTTTTCGCTGAGCTTACCATTCCACGCCCTACGGTCCGTACCGGGGGCCTCTTGCCGCATTCCAGGGTTGCTTTGTCTCCGGTTGCGGACGTTGTAAATCCCTGGAAAAATCACCGGGCTGCATTGCGCAATGCAATGCAGCTCTTGCAATTCCGCCCGCTTGCTACGCTACCGCCACTTTCCGTGACGGAACGCTTCTCCTCCCTGTACGTCCTTTTTTGTCTGTCGGTTCATTATCCGGCTGCCCGTTCAGGGACATTTGCCAGTTACTTCTCTCTCAGGCTACGGGGACGTGGGACAGCATTGCGCGCCGTTTCTCCGGGGTAATGTTCCCTTGCGAGCGCCGGACGATCAGGATCGCTTGAGCCCTTTTGCCACGAGGGTCCGGATTGTATCGGAAACATGGCTTGTGAACTCCACTGCGGGGATTACGATATCCTTCACGCTCCTTGTTCGCCTGTAGGGGAATGCGAAACACTCTTTCAGCCGGTTGTCCCTGCAGAGGGACGATGCGATCGCGTGGTTGCTGTAGGGGTGGGTGACTATGGTGAGGTTCGGGACTCCGTCAAGATACATCGCCCGGCGGTAGTCCCACTTGTTGTGACGCGAAACATGGATGTAGTAGCGGGTTTTTCCGTTCCATTCCAGGAGCGGGGGCCGCAGATCGAAGTACTGTCTCACCCCGCCCTGAAGGCGGTCGATCGCCTCGATGACGCGGCGCATGGAGGTAAGTGCGGGATCTTTCTGCCGTTTCATCTCTTCGAAACTGACATAGGGGTAGGGAGCGAAACCGACGACGTAGTCCGCTTCGAGAAGATGGCCGAGAAGCATGGCCGTGTGGGCGCCTCCGGACGTGCCCGTCACCAGCAGTTTTTTCGCGGAGATGGCGGCGATCCGGTCGCGAAGGTGGTCGAGACAATCGGAAAAATACGGATATTCGGGCGGCAGTCCACCCAGGATTTTTCTTCGTGAAGGGTCGGACACGACGATTTTCGATGTGCAGGCAAGGCCGGATTCCCTGAAGAAGTCGTCGACCGGAAGGCCCAGCTTGTTTCCGAAACCCGTTGCGGCGATGACAAGCGTATCGGACGATTCTGTTTCCGTGACGATGGACATGAGGTACTGAATGGTTGATGAGAGCGCAGCCATCGATTTGCGCAAGATACGGTTTTTCGGCGTATCGCGGGAGTTTTCCTGTGCCGGCAAGGGACGGGTGGTGGCTGAAGAATCGCTTCGAATGCCGATATGGGGGAGGGCACGACCGCAGCCGCGATGACGGTATCGCGCCGGGAGGTGATAAAAAAGTGTTTTGACGCAGAGGCTGCAAATCGTTTCTTTTCTTTCAAGAGCGTTTTGTCGACAATCAACAGAAGGGGATCTCTTGTTGTCCGGGTTACGATTGCGTCGGGGCGAGGATTCCAGGCCCGGCAGGTCGGGCTCAACGCCGTGATCGTGACGCGGAGCGGAGACGGAGAGATCACCGTAAACAAAGGAGGCCCTATGGAAAAGGTTGGTTTTTTCAGCAAGCTCTTCGATTTTTCCTTCAAGGAGTTCATCAGCCTGCAGATCGTGAAATATCTCTACATTATAGGGATCGTTTTCTCGGCTGTCGCCACTCTGGGCATGATCGCCAACGGTTTTTCGGACATGCAGTATTCGTTTTTCGCCGGGTTGGCGAAAGTGCTTTTCTCACCGGTCGTCTTCGTACTGATGGTTTTATTGGCCCGTCTTGTGCTCGAAGCTCTTGTGGCGACATTTCGTATCGCCGAGAACACGACGAGGCTGGTAGAGGAAAAACGTGTGTGATGCATCGCCGGCCGGCGTGCCGAATGAGCCTGTTCGTTCGATGAAAGGTGTCTTATGGGTGCAGAGCGGTTGAAGGGCGTACAGGTGCCGTTGCCGGTCGTGATCGTGCTGGTGGCGCTTGCCGCAGGAGCCGGTATTCTGCTTGTCTCCCGTTCGTCGGGCGACGGCGGGAAAGAGGCTGTGCCGTCGTCCGAAACGGTTTCTGGTCGTTCGAACGGTGTTCGTATTGTCGGCGCGTTCGTGACCGGGAGCGCGGGAGGCGGCTCCTCCGTGCGGCCGCGTTACTTCGCTCCGGGCCGGAAAACGCTCTACTGTTACGTGAAATACAGCGGCGCCGGGGAACGCCATGCGCTCGACGTCGTCTGGTCGGGGGACGGTGAGGTTTTCGGAAGGAACAGGGTGAGCCTCGAAAAAACCGAAGGCGAGTTTCTGGACTCGTGCGACCATGATTTCGGCGAAGGGCGTTACGAGGTGCGGCTCTATTCCGGAGACCTTCTCAGGGGGAGCGTTTCTTTCAGGGTCGCCGCCCCGCCCGCTGTGAGGATAGTCCGGAGCTCGGTCGCTCCGGACGTCGTCTTTCCCGGCGACGAAGTGACTGCCATCGTCGAGTATGCTGTCGAGGGACCGCAAGACGGCGACGGCCTCTCCGTAACCGAGAAACGCCTTGTTCGACGCGAAGGGCTCACGGTTTCGGAACCCGGGGTGAGGGAGCTGGTCGTCGAGAGCGGAGCGAACAGCAGCAGCGCCCGCGTCCGGCTGCCCTCGAGCGCTTTGCCGGGAGAGTACGAGCTGATCACGGTCGTGCAAAGCAACGGAGCGGAAGACCGGATCGTGGAGACCTTCAGGGTCCGCCGCCGCTCCGTTCCGGTTCCGGACCCGTCTGGCGGGCGGACCGAATCCCCATCATCGAAAGGGGAGAAGAGCGTCACGATCGATCAGCTCGACAGGCTTCTGAAAGGAATCTACCGAAACCGGTGACGGACCCGCCGCTATCTATCTTCTCATGCGATGGATGAATCGTTGACCCCCGAGAACCGGACCGAAAGGCTCTCCGGAACGGTTGAAAGAGTTACCTACCACAGCGACGAGACGGGGTTCAGCGTTCTTCGTCTCCGGGTGAAAGGCCGCCGGGAGGCTGTGCCGGTGACGGGGTATCTCGCTTCTGTCTCTCCCGGTGAGCTTGTCGAGGCCGCGGGCGAGTGGGTCAACGACAAGAGCTACGGTCTGCAGTTCAAGGCGGGCGAGCTGGCGGTCGTGCCTCCCGCGACGACCGAGGGGATGGAAAAGTATCTGGCATCGGGGATGGTGCGGGGGATCGGTCCCCATTTCGCAAAGGTGCTCGTCAAGGCGTTCGGCGAGGATGTGTTTTCGGTTATCGAAAACCATCCGGAAAAACTGCTTTCGCTTCCCGGCATAGGCCGGAAGCGCATGGAAACGGTTGTCGATGCGTGGCGGGAACAGCGTGCCGTGCGGGACATCATGGTTTTCCTGCAGTCCCACGGGGTCGGCACCGCAAGGGCTGTGCGCATCTACAAGACCTACGGTGAGGGCGCCGTCGCGGCCGTCAGCGCGAATCCCTATCGTCTGGTGCTCGATATCCAGGGGATCGGTTTCAAAACGGCGGACACCATCGCCTCGAAGCTCGGCATTCCTTCCGATTCTCTTGTCAGAGCCCGGGCCGGCGTGCGACACGTGCTGCAGGAAATTACCGGAGAGGGCCACTCGGCCGCCGAGAAAGAACGGCTGATTGCCGATGCGGTCGAACTCCTGGGGATAGCCGGTGAGACGATCGCCGAGGCTCTGAAGCAGGAGATCGTCGAGGGTAGCCTGGTTCAGGACGATATCGGCGAGAAGCCCTGCATCTATCCCGCGGCGCTCTACCGCGCGGAAAGCGGCGTGGCGGTTGCTATCGGGAGGCTTCAGGGTGGAGGAGATACGCCGTGGGGACCGGTAGACGTCGCGGAGACTTTGCAGAAGGTGGAGCGCGATACCGGTCTGAAGCTTTCCGCGTCGCAGAAAGAGGCGTTTGCCCTGGCACTCACGAGCAAGCTGGTCGTGATCACCGGCGGCCCCGGCGTCGGCAAGACCACGCTTGTCAACGCCGTTCTCCGGGCCGTCAGGTCGTTCGGGCGGAAAGTCCTGCTCTGCGCTCCTACCGGCAGGGCGGCAAAGCGGCTGTCGGAGTCGACCGGTCTCGATGCGAAAACAATCCACCGGCTGCTCGAGTTCGATCCTGTGACCTTCGGTTTCCGGCACGGCAGGGAGAAGCCGCTGGCGGCCGATCTGGTCGTTGTCGACGAAGCGTCGATGATCGACGTCTCCCTCATGCACGCGCTGCTTTCGGCCGTGCCCGACAATGCGGCGTTGATGATCGTCGGCGACACCGACCAGTTGCCCTCGGTCGGGCCGGGGGCCGTTCTCGACGACCTGATCGCTTCCGGGGCGGTGCCCGTCGTCAGGTTGACCGAGATTTTCCGGCAGGCCGCCGAATCGGGAATTATCGTCAACGCGCACATGATCAACCGGGGAAAGATGCCTCTTGAGCGAGGAGGAGAAGGGCTTTCGGATTTTTATTTCGTTCCGGCCGCGGAGCCTGAAGAGATATATTCCAAACTGCTCGAGGTGATTACCAGAAGAATTCCGGCGACGTTCGATCTCGATCCCGTCAGGGATATCCAGGTGCTTTCGCCGATGAACCGAGGCGGTCTCGGCACCGGTTCGCTCAACGCCGCCCTGCAGAAAGCTCTCAACCCGGAAGGCGGAGAGGGAATCGTCCGCTTCGGTACGAACTATTCCAGGGGCGACAAGGTCATCCAGCTCGTCAACAATTACGACAAGGATGTCTTCAACGGCGATATCGGCGTCATAACGACCGTCAACGGGGAAGAGCGGACCGTTACGGTCGATTTCGACCGGCGCGATGTCGAATACGAGTTCGCGGAGCTCGACGAACTCGGCCTGGCTTACGCGACGAGCATTCACAAGAGCCAGGGTTCGGAGTATCCGGCCGTCGTCATTCCTCTCGCCATGCAGCACTACATGCTCCTGCAGCGGAATCTGCTCTATACGGCCGTGACCAGGGGCCGCAAGCTCGTCATGGTCATAGGCCAGAAAAAAGCGCTGGCGATGGCCGTCAGGAACCGGGACGCTTCTGTCAGGCTGACCAATCTCGCCCAGAAGATCCGCGATGACGGGGAGTAGCGGTGCCCTGTTTCTCCGGTATTTCCGCCGGCTTCGTCCGGGGAAGGTGTGAAATCTTTGTTGAGGAAATTGGCGGTCAGTCCTTTTTTTGCGATATTGTCGCATTCTTTTCCGGCTGTGCGTTCGCCCGGCGCCGGATTACGGGTCGGCCGGACGCACGGGGTGACGGAAGCCTGCCATGTCCTCCTCCGCCATGCGGCGCGACCATGCCAGGGCCGGATATGCCGGCTGGTTGTGGATGTCGCCGGATGTTGTTACTTTGTTATTACATAAGGTATTGTCTCGCAAGCAACGGAACGGCGGAAGACATTCGCAATGGCGCGGAAAGCACCCGCTGAAGGTACTTGGCGGTTTTTAATTTAAAGAGAGATTGCGTGGGTAAAAGGATCAGGAAAAACAGCAGCAAGAGCAAAACGCAGAAGAGAAAAAAGAAGCAGGATTCCAGACCGTCAGCTGAACAGCGTGTCAAGCCGAATGATCATATCCTGATCAACGAGTTTCTGGTGAGGAAGGGCGAAACCTCCCTCACGTCGGAAATCATAAACTTTCTCTCCGACCATGAAGGCGAGCGCTTCCGTTCGGTCGAGCTCGCAAGAAAGGTCGGTTACGCCGAATCCCGCCATCTTCCGGGGTTCTGGTATGTACTGCACAAGCTTCAGGAAGAAGGGGTCGTCGACAAGGACTCGAAACGGTGTTACGGCCTTGCGGGCCAGGAGCTTCCCACATACGAGGACGTGCTTGTCCAGACCCGGCAGTTTCCCTGCCCGGACAAACAGCATTACGCGGTTGACGGGCGTTACACCGGCATCATAACGACGCACCCGAACGGTTACGGGTTCGTGGGCGTCGAAGGCTACGACGACGATATCTTCATTCCCGCCGAAGCCCTCAACGGTGCGGTGCACCGCGACGAGGTGGAGGTCGTGGTCACGACCGTTCCGAAGACTTACCGTTCCCAGGTAACCCCGCACCAGCGATGCGAGGGCGCCGTGGTCAAAGTGGTCACCCGGTCGTTGAGGACCGTCGTCGGCACTCTCGTCCGCAAGAACCGCAAGTTCGTGCTGCAGCCGGACCAGAAGAAAATACTCCCCGAAATATGTGTCCGCGTCAAGGATGCCGCCGGAGCTTCGGACGGACAGAAAACCGTTGTCGGAAACCTCGATTTTCTGAAGAACGGAAACATTCGCGGCGAGGTGCTCGAAGTTCTCGGCGAGGCGGGGTCGTCCGAGGTCGAGGTCAGCGCAATCGCCAGGAGTCACGGTATCGACGAGACCTTCGATGACGCCTTGCTGCAGGACGTCGCCGCAGTCAGCGAAGAGATTTCTGAAGTCGATATCGGCGGCCGCACGGATATCCGGGACAAAACCGTTTTTACCATCGATCCGGTCGACGCAAAGGATTTCGACGACGCCCTGTCGGTGGAAAAGCTCTCACGGGGAGCCTACAGGATCGGCGTTCATATCGCCGACGTTTCCCACTACGTCAAGGAGGATTCGCCGCTCGATCGCGAAGCCATGAAACGCGCCACGTCGGTCTACCTTGTCGATCGCGTGATTCCCATGCTGCCCTCGCGACTGTCGGAACAGATATGCAGCCTGAACCCCGGTGTCGACCGGATGGCGTTTTCCGTCTTTTTCACCATGAAAGAGAGCGGCGAGGTGCTCGACCACGAGTTCTCGAAAACCGTGATCAACTCGAAAAAGCGTTTTACCTACGAGGACGTACAGGCCACTCTCGACAAGGGGCGCGGTCGCTATGTCAAGGAACTGAAGCTGCTCGAGAAGATCAGCACCGTCCTGCGCGAGAAACGGCTCAGCGAGGGGGGGCTCGAGTTCGAAACGGAGGAAGTCCGTTTCAAGCTCGGCAGCAAGGGCGAGCCGGTGGAGGTGGTTAAAAAGGAGCGCATGAACAGCCACCGGCTGATCGAGGAGTTCATGCTGCTGGCGAACAGGAAGGTCGCCGAGTACATCCACAAGAAATTCTCCGTCGAGCGCAAGCGCGATTATCCCTCGATATACAGAGTCCACGGCTCCCCCCAGGAGGAGAAGGTGGGCATCCTGGCGAATTTCGTTCGAAAGATCGGCTACAACCTTCAACTGAACGGCAAGTCGAAGAACGGCGAGCCTGTCGTCACCTCGAAGGCGTTGCGCGATCTGCTCAAACAGGTGCACGGGACCAACGTCGAGTTCCTGGTCAACGAGCTTGTCCTGCGTTCGATGGCCAAGGCCCAGTACCAGAGGGACAACGGCGGGCATTTCGGACTCGGTTTCGACTACTATACGCACTTCACCTCGCCGATCAGGCGGTATTCCGATCTTGTCGTCCACCGCCTCCTTTTCGAGTACGAAACCCTGCGGAAGAAGCGCAGAAAGATCCCCGCGGAACGCCTCGCGCAGATTTCCTCCCGGATCGACGAGGTTTGCCGGATCGCCAACGAGCGCGAAAAGAGCGCCGTTGAGGCCGAACGCGAGTCGGTCAAGCTGAAACAGGTGGAATACATGTCGACGCATGTCGGCAAGGTCTACTCCGGAATCATCTCCGGTGCCACGGAGTTCGGCATCTACGTGCGTCTCGAGGAGTTCGCGATCGAAGGGCTCGTCCACATGCGGAACCTCACCGACGACTACTACGAATACGACGAATCGACCTATTCTCTTGTCGGCAAGCGCCGCAAGCGCCGTTTGCAGATAGGGAACAGGACGAAGGTCAAGATCTTCAAGGTCGATCTGCAGCGTCGCACCATCGATTTGCAACTGGCGTAAGGGCACCTCTATTACTTTGTTGCGCGACCCGAATACTTCGTTGTCCCGACGAGTCGGGATTGAAATCCTCATCCCGACGTGTCGGGACTCCGGTTTCGAAGTTTATCCCGATGCAATCGGGACACCCTCCGCCTTGTCTTCAGCTCGCTCACGACAAGTAATAGAGGTGCCCATAATTCAAGTCAAAAGTCACAAAGGCCAAAATTCAAAAATAAGGGACCGATATTGGTTGCTACTGTCCCGTCCTGAAATAGTTGACAGTTTTTAAGCTGTACACACCACCTGTTACCGTAAAGAAATACATTCGATTCCGAAACCCGATCCCGACTCCGATCTCCGAAAGATAACATCGGGGTTCGCCGTCGGCGTCGGTATCGCTATCGAAACCACCGCCGGTTCGAGCAGACA
>JANQHQ010000015.1 GCA_028282595.1 Chlorobium sp. | reverse complement strand
GGCTCATCATCGGCAAGGGCGGTGAAACCATCCGGAGCATCACCGAGGAAACAGGCGCCGAGATCAACATCGACGACGACGGCACGGTCACCATCGCCTCTCCGAGCGGAGAGGGCACATGCGCGGCCATCGACACGATCAAGACTCTTATTTCCAAGCCGGAAGTCGGCACGATCTACTCCGGAAAGGTCCGCGACATCCGGGAAGACCTCGGAGCGTTCGTCGAGTTCCTGCCGAAGACCGACGGCCTCGTGCACATTTCGGAAATCGCGAAGGAACGGGTTCACAAGGTCAGCGACCACCTCAAGCCGGGCGACCGCATCAAGGTGAAGCTCATCGACATCCGCAAGGACCCGCGCACCGGCAAGACCCGCTACGCGCTCTCGATGAAAGCGCTGCTCGACATGCCGGTCGAATCGTCCGAAAACGGTTCGCCCGCGAAAGGCGACTGACCCCGGCGGAAGATTTCCCGGCCGGAGTCGGTCCGAAACCGACCGCAAGCCGTGCGTGACCCGAGGACCGCACGGCTTTTTTCTTTCGCGGCGCACGGCGGCCCGGGATGTTTTTTCAAATTCCCTCTATTTTTTCTTTTCTTTCACCAGTGCGGCCCCAAAACCATTCATTCATAAGCATGCGTTACGACTTTCAATCCATCGAAAAAAAATGGCAGCGGTACTGGCAAGACAACCAGACCTTCCGGACGGAAGAGACCGTGGACAAACCCAAGTTTTACGTACTGGACATGTTTCCCTACCCGAGCGGTTCGGGCCTCCATGTAGGGCACCTCGAGGGTTACACCGCGACCGATATCGTCGCCCGCATGAAGAGAAGCCTCGGCTGCAACGTGCTGCACCCGATGGGTTGGGACGCCTTCGGTCTTCCGGCCGAACAGTTCGCCCTGAAAACCGGCACGCATCCGAAAGCGACCACGGAGAAAAACGTCCGCAGCTTCCGCCAAACCCTGCAGAAAATGGGCTTTTCCTACGACTGGGACCGCGAGATCAACACGACCGATCCGGGCTACTACAAGTGGACGCAGTGGATCTTCCTGCAGATGCTCGAAAAGGGCCTCGCCTATACGAGCGATGTGGACGTCAACTGGTGTGAGGAGCTGAAGATCGTGCTCGCCAACGAAGAGGTCGACGAGAAAATCGCCGACGGCTACACGGTCGTGCAGAAACCCCTGCGGCAGTGGGTCCTGAAGATAACGGCCTATGCCGAACGCCTGCTCGAGGACCTCGACGAGCTCGACTGGCCGGAAAACGTGAAGCAGATGCAGCGCAACTGGATCGGACGGTCGGAAGGCGTCGAGGTCGATTTCGAGCTTCCCTGCCACAAGAAAACCCTCCGGGTGTTCACCACCAGACCCGACACCCTCTTCGGAGCGACCTATCTCGTCGTTTCGCCCGAACATCCGATGGCCGAAAAGCTGGCCGTTGCCGGGCAGCTCGCCGCGGTGAAGGAGTATATCCGTCAGGCGGGCATGAAAACCGAAATCGAGCGCACCGGCCTGCAGAAAGAGAAGACCGGCGTCTTCACCGGCTCTTACGCCGTCAACCCCACGACGGGAGAATCACTTCCCGTCTGGCTTTCGGACTTCGTGCTCACCAGCTACGGCACGGGGGCCGTCATGTCGGTTCCGGCCCACGACGGCCGCGACTGGGAGTTCGCGAAAAGATTCGGCCTCCCGATCGTCGAGGTCGTCAAGAGCCCGCACGACGTTCTGGAAGAGGCTTTCGAGGGCAAGGAGAGCGTCTGCGTCAACTCTTCGAACAGCGAGATCAGCCTCGACGGCCTGGACTTCGAAACAGCGTCCGGCGCCATGGCCGACTGGCTCGAATCGAAGGGAAAAGGCCGCCGGCAGGTGAACTACAAACTGCGCGACTGGGTCTTCAGCCGCCAGCGGTACTGGGGCGAACCCATTCCGGTAAAGCATTACCCGGACGGCTCCATCCGGCCGGAAACCGCTCTCCCGCTCACGCTCCCCGATGTCGAGGCCTACCAGCCGACAACGACCGGCGAATCGCCGCTGGCCAACATCTCCGACTGGCTCAACGGAACGGACGAACACGGCGACTACCGGCGTGAGACCAATACGATGCCGCAGTGGGCCGGAAGCTGCTGGTACTACCTGCGCTTCATCGATCCCGCAAACGACCGGAGCCCCGTCGGCCCGGAAAAGGAGCGTTACTGGATGAACGTCGACCTCTACATCGGCGGCGCGGAACACGCCGTTCTCCATCTGCTCTACGCCCGGTTCTGGCACAAGGTGCTTTACGACATCGGCGTGGTCTCCACCAGGGAGCCTTTCCGGAAACTGTTCAACCAGGGCATGATCCTCGGGGAGGACAACGAAAAGATGTCCAAGTCGCGCGGCAACGTCATTCCCGCCGACGAGGTTCTCGCCTCCTACGGCGCGGACGCCGTTCGCCTCTACGAAATGTTCCTCGGCCCTCTCGAACAGGTCAAGCCCTGGAAAACCAACGGCATAGAAGGCGTCAGCCGCTTTCTGTCGAGAGTGTGGCGGCTGGTCTACCCCGAACCGGGCGATCCCGTTTCCCTTACGGAAGGAGAGCTTCCCCCGGCTCTCGCCCGAACGATGCACAAGACCGTCAGGAAAGTGGGCGAAGACACCGAATCCCTCAAATTCAACACCGCCATCGCCGAAATGATGGTGTTCACCAACGAGCTGCACAAGGCCGGGTGCCGGAACCGGTCGGCGGCCGAAACGCTGCTCCTCCTCCTGGCGCCTTACGCCCCGCACATCTGCGAAGAGTTGTGGCGGGCCGCCGGGCATGAGGAGTCGATCAGCCGCGCCCCCTACCCTGTCTATGACCCCGGACTTGCAGCCGACGAGGAGGTGACGATAGCGGTGCAGGTAAACGGAAAACTGCGCGGCACCTTTACCGCTCCGGCCGGCGCGACGAAGGAGTCGCTCATAGAGGCGGCGCGGGATATCGAAAGCGTCCGGAAGTTTCTCGACGGCATGACGGTCGTCAGGGAGATCGCCGTTCCGGACAGGCTGGTCAATTTCGCCGTCAGGCCCGCCGGGTGAGGGGTGTCCGCCTTTTTCTCCTGCGACGGCAAAAACCCTCTCCAACTACGGCAATACGGGCGCGAACGGATCAAAGAGTGCAAGTATCGGCTTGCCTCAGGAGTGCTTTTTTTCGTATAATTGTTTTTTAGACCTTTTCCACACTGGCCCGTTTTTCATGACACGCATGCCTGTTGTTACACGTAACCTCTATCGATAATCCGCTTGCGGCGGAAGAACCGAAACCCCGCAACGCTCAACGACACCCATGATCTCCACAATCCTCGCATGAAACGCCTTTCATCCAGCCTCCTAGGGGGGTTTTCCCTTTTTTGTCAACCTTAAAACCGTACATAATGGCCAAGGACAAAAAACAATCGAATCAGCAGCCGACCGAACAGGAATCCATCAGTTCCGTCCTATCGGAAAAAAGAAAGTTTCCCCCACCCCCCGAATTTTCCGCGAACGCCCACATATCCTCAATGGACGAGTATGAAAAACTTTACGCGGAAGCGGAAAAAGATCCTGAAAAATACTGGGGAGGCATAGCTGAAAATTTCCACTGGGAAAAGAAGTGGAAGAAGGTTCTCAACTGGAAAACCCCTTACGCGAAATGGTTCGACGGCGGCATGACCAACATCTGCTACAACGCCGTCGACCGCCATGTCAAGAGCTGGAGAAAGAACAAGGCCGCCATCATCTGGGAAGGCGAGGAAGGCGACCAGCGCGTCATAACCTACGGAGAGCTGCATCGCCAGGTCAGCAAGTTCGCCAACGTGCTCAAAATCGCCGGCGTCAAGCCCGGAGACTGCGTCGCGATCTACATGGGCATGGTTCCCGAACTCGTCGTCGCGGTTCTCGCCTGCGCGCGAATCGGCGCGGTGCATAACGTCATCTTCGCCGGATTCTCCGCGCACGCCATTACCGAAAGGGTCAACGACTCGAAAGCGAAGCTCATCATCTGCTCCGACGGCACCCGACGGCGCGGCAAGACCATCAACCTCAAGGAGATCGTCGACGAGGCGATCGTCAACACGCCCTCGGTGCGCAACGTCATCGTCCTGAAAGTCACTGACGAGGATGTCCATATGCACGACGGCATGGACCACTGGTGGCACGACCTCATGGGGCTCGCCCTCGACCATCACGATCCCGAGTTCGTCAACGCGGAACATCCGCTCTTCATCCTCTACACCAGCGGATCGACCGGCAAACCGAAAGGCATCCTGCACACCACGGGCGGCTACATGGTCCATGCGGCCAACTCCTTCAAGTACGTCTTCGACATCAAGGACGACGACATTTACTGGTGCACGGCCGACGTGGGCTGGATCACGGGTCACAGCTACCTCACCTACGGCCCGCTGCTCAACGGCGCCACCATCATGATGTACGAAGGCGCACCGAACTACCCGCAGTGGGACCGCTTCTGGGATATCATCAACCGGCACAAGATCACGATCCTCTACACCGCGCCCACGGCCATCCGCGCATTCATCCGCGCCGGGAACGAATGGGTCACCAAACACGACCTCAGTTCGCTGAGGCTTCTCGGAACGGTCGGCGAACCGATCAATCCGAAAGCCTGGATGTGGTATCATACGGTCGTCGGACGGGAAAAGTGCCCGATCGTCGACACCTGGTGGCAGACGGAAACCGGCGGCATCCTCGTTTCACCGCTCCCGGGCGCCACGCCGACCAAACCCGGCACCGCGACAAGACCGCTTCCCGGTGTCATGGTCGACGTCGTGCGCAAGGACGGCACCTCCTGCAAGGCGAACGAAGGCGGCTACCTCGTCATCAAGAAACCGTGGCCTTCGATGCTCCGCACGATCTACGGCGACAACAAACGCTACGAGGACACCTACTGGTCGGAGTTCAAGGACATGTACTTCACCGGTGACGGCGCCCGCAAGGACGAGGACGGCTACATCTGGATCATGGGCCGCGTCGATGACGTGGTGAACGTTTCCGGTCACCGCCTCGGCACCAGCGAGGTCGAAAGCGCGCTCGTCGCCCACGAGGCCGTCGCGGAAGCCGCGGTCGTCAGCCGCCCGGACGAAATCAAGGGCAACGCACTCATCGCCTTCGTCACGCTCAAGGACGAATACGACGGAGACATGAAGCTCCGCGAAGATCTCAGGGCGCACGTTTCGAGGGAGATCGGTCCCATCGCGAAACCGGACGAAATCCGGTGGGCGGAAGGGCTGCCGAAAACCCGAAGCGGCAAGATCATGCGGCGTCTGCTTCGCGAGCTCGCCTCGACGAAGGAGATCAAGGGCGACGTTACGACCCTCGAGGACTTCGGCGTTCTCGAACAGCTCCGCGAGCAGGAGGACGAGGATTAACCTCTTCCGGAGCGCTCACGGCAAAAGCAAAAAGCCGTCCCGGACAGCGAGGTCCGGGACGGCTTTTTTTCTGGAGCGCGCCAACCGCCCTGAACCGGCGTTATTTTTCCTGCTCCATCCGCTTTTCCGGAAAATCGTACGCGAAACATCTGGAAACCGTGATCAGTCCGTCGGGAGTATCGGTTATAATCGCCGCCACTTTCTCCTGGACGAAACCGGCAAACCGCTGTTTCTCCTCTTCACTTGCCGCACCGCCCATAACCTTCTTTTTCAGGGCTCTCACCTGCTTCATCTTTTCTTTCCCCATAATCCTCGATTTGTCCAGCACCGCCCTGACCATCTTGCCGTTATCCATTCTCTTGAACATGAGTGTCAGGGATTTCGGAGCGCCGACAAGCGAGGGGTCTATGATCAGGGCGTTCATCTCTTCTTCATCGCCGACCCGTTCACGGGCTCTGACGATATAGGCCGCCACCTCCGTCTGATCGTTGTAATGGGAGGCCGCTATGCTGATCTCACCCCGAACGGGAAGCTCATCGCCGGGGTAGAGCTGCTCCAGGGCCCGCTTTGTGAGCAGAAATCCGGAGGCGACACCGGCGCAGACGTGCCCGGTATACTTTCCGAGATCGTCGAGCGACAGCTCAAACAGAGCGTCACCCGGCTGTCGATAGCCCACCATAACGGCCTTGGGATCGAGAACGTCGATCGTTCCGGCCTTACGGTACACGGAATAACCGGCGGCTTCGGAACGCGCGTTCGACGGAAGCATGACAATCGTCAACAGCAGCACAAAAAACAGATTCGGTTTCATCATGGCAGTTTATTTCTTACTTAGTTGATACAGGATTAATTAAAAACAGAAACAGCGACGCAGGCCGGTTCCCGCAGGGGAAAACAAGGCACCCTGCAACACAAAAAGAGAATCCGCATGTCCTTCTACTCGGAATTTTCCGAATACTACGAAGAAACATTCCCTCTGCGGGAGGAGGTCTACCGTTTTCTCCGTTCGTTTCCCGGCGACAAGGGCGGAAAGGTCCTCGACCTGGGTTGCGGTCCCGGCCATTACTGCAACCGGTTCCAGGAGGACGGCTTCGATGCAACCGGCGTCGACAGTAACCGCGAGATGATCGTCGCCGCCCGGCGAAGCTATCCCGCATCGACCTTTCACTGCAGGGATATCGTCGATATCGACCTCCCGCAGGGAACGTTCGACCTGGTCTACTCCATAGGTAACGTGCTTGCGCACATTCCGCCGGAAAAACTGCGCGCTCTCCTGCAAACCGTCGGGAAACTCCTCGAACCGGATCGTCGCTGGATCTTCCAGGTCGTCAACTGGGACCTTGTCGTCACAAAGCGCAACTACACGTTCCCCGTCAAATCGCTGGCCGGGGGCAGGGTACGTTTCCATCGTGAATATGAAAACATCACCCCGGACCACCTGCTCTTCCATTCCACCATGAAAGAGGGCGAAAACGTCCTCTTCGACGAGAAGGTCACGCTCTATCCCCTGAAAAGCGACGCCTGCATCGCGATACACCGAAAAGAGGGATTCGAACTGGAAGCCCTCTTTTCGGATTTCCGGAAAAACGCCTACCGCACAGACAAGGAATCCGGAGCCGTCTATGTGTTCAAACCCGGCTGAGCACCAAAACCGAAAGCTTTACCTTGCAGAAGATTCTTCCCCGGACTTCGCGGCAACCATTACAACCCCGTTCATGTGCACCTGGTATTTCCGGAACACCCGCTTCATTTCAAGAACAGCTGCGCGGGCCTCCGGGTTGCGCAGGAGATTGAGAGCAAACCTGAGCGCCCCGGCGAGGCCTTCGTCCTGAACGAGCCGCCTGGGTTCGAGCAGGTGAAACGGCACCGCCTCGACCGCCACCACCTCCATGCCCTCGCTTTCCAGCAAAGCCTTCCACTCCTGCATGGTCACGGGAGAAGCTCCGATATGAATGGCGCGCGAAAGCTCTCCCTGTATCTCCCTCTTCAGTGACTCGTCGATATCGTCGGGTATCAACCCGACCTCATGAATCCCGTAGCGCCCTCCCGGCCTGAGAAGCCGGGCGGCTTCACCGATAATCTGATGCTTTTTCTTCTCGGGGTGCATGGTCAGCATCGCCTCGCCGTACACCACCGATGCGCATCCTTCCGGCAGTCCGGTATCCTCGGCAAGACCGACACGGCATTGCCGGTTTTCTCCCTGGAGGTACTTGCGCACCTGCCCCGCGGCCGCCTCGTCTCTTTCGACCGCCGTATAACTGTGAGGATTGTTCCCGAGAGTCATCCGGGCGGTCACGCCCAGTCCCGGAGCGAATTCGACCACGTCGTCGTCTTCCCCCACGGCAAGCGCCTCGAGCATCCTGCGGGTCAGCTCCAGACCACCGGGCCTGAGCACCCGCTTGCCCATTTTCGCCAGCAGCCAGTGGCCCTGCATCTTACAGATCTCGACGTCTGCCTCGGGCATGGTGCCGCCAGGTTTTTCGGGAGCGTGCCCGACATCTTCATTTTTCATACCACTCTGCCGTTTATGTTACCGTAAGCCCTGCGAGTCTTTTGCCTGACAGCACAGATTAAAAGTCGTAACCCACTCCTGCGTATACATACGGTCCGACGTTCGATCCGATCAGGGTGTCCATGTTCTCGTCAAAAATATTGTTGACCCCTCCATACAACCGTATCGGTTCATCGGTATCGAGGACGTAGCTGATTCCCGCGTCGACGAGGAAGTACGATTCGATACGGCTGTTTTCAGCCTCGGGAGCGTACTGTTCGCCGACATATTTACCCATCGTCCAGATCTCCAGCCCGTCGTCGACGTAACTGAGCGTTGCGGAAACCTGCCGGTCGGGATTGAACTCGAGCTCTTCACCCGTCAGCTCGTTTTCCGTGGAAAGTTCATACCAGCTTACACCGAGGCCTATGCCCGAGGAAAACTGATAGCCGGAAGAGACCTCCACACCCTTTGTCGTAACGTCGCTGATATTCTCAAAGGTAAAGTAGGCGAGCGGCGTCCCTGGGTTCTTTGTCACCTGCTCGATCTTGTCGGTTATCTCGTTGTAAAACAGCGCCACCGAGTAATAAAAACCACCCTTCCGACCGCTCGCACCGACCTCGTAGCTGTTGACGAACTCGGGTTTCAGATCGAACGACTCCTTTCCGAGCACAGGATCGGAAACGGTCGCGCCCCGCTGCGCTCCCGCGGGAGTGTTTTTTCTGATATAGAGCTCCCGGATATCCGGCGCCCTGTACCCCTGCGCAAAATTGCCGCGCAGGACAAACAGGTCGCTGAACCTGTTAACCAGGCCGACCTTGACGGTCGACTTGTTGTCGGAATTGGATATCCAGTCGTAACGGGCGCCGAGAATCGCGCTCATAGAGTCCGTAATATCCCACTCGTCCTGCAGATAGACCGCCTTGTAGTCGACCTCCCTTGTCTCGTAGGTTCCCTCCGGATTGAACACGGTTCCCGTGCGTTCTTCATCCCGGTACTCACCCCCTCCGGTGATCCGGTGACTTCCTTCCGGAGCGTAAACCGCGTAGGCCTCGTACGACCAGATATCGACGTTGGCGTTCATGCCGAGATTTTCCGAAGCGCTCTCGCTCGGAAAACCCGCGTCCTCCCAGTTGATGGCGGTTGTGGTGTTTCGTTTCTCGTAATACGAATTGTAGACCCTGAGATTGAGCGTGAAGTCCCCGGTGAGATCCGAACGCAGATCGAAGCCGATATCCCTCCGCCAGTTTTCATCGCGGGAGCGCACCGGGGTATCGAAAGCGGGAACGATCTGGCCCGGAGCGGGAGATATGCCGGTCGGGAAGAACGTGGAGCGATAGTCTCCCTCGCGCTCCTCCGTGAAGTAGTTGATTTCCGCCCCTATTTCGGTCGAGGGCTGAAGATCGAGGACAATCCGGCCTCCGGCGGTATACACCTCGGACTCCTCCCGGTAGCTGACGTCAACGCTGTAGCTGTCCTGAATCCGCTGGACCGCCGGACTGGGATGCATGGAGGGGGAGATCAACCCCCCGGGAGTCCTCACAAGGGTGGTCGTTCGCTCCTCTTCGGTATAGGGTCTTGTCTTCAGCGCGTTCAGATAGAAGCTGTAACCGAGCTTGCCGGTCTTGCCCCTGAAGGAGACGTCGCCGTTGATCTTGGCGCCGTCGCCGTCCGTGTTCATGCCCGCGCGCGCTCCGACGCTCCCGGCGAGCCCTTCCTCCGGCTTCTTCGTGATGATGTTGATGACCCCGCCTATCGCATCCGCGCCGTACAGGACGGACATAGGACCCTTGATGATCTCGATGCGCTCGATCATTCCCGCCGGTATGCGGTCGAGGTCGTAAGGGTTCTTGACCTCGCCCGCCAGCCGGCGTCCGTCGAGCAGAAAGAGCGTGCCGTTCGCGCCTATTCCGCGAATCGAAACGGAACTTTTCGAAGCGGAACTCGCGGCGGGAAAGGTTCCGTACTGAAGGCTGACTCCGGGCGTTTTTTCAAAAATCTCCTTGAGATTGGCCGCTCCGATGCTTTCGATGTCCTCCTCGCTGATAACATCCACCGATGCGGTGACGCCGGATATCTCCCGCTCTGTTTTCGTCGCCGTCACCACTATCTGTTCAGCCATAGCGGTGGGGGCTCCCGTCCCCCCGTCCTCTTCCGCCAGCGCCGCGCGCGGGGCGCAAACCCCGAGCGAGCCGATCAGTATGACCGTTACACCTGTCAGCAGACGCCGCGAAACACATCGCGCGGCGGGTGAGGAAATACGATATGACGCTCTCTTGTCCTGCATATTGTTGTTCTGTCTGTACTTCTCCTTCGAGATGTTGTTTATGCAAAAACCACCCTTATTTAGAAAAAGTAAAGATAAACAAAACCCCGGTCAAATACGACAGCTTTTTACCCCACCCCGCCCGCAGAGGACCGAACGGCGGCGGCGAGACTCCCCGGAAGCCGAAAGTCGATACACGACCGGCTCGAAACGTTTGCGTATATTTCCTGTACGCGACAACGCCGTTCCGTCCCCGAAAAAGAAAACCGGACGACCATGAAACTCCCGCTCACCGTCGTCGCCTGTATTCCGCTCGCATCGACGTTCGGATTTTACGGCTGCCCGGAGGATACGCCGAAGGAAGGAACCTCGGCCACCGGAGCACTTGAAAACCTTGCCCGACTGCGGCAATAGACGACACGGAAGGAGAAAACCATGTTCAGCGGAAAACACGTACGTCTGCGCCGGCTTGAGGAAACCGATGCCGGAACGATTTTTTCACACTGGAACAACTACGAGCTCCGGCAGTACCTGCCCTCTCCCCTGCCCTCCTCCAGCGAGGATCTGGCCGAGCTGGTCCGGGCGAAAAACCGGCTCTTCAGGGAACGCAGCGAGTTTTTCTTCGGTATCGAGGAGTGCTCCAGAGGCAAGGAGCTCATCGGCATCATCAACCTCGAATCCATAAGCTGGATGAGCCGCCACGCCTTCATCGGATCGTTCTGTATTTTCGAACCCTCGTTGAGAGGCAAGGGTTACGGAAAGGACGCCATGCTGACGCTGCTCGATTTCGCCTTCAACGTCATCGACCTGCATGTGGTCGCGCTCCTGGTGGAATCAAACAATCGCCCCGCCATCGGGCTCTATGAAGAGTGCTGCTTCGTGAACCGCGGAAGCATGCGTGAGCTGGTGTATCGCAACGGCAAACGTTGCGACGTCACGGTCATGGATGTGCTGAAAAAGGAGTTCATCGAACGCTACGGCATTCTTCCGAAAGGAGACGACGCCTTCTGACCCCCGGACCCTGCCAGCTCAACGTCGCCACTTACCGAAGGAACCGGACAGGCAGGAATCCACGCTGCAGCCATGCCGCGGAACAGAGCACCGGCACAACGTCAGGGCTTGCAGACTTTGCAGGGCTTGTAACCCGCCGCAACAGCTTTCTGCCGTGTGGGGAACGTTGCCGTACACTTCGAGCAGTTGTAATACCTGCATCCCGGCCGATGAAAGATCTTGCTTTTCGTGTTGCCGTGATAGACCCTGGCGCCGTTTTCGGCAGCCACGACGGCGGACATGGCCAGTATCAGCACCAGCAGCCATGCCGCAACCCTTCGAACGCTCACGCTCCCCTGCAACATATGCTCTCCCACCGAAAGAGAGGTTCCGGTATCACGGGTTCAACTTCCATATCGTGAACGTCAGATAGGTCGCAAAACTTACCCACAACAGATAGGGGATCAGGAGATACGCCGCTGTTTTGGACACTGCGCCGAAGAGTACGATCATGAGGACTATCGACAACCAGAGCGCGGCGATTTCGAGATATCCCCAGAAAGGCGACTGCAGACCGAAAAACATCGCCGACCACCCGAAATTCAGGCATAATTGAACTGCGAAAACAATCAGCGCCGCAAGTACAGCCGGTTTTTCAAGCCCCTCCCTGACAACCAGCGAAAGCGAGACGCCCATAAGAATGAAGAGCACGGTCCATACAGGAGCGAAAATCCAGTCGGGCGGGTTCCATGAAGGCTTGTTCAGCACGGAATAATACCAGGAAGATCCCGGTTCCGGCGTAAAAACGCTGCCTGCAAAACCGACAAGCACACAAAGAGCGATGCAGGCGATGAGCACTACAGGATGTAGATTCATATGAGTTATTGTCAGTTGGTTTTGGAACAGAGTAAACGGAGGTGTCCCGATGCCGATCGATGTATTTCCATAGTAAAGCGTAAAACAGCAAAATAAGTTTCATCGGAAAAACAGCGCCCCCCTTCCGAATATGGAGCGGTAACTGTCCCGTCCTGAAATAGTTGACGGTGTCCGGCCTTGCCGGACTTGGTGACGTCGCGTCGGCTTCGCCGAGCGCTTGGTGACGACGCCTGACTGTGCCAGGCTTAGTGACGGCGCCCGGACTTCGTCGGGCTTAGTAACAAGTGCTTCGGCATCGGGAATCGACCACTCCTAAATTGCCGACCGCCAACTGCCGGCTGCTGACTGGTTTTTCTTTGCCAACTGATCCCCTTCCGACCCCGAAACCCGATCCCGACTCCGATCTCCGAAAGATAACATCGGGGTTCGCCGTCGGCGTCGGTATCGCTATCGAAACCACCGCCGGTTCGAGCAGACACGAAACCTCTGTTCATCGGCAACCGCTTTTTACCAAAGCACTTGCCTACCGCCTGGCGCAAACTGCATACTGCCAACCGCTAACCGGTTCCCCTCCACAGTACGGGCGAAAAATTTTTCGCCCCTACGGTCTTCATGAACACCCGTGCAATC